>CAIMFV010000010.1 GCA_903840435.1 uncultured Caulobacterales bacterium
CGTCCGAAAGGCAGAGGAACGAACCGTCGAGGCCACATGGCAGCGGGTCGGTACGCTGCTCGACGCGTTCACCTCACAAGAGTGCGCGAATTACCTTCGCCACGCCGGATATGCTTCCGTCCTATCCTGACAGACTCTAGCGGCGAGGATTTCCTGCAGCGCTTTCCACTTCCGGATGGGGCGCGAGAAGCTCTTCGGTCCGCGTTCAGGACGCCAGCTGCCGCAGCTGAGCAATTTATGTTCACGACCGTGGAGTTCGACAGTCACATCTCGTTTCGATCAGTGAAGTTGGATTCCGGGGCGATACTCACCGCTGAAAACGCGAGTTTCGATGACATATTCATGCAAGAGGCAGCCGATAGGGGCGCGGTTAGGTTTTCGACGGTCGGAACGGTCGTGCAGGAAAACTTGCGCGGTCGTAAGGTGACGATGTGATACTCGTGAGAGAGGAGTATCAGGCGCGCTTTGACCAGGTCCTGGAACCCTTGGCCCGCCAAATTGAGGCCGAGATTCGTAATCTCTTGGAAGGTGAGCCTCGCATAGATCGAATCCAGGCTCGGCCAAAGAGTGTTGAGCGTTTCGTCGAAAAGGCAAGCAAGAGCAGCGAAAGCGGAGAGCCGAAATACAAGCACCCTTTTCTACAAAACCAAGATCAGGTCGGCGTGAGAATCGTTGTTTTCTATTTGTCCGACGTCGACCGAGTATCGAACATAGTCGAAAAGTACTTTAGAACAGCGGAGGCAAAGACTCTTGTTCCGGAATCGGAATGGAGCTTTGGATATTTTGGAAAACATTATATTCTGCTAGTTCCGGCGGAATTAAAGAGCGAAAGCTGGGCAAGAGAAAAAATTCCTACGGTATTTGAACTTCAGATTAAGACATTATTCCAGCATGCTTGGTCTGAAGCAAATCATGACTTAGGCTACAAGCCTGAGACTAAAACTCTCGAGCCGGACGACTTGCGCCGTCTTGCGTTCACATCGGCGCAAGCCTGGGGTGCCGATCAGAGCTTCGAGCAGCTATTCAAGAAAGCGAGCTGCTAGGTTTGACATCCAGCGCTAAGCTAGCCAGCACTTCGAGCCCATTATGCGGCAGCCTGATGACAACTAGTTCTGTATCCGCAAGCCCAAATCAAGAAGGGTGGTACGAGCCAAGCAAAGCAATGAGCTGGGGCCTTTGTCACGCCCAAGGTGCCATGGATTAATTATCTCTTCTGGGCGCGGGCCAGAATGCGGACTCCGGTTTAAACACAATCAGCACAGTGGCGTGCCAGCACACTGAAGGTGATTGAACGGGTTCGTCACTGCAAATTAAAACCCCTGGCTTTGTCCGCGCCCTATTGCGGCCTCCATGGGGCGTCTGTTGCCCGAAATGGAGACGTTCTTGGCGCGGTGGCCTCACAACCCGATTTCGGGGCCATCGCGTTCGATGCCGCGATTTGGCCCGCCCGGAAGGTGCGGGAACATCGGAAGGGGGATGGCCTGACCGCGAGGAATGGTTCTGAGGTATTGGCGCGCACTGTCGAGTTCGGGTGGCGGGATCATTTTGAGGCGAGTGTGCGCGTCTATGCTCAACGTCGACATCTGACTGCGATGGTTGACCGCGTACTCGATATCGCTCTTGCCTTGGAGCGGAGGGCGCGCGTCGGGTGGTACACGCAAGCGCTCGTGACCCATGAGCCGCGCCAGCTTCACCTTCTCAATGTCGCGCTCGGCTAATTCGTAGGTCTTTTCGAGGCGAGCGATCCGCCGTTCGAGCGTGCGAAGCGGGCGGCGGGCTTCGACGGAAGGTTCGCGAAGGTTGGCGACGGTATCCTTGCCTTGGTCGGTCGACAGCCATTCGCGGTGTTTGGTAAGTTCGCGCTTGGCCGTTTCGCGGGCCTGGCGCGCCCTTACTGCGGCCTCAAGAGCACGGTCCCAATCGCAGGCGGCGCCTAAGAGGGCGTTGCCGGGGTCTTCGTACCATTGGCGAATATGATTGAGGCTGACGCCCTCCTTCCTCGCGTGGTTGTCTGTCTCGATGACGGCGCGTCGAGTTCTCTCGACGTCGCGCTCATGTTTGCTGGTGAGTAGGGTTTCGGCTTGCTTGACGGTCATGGGCCGGGGCAGCGCGCGAATCGCGTCGCGCTCGGCGCGCGCTTTGGCGAGTTCCTGGGCGAGGGTCTTCTGCCCTATTGTCATGTCGTCGATGATCGACTGGCTGTCGCGCCATTGCCACTTGCCCTCGCGCGCGGTCTCATTGGTCTTCGCGACGTGGCGTCGGATCGCTTCGCGGGTTGCCGCGTTTGACTGGGCGATGTCTCGATTGTTCTGGCCAAGCGCGGTGATGTCGCCTCGGCGCTCCATGGCCGTCGCCTGCCTGCCGAGATGGATGGTTGGCTCGCGGTTTATTCCACGTTCGGCGAAACTCTTTTCGGACACGCGCTCCACTTGCGGCGCGTGCCGTTCGAGGGAGGCATTGACCTCTTGCGTCCACTCGCGGCGGATGTCCTTGACAAATTCCGGGCTGTGCCACTCGGGAACCTTCTTGCCGAAGCCCTGCTCATCGACGGCGCGGGTCGTGACGAGGATGTGGGCGTGGTAGTTCCGTTCGTCGCCTTCCCTGTTGGGCTGGTGGATGGCGACGTCGGCGATCATTCCCCTTGAGCGCAGGTGGGAATGGACGAAGCTGTCGACCAATTCCTTGCGTTGGTTGCGGTCAAGCTCGTGCGGTAGTGCTACGAGGATTTCGCGGGCCGGGACCGAATCCATCCTTTTGTCCGCCCGTTCGGCTGCATTCCACAAGGTCTCGCGATCTCGGAAGGCGAGAGGCGCATTATCGGGAATGTAGATTTGCGTCGCCTCGATCCCGCCTTTGGCGCGGTAGTCATAGGTGTAGTGGAGCCTGTCGTCGAAAAGCCGCACGCCAGCGCGGTATGCGGCGGCGGCAGAAGCCGAGCGACCTTGGTTACGTCGGACCGTTGAGACCCTCAGACTGTAGATCGCCAAGACGAATCCTCTCAAACAAAACCCGTAGGGCGGATCACTAAGGCTTTAGCCTTGGTCACATCCCCGATGTGTGGGGCGGGCTTGCCCCGCTCGCAGGGTTGGGCGGTGTATCCGAGCAACCGGTAAGTGCGCTATTCTCCCGTTTATCCCTCATCATGCTTTCCAATTGCTTCATTTCGACAGGCGCAAGGTTGAAATGTCAGAGGAATTTGTCGGGATGAGAAAGGACGCAAGGGCGAATTTGCAAGACAAGGCCTCCGACAGAAGCCCAAAACCCGCGCCGGATTGAAGTGGCGAAGGTGCTTGGGGGGAAAGGCGGCACGTGCGGTGTTGGCGCTCAAGGCCCGATAGCCGAGCCGTTAGGGTGGAGATGTCGCCAAAGGGCTAGGGAGGCGCTTGCTGGATTGGGCGAATCAGGGCGTGAATTCGGCTTCCAGAGGCCCAAGGACACGCGAATGGGGCGAAACCGCCGCCGTCGCAAACGTCAATGCCGAGGTTTTCAGAGCTTCCGCCCGTTCCGAAGGATCGGAAAAGTATGACCCGATGGCCCGGTAGGGCTTTGGGCTGCCGCGCGGTAGTGCCTCAATTTCAAGTCAATTTGGACAGGTAGTGCCGCGTCAGAGCAGCGCAATTGAGACCCACCAAAGTGCTTGGACTTAGCGACGCAAACGGCGGGGCCAGGCGTCCTTCGCCTCTGGTAGCCTGCCGTTGAACAGAATGAGCCGTCGGACCTCAGCACGCGCTTCGGCACGTAAGCTTCCGAACAATCCACTTCCCACCTTTTGGCCCATTTTTGTCCTTGGAGCGTTGGCTATTATTCGTCTGCTAGTCAGTAATAGAGGTAAATTAAAATTTCACATAAACCTCAATCTCCTGGATATTGAAGTGTAAAATGAAGCATTTCTGGGATTTAACAGAAGTTCACCGGCCTGCCACGCACGGGTTTAATCTAGTCTGATATGGCATTCATAGTACACACGTCCGCGAGAACGCTGTTAGTTGATTTGCAAATATTCAGGAGAATACAGAATTCATGCTTGAGAGATAAAATTTAGGAGGCCGTTAACTTCTTGTTAACGAAAAAGGCCGAGCCCTGCGCACACCACACCTTGACTCTAACCCCGTCCAAACCACAACATGTGGGTTGACTCTGTTGAATGCGAGAGTCGCCCGGCTTGCACCCGGACGACTCTCTAACTCATCCAGGCTCGGGGCTGTGAAGGCGACCCGAGACTACGACGCGAGCAAACGGACTCTGAGTCCGGCGAATCGGAGTGTCAAGCCTTCTTCTCACAGAAGGTCAACGTTATGGCTACAGGTAAGAAGCCCGCCAGTTCAGCGGGTAAAATTCTCTCTAACCCCTCCTCCACCCGTCAGGAAAAGCGCGTCGCCGCGTCCGACCTGGCCCAGCGGAAGGGCGCGAAAAGAAAGTGAAGATGCGGGGGTGTCGGAGGAATCCGGCGCCCCTTTTCGCTCGCCGCCAACGGGATCAGAGGTCTGCTGTCCGGCGGGTGGCTCGTTCCCGCAGCGCCTCGTAAAGGTTCCCTGGCCCCAGCAAGATGTCGAGGAGCTTTTCCCGCAGCGACTCTGAGGCCAGCACCTGACGGCTCATGCTGGAAAACTGGTCCTCGCTGCCGACGATGGCGTCGAGGAATTCGTCGCGGATCGTTGGCGACGCCTCAAACTGGGCCTTGGTGTTGGCCATGGCCTGGGTCTGCAAGTCCTCGGACGCCAGCATGTGGCCCATGAGGACGCCATTGACGTAGATGAGTTGGTTCTCGTCGGTGATCTCGCCTTCGAACAGGTCGTTCAGCTTGGCGATGATCTCGTCCAGGCGCGCCTTCTCCTTTTCATACAGCCCGCCGGACCCGACTTCCGCCATGCCTTTGAGCTTCGGGGTCTCGCCGACGCCAAATTGAAGGTCATGTTGGCCCCGGTCCCGCAGCGCATGGTGGGTCAATTTCAGTCCCGTCAGGTCGATGCCTGGACGCTCCCTGCCGAAGGTCAGCAGCGGGAGAAGGCGTCGATAGAAGATCGACCGTTTCTCGATGTCGGTGTTGCCATAGTCGATGATCTGACTGAGGAAGCTATAGAGCCGCTGGAACGCCGCCATGTCGCCCTTGAACAGGTCGAGGGCGTTCATGTGGTCCAGGGCTTCGGCAGCCGCCTTGTCATTGTTGGCCGCCTTGGCGGTCACCCAAGCCTGCTTGGCTGCGGCATAGGCCTTGAGGAGGCGGTCGACGACGGGCGCCAGAGCCGCCACCAAATCGCCTTGCTTCGATTTTGGATCAAGCTCGACGCGCACCACGCGGTCGACTTCGTGATCGTCGTAATGGCCCGCCGAATCCAGCTTGGCGCGCAAATCGAAGATCAGGTTTGGGTCGGTGACGGTCTCCAGTTCGGCGGTGTCGTAATAGGTTCGGAAGGCCAAGAGGATGTCATCGGCGCTGTTGCAGAAGTCGAGAATATAGGTCGTGTCCTTGCCCGGATGGGCGCGGTTGAGCCGCGACAGGGTCTGCACGGCCTGGATGCCTGCCAGCCGCCGGTCCACATACATGCCGCAGAGCAGCGGCGCGTCGAAGCCGGTCTGGAACTTGTTGGCGACGAGCAGCAGGTGGTAGTCGTCGCCCGTGAAGGTCTCGCGGATGTCGCGCCCGTTCAGGCCGGGATTGAGCAGCGGGCTGGTCTCCGACACCGACCCCAGGTCTGGGTCCGGGACTTCCCCAGAAAAAGCGACCAGCGCGCCAAGCTGATAGCCACGCTGCTTAATATAGCGGTTGATGGCGACCGACCACCGGACGGCCTCCTGGCGACTCCCCAAAACAACCATCGCCTTGGCCTTACCGTCCAACAGCGGCTGGACGTTCTCGCGGAAATGCTCGACGACGATCTGGACCTTCTGGGCGATGTTGTAGGGGTGCAGCCGCACCCACCGCATAATGCCCTTCAGAGCCGCGTCGCGCTCGACCTCGCTTTCGTCCCATTCCTGGCCGTCATTGGCCAGCCGGAAGGCGAGGCTATAGGGCGTGTAGTTGCGGAGCACGTCGAGGATGAAGCCCTCTTCGATGGCTTGGCGCATCGCATAGACATGGAAGGGCGCGGGCAGGTTGCCGTCGCCAACCGGGCGATCTGGATGAGGGGGTCTGCCGAACAATTGCAAGGTCTTGGCCTTGGGTGTTGCGGTGAAGGCGACATAGGTGATCGATTTATCGCTGGCGGCGCGGGCGGCCATGTTGGCGGCCAGCACGGCTTCAGTGTCGATCTCGCCGCCGTCTTCCAACGCGGCGACGTCTTCCGCCGACAATATCTGTTTTAGCTTCGACGCCGCTTCGCCGGTTTGGCTTGAGTGCGCCTCGTCGGCAAGGACGGC
This sequence comes from uncultured Caulobacterales bacterium, assembly GCA_903840435.1. Lineage (GTDB taxonomy): Bacteria > Pseudomonadota > Alphaproteobacteria > Caulobacterales > Caulobacteraceae > CAIMFV01. The sequence goes on from CAIMFV010000010.1 coordinate 6,358, forward strand.
AAAGGCCTTGCCTTCCGCAGCTGACAGGTCCCGAACGGCGTCTAGGGCAAACGGGAAGGTCTGGATGGTGCAGACAATAACCTTCTTACCCGCCGCCAAGGCCTCGGCGAGCTGGCCGCTTTTCGAGCCGCTCTCGCTCTTCACTGTCGCGACCACGCCTGCGGTGCGTTCGAAGTCGAAAAGGGCTTGCTGGAGTTGGGTGTCGATCACATTGCGGTCGGACACGACGATGACGCTGGAGAACAGCTTTTGGTCCTTGTCGTCGTGCAGTTCGGACAGCATGTGCGCCGCCCAGGCGATGGAGTTGGTCTTGCCCGAGCCCGCCGAGTGCTGGATCAGAAACTTGCCGCCCGGCCCCTCCTCCAGCACCTGCGCCGCGAACTTCCGTGTGGCGTCGAGCTGGTGATAGCGCGGGAAGATGACGCGAGTGATGCGCTTCTTGGCGTCACGCTTGGTCACCATGTAGCGCCCGACAATCTCCAGCCAGCTGTCCCGCGCCCAGACCTCCTCCCAAAGATATGCCGTGCGGTGACCGTTGGGATTGATGGGGTTGCCCTTGGCTCCGTGGTCGCCCTTGTTGAACGGCAGGAAGGTCGTGGCCGGTCCCTCCAGCTTGGTGGTCATCGCCACCTCGCTATTACTGACCGCGAAGTGGACCAGCGCCCCGCCGGGAAAGGCCAGCAGCGGCTCGTCGCGTCCGCCCTTGGGACGCGGCAGGCGGTCGAAGCGATACTGGTCAATGGCGTCCGCGACGCTCTGGGTGAAGTCGGACTTTAGCTCCACCGTCGCGACCGGAATGCCATTGAGATAGAGGACCAGGTCGATGCAGTTCTCGTTGGCGGTAGAATATTTCACCTGTCGCGCCACGCGCAGACGATTGGCCTGATAACGCCGGACGATCTCCGGGTTCATGCCCATGGCGGGCTTGAATTGAGCCAAGCTGATCCGTCCGCGTACGCCGACGGTCTCTACGCCATTGCGCAGCACGTCTAAAACGCCCCGCTCGTCTATGGACTTCCGCACCCTGTCGGCCAACACCGTCGCCGCTGCGATCCCGTTGGCCCGCGCCAAGCCTTCCCAGACCTGCGGCTGGCTCTCCTTTACCCAAGCCGTCAGGTCATCTGGAAACAACGCCCGCGCCCGGTCATGCCGGTCACCGGCAGCGCCATCATAGAGCCAGCCGGTCGCCGCCAAGTGGTCGCAAATCTCGTCCTCGAAGCGGACCTCCTTGTGCAGGGACATTGGTGCTCCTACCTCGCCTTCCCGATGCCGAGGACCTTGAAGGCGGCGACGGCCTCGGGTCTCATCTCGTATCGGATCGTCTGGTGTTCGTCCCTGTGCTGGGTGGTCAGCAGCCGGATATAGCCGTTCGCTTCTTCCCTAACGAGGGGCTCCAGCGGCCAGAGGACTTCGACTCTCCTAGAACAGAGCGAACCGAACTGCATGTCCCAGGCGACGGGGTCCCAGCCAATGCTGGTGGACAGTTCCGCGCAGGAGCCGCCCGGATGATCCAAGAGCGCTTGGATCACCTTGGTCTCGGTGGACGTCGGCGCCTCAAGTTCAAAGGCTGTGACAATGCGCTCGACCACCGTGCTGTTCTCGAGTTCCGCCATACGCGCAGTGCGCGCCTCGTTGCGGCTCCTTGCCTCGGATTCCTCCTGCGCGTCGAGCGCGGCCAGCAGCAGGGGCGCGTCCTTCGCCCACTTCGGGTCCCCAGATGCCAGCCGCTCAACTGCGTTGGTCCGCATGCCCTTGCGTTGGTCAGTGCTGAGCGTCGGGATTGAGGCAATGATCCTGTCGATGCTCATGCCAGTTCCTTGTCGCTAGCGGCTTGGACAGCAGTCCGCACGTCGATCTTGCCGGTCACGGCGGCGGCGATTACGGCAGCACGGCGTTCTTTGAGTAGTGTAATGGCCCGTTCCGCGACGCCTGTGAGCGCGTCATACTCGACATTGTATCTCTCGAGTGATTTGGCGATTGCAACTTGCTCATCGAGCGGAGGCAACGGAAGCAAAATCTGGAAGAGTTCTGCAGGGTAAAGGCGGAGGCGAGAAGACCATACTCCCTTTGAGAAGCGTTCTGTTTCGCGAGCAAAAGCCGGTATCCTGACGAGCGCGCCGATGTAGGAAGGGGCGTATTTCGGTCGGGGCACGTAGACGTGATAGGCGGGACTTACGATGCCGACCTCGCTCGCCACGCCCATTGCGCCCATCCACGCCCAAAGTGTGTTGATGACGAGATCACCAGGGTGACATCGCTTGTAACCTTCCGTCGTCTCCGCTTCGAACATGTTGACCGACTTCTCTGACCTACGTGTTACGCCAGTCAGGTGGGATACAGTGAGAAGCGTTTCTAACCCGGTCAGCGAGCGCTCGTCGCGCTCGACAAGCATATGTCGGGCGGGTCTGACTTCCCAATGCGCTGGAACCTTTCCTAACCACTCAACGCCGCTGTCCTTCATCGGGGCGGACGGGTCGAGGCCTTTGGTGACGGCGTGGGAGATGACGGCCTGGCGCTTCTCGTTCAGCAGGGTAATCAGCCGCTCTTGCGCATCAATCAGCGCGTCGATCTTGGCGGTCTCCCGGTCGAGGAACGCGACTATTGCGCGTTGCTCACTGGCAGACGGCACCATGGCTGGCAGTCGCTTGACGTCAGCGAACTTCATAGACTGACGAAGGCCCCCACCCATCGAATAAAACACCTTCTTCACGTCATAGGCGCGAAGCAAGTAAGCAAGGAAGTCGGGGTTGATGTTTAGAGGTCGCGTTGCGAGGTAAGCTGAAGTTATAATTCCACGTTCTTTGGCTATCGCGGTCCGCAGACTACGTTGGTCGTTCTGGAGATCTGTAAGTCGCCAAACAATGTCTCCGCATTGAATAATCTGGTACGTTTCGAAGGATGCTGGAAGCAGGCCATCATTGTCATCTATATTTTTCTGCTTTATACGCCCATAACTTAAGGATAGTAGATTGTCTTCCTTCATGCCCGCGTTGCTGTCATTCAACTCCTCAACAAGCGCGAACAATGGTTTAAATTCCCAATGACTCGGCACCTCCCCCAGCCATTCGACGCCGCTGTCTTTGTAACTCTCATACCTCGGCAAGCTCATGGCTGGCTCCAAACCGGGCGCTGACGCCAGTCTTGCGGAAAGCCCATGGCCCCGCGCTGTGCGTCATCGACGCTGTCGATCAGGTTTCGCAGTCGCTCGGGATAAGAACTGTCCGTGTTCTGGGCCTGTAAGACATGAAGGATCACTACCAACACGTTGTAGATCAGGTTTTGCGGCTGGCGTTGGTCGCTGGCTGGATCAGTGGGTTCGAAGACAATGTCGGCGCCCAGGCGTTTGATGTTCGGAATTCGTTTCAACAACCTTCTGTTCCACAGGCGGTTGTGATGCGCGCAGATGTTACGGACGAGGGCGAGCGCCTCAAGCACCCCATCTAGAATTTCGACAGTGGGGAGGTTCAGACTGCGGGCGACGGACTGCTTCACACTGTTGTCTTTGGTGGATTTCACCCATTTGGACAGTGCGCCAAGGGTCATGGTTTCGCAGACGGACCAGAGCGGCGGCATGTAGGGCGCTTTATATTTTCGCAGATAGTGTTTGATGAAGGTCTCGCTACTCTCTTGCACCGCCTTGGCGAGGGTCGCCGTCATCTGCGCATGTTCCCAACCATTGACGAAAAGACGGGGATCAAGATGCGCATGTGGGCCGTGGGCGAGGGTCATCCGATTGGTCCAAGATGCGCGCACATGAATTTCGATGCGCTCAATCGCCTCCATGACCAGCAGTCTTAGTTTTCGGTCAAAAACATAGATGGCCAGGACATCGTTGAAGCTGACGCCCGGTTTGAAGGCCTTGCTCCTGACCTGATCGCCCGTTGCAGGTGTTTCCATCGGCAGCCAATAGGCGCTGAGGCGGTAATAGCCGATTGCGCCCAGATACCGGCGAACCTCGTCCGGGTCGGGACAGGCCATGCCCCGCGCGACCAAAAGGTCGGCTTGCTGGTCCAAGGTGGTGGGGGGCTTATTATAAAGCATGGGCCTCCCCAGTGTTCCGGAAAGGCCCCGCAAAAAGTAACCCCCCGGTATTGAGCTCGGCCTTGCGACCGGTCGCCTGGGGGGTGTTGTTGGGGCTTATATGGGCTGGAACGTTTAATAGGTCAATAATGGCGGCGGCGGTCATACGGCCATCTCCGCAATCATGGCCTTGATCTGGTCAGTGACGGCGAGCAGGTCGGCGTCGATCTCGGCGAGGTCGCGGGGCGGCTCGAAGACATAGAAGTGGCGGTTGAACGGGATTTCGTAGCCGATGGCGGTCTTCTCCTCGTCGATCCAGGCGTCGGGAGCATGGGGCAGGACTTCGCGGGCGAAATAGGTGCCGACGTCCTCGCTGAGCGGCACGTTCTCGGTATCCCGGCGCGCACTGTCGGCCTGGAGCTTACCCTTGTTCTTGCCCTTCACGCCTAAAACGGGCTTGCCCGCCTCATCAAGCAGAGGACGATCCACCGTGATCCGCCTGTAGCCAAAGGCGGTATTGGCGAAGATGCGCGACAGGGGCGCGAGCTTGACCTTGCCGCCTTCCGGCGCGGCGGGCGGGGGCGATCCTGCCTCGACGACAACCCGTCCGACCTGCTTGCCCTCGGCGTCGAACAGGCTGGCGATCTCGGCCTCGGTGAAGGCCCCGAACAGGCGGGTGACGGCGGCGATGTCATCCTCGCCCATTTCCTTGCGCTTCGAGCCCAGGGACTTGCGCATCTTTTGCCAGAAGCTGCTGGCGTCGATCAGCTGCACCTTGCCCCGACGGGCGGCGGGCTTCTTGTTGGAGACGATCCAGACATAGGTGGCGATGCCGGTATTATAAAACATGTCGGTTGGCAGGGCGATGATGGCCTCGACCAGATCGCTCTCCAACAGGTGGCGGCGGATATTGCTCTCGCCGCTTTCCGCGCCGCCGGTGAACAGGGGCGATCCATTGAGGACAATGCCAAAGCGGCTGCCGCCGTCCACCGCCGGGCGCATCTTGGATAAGAGGTGCAAAAGGAACAACATTGAGCCGTCTGACACTCGTGGCAGACCGGGTCCAAAGCGTCCGCCAAAGCCCCGCTTCTCGTGCTCTTCGCGGACGACCTTTTCGACCTTTTTCCATTCCACGCCAAAGGGCGGGTTGGAGAGCATATAGTCGAATTTCTGGCTGACATGGCCGTCGTCAGACAAGGTGTTGCCAAAGACGATATTGTCCACGGGCTGGCCCTTGATCAGCATATCTGCCTTGCAGATGGCGTAGGATTCCGGGTTCAGCTCCTGGCCATACATGGAAAGCTTGGCGCCTGGATTGTGCCGCAGAAGCCGCTCTTCGGCGACCGACAGCATACCGCCCGTTCCTGCCGTTGGGTCATAAATGGTGCGGACCACGCCGGGCTCGCTTAACGCCGCGTCATCCTCGATGAAGATTAGCGAGACCATCAGGCGGATGACCTCGCGGGGGGTGAAGTGCTCCCCGGCGGTCTCGTTCGACAGTTCGGCGAACTTGCGGATCAGCTCCTCGAACACCAAGCCCATCTGGTGGTTATCCACCGCCTCCGGGTGCAGGTCGATATTGGCGAACTTCTCCGTGACCATATAGAGGAGGCCCGCCTTGGAAAGCTTCTCCACTTGGACGTGGAACTCGAACTTCTCGAAGATGTCCCGCACGGCGGGCGAAAAGGCCTGGAGGTAGGCATAAAGGTTCGCCGCGACATTTTCGGCGTCACCCAAAAGACGCCGCAGGTCCATTTGGTGGGTGTTGTAAAAGCCCGCGCCCGAGGTGCGGCGCAGGAAGGGGTCGGGGTCGATCCCCTGGGCGATGCGCTTCTCAGCCTCGGCAAGCACTGCGGCCTTGGTCGGCGCCAGCACACAGTCCAGGCGGCGCAGCACGGTGAACGGAAGGATGACCTTGGCGTAGTCGGACTGTTTGTAGTCGCCCCGCAGAAGATCGGCGACCGACCAAATGAAGGCGGACAGGGATTGATGGTTCATGACACCTCGCTGAGCAAGTCTTGATAGATCACCGCGTCGGCGAGCAAGCAGGAATTTGCACAATGTGTGCGAGCATTCGATTTTAGGGTCAATTCTCTGTGGCGCCCGCCAGGACGGCAGGGGCCAATCGCATCGCGACCTGATCCCACTCTAAAATAACTCTCGACGTCGGTGACCGCTCGGGCCGCGATGGACCCGCACCCCGATCAAACCGCCTCTGGGTCATCGACGATGCTGGAGAGGCGATATTCGGCGCGCTCGCCGGACTCGATCAAAATGATCTCAAACAGCCAGTCGCCATTGTCTAATTGGCGAAGGGCCTCGCCAATCTGATAGGGCGGCCCGAACGGTCCAAAGGTTCTAAATTTTGATCCGGTCAAGTGCGGATGTTCAACTGGCTGCATGTTCTCCTCCGCCTAAGCCCTCAATCGTTGATCTCGACGCCGATTATCATCCAGATCAGCGCCGTTTAGCATCCTTGCGCCGGGGATTTTTTAAACCACCGCCGCCCGTTTGCGCCGCCTTTTGTGTGTCGTCCATTGGCGCGCCAGCCTGTCCAACTCGGTCGCCACGAGGCGCCGCGCTTCATCGCGTGGCAGGCCTGACTTCAGGAGGGCGTCATAGGGTGTGCATCGGTGGCGGATCACCACCTGCATGGCAATGCCCACCGCCGCGCCGAGGCCTATGGGAGGATTCCAGGTCCGGGCCAGGACCTTTTCAACCACCGCGCTTCGCAGGTCTTCGGGCATGGCCGCGTGGCAGGCCATCATATGGCCCTCAACACCGTCGCGATGAAACGTCGATTGCTTAGGCCGGGCCACGGGTCCTCTCTACCATCGTCGCGCCCCGAGGCTCCCGGCCTTCACGTTTCGAATCGTCGCAAGGTTGGTCGCCATGGCGACCATGCGCGAGGCCAAATCGAACGCCTCTCCCGTCAGGCGAAAGCCTGCAACCTCATGAGTGGCGAGCGCTTGGCGGGCCAGCGCCACCAAGGCTTCTTCAATCACCTGGGCGCGGCTGAGAACGCGCCCGGCCAGCATGCGAATGAATACCAATTGATAGCCGGGCATCTCAAACGCGACCGGATAGATGTTTCCCTTCCCCGGTTCGTTGCGCAGCGCCCGGTCGGCGGTCGCACGTCTGGCGCGGAGCTTCACCTCCACCCCCACCACGTCCAAAGGTCGGCAGCTGGGGTCATAGATCAAGGTTGCGGCCAACACGTCGAGATCATAGCCAAACTCTTCTGACGCCAATTCAAGATATTCAAGGGTTGAGGGCGGAACGGTGACGGGAAAGGGCCGCGCATCGCGATGAATGGGCCGCCACTTCAAAAGCTGCGGACCGAGCGCAATGGCCAAGTCCAAGCCCGAGCTCAGCCTTCGCAGGATGGTCGCCTCCAAAGCTTGGTCATCCATCAGCCGGGCCTCTTCGATCAAGATGGCGTGCATCTCTGCGTCCACCATGACGTTCAGGACGCCGTCGAAACCTACCGCATCGTCGGCGCCTTCTCCCGCCACGCTGTCTGCTTCGACCACCGTCGTCTCTTCGCCATCTATTCCACTGAGCATGCGCGCGCTCCGTCCCGTCTATCCGAGAATCACGAAATACATATTATAGTTGATACAATCGGGCGCGAGATCAAGTCCATCTTCAGCGCATGGATATGCGCGCTCTGGTCGGCCAAAATGTGAAACGGCTTCGGCTGGCCCAGAACCTCACCCAAGAACGGTTCGCCGAACTCTCCGGCCTCTCCCAGCAATATGTCAGCGACCTAGAGCGCGGCAGACGAAACCCAACCGTCGTGACCTTGTTTGAACTGGCAACGGCGCTCGGGGTGCGGCCTGCGGACTTGTTGGGGGAGGGGGGCGGGAGTAGTTCTTGATTATGCGATCAGTAGAAATGGGAGTCATCGCTCACAGATATTCGAAATCGACCTTGATCTGATTTAAGTCTAAAAATGGCTTTGCCGATTTTTCATTGGACTCGCAATCGTTGGCCTTGCTGTGCCCCTTTTATTCGAATAGAAAATCCCACCCTGCTTGTTATTTCAATCGCTAAAAAACGTTGCTCAGCGAATCATTGTCGAATAAATCGTTTTTGAATGGAGTTCTTCAATGGTTCGAATACCAAGCACTTATCCAGGCGGTTCCAAAGGAAGGGTGACACGTGCCGGGGCCGCAGTTCGAGAGAATAGGGACTCCGATGACGATATCGCTGTCATAGATGCGTGGCGCGCTGCGCACAGACCTGTTCTAAATACTTTTAATGTCATGCTTCGACGACGAGCGAAAAACTTTCCGGGTGCGAAAGTTGGTGTGAGGCACAAGCGCCGTAGGACAATTTTCAACAAGCTGTCGCGATATCCTGACATGCAATTGGCGAGAATGGATGACATTGCTGGATGTCGGGTCATTTTTGACACAATAGAAGACTTGCACAACTTTCGCCGGGAACTTCATGCAGCGCGGTTTGATCATAAACGACGCAATGACGTTGATAAATACGACTATATCAAAACACCAAAATCCACGGGATATCGTGGAATACATGACATATACGAATATGATGCTAGGCCAGGTCGCGTCGGGCAGGCTTCGTCGTCTTCAAAAGGACTCTACGTAGAAATTCAGTATCGGACTTTTGTTCAGCACGCGTGGGCAACAGCGGTAGAGGTAATTGGAAATATTACACAAAGTCAGCCAAAATTTCAACAAGGCGATTCAAGATACGAAAGAGCAATGCTATTAGCAAGTGAAATACTTGCGCGAACTCAAGAGTCTTCTAATTCATATTTACCAGACTTAGCCGACGCTGATTTAATCGAAGAATTTACAGACTTGGATCAAGAGCTTGGGCTTTTAAGAACACTTAGAAATCTTAATGCTGTCGAAAAAGATATAAGCTCCAAGCGAAATGTTATATTAATCTTCGATGACGATGATAATTTGGAAATCAAGTCATTTAGGTATGCAACAGATGCTATCGCGGCATTATTTGAGTTAGAACGTGAAAATCCAGATAAGGATATTGTACTTGTAAGGGCGGACACAGCTGAGGACGTAAAAACAGCTTTCCGAAACTACTTTTCAGATGCCCGCGCATTCGTCCAATTGGTTACAATGGGATGTGAAAACCTATCACCCCATGCCATTCATGCGATTGACCACGTAGAACCAGATCAGTGGAAAGGCATTTTCACGGGCAATTCCGTTAAAAAATAATCGGGAAAGACACCCAAACAGAATGCCAAAGATAATCACAGTTCCACATTCGGACGCCAACAGCTCAGCGCCGGTCCTCCGCCAATCAAGCTGATGTGTTTCCCACACCGCTGCTACCCGAGTGCCGCCCCAGGCCGCTTATTCGATCCTAAAAACCTCTTAATCTATTGAAGTATCGAGCTGGGTGGATTCAATACCTTCATCTCTCTGCAAGACAGATCAATTGCAACCGGCGCCATCTCCAAACTCTGTGTCAGTTCTCCGAAGTCGACCGTTTCCGCTTCGATCCGAGCCATAGATCAAGATCAGCTTGATCGTACCGAATGCGTCGGGTCACTTTGAGATAGGCGGGACCCCCGCCGAAGACGCGAAGTTTGTTCAGCGTTGAGGCGGACAGGCTTAAATAGAGCGCCGCCTGTTGGACCGTCATCAACGGTGGGCGGTTCGGAAGGGTCGACATCTGCATTCGTCCTGTTGAAACTCCATATCCTGTAATATTCATGGTTTGTCTTAAAATTATCTGAAATGATTTAATTGACTCACATAACGATTATTGGCGCGCAAACAGATTAAATGCTTTCAATAATTGCAGAATGTTTTCTGCCGCGTCGGATGTATGTCGGCGAATTGTCTGATATATTTCGGTAGGTTTTTCGTTAGCGGACGTCACCTCACCATTCGGGCCACTGTCTTTTGCGACCATTTCGCGTCAGTGGGCACGGGGGCGTGGACCCAGACCCTCAAGAAAAATTTTCATTTGGTATCGGTGTGGTATCGGAGACCTCGACCCCTCAAGGTCACCCGCCTTGGACTTTCACGTAAACTCTTGTATTTAATGAAGAAAAATGGTGCCGCTTGCGTGACTCGAACACGCGACCCCCGCATTACGAATGCGGTGCTCTACCGGCTGAGCTAAAGCGGCCCTGGGCTTGCCCTAGGCGATTGGCGCCGCGTTCCGGGGGCGGGACCAACGGGGCGTGTTTAGAGGAGGTCGCGCCAAATGCCAAGAGGGCCCGGTCAGGTCAAGGGGACGAGCGCCCCTATCGCGTCGGTCGCCGTCGCCGAACAGGCGCGGGTTGCGGTCCGCGCGGCGCCGACAAAAGTGCGTCATCGTCGTCAAAGCCCGGATCGTCTGGAAGAGGTGGGGCAAAGTCACCATCGCGCTCCGAGGCAAAAAACGCCGCAGAGGGATTATAGGCCACCGGCAGATCGGGCAATTCGTTGAGCACCCGCTCGCCCCGTTCCAGCCGGGGATGGATCAATTCGCCCGTCTCGGCATAGGCGCTGACCAAACGGCTCCAATCCGCCGCGCCATAGGCAAAGGCTCGCCCGTCTGGGCCAATATCGCTCCAGTCCGGTTCAATGCTGGCCACCAAGGCCCGCGCCGCCCAGGCCCGCGCGCCATCGGCATCGCGCGACGCCAAGGCCAGTCTGGCCATCAAGGCGCAAACCCGGGCGCTGGCTTCGGGATGGTCGAGATTGGCCGCCGCCCGATTGGCCGCGTCAATATCGCCCTCCAACAGGGCCTGCTCGACCCGAACCAAACTGCTTTCGGGGTGGTTCGGATTTTGATCCACCAAGAGGCTCAAGCGGCGGGCGCGCGCCTTGGGCGTTTCGGTCTGGATCAGGTCACGATAGGCAAGCCATAAAGCAGGGTGGGGCTTTAGCTTCCAGGCGGCTTCGAGAATTTGCGCTGCCCGCGCCGTCTTGCCCTCTTGGGCAAGGCCACGCGCCGCCAGCACTACGCCAGGGGCGAAATCAGGCCTGAGCTTCGCCGATTGCAGCGCAAGCTCGGTCGCAGCCTCGCCATCTCGGGCCTTGCGGGCGCCCGACTTTGGCTCTTGGCTTTCTTCGCGCCACGCCGCCGATGCCGCCAAGAGCGCCGCCCTGGCCCGCTCGGCCACGGCAGGCGAGACGAGCTTGCGATCCAGCGCTTCCTTGGCGAGCGCCAAGGCCTGATCCCACTCCCCGGCCGCGAGGCGGGCTTCTAACAATGCGCGCCAGGCCCAACGGGACGTCTTGGCCATGCCATAGGCGGCTTCGGCTTGTCGGGCGGCTTCGGCAGAATCGCCACGGCGTTGCGCCGCCAGCATCAGCCCGCGATGGCCAACAAGCCGCAGATCGGGGAAACCAAGCATGGCCATATAGGCCTGTTGGGCTGCCGCCTCGTCGCCCGCCGCCTCGGCGGCTTGCGCCGCCAAGAGCCGAACCAGGATCGGTTGGTCGTCCGTATAGTCGGCAGCCTTTAAGGCCAGTCGACGCGCATCGCCGCCTGCACCCGCCGCGGCTGCCACAAACCCCCGGGACAGGCACTCCGCCCCCTCACGACGGCGAGCTTCGGCCCGCGACTTGGCGGCCCGCGACGGCGCCTCGATGAACCAGATGACCGCCTTCCAAATCAGCGTCGCCATGAGGGTGGTCAGCGCAATTCCCACAGTGGCGGCGGCGGCGCTGGTGTCGATGCGCCACCCAAGCCAGCTCAAACTGGCCATGCCGGGGTCGCCCGCCAAGGCCAGCGCCACCCCTGCGACACAGACAATGAGGAGGATGCCAATCAGGAAGCGTGTCATTGGCCACCCCCTTGGCGCATCGCCGAGATGCGGCGCGCGTTCTCTAAGGCTTGCAGGCCGTCTTCACGTAAAAGCTCGAGCGCGGTTTGCACCTGAAGCCGACGCTTGGCGCGATCGAGCCAGGCCGATGCGGCGTCGCGGCCCTTGGCCGGAAGCGCATCCAGGGTATGAATGGCGGCCTCCAGATCGCCTTCGTAAAGTTGATGCTCGGCCCGCGCCAAGATCGCATCGGGGTCGGAAGCCGACAGGTGATCGGTCCGTCGCACGGTAAACAGCACATTCAGTCCATAGGAAAGCCGGGCCCAAAACCCTGACGTCTTGGCGGGCGCACGCGAGGCATAGGCGGCCCGGCGAGCGGTCTCTGGAAATTCTGCCGTCAACACAGCCAAGGTCGGGGCACCGCGATCCGCCACAGGCGCCAGCAATTGCACCGCCCGTGAGGTCGGGGCGAGGGCCGCCACCACGGTCATCTGGCGGGGAAAGGGTCGGCCGCTCTCCGCCGCTTCGGAAATATTGGCGGCCGCCAAAGCAAATTCCGCCGCCTGGGCCAGAGCGCCTCCTGGCGGGGCGGCAAGGGTCAAGCTTGGGGCGATGGGCGCGGGGGCAGTGGCGGGGGTCGCGGCGGTGGCGGGCGGAGGTGGACTCGTAGCCGGTGTTGCCGGGGGTGTCGGTCCGTGCGTCAGATGCGGCGCGATCAGCACAAAGGCGATGGCGGCCAAGACACAGGTCAGTCCGGAGCCAAGACTGAGCCAAAAGAGCGGTGATGCAGGCCCGCCTCGCCGCCCGCCGCGAGACCCCGGGTCCATGTCTGGTGCAGTCGCGCGCAGAGGCTCGTTCATGGGTATGGCGCTCGTCTTCTCAGGTTTCTGCTGGCGGCGAGGATGGCTGCCGCTCAAGCCGATTTTGCATCAGCTTAAGCAATGCATCCTCGCGGGGGAACCTCGAGATGTGAATTTCGGAGAATTCTTCTGGATCAAAGGTGTCGGCACAGGCTTGTGACGCGGCGAATACGACCAGTGCGCCGCGCAGCTGACGAAAATCTGCTCCAACCAACAGGGCTGAAACGGCGCGGCCCGCACTCGGCGACTGACAGGTAAGGCCGACAAGGCGCCCGGTTGCAGCTTCCCGCAGGAGGCGATTTTGCGCGTCCTCGGCTAGGCACTCCTGCGGCACGGTCTCATAGACCGCCCATTGGATCAGGCGCTCACCCAGTTCGCCAGCAAGATCACCTGCCGTTTCGCGGGCGCAGGGGTTTAATATGCGGCCGGGCGGCGCGCGCTTTCGCAGGAGGGCCGCCAAGTCGCGGACATCGCCATCAGCGCTTTCAACCTGGCGATACCCTTGACGCAGCGCCGCCTTCGCTGTGGCGTCGCCAACGGTGAAGACGGGCAGATGGTGATAGGACCTACCCTCGAAGGCCGCTAAGGCCGTAGCGCTGGTAAAGGCGAGTGCCGCCGCTGGCGGAGGTTCGGCAAAGTTCAGAGTTCGGGTGGCGATCACAGGCGCGGCCAACACCTCATAGCCCATGGCCGTCAATCGGGCCGCCGTCGTCTGAATCGCCGGTTCGGCACGGGTTACCCAGACCAAGGTCCGGGTCATGGGACTAGAGCCCCAACATCAGCGCGTCGCCCCCGTCGCGCCGCACCGCTTCGCCAAGCTCCCGCCCGAGCCGGTCGGCCTCGCGCCGTGCAGCCTCGAGATCGGCGCCGACAGAGAGGGACGCTTCGCGCCGCCACCTTTGCGACCCATCCGCCTTCAATCCCTCGACAATCACATGCAGCCGACCGCCCTCTAACTGGGCATAGGCGCCGATGGCCGTCCGGCACGAGCCTTCCAAGGCCTCAAGCGCGCCCCGCTCGGCGGCAACCGTCACAGCGCTTGGAGCGTGATGCAAGCCTTTCAACGCTGGATGATCTTGATCCTGAACTCGGCACTGAATGGCGAGCGCGCCTTGGCCCGGTGCAGGTGGCGCTTCGACCGGGTCCACCAAACCGGTGGCGCGATCCGCCATGCCCAGGCGCTTTAGCCCGGCATAGGCGAGCATGATCGCATCGGCCTCGCCCGCCGCCAACTTGGCCAGCCGCGTGTCGACATTGCCGCGAAACAACTGCACCTGAAGATCAGGCCGCAAGGCCAAGGACTGGGCTTGCCGGCGCAGGCTGGCCGTTCCGAGCCGCGCACCAAAGGGCAAATCTTCCAATCGACCGGTAAACGGGCTGATCACTGCATCGCGCGGGTCTTCCCGTTCCGGATGGGCGGCGATGGCAAATTCAGGCGGGGACAGGGCGGCCATGTCCTTGACGCAATGGACCGCACAGTCGATGCGCCCGTCGAGCAGGGCCTCGTCGATTTCCTTGGTGAACAGCGCCTTTCCGCCAATTTCCAGCAGCCGACGATCCTGGACCTGATCGCCTGTGGTGGTGATCGGAATGATCGGCACGCAACGGTCGGCGTCTTCGGTGCTAAGCCCGAGCAGTTTTAAGATGTCGGCCTGGGTTTGACGGGCCTGGACCATCGACAATCGCGACCCGCGCGCGCCAATGCGAATGGGGCTTGTCGCCGTCAGCGGCGGAAGAGAAGAGGCGGGTGTGTGTTGCATCGCGACCGAGCTTTGGGCTACCTGACATCTATTCAAACGCCTAGCTACATGAGCCTACGTCGCTTCACAATGCGACTTTCCTTTTGAGCTCACCCTCCGGCGCCTGCGAAAGCCGTCCTATGCCGCACCCCTCCCCCGCTGAGCCGTCCACCAAGCCCTTGGTCGTCCTTGGCATTGAGACCAGTTGCGACGAAACTGCAGCGGCGGTGGTGCGGTTGGGGGAGGGGGTTGAAACCCTCTCCAGTCAAATTGGCGTGCAGTTTGACCAGCATCGCCCCTATGGCGGCGTGGTGCCCGAAATCGCCGCCCGCGCCCATGCCGAGGTCATCGATCAGGTGATCGAGGCGGCATTGCACGAGGCAGGGCTTGGCTATGGCGATCTTGACGGTGTCGCCGCAGCAGCAGGACCTGGCCTGATCGGCGGGGTAATGGTTGGGCTTTCGGCAGCCAAGGCCATCGCCTTAGCGCGTGACATCCCGCTCATCGCTGTCAACCACCTAGAGGGTCATGCGGTTTCCGTGCGCCTGACCGAAGCCGCACCCTATCCCTATCTGCTCCTGCTCGCCTCTGGCGGACATTGTCAGCTTTTGGCGGTCGAAGGCGTCGGACATTGCGTCCGCCTCGGTTCAACGCTCGACGACGCGGCGGGCGAGGCCTTTGACAAGATCGCCAAGTCCTTGGGCCTGCCCTATCCCGGTGGACCCGCCTTGGAAAAGCTCGCCCTTGAGGGTGATCCGGCGCGGGCGCGCTTGCCGAAAATGTTGGCCGACCGCAAGAGCTGTGATTTCTCGTTTTCTGGCCTGAAAACCGCTGCTGCCCGGCGGGCAGAGCTGTGCGAAACCGAGGCGGATCGGCGCGACCTGGCCGCCGCCGCCCAAGCCGCCATTGCTGACCAATTGGCGGACAAATCAGCCATCGCCATGCGGCTTTATGCCGAGAGCCACAGCACGGGGCGTCTCTTTGCCGTGGCCGGCGGTGTCGCCGCCAATGGCGAGGTAAGGCGCAAATTGGCTGCGGCGGCCGAGGCGGCTGGGTTTGGCTTTGTCGCCCCCCCGCTGAAGTTTTGCACCGACAATGCCGCCATGATCGCCTTGGCAGGGGCCGAACGCTTGCAACGCGGTCTTGTGGATGGGCTAGACGCGGCGGCGCGCCCGAGATGGCCGCTTGACGCAGAGGCGGCGCGAGATCGCCCCCTGCACGCCCCGGGTCGGAAGGGTGCAAAGGCATGAGAACGTTTTCCCATATTGGCGTGCTGGGTGGCGGCGCCTGGGGAACGGCTCTGGCCCAAACCTGTGCGCGGGCCGGCGCACGGGTCACCTTGAGTGTGCGCGAGGCCACGGTGCGGGACGCCATCACAGCGGCGCGCGAAAATAGCCTCTTCCTTCCGGGCGTTTTCCTGATCGACGGCATCTCGGCCACGACCGACATCGCCGAACTGGGGGCCTGCGACCTGATCTTGGCCGTCACGCCCGCGCAGCATCTGCGGACCAGCCTGCAGGGCTTGGTCAGGCATGTGCCGCAGACCAAGCCCCTGGTGGTGTGCGCCAAGGGCGTTGAGGAGGGGAGCCTGAAACTGATGAGCGAGGTGGCGACGGACATCATGCCGACCGCGCCCTTAGCGGTCTTGTCCGGGCCGAGCTTTGCCATTGATGTGGCCCGAGGCCTGCCGACAGCGGTGACGCTGGCCATGCAAGACCTTGATCTCGCGGCAGAAATCGCCGCTGCCATCGCCACACCGAGTTTTCGGCCCTATCTGAGCGACGATGTCATCGGTGTTGAGGTGGGCGGGGCGGTAAAGAACGTGCTCGCTATCGCCTGTGGCGTGGTGGAGGGCAAGGGCTTGGGACGCAGCGCCCATGCCGCCCTGATCACCCGGGGCCTGGCGGAAATGACCCGGCTGGCTGGAGCGCTCGGGGGCAGGGCTGAGACCTTGGCGGGCTTAAGCGGCCTGGGCGATCTCGTCTTGACCTGTTCCTCATCCCAGTCGCGCAATATGAGCGTCGGCTTGGCGCTTGGCCAAGGCATTGCCCTTGAGGCGGCGCTGTCGGGTAAGCTTTCGGTGGCCGAGGGCGTTGCGTCTGCGCCCGCCGTCACCGCACTTGCGGCACGACTTGGTGTCGACATGCCGATTTGCCAGGCTGTCGCCGACCTGTTGGCGCTTAGGGTCGATGTCGATGGCGCCATCGGGGCCTTGCTATCCCGCCCGCTTCGACGTGAAACCTAACCTTTAACCCGAGGCTTTCAGGAAAACCGCCATGGCCCTGTTCATTCTGTCCTGCCGCGATAAACCGGGCGCGCTTGCGGTTCGGATGGCAGCGCGATCTGCCCATCTTGCCTATGTTGCCGAAACTGGCAGCGTGCGGTTAGGCGGACCCTATTTGAACGCCACGGGCGAGCCCATTGGCTCGATGCTGGTGGTGGAGGCTGACGACCTAGCGGGCGCAGAAGCCTTTGCAGCCGCCGACCCCTATGCTCAGGCGGGCCTATTCGCCGAAGTCACCATCACCCCCTGGCGCGTTACGGTCGGTGGCTTTGCGGGTTGAGGTCGAGGGGCCGTTGCTGGTCATCCGTAATGGGGCGGATGCAGAGGTCCAGCGATATTTCAATATCTGCCCCCATTCGGGTGGCCCCTTGGCCCGGCCCGGCGTCTCACCCCTGGCCCGAGATGGCCTCCATCTCGTCTGCCAAACCCACGGCGCGCTCTTTCGCGTGTCAGACGGCGTGTGTGTCGCGGGGCCCTGCCAAGGCGCGAGGTTGCAGGCCTATGAGCGATGCTAGAGCGTAGTCCGATCAGATTGCATCATAACCGGCAGCGGCGAAGTAGTTGGCACACTCAGTAGGTGAGTATGTGTCGATGGCTTTGGCGATGGCTTCCCAGAGATCCTCGACGGTTCGAGCGGCGGCTTTTCTCAGTTGGGCCTTCAGCTTTGCGAAGGCGTTCTCGATGGGATTGAAGTCGGGACTATAGGGCGGAAGGAACATCAGGGTAGCGCCGACGGCTTCAATCGCCGCCTTGGCGTCCGCGTTTCGATGGGCGGCGAGGTTGTCGAGTATGACGACGTCGCCGGGCTTCAAGGTGGGAGCGAGCACCTGCTGCACGTAGGCGGCGAACCAAGCGCCGGTCATGGGGCCGTCGAGGACCATAGGCGCGGTCATCCCGGACAGCCTCAGCCCGCCGATAAAGGTTGTGGTTTTCCAATGTCCATGAGGCAGGCCCATCCGGAGTCGATGGCCACGCGGCGCCCTGCCATGAAGTCTGGCCATCTTGGTTGTCGCTCCTGTTTCATCAATGAACACGAGCTTTTCCGGATCAAGATCGAGCTGCCCTTCAAACCAGGCGCGCCGTCGGCTCAGGATATCGGCTCGTTCTTGCTCGCAGGCGTGCGCCGACTTTTTTTGAGCGTGATGTCGTGCCGGACGAAGAACCTCCAGAGGGAAGCGTGGCCGACCTTGACGCCGTTCTCGGAAAGGCTCGCCCGAATTTCGGCCAGGGTGATGTCCGGCTTCTCCTGATAGAGTTTCAGGATCGCAGCGCTGTGCGCCTCGGTTCGGCTTGAGCGCTGGTCTCCGCCCTGAGGCTTGGGACGGGCGTCCCCCTTGGTCTTAGCCAGAGAGCGCCACCTGATCGCGCTTGCCGCACTCACGCCAAACCGACGGGCCGCCTCACGACATGAGGCGCCATCAGAAATCGCTGCTACGACACGAGATCGAAGGTCCATTGAAAGAGACTTTGGCATGGCAGCTGGCCTCCAAGCCCAGCCTCCATGATGAATCACGCTTCGCAACGGCTGGGAATCCTATTTCGATTCAAACCGTTCGGATTCTGCTCTAGCGTTTGTCAGGAAAAAGTGGGATCCGGTTTTTCCGAAAAGACAAACGAAAACAGAGCGATTTCGTGTCTGTTTGAGTCTGAAAGACACTGACAGACACTAATCGAGGGCGCGGGCTTCTTCGGGCAACATGATCGGTGCGCCGTCCCGGATCGGATAGGCGAGCTTGGCCGAACGGCTGATCAACTCATTGGCGGCACGGTCATATTCGAGCGGCGCATGGGTCACCGGACAGACCAGAATTTCCAACAGGCGCGGATCGACGGGTACGGGGGGCGCGGATTCTGGGGGTGCGGATTCTGGGGGCGCGTCTGACGCTTCGGAAGGGGCCATGTCGAGATTTCCCTATTGCAGGCGCGGCGGCGTGTCATCGCCGTCATCGGTTAAGGGGGCCACCCCGCCAATGCGAAGCAAGGCGACCAGGGCGGCGTGGCGGGCGGCAAGATCGGGCGCTTCCAACAGTGCCTGTTTCTCGGTCGGCTCAAATGGCAGCGCCATGCACAGGCTCGACACCAAGGACGCCGTCGGCGCCTTGTCGGCGGCGCCCCAATCAAGCGCCATGCCATGATGTTCGAGATAGGGCTTCAGCGCCGCCAAAAGTTCGTCTCGCCCGGCCATATCGGCCTGATCTATGTCGGCGAGATCGACAGCAAACTCGGCATAGTCAGTTCTCACCTGCCGGTAAGGCGATTGCAGACCGAGCTCAGCCGCCACGGCAAACCGGCAAACGCCGGTCAGGGTGATCAGATAACGTCCGTCCTGGGTTTCTGAAAAACTGGTGATCCGCCCGGCGCAGCCCACCCGCGCCAGCCGTGGGTTTTGCCGTGTCCCACCCTCGCGGGTTTGGATCATGCCAATGAAGCGCTCTGAGGCCATGGCATCGTCAATCATATTGAGATAACGCGGCTCAAAGATGTTCAACGGCAACTGGGCGCGTGGTAGCAGCAGCGCCCCGTCCAAAGGAAAGACCGGGATCACCTGGGGCAGGTCGACCGTTCGATTAAAGCCGCCGCCGACCATTGGCTTTAGCTGAACAGGAGCGAAGACAGCCGCTTGCGGCCCGCCTTCACAGCTTCAGAGGTGGGGCCAGCCGCTTCGAACACGGTCAACAAGGACTTTCGCGCCCCATCCTCATTCCAGCTGCGGTCCTTGGCGACAATGGTCAACAGGTGATCGATGGCGGCGTCATAGCGGCCGCGTCCGGCCAAGACCTGGGCGAGATCATGCCGGGCTTGGTGGTCATCCGGATTGGCGTTTAGCCGCGCTTCCAGATCAGCGGTCTCGGCGGTGGCCTTGGCGGCGAGGCCAAGCGCAGTGCGGGCAGCAGAAAGGTCGGCGTCCTTGTGGTCTGGCGCGGCCATGGCCAGAATTTCACCCGCACGCGCCGTATCGCCCATTGCAAGGTATAGCCGCGCCAGGCCCGCTATGGCCTTGGCATGGGTCGGTTCGACGGAGAGAATATGGGCATAGGCCTGGGCGGCGCCGCCGTGATCGCCTAAGGCTTGGGCCTCGCTCGCCTCAGCCAAAAGGGCCTCAAGGTCTTCCGCCACCTGCTCGGCCGGGCCGCCGCCGTGCTCGGCAATCAGGCGGGCGATAAAGGCGCTGATCTGGCTTTCGGGCAAGGCACCCATAAAGCCGTCGACTGGCTGACCGTTACGGAAGGCGAAAACGGCGGGGATGGACTGGACCCGCAACTGACCGGCATAGGCCGGGTTCTCGTCCACATTGATCTTGACGAGGCGCACAGCCCCCTTCGCGGCAGCCACCGCGCGCTCAATGGCGGGCGTGAGTTGGCGACAGGGGCCACACCACGGGGCCCAGAAATCAACAATCACCGGGTGATGGCGCGATGCCTCCACCACATCGACCATAAAGCTTGCATCGGTGCCTTCGCGCGCAAAAGCCTCTGCACCCGCCTTTGCGTCGGCCTTGGCCGCGCTTTGAGGGCCGGAGCGCCCCTTGCCTATCAAGTCTCCGAACATGGCTCTCACTTCCCCTATCTCCGCCCCGCATGGGAGCTGAGCCGCCGCCTATTGCGGCGCATTTTCCGAACGCCCCCAAGATGGGGCTAAGCAGGCCGTGGCGCAATCGCGGCGCAAAGGCATTTTAGCGCGACCGGCCAGCCTCTCTCTCAGCCCCTCTCTGAGCCCACCTCTCAGGCCTCGACCCGGCAGAGGCTGGTGAAGTCGACGACAATGGGCGTCCGCCCCATGGCCGCAAGAAAGGCGCGAAAATCCGCCTGGGGCAAATGGGTGGTGGCGGTATTGGTCAGGGGGTGGAAATTCACCGCCGTGTTTGCCGCCAGGGCTGCGTCGAGGACAAATTTGACCTTGTGGTCTGGATCATTGGCAAGCGCCAGCGCCGTCACCGACCCCGGCCTTACGCCGAGCGCCGCATAGAGCCGCGTTTCCGAACCAAAGGACAGCCGCGCTGAGCCGATCACGGTCGGCAGCTTCTTCAAGTCGATCTCGGTTTCGGTCCAGGCGCTGATCAGCCAGAGCTGATCCTTGGCGTCCTTTAAGAACAGGTTCTTGGTGTGACCGCCGGGGATCTGAGCCTTTAGGTCCGGCCCATCCTCTACCCGAAAGACCGCAGGATGGTCATAGGTCGTGGCCGAAAGTCCAAGCTCAGCCAAGAGGCCAAGGATGCGGTCGCGATCATAAAGCGGTTCGGCGACAGGGTCTGAAGCGGCGTCAGTCATGGGGACCTCTTGGGCCATGCCAGGCCCCTCTTCGTCAAGAGGTGTTCGGCGCGCGCGCGAGCGCCTTGGGATTTCCGCACTTTCGGCGGCCGGGCCAAAGGCTTAGACTGGGGCCTTGGTGTCCCAGGCTTGAGCTTTGTCATGGATCTTGAATGTTACCCGGTCGCTGACCGTCCGCCGGAAATCGTGCCGGGAAGGCCAGATCGCGACTGGATGGATCGGTTCACCGCCCGCCATCCCTATCGCTGCCTGCCCTTGACCATGGCCAATACCACCGGATGGGAATTACTGTCTCCGGTGGGGTTTTCCGCCGATTGGGATGGCGGCGAGGGCACCGACGCCATTCGCTTCAAACCCGATCGGCTGACCCCGGGCTTTGAAGAGTTGGTCAAATCCCATTTTGGCGGAGGGGTTTTGACCTTTCATACTGGCTATTTGTTTCGCACCCGTCCTGGCTGGGACATGATCGCCCAAGGCCCGCCGAACCTGCCCAAGGACGGCCTTTATCCACTCTCGGGTCTGGTCGAGACCGATTGGCTGCCCTTTCCCTTCACCATGAATTGGAAGTTTACCCGCATTGGCCGCATCCGGTTTGAAAAGGGCGAGCCCTTTTGCTTTCTCACCCTCACTCCCCACCGCGTCATGGAAGAGGTGCAGCCCGTCCGCCGGTCGATGAACGCCGACGAGCCTTTGCGCCGCCAATACGAAGCCTGGACCCGCGAGCGCGAGGCGTTTAACCGCAAACTCGGGGCCCGCGATCCCGAAGCCCTGCGCGAGGCCTGGCAGCGCTTCTACTTCAAAGGCGAACTGCCCGAGGAAACTGGCGCCCCGCCAGAGGACCACATCAACAAGCGTCGGCTGAAACCGCTCAAATTTGGCCTGTGAGCCAAAGACAAACCCTCTTGCAAACCCCGGCCCACTCTGCTTAAAGACGCCCTCTTCCCGGGGAGGTCTCCTCCTTCGTGCGCGAGCGGGCGTAGCTCAGGGGTAGAGCACAACCTTGCCAAGGTTGGGGTCGAGGGTTCGAATCCCTCTGCCCGCTCCAAGTTTTCATCGCAAAACGCTAAGCTAAGGCGTCCCTACGGGGCGAGGCTCAAGTGGCGCTGGGTTGGCCTGCGGAAATAGTAGGGCATGACATCGCCACACTTGGCCATCGCGTACGCCCAGCGGTAAGACATCCGAATTTTGTCGGATCACTCTGATGCGCCCGGCTGTTAGGGTGCTCTTGATTGCCCAACAGGATTGCCGGGTATGCGCCTTAGGTGTTTTCTTGCGCAGTATATAATAATGTCTCCCGTGAGAAAGACCGCATAGCGACCTTGTGATACAGTAATTTTCGATATATGCGAAATCGCTCTTCACTAATCTGATTATTCTGTGAAATTACTTCGTTTTTATCGAATATATTCACTTCAACTCCAATATAACAACAATATATTCTGTTTGTTATGGAAATTTTATTTGATTTTTTACGCCACGTTTACCTTGAAAGCACAAAACCACCCAAGTTTGTGAGTTAGGCGCTAGAAATCGGCGCTTGCTAGACAGGGGCAGAATGCCATGGCTAACAACAGTATTAATACCAATACGGGCGCGCTTGTGGCGCTGCAGAACCTCAACACCACCGCGACGGGGTTGGCAAAGGCACAGAACCAAATCTCGACAGGATTGGCGGTCGCCGGTGCAACAGATAATGGCGCTGTGTGGAACATTGCCCAAAACAGTCGGGCGACAGTCTATGCCCTCGACTCGGTGAAGAGCTCATTACAGCGGGCGCAATCGACAATCTCTGTCGCCGTCTCGGCGGGTCAGACTATTTCTGACCTGTTAAATCAGATTAAAACCAATGTCTTAGCGGGCACCGACACCTCGCTCGACACGACCAGTCGTAACTCGCTCAATCAGACGACCCAGGCCTTGATTGCTCAGGTCGGGAAGATTGTCGCCAATGCGACGTTCAATAATGTCAACCTGATCAAGACAGGCGGCACGACCCTGCAAGCGCTCGCCAATACGACGGGCTCAAAATTTACCGTTGCGGCGGCCAGTTTGCAGGTGGGCGGGGCCAATGTGAAATTCACAGCCAACGCCTCGTTTACCTCCGCCACAACCGCCAACACGCTCTTGTCTTTGGTCAACACGTCGATCACGAATGTGAACGCCGCAACCGCCAGCTTTGGCACGGCCTCAAACGCCCTCACCACACACCTGAACTTCATCTCGACTCTGCAAGATACCCTCTCGGCGGGCGTCGGAAACCTGGTCGACGCCGACGTGGCTAAGGTGAGCGCCCAGTTGACGGCATTACAGACCAAGCAACAGCTTGGCATCCAAGCGCTTTCAATCGCCAATTCTTCAAAGACGGCGCTTTTGTCGCTATTTAAGTAGATTATTGTCTGCTTATTCGACGCCTTTTTTGGGATCGAGACCGAACGGCACGCTCATCTGCGCATCCCCGTCAATTCAACCTAGGACACAGTCAATGGTGACGATCTTATGATTGTGGGGTATTTGCAGACCGCGAAGGCGGAAAATCAAAAACAACACGCCATTTTGGTAAATATATCTGTTTTCGTATTGGTTCCAATTCTTACAGCATTTGGCGCTGAATTCATTCGTTACTATTTTCATGTTGAGAAATATTCGGTCACATTCATCGTTCCAATCCTAGTGGCGGCGGTTTATTGTGGTGAATTGGCCGCATATATCTGCGCTGTAATCACATTTATACTGTATAATGTCTATTTTCTTGATCCAATTTTCGTCTTTTCTCTGTCATCAGCTGACAGCGTTGCGTCCTTGTTTGAGTTTTCTATTGTCGCGGCATTGATAGGTCGATTGGCGGGGCGGATTCGGGACACATCAGAGCGGAATTTGATTCAAGCGCGAAATTCAAAACTTCTGTTCGAAGCCACACGGGCGCTCTCCGTACTCGATGACGAAAATGCCATTCGCGACAAGTTGATATCCGACGTGCAAGCCATGGTGGGGGGACCGGTGTGGATTATCGAGGGCGGAAAGAGTTGGCCCTCAGCAAGCGACCTTTCACCGCCGAAAGCCTTGGTCGATCTCGCGCGAGACGCCGAGCTGGGATCAACTGTGCGCGAGAGCGTGAAGGGCGCCAAATGGCAAATCACCAGAACAGGCTTTGACCAAGCCTCAAGCCGCGTTGTGGCTTGGGAAGCCAAGACGCCCGATCACCTCTCGGCCGAAAACCAAAAATTGGCGGCGGTGATGGTTGAGGTTGGCCATTTGACGCTTGAACGCGCCCACCAAACCCGTGTCCAGGCTGAATTGGAAGTTGTCGCTCAAACCGAAAAATTGAGGTCGACCTTATTGGCGGCAATATCCCATGACATCAGGACGCCACTGGCCGTTATAATCTCATCTGCATCCAGCATTATCGAATATATTGATAATTTTACCAAAGAAACAACGCTTGATATTCTAAATACAATCATAGAAAAATCAGTTTCTCTAAATAATTTTGTCACCAATACGCTCAGCATGACACGGTTGGAGGCCGGTGCGCTCTCGATAGCTACAGAATCATTTGACGCGCAAGAAATTCTGCACCGCGCTGCCACATTGGCAGAAAGCCATGGTGCTGTGGTCTGGCGAGAGTTCGCCCCTCAGCCGGTTTTCATGCTCGGCGATCCAGTTTTAGTCGAACAGGTGGTAAGAAATGTGGTGGAGAATGCGCTGAAGCATGCTGGCCCTCACCCGGCATTGACCTTTCGTTGCCTCGACCAAGGCGGTGAGACCCTTGTCGAGGTTGAAGACAACGGCCCGGGTGTCGGCCCGCATAACTATGAGCTGATTTTCGAAAAATTCTTTCGTGTCGCGGGCAATGACGGATTTGGACTAGGTCTCTCCATCGTCCGCGGCTTGACCGAAGCCATGGGGGGAAGGGTCAAGGCACAAAACCGGCGCGACGGCGCGTCTGGTTTACGCATCGCCTTCACCTTCCGTGGGGCTCCTCAACTCGAGGCTTAAAGACAATGGTGGAAAAAGGTCAAATCTTGCTGGTGGATGATGAGCCGAGCCTCATCCGCTCACTCCGCCCAACCCTTCACGCCGCGGGATATGATGTGACGGTGAAAGCGACCGGTCTGGACGCCCTCGCCCATCTTGCCAGCGAAGTCTGTGACGCGGTCATTCTTGACCTCGACCTGCCCGATATTGATGGAAAAACAATTATCGGCCGGGTCCGTGAATGGTCGCTGGTGCCAATCGTCGTCCTATCGGCGCGCGATAGCGAGGATGAGAAGGTTACGGCCCTTGACCTCGGGGCGGACGATTTCGTCAATAAGCCCTTCGCGGTGCGCGAATTGCTCGCGAGGTTGCGGGCGGCCCTTCGCGGCCGCCTTCGTCGAGAGGCGGCAAGATCGCAATTTGTATCGTCTGAACTGCGGATCAATTTTGCCGAACGTCGGGTGTTTTTACACGGGGCCGAAGTCAGACTGACGCCACGGGAGTATAGTCTGCTACGGGTTTTGGCGCGGCACGTCGGACAGGTTGTGACCCATAGACAAATTTCCATGGCTGTGTGGAGCAGCCAAGACGGTGCAGATCCGCAAGCGGTTCGGGTGCTCATTGGCCATCTGAGGCAAAGACTGTCAGAACCGAGTTCAGCCCCCAGGCTTATCGTCACCGAGCCTGGAATTGGCTATCGCCTGATGGCCGAAGAGATCGAAGACTAGGCGCGGTCTATTGAGCGGATCCGAAAACCCGTTCAAATCGATCCGACAAAGCCTCTAATGGTCCGATTTCGACATTTGCATCCCTGATATACCTGCCGCCGAGCAAATGTCGGAATCCCAAGGACCACTTGCAAACCTATTGGGTCTCGTGGATTTTTCGAATTTGACAGTCGAAACTCCGCCAAGTGTCAAATGGGAGTGGAATGTCAAATTCAATCCACGAGGAGCCTCCCTGGAGATGGGAATTTTTGAAAGTGCATCCTTGGTCGTTGTCGTGGCGGCGGCCTTTGGCTTTCTGAACCAACTTAGTCTGCGCCTGCCGCCTTCCGTGGCGCTGACCATCTCAGGCGGCTTGATTGCCTTGGCTGTTGCCATGGCCCACGGCCTGTTTCCCGAAAATCAGGCCGGTCATCAGATCTATAGTGTGCTCACCCAGATCGACTTTAAGGCGTCGGTTCTGAACGTGATGCTGTCCTTCCTGCTGTTTGCCGGAGCGCTGCATATCAAGCTTCCAGACCTGAAGCGCGTCCTCGGGCTGGTCCTTTCCTTGGCCACCCTTGGGGCCTTGATCTCGACCCTCCTGGTCGCTTTAGGTCTTCATCTGATCACAAAGCTGATCGGCCCGACCATCCCATTTGGCTGGTGCCTCGTCTTTGGCGCCTTGATCAGTCCGACCGATCCGGTTGCGGTTATCGCCCTGATGCAAAGATCACAGGCGCCGCCCCTGCTGCGCACAACATTGGCGGCAGAAAGCCTTTTTAATGACGGCGTCGGGATCGTGCTGTTCACTGTGCTGCTCGGGTTGGCGCAATCAGGCGCTCCGCTGATGCTGGGTCCAGCCGCCATTGAATGTCTAAGCGTCGGCGGCGGGGGATTGCTATTTGGTTTGGCCTTGGGCGGGGTCGGCCTTTTGATGATGCGGCTGATCGATGACTATGAAACCGAAGCGCTCATCTGTCTTGCCCTGGTGATGGGGGGCTATGTCAGCGCCAATGCCATCGGCATTAGCGGGCCGGTAGCCATGGCTGTCGCAGGGATCATGGTCGGCAATCTTGGCGTCAGCCACGCCATGAGCGCCCAGTCACAAGACAGGCTGTTAAAGTTCTGGGACCTGATCGAGCTTTTGCTCAATGCAACGCTTTTTCTCCTCCTGGGCATTCAGGGGATTGGCCTGCTCGCCACGCCAACAATTTTGGCGGTGGGCATGGCTTGTATTCCCATGGTGTTACTGGCCCGCGGGCTCAGCCTCATGCCGTCGCTGTTCGCCTTCCGGCGGCGTCTGCCGATGAGCGCCACCCTGCCCCTCTTCACCTGGGGAGGGTTGCGAGGCGGATTGTGTATCGCAATGGCGTTGTCCACACCGGCCTTTGCAGCCCGAAACGAAATCATCGCCGCGACCTATTTGGTGGCGATATTCTCCGTCGTGGTGCAGGGCCTGACCCTCTCGCCCCTGCTGCGACCGCTCCATCCGCGCCCATCGTGACGCGCCGCTTGAGGAGGCCTGCCGTACAGATGGCTTGAGCCGGTCGCTGTCCGACAGCCGCCCATCGACCTCGTCAGGAAATTGAACCCGTGTGCCCTCAAAATTTCCGCTGATCCCGCAGCACAATTCGGTTATCTCACGGCCATGACCGCCCTGCGCCCCGACGCCGCCACCCCCTTATGTGTCGCAGCCCTTTATCGCTTTGCGCGGTTTGAGGCGTGCGCTGACCTGCGTGGGCCGCTGGAGCAGCTTTGTCGCGCGCTTGGCGTCAGGGGGACGATTTTGCTGGCGTCAGAAGGGATCAATGGCACGATTGCCGGAACCGCTGCGGCCATAGATCAGGTCTTGGACCATATTCGCGCCCTGCCTGATTGCGCAGGGCTGGAGGTGAAGTTTTCCAGCGCCGCCGCTATGCCGTTTCATCGGATGAAGGTCAGGCTGAAGCGGGAAATCGTCACTATGGGCGAGCCTGCCATTGATCCGCGCACCCACGCCGGCATCTATGTGGCGCCGGAAGCGTGGAACGCGCTGATCTCCGATCCCGAAACCCTCGTCATTGATACCCGCAATGATTATGAGGTGGCGCTCGGGACCTTTAAGGGCGCTATCAACCCGAAGACCGAAAGCTTTCGCGAATTTCCGGACTGGTTTCGGCGCCAACGCGACACACTGCTCGGCCCTGGCAAACCCCGGAAGATCGCCATGTTCTGCACCGGTGGCATCCGCTGTGAAAAGGCCACGGCGTTTTTGAGGCGCGAGGGCGTCGATGAGGTCTATCATCTGCAAGGCGGCATTTTAAAATATCTTGAAACCACCGCCGCCGCCGAAAGTCTGTGGCAGGGCGAGTGCTTCGTCTTCGATCAACGTGTGGCCATTGGCCATGGGCTCACCCAAGGCTCTCACGGGCTGTGCTTTGCCTGTCGCCGTCCGCTGAGTGAAGCGGCGACCCATTCGACGCTCTATGAGCCAGGGGTCAGTTGTCCCGCCTGCCATGCTGAGCGGACAGAGGCGCAGCGGGCCGCCTATCGCGAACGCCACCGCCAAGAGGCACTCGCCACCGCCCAAGGCCGGGCCCATGTGGGGGCTATGCCGCGTCAAGAGCGTGCAAAATAAACGCCAAACGTGAGGCAAGGTCGCTCTGAGGAAGAATTATGATTTCATAGCCTAGGTCTGAATAGGCCAAGCCTAAGCGTTCGTATTCCGCGCAAGCCGCATCGAAGCTGTGGCGACGCTCCTGATCATTTTGAAAGAGTGCACGCCAAGGCGGCGTCATGAAAATAGGTCCATCGTACCGATAAAGCTCGCACAGGCGGCGTCCCTCTGAGCCTCCCGCCGCGCCATCCAGCGCTACAGCTGCATCGACCAAACATCGATCAAAGAAGATAGGCCCGTCCCTGGCTTGAACCGAGATGAGGTCCTCACGCGCCAAGTCTACAGCCCGGCGCGCGAACAGAATGGGGTTTGACCAAGGTAAGGCCGCGCCGCCCATCGCCAATTCCTGGCGCACGATGCGGCGTCCAGGTTCCTCGATGGTGGCGAAGCCGCAACGGTTAAGCGCATCCAGGAGCGTCGATTTCCCGCCGCCTGAGCACCCCGACAAGACGATTTTCTGTGCGGTTTTGTCGCACCTGTAATTACGACCCTGGGATGTATTTGCCATTTTGTTTTCAACCCTAGTTAAGCCTTGCGGGTTAGTTTGATTGAAGCCCAGCGCGTGCGGGTTGCCATAGGGACGCACCGAACTTGCGTGTCTTCACCCACGAATTGATCCGTCATCCGCAAGGCGGCGAAAACCTCGCCGGTTTGACCCGGCGGTTACCGCAGTGCCGCATCTTCAACCTGCACCAGATCTGGCTCGACCAACCGGAGGACCCGCATTACGACCTGTTTCCGGTGTTTGAGCATCCGCTGCTCAATCGCGCCATCATCATCAAACACAATCTGCGCCATGGCGATGAGGGCTTTCGTCCATCCCGCCGGGTGACGGTCTCGAAGCTGATTTTGCCGCTTGACCCCAATGATCTCAGCCTTGGCGGTCGCGCCATATTGATGTCCCAGGCTAGGCTGCCGCGGGTCCTTTCAAGCGTCTTGGACTATTCGCGCTATGACCTCGATCGCGATATGCGCATGCTGTCCTTGCTCGATGGTCTGCCCAGTTTCCATCCCTATCTGATCGATCAAGCCACCCGTCATGCCGGGATCAAAATTGCCAATCTGTTTGTTCGGATCAAAGCCACCGAACGTCAGGAAGCCAGTCTGAAGGTCGCCGAGGGCTTGTCACCCATCTTCCGCCTGGGGCTTGAGTCCGACCTTGGCTTGGCGCCCGCCCCAGGCGGTGGAACCAATCGCGCACCTTCCAGTCATCGCATCGACGGTACACGGGTGACCGAAGCGATTGTGGCGTGGAAGTGTTTGATCTATTACCGCCGCCGCCTGTTGGAAATTGCGCCCACCGTGCGCGAAGCCGCCAGCCAGATGCGCAGCCTTTCCTTCCATCGCCCCAATGGCTCAATGATTGGCGGTCTGGTGGATCAAGCCCGCGACGCGCTGATCCACCCCTTGCGTCGGTCTTGGCGTGAGTGCCGTCAAGCCGTGCTCGACTATGACCGGATTTCCGTCGAATTGGCGGCCACCACCTCAGTGGACCCGGTTTACGCTTTTTTGCGCAGCGCGCCAAAGCGCTACCGCCAATTTGGCGACCGACTTTCGACCTTGGAACATATTTGCACCGGCTGGCGATCAGTTTGGGAGGAGAACCTCGCCGACAAGGCGCCCGACGAAATGTGCGGCGTGCTGCTTGAGCTTGGCCGCGCGGTGGATGACGGGGCCGAAGTCTGGCCGGGCGATGTCGATCTTCCGGCGGCTTAGGCCGGGTCTTCGAGGCTGAAGCTTTGCGACTGCTCGTCATAGGCGAACAGTTCGGCATAGCGGCCCCAGTCAATCACGGCGGCCAGGGTTTCCTCGGCGAACTCTTCCGACATGAAGTCTTCAAGCTCTTCGGAAAAGCGGCGATAGGGCGCGCGATGGCTGGAGCGCTCGTCAAGCACCCGACGAATGGCCGCCGCAATTGGCACATGGGCCATGAGATGCTCGCGGAATCGCTTTTTGCGCGCGTCGACATCCTCATCGACAAAGCGGCGTCCGTCGTCGGTCAAGCGGATATCGCCATGCTCAACCACGGCAAAGGCTAAGAGTTGCAAGGTTTCGGCGAGCGGGAACAGCTCGTCCACTTCCATGGTCAATTCATCAGCGATTTCCGGCAAGTCGGCCTTGCCATCGAAAGGCGACTGCATCAGGGCTTCCATCAGCCCGGCCAAAAGATTGGTCGAGACATTGGGCAAGGTCATGCCAATGCCTGAGCCTTGCGCGTCGGGCGCAGGCGCATGGGGCGTGGCGGCAGGACGCTCCGTGGGGCGGGTCATGCGGCCATAGATGTCGTCGACCAATTGGCGAAAGGCCGGTTCCGAGCGATTGCGGGGGTGGGGCAGATCGATGGGAATTTCCGCCGCGATCCGTCCGGGATTGGAAGAAAAGATCACCACCCGGTCACACATCAACACCGCCTCCTCGATATTGTGGGTGACGAGCAGGATTGAGCGCAGCGGCAGCTTGCCCTCCATCCACAGATCAATCAGGTCGGTGCGCAGGGTTTCGGCCGTCAAGACGTCGAGGGCTGAAAATGGCTCGTCCATTAAGAGTAGCTTCGGATGGACCACCAGTCCCCGTGCAAATCCGACCCTTTGGCGCATGCCGCCGGAGAGCTCCTTCGGATAGGCGTTTTCAAAGCCGTCCAGGCCGATCAGGTCAATGGCTTGCAAGGAGCGAGAGCGGCGCTCAGAGGCCGGAACGCCAAGAGGCTCCAGCCCAATTTCCACATTCTCCAAGACGGTGAGCCACGGAAACAAGGCAAAGCTCTGGAACACCATGGCGATGCCCTTGGGCGGGCCGTCAATCGGCTGGCCCTGCCAGGTCACCTGACCCTTTTTCGGTCGCGTTAGGCCGGCAATGATCCGCAAGAGCGAGGACTTGCCCGAGCCCGACCGACCCAAGAGCCCAACGATCTCACCCTCGCGCAGTTGCAGATTGACGCCATCGAGCACCAGAAGGTCGGAGGCCGAGCCCTTCGAATAGGCCTGACAGACATTTTGCACATCGAGCATGACTTCGCCCGGCTGTTGTCGCGATGGCGCGGGAGCAAGCTGACTGGCGACCATGGATGCGTCTCCCGTGACTAGTTGAGGGCCAAACGACGGGCGGAAAATTCAAACAGGGGCCGCCAAAACAAGCGGTTAAACAACACCACGAACAGGCTCATGACCGCGACGCCTAAGAGGCCGCGATGGAAGTCGCCGCTGGTGGTGGCGTCCTTGATATAGGCCCCCAATCCGTGAGCGTGCAAAGTGGTTTCACCCCACTGCGCCACTTCGGCCGCCAAGGAGGCATTCCACGCCCCGCCCGACGCGGTGATGGCACCGGTGACAAAATAGGGAAAGACGCCGGGCAGGGCGACCTTGAGCCACCAATTTAACCCGCGCACGCGAAAACTAGACGCCGCCTCCAACAGGTCGCTGGGCATGGCGCTGGCGCCCGCAATGACATTGAACAGGATATACCACTGGGTGCCCAGGATCATCAGCGGCGACAGGAAGATATCAGGATTGACGTGGTAATAGACAATCAAGGTCACGACGATGGGGTAAAAGAGGTCGGCGGGAAAGGCGGCGAGAAACTGTGCCACAGGTTGTGCCGCCGACGCCCATTTCGGGCGCAGGCCAATCCAGATGCCGATCGGCACCCAAAAAAGGCTCGCCAGCACGATCAAGACCAGAACGCGCAAAAGCGTCAATCCGCCCAGGCCAACAATGGTGACCAGATCGTTCAGCCCCAGCGTCGCCGTGACATAGGCGAAGGCCTGCCAGCCGACCCACAGCGACACCACAGCAATCAGGCCAAACCACGCCATATCGGTAATGGGGCTATCCCAGGCCTCGATCACCTGACGCGAGGGCCGCACCGGCGCGCCGATCCGAAGCTCGACAAACCACCGAAACACCGCGCCAAGCGGGCGAAACAAGCGTTGGGCGAGGCGCGCGCGCTGGAAAAAGTCGAGCAGCCAGGATTCGTGCTCTTCGCCAGCGGTCGCCACCAGTTCGACGCGAAACTTGGTCGACCACGCCACGAGGGGGCGAAACAACAGCTGATCATAGAGCAAGATCACGCCCAACATGGTCAGCATGGCCCAGCCAATTGCGCCGAGATCCTTGTGGGCAATCGCCGCAGAGACATAGGCGCCAATGCCCGGCAGGGTGATGTGAATCGCCCCGACATCGATCACTTCTGACAGGACGACAAAGAACCATGCGCCCGACATGGACATCATCGCATTCCAAATCAGTCCGGGCGCGGCAAACGGCAGCTCCAAGGTCCAAAACCGCCGCCAGCCGCCAAGGCGCAGGCTGTCCGACACGTCCGACAGGTCTTTTGGCACCGTCTTCAGCGATTGGTAGAAGCTGAAGGTCATGTTCCAAGCTTGGGCGGTAAAGATTTGGAAAACTGCCGCCAGTTCGGCGCCCAACAAGGACCCGGGAAACAGGTTCAAGAAGAACACCAGGGTAAAGGTCGCAAAGCTCAGGACCGGGATCGACTGCAAAATGTCGAGCACCGGGATCAGCACCATTTCCGCGCGACGGCTTTTTTGCGCCAGCGACCCATAGATCAGGGTGAAGAGGAAGGAGAGGACAATCCCCCCCAACATCCGCAAGGTGGTGCGGAGCGCATAATAGGGCAAGTGAGACGGATCGAGTGAGATCTGGGTTTTCTGAGACTCCGCCAAGGGTTGCAGGGTCTCATGGCCGCCGAAGAGGACCAAGGCGATGGCGCCAATTACCAAGGCGAAAATCAGCGCATCCCAGACCGAGGGGATATAGCGCCACGGCCGGGCGGTGGTCAGGGACGGGTGATGCAATGGCATGGGGCCCCTCCCAGAGTTTCGACGAGGATTAGGCGCGACAGATTCCCCTCGCCCCTTACCTGCGATGAAAGTCTGGGGCAATGGGGGGATTGGCGACAGTTTTCTGACAGTTCACCGGCGACACGACGCTCAGCCCCATCCTGTGGGGAGAAATCGCCCCGAGTTCAGAAATCGAGGTTAGAAATCGAGGTCGTCATAATGGGCCGCTGGCGGTAGGCCAAGATAGCGGTCGGACAATAGGCCGCGAAAACAGGGCCGCGACTTCAGCTTCGCATACCAAAGCCGCGTCGGCCCAGCCTCGTCCCAAGGCACCTCGCCAATATAGTCGAGCACCGAGAGGACGGCACCTGCGCCGATGTCAGCAAGGCTGATAGACGCGCCCGCCAGCCATGTACGATCTGTCAACAGGCTGTCCATATAGGCAAGGTGAGCGCGCAAGGCCGCCCGCCCGGCCCGCAGCGCCGCCAAGTCCGGCGCGCCGAGGTTCAGCAGGCGCTTTTCCATCTTTTCGTGCAGCAGGTAGACATTAACCTCGGCGTCGAATTTTCGGTCGAACCATTGGACCAGACGGCGGGCCTCATTGCGCTCGACCAGGCTCGCATTAGAGAGGAGCGGCGGGTCGGCATAGCGCTCCTCTAAATAGTCAAGAATGGCGCGGCTTTCGCAAATGACCAAGGTCTCGCCCGGGCGCTTCTCGACCAAAACCGGTGGCAGACCGCTCGGGTTGAGGGCGGCGAGCGTTTCAGGCCGCTCCCAATAGCGCTCAATGGTTTCATTGAATTTCAGGCGCTTTTCGGCCAGGGCCAAACGCACCTGGCGCGAGGCGGGATCTAGCGGGAAATGATGGAGGTGGCGCTCAACAGACATGACTCAACCGGCATCGGAAGGCCGCCAGTGCGGCGAACAGGAATGAGACGAGACTTGAGCGCTTTAGATTAAGAAGTTGCTTAATTTCAGCTTAAGACATGGCCTGACCCGGCTTTAGGCTGCGGTCCGCACAGACAAGAGCCGCTTTGCGTCATGGCCTTCGGCCCGAAGGCGGATCATATCGCCCGCAGCCTCCCCACCGGACGCGAAACTGATCTCGGTAAAGTCCGCGGCGCGGGCAAGGCCTGGCCGCTCAACCAGGGCGGTTTCAACCCGTCCAAGGCGCGCCCCAAGATGGCGCGCGAGCGCCTCGGTCGCCGCCTGTCGCAAAACTTCGGCTCGCTGCTTGATGGTCTGGGCGCTCAGCTGCGGCATGCGGGCGGCGGGTGCGCCGGGTCTCGGACTGAAGGGGAAGACGTGGACAAAGGAAAGACCCGCCTCGGCGATCAGGGTCCGGCTCGCCTCAAACATTGCCTCGGTCTCGGTCGGAAAACCCGCAATCAAATCAGCGCCAAACGCCACATCGGGCCGCACAGCCCGCACCCGCGCGATCAAGCTTAAGGCGTCGTTGCGACTGTGCCGCCGCTTCATGCGCTTTAGAATCATGTCGTCGCCAGATTGCAGCGACAGGTGCAAATGCGGCGCAAGGCGCTCGGATTCGGCGAATAGGCGTAAAAGGTCCTCATCAATTTCCGCAGCATCGATGGACGATAGGCGAAGGCGCGGCAGGTCCGGCGCCAGGCGCAAGATCCGTCCGACCAATTGGCCAAGGCTCGGGCGACCGGGAAGATCCTCGCCCCAGGAGGTCAGGTCGACGCCGGTCAACACCACCTCCTTGACGCCCTTTTCCACCAGTCGCGCGACGGCGGCCACCACCTCGCCTGCCGGGGCTGAGCGGCTGGCCCCACGACCATAGGGAATAATGCAGAAGGTGCACCGATGGTCGCAGCCATTTTGCACCTCGACATAGGCCCGCGCCCGGTCAGGCGCGGCGGCGTCGAGATAGGGCGCCGTCTCGGTCAGGCTTTGCACGTCATTGATGCGCACCCTCTGGCGAAGGCTGTCTTGCCCATAGGCGCCCGGTTGGGATTTGAGCCCATTGCCCAAGACGGCATCGACCTCGGTCATGGCGTCGAACAGGTCGGGATCAATCTGGGCTGCGCAGCCGGTGACAATCAGCCGCGCGTCGGGTCTGGCGCGGCGCGCCTTGCGGATCGCTTGCCTCGCCTGACGCACGGCTTCTGCGGTCACTGCACAGGTGTTGAAGATCACCGCATTGGTCAGCCCGTCGGCCCGGGCGCGGGCCAGGGCCTGATCGCTTTCATAGGCGTTGAGACGACACCCGAAGGTGACCACCTCAAGCCCGTCTTCAGCCGGCCTCATGGCAGGCGGCCTTCGTACTCAAGGCTATAGGCGCCGGTCATGATGACGTGGTCGTCGGCCAAACGCCAATCGATCTGCAAGTCTCCGCCGTCCAGGACCACCTTGGCCGAACGCTCGGTAAGCAGTCGGCGGTGGGCTGCGACCAAAGCCGCGCAGGCGCCCGTGCCGCAGGCCCGGGTCTCGCCAGCGCCACGTTCCCAGACCCGAAACCTGATCTCGCGCGGACCGCAAATTTCAGCAAAGCCGACATTGACCCGATCTGGGAACAACGGGTGATGCTCAAGCATAGGTCCTACTTGCTGAACCGGCGCGGCGGCGGCGTCCTTGACGAAGAACACCACATGCGGATTGCCCATATTGACGCAGCCGGGGGTATGAAGCAGTGGCGCATCTATCGGACCGACCTGCAACTCGATCCCGCGCGTATCCATCTCTTCCGCCAAGGGAATATCGCGCCAGTCCAGTCGCGGCCTGCCCATATCGACAGACACCTGGCCTTGGTCTGCACGCGAGGCGATTAACAGGCCCGCATCGGTGAGAATTCGCACCTCGTCGCGCGCCAGCTCATTGAGGATCAAACCCCCGACACAGCGGGTCGCGTTGCCGCAGGCAGCCACCTCGCCGCCGTCGGCATTCCAAATTCGCATGAACACATCGCCGTCCGAGGTCGGCTCCAATGCGATCAGTTGATCAAATCCGATGCCAGAGGCGCGATCCGCAAGGCGCTGAATTTCTGTAGCTTCAGGTCGAAAGGCCGTGCTGCGTCGCGTATCGACCACGACAAAATCATTGCCAAGGCCGTTCATCTTGATGAAGGGCCGTCCAGCGGATGGGGTTGGGGTCGGGGCGAGCGCCATTCCACCCATATAGGCGAAATGCCGTCGAATTGCACCTTGGACTGTGGGTGGCGCTTAGGACCCCGCGCGAACGCCAGCAAAGGCCAAGGTGAGTTTGGCAAAACTCCAGCCGTCGCCCGCGCTTTCAATATCGGCGATGATCTTCTGCCCCCTTTGGATGGCGTCCCGACGCGGGGTCTTCCATTTCTCGATCAGGGCCTGGGCGGCGGTCACCGAGGCAACCGTGTCTGGGCCCGTGGCCATGGCCGCAATGGCGGCAGCGCGGCGGACCTGCTCGACCGTCAGGTCTTGAACGAGCGCGCGGACGGCGGCGCGATCAAAGGCATCGGTGGGTCGCAAGGCCTGGGCGGCGGCACGCAAGCGGTTGAACCCGAAAGCCGCGCCCGTTGCGTGATAGAGTCGCGACGCTTCTGGCGCCTCCCACCCGATATCCTTGGCGAGCTTGGCGATATCGAATGTCGCCGCCAAGGCGGAGAGGCCCGCGACCTTGCGCGCCAGGTCGCTGGGCGCCCCTTGCGCGATCAGGGCCTTGGCGGAGTTGGCCGCCGCATCGCGTTCAAAGCGGGACAGGAGTTCACTGCCGCCTTCGCGCAAGGCCTCGGCTGTGGTCCTATAGGTGTCGACCAGCGCGCCCACGTCGCGCTCAGCACCGCTTTGCTGCTCGTGCACCACAAGGGCGAAGATTTGGCCGCGTAGAAATTGGGCAATCTGACGGTAGAGCGCCAATTGCGTCTCAGACGGACATTTCAGGTCCAGCCAGTCAACGGCCGTCCAGGTCTCGTCCAAAAGAAAAATCTCCGTCACGGCAGCAAAGGCGCGCGCCACGATGGCGGGGTCGGCCTTACTGGCCTCCAAAACCCGTTTGGCAAAGGTCGGACCCAGTCGGTCGACAATATGGTTGGAAAGGCGGGTGGCGATGATCTCGCGGCGCAGACGGTGGCGCGCCATCTCGTCGGCAAAGGGCGCCAGATCCTTGGGGAAATAGCCGAGCAGGACCCGCTCAAACCACGGATCGTCGGGAGCGGAGGAGGCCACTAAGGCGGCGTCAAGCTCCAACTTGCCATAGGCGATCAAGACTGCAAGCTCCGGTCGCGTTAGACCCTGACCGTCCATACGCAGCTTGGCGATCTCTTGCGCGGTCGGCAGACCCTCGACGGTGCGGTCTAGGCGTCCTTCCGCCTCGAGGTCGGCGATGAACTTGCTGTGGGCGGCAAGATCGGCGGCAGCCTCAGTCTCTTCCAAAGTCAGGCAAAGGGTTTGGCTGTAGTTGTGCTTTAAGACGTGGTCCGCCACATCCTCGGTCATGCCGACCAGAAGCGCGTCGCGGGCGGCGCGGTCCAATTTTCCGGCCCGCTCCAGCTGACCGGTCAAAATCTTGATATTGACCTCGTGGTCGGAAGTATCCACCCCGGCAGAATTGTCGATGGCGTCGGTGTTAATCCGTCCGCCGGACCGCGCATAGGCGATGCGGCCCGCTTGGGTAAAGCCAAGATTGGCGCCCTCCCCCACCACTTTACAGCGCAGGTCGACGGCATCGACCCGGATCGCATCATTGGCCTTATCACCCGCCGCGGCATGGCTCTCGAATGGCGATTTCACATAGGTGCCGATCCCGCCCAGATAGAGAAGCTCGACCTCGGCGCAGAGTATGGCCCGGATCAGGTCGACGGGCGCAATCTCGTCGCTCTCGAGTTTGAACAGGGCCTGGATCTCCGGCGTCACGGTCAATGACTTGGCGTTGCGCGGATAAATAGCCCCCCCTTGAGAGAGACGACCGGTGGCATAGTCAGCCCAAGACGAACGCGGCAGGTCGAACAGCCGCTTCCGCTCGGCCCACGAGGTCTCGGGGTCTGGGTTCGGGTCAATGAAAATATGGCGGTGGTCAAATGCCGCCAGGAGCCGCGTCGCCCGCGACAGCAACATGCCATTGCCGAACACATCGCCGGACATGTCGCCGACCCCGACACAGGTAAATGGCTCGGAGAGGATATCCTTGCCCAGTTCGCGAAAGTGACGCTTGACCGCCTCCCAGGCGCCCCGGGCCGTAATGGCCATGGCCTTGTGGTCATAGCCTGCGGACCCGCCCGATGCGAAAGCGTCGCCCAGCCAGAAATCATAGGACTGGGCCACCGCATTGGCGATGTCGGAAAAGGTCGCGGTTCCCTTGTCCGCCGCTACGACCAAATAGGGATCATCTCCGTCGAGCGCCACAACACCGCTCGGATGTGAAACCGCGCCTGACGCGTCGAGATTGTCGGTGATATCCAACAGGCCTTGCAAGAAAGTGCGGTAGGCGCGCACACCTTCCGCGCGCCAGGCCTCCGAACCGGCGGCCTGTTTAGGCAATTGCTTTGGGTAAAAGCCGCCCTTTGAGCCCACGGGCACGATCACGGCGTTTTTTACCTGTTGCGCCTTCACCAGCCCCAAGACCTCGGTGCGAAAATCGTCGCGCCGATCCGACCAGCGCAAGCCACCCCGGGCAACCGGGCCAAAGCGCAAATGGACCCCTTCGACATGGGGGGCTGCGACAAAAATCTCGCGATAGGGCTTTGGCCTTGGCAGGTCTTCCAGCGCCTGACTGGCGATCTTGAAACTGATGGCTGGCCGCGATGCACCTTGCGCGTCGGTTTGATAGAAATTGGTCCGCGTTAGGCTGTAGACCAAGGCTGCGATCCGCCGCAGCGCCCGGTCATGGTCAAGGCTGTCGACCGACTGCAACACGGTCTCGATCTCGGCAAACACCGCCTGGGCTTGGGCCTTGCGATCCTTCAGCGACACCTTCAAGCCTGGATGGAACTTGATTCGGAACAGATCGACGATCAGCCGGGCAATGCCGGGATTTTCGCGCAAAGCCTCCTGCTGCACCCGCTCGGAAGGATCAAGGCCGGTCTGTTGGCGATAGCGCGCTAGCGCGCGGACCAAGGCCGCTTCGCGCCACGACATGCCAAGCTCAATCACCAAGCGGTTGAAGCCGTCGTTTTCCGCAAGCCCGGTCCAGACAGCGACAAAGGTGGTTTCGAACGGATCCTTAATGTCGGAAAAGACCAGGTCAGCGCCACGCGGATCGTGCAACAAAAAGTCATGCACCCAAACGGCTTCGCCCTCGTCCAGGCGTCGCACCGGAAACCCGTCTTCGATCAGGGCCTTCAGGCCCATATTTTCAAACACCGGCAAGACATCGGCGAGCGGTGCCGCCTCGCCGCG
Organism: uncultured Caulobacterales bacterium; assembly: GCA_903840435.1. Lineage (GTDB taxonomy): Bacteria > Pseudomonadota > Alphaproteobacteria > Caulobacterales > Caulobacteraceae > CAIMFV01. The sequence goes on from CAIMFV010000010.1 coordinate 45,765, forward strand.
TCGATAGAGTTTGGCGCGGAAATGGGTCGGCGTATCATCGGCGCGCCGATAGGCCCGCACCCGCAAAGCGGCGCCCGTATGGTCGAGGGTTTCGATCTCACTTAGATCGACCAGCGCCTCTTCCGGAGCATAGTGGTCCTGATAGCCCGGAGGGAAGGCGCCGATATAACGCACCAAGGTCTCGCCGATGCTTGCGCCGACGAAGGGGCGCAGACGTAGGGCTTGCGCGAACCTTTCCGCCCAGGTTCGCGTCGCATCATCAATTGCGGCTTCGAGTTGGGCGAGATTAGGCTCCAAGTGCTGCTTCGGCGTCACGCCGAGCACAAAATGCACCCGGGCCAAGGGCTCTGCGCCAAAGGTTGGGTAATAGGCCGACACCCGGCCGCCCCAGGCCTTGGCCAACATCCGGCCCACCAACTCGCGGGTCTCGGAATTATAGCGGTCGCGGGGTGTAAAGAAGAGGATGGAGATGAACCGGTCGAACGGGTCGCGTCGGACAAAGAGTTTGATGCGCGGCCGGTCATAGAGATGCAATATCCCCATGGCGATGCGGGTGAGGTCATCATCCTCGGCTTGAAACAACTCGTCGCGCGGATAGCCTTCGATGATGTTGCGCAGGCGCTTTTCGTTGTGAGCGCTGGGATTTTCCGCGGCGCGGGCCAGGATATGGGCGATTTTGCGCCGAATGAGCGGAATGTCGCGCGCGGCCTCGTCATAGGCCTCGGCGGTGAACAGGCCGACAAACCTTACCTCGCCAATCGCCGCACCGTCCGGCGCGTAACGTTTGACACCGATATAGTCCATATAGGCGCGGCGATGGACCCGCGAGCGAAGATTGGACTTGGCGACCGTGACAGGCGGCGAGGTCTCAAGATAGCCCTTCAGCTCGGAGGTTAGCACGGCCGGTTCGCTGGCCCGCCGCAAGACGGCCAGTGTATCGTCTCGCAGAACGCCGAGGCTGCCCCCCGGCGCATTTCCGGGCTCCTCCGGCGCATAGTCGCCATTGGCGAGCCGTGGATATTCATAAATCCGCGCGCCGAGAAAGACGAAATGCTCCGCGCCAAGCCAACGCAAGAAATTCAGATATTCATCGGCCATTTCGCGCGGCGAGCCTGACAGGCCTTTTCGGGCCTTGACCCAGCGGGCCAGCGCCGGGCTGTTGGTGGCGTGCAGGGCGTTTTCTAACTCATGGATCGTCGCGTGGAGGAGCGCGCGCATGGGCTCGAAATCGGCGACGGCGACAAGGGCGTCGGCCAAGGTGGCGCTGACCCCTTCAATCAACTTGGCGCGGCGGTCCTCGCCGACATCGCTCAGCACCACAACGATCATCGATTCGCGTCGAATACCGACCAAGCCGCTTGCGCCCTGACGCTGGCCGTCCTTATCGCGGGCGACTGCCACCACCGGATGGAACATGGCCCGGACGTCGAAGCCCTGTTCGGTGAGTTCGCCCATGACGCTATCGACGAGGAAGGGCGCATCGGGTTGGGTGACGACCAGGAGGTCTAGTCCCCGAGCTTCAGAATCGGCGCCGCGCAAGGGGGCGAGGTGGATGTGCGGTCCGTCCACCAGGGTTTCCGCGCTCATCCACGCGTCGGCCAGGAAACGGCCAAAGTCGGCGACACTCAGTCCGGGAAGTTCGTCAGCGCGGGCGTCGTCATAGGCTTGGCGGATAAAGTCAAGCTCAGCCGAGCTCAAGGCGGCCTTAGCGGCGTTTGGGCTGGCGGCCAAAAATGCGGCTTCGAGTTCGGTCCTCGCAAAGAGGCTTGTGCTATCGCCGGTCATGGTTCCCCGCACATAGACGCACGCGCTTTGGTGCATCGATTTGTTGTCTTGCGGGACAGTCTAAACCTCTTGCGCGACGGTTCAACCACCGCCAACGTCTTGAGTTGCGTTCCGCCGTCGGACGGGGGCGACGCCCGACGGCGGGGTTTCGCAAAATCTGCGAAACTCAGCGCCAGAGCGGCCTTAAGGGGAGGGTTCCCATCGGCGGCTCGGCGAGAGGCCAGGCGAGCAGGGGTTGAGCGCCTAGCATGATAAAACATTTAGGCGCGGCCGGCGCGGATTGAAGGGGTCGGGAAAAGATAACAAAGATTTCATCTTTTCGTCTGGCCGGTCACGCGGTGGCGACAGGCGCCCCAGGCGGCGGCGAGGCTTCTGGCGCTCCGTCCCCGGACAGGAGAATAGCCAGCCAACGCGACTGCGGAAACTGCGCCATGATGATGATGGCGGTGACCGTCAAAGGGGTGGAAAGGAACATGCCCGCCACACCCCAGATCGCGCCCCAAAAGGCGAGGCTTAAGAGCACGACTACCGGATCAATGTTCAGCCCGTCGCGCTGCATGCGCGGCAGAAGGATGCTGCCGACAATAAAGAATACCACCTGCAGGCCGATAAACACCTCCGCCGCGGGCCAAAGGGTTGGAAATTGCACCAGCGCAAACAGCGGCGGCAAGAGGGCCGCCACCAATCCGCCGACCACCGGAATAAAGACCAGGACGAAGATCAAAAAGGCCCAAAAAGCCGGATTCTCAAGACCGACAATCGCCATCACGCCCCAGGAAGCGACGGCGATCAAGCCACCGCTGACGGTCTGAATCCACAGATAGCGTTCCACGCCGTCGCGAATCCGATTGAAGACCGAGGCGGCGGCGTCGCGCTCGACGGGGTCTGGCCATAGAGCCTGCACCTTGCGCATGAAGCCAGAGCGCGACGCAATCAAAAACCCGGAATAGATCAACACATAGGCACCGCCAGAGGCGACGGACTGGGTTGCCTTGGCCACCGCCCCCAAATAGGCGGTCGGGTTTAATTGGTTGAGCAGGGCTTCGAGCGTCGGCGGCGCCTTTATGCCGACAAGCAGGGCCAAACGGTTCAGCGTGGCGTTGAGCTTCGGGCCTTCTGAAAGCAGTTGGGCCGAAAAACTGGCGGCATTATCAACCACCACATAAACCACAAGGCCAAAGCCGATCAGCGACAAAAGGATCGCCAAGGGAAGGTCGGCCCAGCCTGGAATAAAAGGCGCGCGCCGTTGCAAGAACCTCGCGAAACTGTCGATCAAAACGGTCAGAAACAGCGCCAGCACCAGGGGCGTGACAATGCCCGCCGCCCAGGATAGGGCGGCTCCGACGCTGACGGCGCCCAACATCACCAAGGCGGTTCGCGCCAGCGCTGAGTCTTGCACCAAGCCCTCCATCGAATTGCCGCGTTCAGACCAAAGCGATCCGGCGCTTGGCAGGTCTTACGTCAAGGCGCGCGATTTGTCAGGCGCGCCGCCACCTTCGCTTCAAGCTGAAAGATGATGTGTTCCGCCAGACCCACACCCGAAACCCGCTCAATGCCTTGCAGCCCTGGCGAGCCGTTCACCTCGAGCAACAAAGGGCCGTGGCGACTGCGCACGAGGTCGACGCCCGCGACCTCAAGCCCAAGGGTGCGGGTTGCTGCGAGGGCCAGGCGGATTTCGTCTGGCTTAGGGGCAATGGCCAGTGCTTCAGCCCCAAGCGAAAGATTGGCGCGAAACTCCCCACGTTGCGCTTGGCGCATCATAGCCGCCGCCACACGGTCGCCAATGACGAACAGCCGAAGATCACACCCCTTCGCCTCGGCCACAAAGGCCTGGAACAGGCAGGGCCCGTCCCGAACGCGACGGTAAGCCGCCTCAAGGCTTGACACCAAGGACACACCCCGTCCGCCGGAACCGGCAAGCGCCTTGACGACAACCGGATAGCCGCCCAGTTGCGCGACAGTGGCCGCAATCTCTTCGGGTTCCTCCACCGTCAAGGTACGCGGCATGGGCAATCCCGCTCCGACCAAGCTTTCGATGGCGCGCGCCTTATGGGCCGCTAAGAGCATAGCGGCGGCGGAATTCAACCCAACCCCGCCTTCCGCTTCCAGCATGGCGAGCACCGCCGCGCCCGCCGCAATAATCGGCGCGCCGATTCGCGGGATGACCGCATCAAAAGGTCCGACCCTTTGGCCAGCACAGATCATTCCCGTCCCAGGCGGTTTGGCTTTTGAACAGGCGAGCGTCGAAAGGACCGTGACCTGGTGGCCGCGCTGTCCGGCGGCTTCCACCAGACGGCGCGTCGAATAGGCGTCTGGCCGCTCAGAAAGCAGGGCAATTCGCAGCGCGGGCTCTGTCGGGCTCATCCCAGGGTCATCCCTGGCTCTGGCGGCGGAAATTTCTGCAGGCGAACAAAGTTTTTCTGCATGGCGACACCCTCGCGCAAGGACTTGCACATATAAAGATATCTTTATAGGTTGCGTTTCTTGGCTCGAGGAGGCCCCCGTGATCCGTCAATCTTACATATTCACCAGTGAAAGCGTCTCCGAGGGTCACCCGGACAAGGTCGCCGACCGAATTTCCGATACGGTTGTCGACGCCTATCTGAGCGCCGACCCCTATGCGCGCGTGGCGTGTGAAACCCTTGTGACCACCAATCGCATCGTTTTGGCTGGCGAGGTGCGCGGGCCGGACGGCTTGATCGAAACGCTGGAAGACAAGGTGCGCGCCGCCGTGCGCGACATTGGCTATGCTCAGGAGGGCTTCCATTGGCAGCATGCCGATTTCGCCTGTCACCTGCATCCCCAATCCGCCGACATTGCCATGGGTGTGGACGCCTCGGGCAATAAGGATGAAGGCGCGGGCGACCAAGGCATTATGTTTGGCTATGCCACCAACGAAACGCCGGAGATGATGCCGGCCGCGCTGCAATACAGCCACAATATTTTGAAGACCCTCGCCGCAGCGCGGCACTCGGGCGAACGCAGCGAGTTGGAGCCTGATGCAAAAAGCCAAGTGACCTTGCGCTATGAGGGCGGACGCCCGGCCCATGTGGAACAGATTGTTCTGTCCACCCAACACAAGCCGGGCCTTAGCCCCGCCGATATCCACGATCTGGTGCGGCCCTACATTCTGTCGGTCTTCCCAGAAGGCTTGGTCACTGACGCAACGGTCTGGCACGTCAATCCGACGGGCAAGTTTGAAATTGGCGGACCGGACGGTGATGCGGGTCTGACAGGCCGCAAGATCATTGTCGACACCTATGGCGGCGCAGCCCCCCACGGCGGCGGCGCCTTCTCCGGCAAGGACCCCACCAAGGTCGACCGCTCGGCTGCCTACGTCTGCCGCTATCTGGCGAAGAATGTCGTCGCGGCAGGTTTGGCAGACCGTTGCACCCTGCAAATCAGTTATGCGATTGGCGTCTCCAAGCCCTTGAGCTTCTATGTCGATCTACATGACACCGGCAAGGTCGACCCGGCCAAACTGGAAAGCTTGTTGCCAGAGCTGGTGGGCGGTTGCACGCCGCGCGCCATTCGCGAGCATTTGGGCCTTAATCGTCCCATCTATGCGCGGACAGCCGCCTATGGCCACTTTGGCCGGGCGCCGGATGCAGATGGCGGATTTTCCTGGGAAAAGACCGACTTGACAGAGGCCCTCGCCCGCGCCTTCTAGCGCGCCTATGACCGATGTTGCCCACCCCCCCTTAAGAACCTATGGACGGGTGCGCTCGCGGGTGATTAAGCCCACCTTGTCGGCGCGGCTGGAGAGCCTGTTGCCCAAGCTCTCCCTGCCACCGCTGGCACCCGGCGCCCTGCGGCCGGAAAATCTAAAGCCGGGCGCGACGGCGGTCGTGCTTGAAATTGGCTTTGGCGGCGGCGAGCACCTGGCCAAACAGGCCGCCAAGCGACCCGACGCCCTCTTCCTCGGTGCAGAGCCGTTTTTGAACGGGGTGGCGAGCGCCCTGCGCCATGTTGATGAGGCTGGGCTCGAAAATGTCCGCCTGCATTGCGGCGACGCCCGCGAGGTGGTCTTGGGCCTCACCTCAACCTCGGTCGACGAGGTCTATATTCTGTTTCCCGATCCCTGGCCCAAGACCCGCCACCACAAGCGGCGCCTTATCCAGCCGGAATTCGTCGAAGCGCTCGCCCGCATCGTCAAGCCGGCTGGCTTTGTCCGGTTCGCCACCGACTGGGCCGACTATGCCGATGCCGCCTTGGCGACATTTCTCGCCGCCCCTGTGTTTCACTGGCAAGCCGAGCGGGCCGACGACTGGCGCCTTCCCCCCGCCTCGCACGAAACCACCCGCTATCAAGACAAAGGTCTAGGCGATATTTCGCCGGTCTTTTTCGACTTTGCCCGCCGCAGTCCCGATTAGGGCGGGGACAGGCGCTTGGGCGCGTCAGCCTCGGCGGCGCGAGCGATGGAATCACGGATCAACTGGCCCGCCTCTTCGGTATCGCCCCAGCCGCCGATATAGGTTTCCTTGCCCTTTTCCAAATCCTTATAGTGCTGGAAAAAGTGTTGAATCTGTTCGGTGAGGATGGAGGGCAGGCCGCGCCAGCTTTCCACGCCCTTGTAGAAGGGGTGCAAGGCGTCGACAGGCACGGCGAGGATCTTTTCATCACCACCCTTTTCGTCATGCATCTTCAGGACGCCGATCGGACGACAGCGAATGACAGCGCCGGGTACAACAGGGGTCGGGCCGACCACCAGAATATCCATCGGGTCGCCGTCTTCGGCCAGCGTATGCGGGATGAACCCATAATTGCCGGGATAGAACATGGCGGTATGCAAGAAGCGGTCGACAAAAATCGCGCCCGATTCCTTATCCAACTCGTACTTAACCGGCTCGCCGCCTTGCGGAATCTCGATGACGGCATTGACGTCATAGGGGGGATTATTGCCGATCGGGATTTTGGAAAGGTCCATGACGCTGCGCCTTATGTGACCGTGGGAGGGGGGCTTAAGAGCCCAACGGCGGGGGCCTCTATGCTCCAAACCGCGCCAAGACGGAAGGGGCCATTGGTCTAAGCAAGACGTTTCAGCGCCCATTGGGCCGCATCCGCCACCGCCAGGTCAGGGTCGGCCAGAAGCGCGCGCACCGGCGCGACCAAGCTTGGATCGCCGCTATTGCCCGCTGCATAGAGGAGGTTGCGCACAAAGCGGTCCCGACCAAGGCGCTTGACCGGGCTCTTGGCGAACAGTTGGCGAAACCCGTGGTCATCAAGGTCAAGCAGGTCGCTTAGGCGCGGCGATGCCAAGGCGGCGCGGGCGGCAAAGGCGAGCTCAGCTGAGGCTTGCGCAAACTTGTTCCACGGACAAACGGCAAGGCAATCGTCGCAGCCATAGACCCGGTTGCCGAAATACGGCCGCAAGGCCTCTGGCACCGGACCGCGATGCTCAATGGTCAGATAGGAAATGCACAGGCGCGCATCGATCTGACCTGGCGCCGTCAAGGCCTTGGTCGGACAGATGTCGAGGCAAGCGCTACAGCTTCCGCAGTGGTCAGCTTCAGGCTGATCCGGAGGCAGCTCTAGACCCGTTGCCACCGCGCCCAAAAACAGCCAGGAGCCATAGGCGCGACTGACCAGATTGGTGTGTTTGCCTTGCCACCCTATCCCGGCGCGCGCCGCCAGCGGCTTTTCCATCAGAGGGGCAGTATCGACAAAAACCTTTAGCGGCGCGCCATACTGATCGCCCATCCAGCGGCCCAGCGCTTTCAGCCGCTTTTTGATCACCTCATGATAGTCATCGCCCTTTGCATAGACACTGATATTGGCGCAGCTGGTATCGGCGAGCCTGTCGAGGGGGTTATGGTCTGGGCCATAGTTGAGCCCGAGCATGATGACGCACCTTACCTCCGGCCACAGCGCCTTCGGATGGCGACGCCGATTAAAGGTGTCGGCGAGCCAGGTCATCTGGCCCTGTCGGCCGTCAGCCAAAAATTGCGCCAGCCCGTCCGATTCGGGCCAGGGGCCGCTCAAGGCCGCCACGCCAAAAGCGCTAAATCCTAAGCGCTCGGCTTCGGCGCGAATCGCTTCGCGCATCTGATCTGGCGTTTTCGGGTGCAGTGCAGGCGGCTTGGACACGTGCAAAGCTTACAGAAATATTGCGCCCCTGTCCCGGTCTCTCGGCGTGGCTTGACCCCGCCCCCGTCGACGGGCATAGGCGGATCAATGACCTCCCCCCCTCTCGGAACGCCAGAGTCCGCAGCGCCCAAACCGGCCGTCGCAGAGCCTGCGCGCCGCAGTGGAATGATGCGGTCGTCGGCCATCTATTCGGGCCTGACCCTGGTCAGCCGGTTCATGGGTTTTGCGCGCGATCAGGTGATCAGCTATCGCCTCGGCGCCTCGGCCACCATTGCCGCAGACTGTTACAATACGGCGCTTGCCTTTCCGAACCTGTTTCGCCGCATTTTCGCCGAAGGGGCCTTCGCCACGGCCTTCGTGCCCGCCTATGCCCGCAGTCTGGCCGCAGACGGCGAAGAGGTGGCCGATATCTTGGCCGCCGACGCCATGGCAACCCTGGCCGCCGCCACCATTGTCATCACAATCATCGCCCAACTGGCCATGCCGTGGATGATGTACGGCATCAATCCAGGCTTTGCTCATGACCCAGCCAAGTTCAAATTAGCGGTCAGCCTGACCCAGATCACCATGCCCTATTTGCCCTGCATGGCGATCTATGCGCATTTGTCCGGCGTCTTGCAGGCGCGCGGTCGGTTCATTGTCTCAGCCCTCGCCCCTACCCTCCTCAACCTGATCATGCTGGTGGCGGTTTGGCCGCAGGCTGATGCGGTCCGGGCCGCCTATGCAGCCTCCTTGGCGGTGATCGCGTCGGGCATCGCCCAAGCGGCGTTGTTGTGGTGGGGCGTGCGAAAATCCGGCGCACGGGTCGATTTTCGCTGGCCGCGCTTAACGCCCGATATTCGCCGTCTGATCGGTCTGGCGGTTCCGGGCGCCATTGCCGCGAGCGCCACCCAAATCAACATCTTCATCAGCGGCTTCTTGGCCAGCAATACGCAAGGCGGCCGGTCGTGGCTGGCGGTCGCCGATCGGCTCTACCAATTGCCGCTCGGTCTGGTCGGCGTTGCCATTGGCGTGGCGCTGTTGCCGCAACTCTCCACCACGGTCCAAAGCGGCGACCGCGAGGGCGCACAAAGCGCGATGGACGAGGCCATGGCCCTGTCGCTTGCCCTGTGTTTGCCAGCCGCCGCCGCGCTGGTCGCCATGCCCTATTTCCTGATCGACGCTCTCTTTACGCGCGGCGCATTTTTAGCCGCCGACGCGCGCCATACCGCAGACGCGCTTTTTTGGTACGGCTGGGGAACCCCCGCCTTTGTCTTAAACCGTATTCTCAACCAAGCCTTTTTCGCGCGCCAAGATACCAAGAGCCCGATGCGTTACGGCTTGATCAGTGTTGGGATAAATGTGGTGGCAGGCGTCGGCCTCTATATGGTCATGGGCGTTGCAGGCATTGCCGCCGCCACCGCCCTGGCGGCCTGGGTGAATGTCGGCCAGATGGTGCGCGCCCTGCACGCCCGCGACCATTATCGCCCAACCCCTGACTCTGCCCTGCGCCTCGCACGCATCATCCTGGCCAGCGTGGTGTTGGGTGTCGGGCTTGCGCTAGCCAGCGGTGCGCGCCACCACCTGCAACACGGCCTGTTGCATCGCAAAGAAATCGCGCTGGCAGTGGTGGTCAGCCTCGGCGGCCTCGCCTATGCCGCCCTGTTGCTCGCTGTGCGGGCCGTCACCCTGACCGAAATCAAAGACGCCCTCCGCCGCCGACCCAAGGTCGCTTCAGCCTCAGGAGACGCGCCACCGCTCGATTAGGCAAAATTCTAATATTTAGGTTTGAATCAGCCATGACATTAATCAGCCGACAGAAAGCCCTGTGCGATAAATATGGGGCTGAATACAGCCCCATATCAAATTATAGCTTCCTTAGCATTAGTAAGGGGTTCGACCCTAAGTCTTTTCCGATAAATGGTTTAAGACACTCAGAAATGAAGTCTTCTGGCTGGTTCATATGGTCTGGAGATTATTCTGATTCCGATGATTTTTTTGAAACCATCCACGCTCATCACATGAACGATATCTGTGATTCAGTAATAAAATATCTTGCATTAGCACCGGGTTGGCGATTTTTGTTTGATAATGACTATGAAGACGTTTGGTATGACCCCGACCTGATCCCTTAAGCGTCTGCGCCGTCAGACTGACCGAAATCAAGGACGCCTCAGCCTCGAGAGATGCGCCAACGCTCGATTAGGAAGCGGATACGGGTAGACTGAAAGCGCGTTTTTGGCAGTCGAAAGTGTAATAAGCTACGCGCTTTGAGATGATGAAGTTGGCCACCTCACCCATCCTGGAATTCCATTTCTAAAGGCTATCTCAGAAAAACCACCAATTCTTTTGTATTATATAAATCTGATCATCAGTCCAATAGCCGCATTCCAAGGCCACTTTGAGATCTCGAACAGTAAGTATTTCGCTAAACCCGTGCGGTGCACATTCAGGGTATTTATGAAAATATCTGGCGGTCGGCCTCCAGGCGCGCCTATATTCTTGCTTGATTTTCTCATTAAAGCTCGAAGGCAATTGAATTTTGATACGCTTTTCAAAATGAGATAATACAATATCGTAGCTTCCTTCGTCCAGAATTCCAGCTAATAGGTGCTGGTCGCCTGGGCATTTTGCGAGATCATGAGGTCGCAAAATGCTGTAACGACTGAGGAATTCAAATAATCTCTCGTCCACTTGACGACTTCCTCTACACTCAGCTTCCGAGGGAGGTTTGATCCTATGTGAGCAGGCGTGAGGCAAGCGCACGCAACGGTCCGGCTCGACTAAACCCTACCGATTGGGCCTGTCCAGAGTGGGCGAAAATAGGCTAAGAGCCCGCCATGACCGAAGACACCCTTCCCCCCTATCTTGGACCGCAACGGGTCTTGTCCGGAATTCAACCTTCCGGCGCGCTGCACCTGGGAAATTATCTCGGGGCGCTGAAAAAGTTTGTCGCCCTGCAGGACCAAGGCCCGCTGCTGTTCGTCGCCGACCTGCACGCCATTACGGTCTGGCAGGAGCCACAGCAACTGGCCGCCCAGACCCGCGAAATTGCCGCCGCCTATATTGCGTCTGGCCTTGATCCGATGAAGGCGTCGATCTTTCCGCAGTCGGCGGTGCCCGCCCATGCGGAGCTCGCCTGGATTTTCAACTGCGTCGCCCGGCTGGGCTGGCTGGACCGCATGACCCAGTTCAAGGAAAAGTCCGGCGCCCATAAGGAGCGCGCCTCGGTCGGGCTCTATACCTATCCGGTGCTCCAGGCCGCCGATATTCTGATCTATAAGGCGACCCATGTGCCGGTCGGCGAAGACCAGAAACAGCATCTTGAGCTGACCCGCGACGTCGCGCAGAAATTCAACCACGATTTCGACGCGCCGGGCTTTTTTCCCCTGCCCGAACCTCTGATCGCGGGTCCGGGCGCCCGCGTCATGAGTTTACGCGATGGTCGGGCAAAAATGTCGAAGTCGGACCCGTCGGACAATAGCCGCCTCAATCTGATGGATGAGGCCGATGCGATTGTGCAGAAGATAAAAAAGGCCAAGACCGACCCCGAACCCCTGCCCGAAACCCTGGCGGAGCTGAAAGGTCGACCGGAAGCGGAAAACCTTGTCGGCATCTATGCCGCCCTTGCCGACCAATCCGCCGAGCAGGTCTTGGCGCAATTTGCTGGCAAGGGCTTTGGCACCTTCAAGCCCGCCCTGGCCGAGGTGGCGGTGGCGACGCTGGCCCCCATCGGTGTGCGCATGCGCGCCTTGATGGACGATCCGGTTGAAATTGACCGCGTGCTGAAACAGGGGGCTGAGCGGGCCAACGCCATTGCCGAACCGATCCTAAAAGAGGTCAAGGCCAAGGTTGGCTATTGGTCGGCCCGCTCATGAGCTTTGATCGCCAAATTCACCTCGCCACCTGGAACATCAACTCGGTGCGCCTGCGCATCGATCAGGTGCGCCAGTTTGTCGAGGAGGCCAAGATTGACGTCTTGTGCCTGCAAGAGATCAAGTGCCACGAAGGCGAGTTTCCGTCGCAAGCCTTCATCGATATGGGCCTGCCGCATCTGGCCATTTGCGGCCAAAAGGGCTGGCACGGCGTCGCCATTGCCTCGCGCCACCCGCTGGAGCGGATTGAGGCGCCCGTGGCCTGCCGCGAAGGTCACGCGCGGGTGGTGGCGGTGCGGGTGCTCGGCGTCGATGTGCATAATTATTATGTCCCGGCAGGCGGCGACGAGCCCGATCCGCAGATCAATCCGAAGTTCGACCACAAGCTCGATTTTCTGCGCAATATGCGCGCGGCCTATTCAGGCCTCGCGCCGGACGCCCGAATTCTGGTGGTCGGCGATTTGAATATTGCGCCCGGCGAAAATGACGTCTGGAGCCACAGGCAGATGCTGAAAGTGGTTAGCCATACTCCGGTCGAGGTCGAGGCCTTGCGCGCCGTCGAGGCCGCCGGCGCCTTTGTCGATTTGCCGCGCCGCGCTGTCCCTGAACCCACCAAGCTCTACAGCTGGTGGAGCTATCGGGCGCAAGATTTCCGTAGCTCGAACCGGGGCCTACGTCTTGATCATATTTGGGCGACACCGTCCCTTGCGCCGCTGGCCGATGCTGACGGGGCCTGCACGGCCAAGGTGCATGATGCGGTGCGGGGCTGGGAGCGCCCCTCCGACCATGCGCCGGTGTCAGTCATCCTCAGCCTCTAGGTCGAGATCCAGCTCCTCATCGGTTGACACCGCCGCATCCGCTAAGGCGCGGGCCAATTCAAGCACCAAACGCCGACGGCTGCGTGCAATTCGCGGAAAGAGGGCAGCAAGCTCCAAGCCCTCGGGCGTCATGACCATCTGATAGAGGAAGGCCGCACCTTCAGGTTCTGCCACCTCGCCCGTGCGCGCCGCGGCCGGGTCGGCCAGGCCGTCAAAGAAAAAGGTCATCGGGGTCTGCAAGGTGCGGGCGATTTCATAAAGCTTGGATGCGCTGACCCGATTGGCGCCGCGCTCATACTTCTGCACCTGTTGAAAGGTCAAGCCCAAGGTGTCGGCCAGCCGTTCCTGGCTGAGGCCGAGTGCACGGCGCCTTTGCCGAATACGCATACCAACATGCAAATCAACAGCTTGGGGGCCGCGTTCCGGCTCGCTCGCTTGGCTCATCTGGGTCTCGTCGCTTCAGATCTTCCCTTTCGGGCGAGGTGATCTTAGGCGATGGACTTAAGAATCGGCAGGTCGACGCCCTGCGACATTGCGAAGCAAGGCCAGCGCGCGCGGCCCAGGCCAGCCAAAGATCACCGCCAAGAGGGTGAGGAGGCCATAGGTCAGGTCGCCAAAGCGATCATAGGGCGTGTCCGGTGCGGCAGCGGGAAGAGCGTGCTCAATGACGCCAAACCGGTCTTGGCCGATCTCAACCACCGGTCGGCCATAGGCGTCGACAATGGCCGAAACGCCGGTCGGTGTCGCCCGGGCGAGCGGCAAGCCCATCTCTATGGCGCGATACCGGGCCATATTATAGTGCTGCAAGGGTCCGCTGGTCGGACCAAACCAGGCGTCATTTGACACATTGACGATCCAGGCCGCCCGTTGGGGATCGGGCCGAACCGCGCCGGGGAACAGCGCCTCATAACAAATCATCGGGGCCATGGCCGGCCAATTGCCAAGCCTTTGGGTGTGGGAGGGTGGGCCCGCGTCAAAGCCGTCGCCGATGTGGGCAAGCGACTTGAAGCCGACGCGCTCGGCCAGGTGCGCAAATGGCAGATATTCGCCAAAGGGCACCAGATGGTGCTTGTCATAGATCGCGATGGGAACCAGGCCTTGCGGGCGCGCCTCCAAGGCGATGAGGCTGTTGAAATAGGCCTCGCCCTTGGCCGACGGCGCGCTGCGGGCAGCCCCGATGAGAAGGATTTGGCCGGGTGACAGTGCGCCCGCAATGGCTTTTTCGGTCCAGGCACCGGGGGCCAAATAATCATTGGCAAGGGCTGGGATCGCCGTTTCCGACCAGATGACAATGTCAGGATGGGTCGGACGGTCCGGCAGGTCCATGGGTGCGCTGGTCAGGCGGACATGGCGTGCGATGATGTCTTGAAACGTGCTCGCGTCCCATTTGGCCGCTTGCGCCACATTGGCCTGAACAATGCGAACCAAGGGCGCGCGCAGTTTGGGATCAGGTTTGGGGGCCAGCGCCAGCCGCGCCGAACCAAAGCCCCAAAGCGACGCAAACACAATCACTGCCAGAAGGGGTGCCAGCCGTCCGGAACGCAGCGAGCGGCGCTCAACCAACAAGACCGGGCTCGCCGCCATGGCCAGCGTAACAAGACTCAAGCCATAGACGCCAAATAGAGCCGCCGATTGGCTCACCGCACCGCCAGCGCGCCACGCTTCCCCAGGAAGGTCCCAAGGAAAGCCCGTCAGCACGTGACCCCGCAGCCATTCCGTTGCGCCAAAAACCGCCGCGAAGATCAGGATGCGTCGTGAAGAGCGGGGGGCCATGAGGCGGTAGAGGGTCGCAGCCGCCCCCCAAAATAGCCCAAGTCCAGCAGCAAGCGCTGCCACAGCAAAGGGCGCCTGCCACCCGTGAATATCAGGCTCGACCATAAAGGCTTGCCAGACCCACCAGGTGGCGAGGAGAAAATAAGCCGATCCTGCCAGCCAGCCACGCCAAAAGGCCGAGCGCAGCGGCCGGGCGCCGGGCACTCGGTCTAACAGCCAAATCAGCACGGCAAAGCCGCTCAAGCCGAGCCACAGGCCCGTGGGCGGCTGAGCCAGGGCCGGACCCACGCCAGCAGCGAGCGCTAAAACCACAGTCAGGATCCGCGGATGGGCCCTCGCCTGGGCCGCGGCGGCTTCACGTCCCGATAGACCTCGCGACAGGGTCATTCGATATCCGAGGTCGAGGGGCCAGAGGGGGTATCGGCGACGGCTGTCGGCGCGATCTTGCGAATGCGCAAGCGGCGAATCCGGCGGGGATCGGCGTCGGTCACCTCGAATTCATATCCTGAAGCATGAGGTATCACCTCACCCCTTTGCGGGACACGACCCGCCAAGGTGGCGACCAATCCGGCCACTGTATCGATTTCCTCGTCCGCATCATCGGGCTGCAGGGCGATGCCCAGTAAGCTCTCCAAATCCTCCAGCGGGGCGCGTGCGTCGGCCTCGATCACACCGCCAGCCCGGGGCTGCAATTGCGGCGCGTCATCTGCGTCATGCTCGTCGTCAATCTCCCCCACTACGGCTTCGACCAAATCCTCCATGGTCACCAAACCGTCGACGCCGCCAAACTCATCAATCACCAAGGCCAGATGGATGCGGGCGACGCGCATGCGCAGCAAAAGATCAGCGCAGCGCATAGAGGCCGGGACATAAAGGGCTTCGCGTCGCAACCGATGCAGAACCGGTTGTCGCCAGGGGATGGCGGCGGGTGGTGATCCATCCTCCTGCGGCGCGAACAGCCTCACCACGTCCTTGATATGCACAACGCCTAGGGGATCATCCAGGGTTTCACGATAGACCGGCATCCGGGTCAGTTCGCTGTCAACAAACCGACCCAAGGCATCAATCAGCGGGGTTGAAATCTCCAAGGCGACAATATCAGCCCGAGGCGTCATCACGTCGCGGATGCGCAAACTTTGAAAGGCCTCCGCCTGATCGACAAGATCGACCTCGGTTTCGGAGGAATGGGGGTTAGGTCCATGTCCGCTGGCTGGCTGGGGCGCATGACCGCGCGACCTCAGCCACGGCAGAAACCGCCGCGCGCCCTTGGGCTTTGCCGATGTGGCCGCAGGGTCCGGCGACAGGCGATCCTCGGTCCGCTCAGGGGGGCTTGTCATCGGCATCCTGCCTTGGCGTCGAGCTTAAGCATAGGGGTCTGAGATTCCAAGCCGCGCCAGAATGACCCGCTCTAAACCTTCCATGACCTCGGCCTCCGCCTCGTCTTGGTGATCATGGCCGATGAGGTGCAGCGCCCCATGGACGATCAAATGGCTGAGGTGGTCGCTGAAAGCCTTGCCGCTGGCTTGCGCCTCCGCTTGGCAAACATCAAGACCAAGCGCCAGATCGCCCAGATGTGGCCGTGCGGTGGCGGCGGCGGGAAAGGAGAGGACATTGGTCGCCTTATCCTGGCCGCGAAACCGATGGTTCAAGGCTTTCAAGGCGGCATCGTCGGTGAGGAGGATGCTGATCTCGCCCGATTGATCCGCCAGCGCCGCTGTTGCTGCGCGGGTGACTAAGGCCTCAAGCGCGGGATCAAGGTCTAGCCAGCGAGGGTCGGCGACCTCGACCTCGACCTCAAGGCGTGAGGGTGGGGCTAGTCTGGTCACGTTCGTGCCTCGGCCTCGGCCTCATAGGCCCGAACAATCCGCTCAACCAAGGGATGGCGCACCACGTCGGAACTGACAAACCGTCTGACGGCGACGCCTTCGACGTCTGCCAAGAGTCCGACGGCGTGGGAGAGGCCGGAATCGCGCAGGTTCGGCAAATCGATCTGACTGGGGTCGCCAGTGACCGCCATGCGCGCGCCGTCGCCAAGCCGCGTCAGCACCATCTTCATTTGCAGCCGCGTGGCGTTCTGGGCCTCGTCGACAATAATATAGGCGTGGCTCAAGGTTCGACCGCGCAAAAATGCAATTGGCGCCACCTCGATTTCACCCTTGTCCCGCCGACGCTCCAGCGCATCCCGACCCATAAGATCGGACAGGGCCTCCCAGATCGGGGCCAAATAGGGATCAACCTTGTCTTTCAGGTCGCCGGGCAGAAATCCGAGGCGCTCTCCGGCCTCGACGGCGGGTCGGGTGACGATCAAGCGCTCAATCGCGCCCTTGGCGAGCAAGGATACGCCATGGGCGACCGCCAGAAAGGTCTTTCCGGTACCGGCTGGGCCGACACCAAAAACCAGGTCATAGGTGCTAAGCGCCTCTAGATACCGGGCTTGGGCCTCGGTCTTCGGCGCAACCAGCCCTTTGCGGCCCACCGGCATGGCCGGACGCACCCCGGTCACCGCGCCGATCCTTGCCTCCGAAACGGCCGCGCGCACGTCGCTTTCACCCACCAAGAGCCCCGTGGCGACCCGTTCGGCCAGTCTGTCGACAGCGCGCCGGGCACTGGCGCGCGCCGGAGCATCGCCACGCACCCGCACACCGCCGCCCGGGGTTTCCACCAGCACATTCAAGCCGTCTTCAATCAAGGCGGCGTGGCGTCCACTGGGTCCGGCCACCGCACGGCATTGGGCATCATCCAACGGAATAAAGTCTTCGCCTCCGCGCGCGCCGCGACCTCCAGGACGGACGAGATCAGCGCCGGTCTTCATAAAAGCCGCCCCACCAGACTATTGGGCCCTTGATCGATAATGGCGACGGGGCGAACCTCTCCGAGCAGGCTCGGGTCTGCCTCTGCCCACACCGATTGCAGCCAGGGCGTCCGCCCGATCAGTTGGCCTTCGTGGCGCCCGACACGCTCGAACAACACATCGAGGGTTTGGCCAAGCTTCGAGGCATTAAAGGCCGCGCGCTGGGCATCTAACAGGTCGTTGAGGCGAACCAGGCGCTCGGACTTCACCTCCTCCGGAACCTGTTCGGTTTCCGTCGCTGCGGGCGTGCCCGGTCGCCGGGAATACTTAAAGCTGAAGGCGCTGGCGTAAGACACCTCGGCGATCAGGTCCAAGGTCGCTTGAAAATCGGCTTCCGTCTCACCAGGAAATCCGACAATGAAGTCGCCGGAGAGCGCGAGGTCAGGCCTAGTCCGCCGCAGCCGCTCAACCAATCGCACATAGTCGGATGCCGCGTGGCGCCGGTTCATGGCCGCCAAGATCTTATCCGATCCGGATTGGACTGGAAGGTGCAAATAGGGCATCAACTGGGGCAGGTCCGCATGGGCGGCGATCAAATCATCGGTCATGTCGTTTGGATGGCTGGTGGTATAACGAATCCGCTCCACGCCTTTGATCTTCGCTAGTCGATAGGCGAGATCGGCCAAGCGCGCAGCCCCTGTGGGGTGGTCGGGCGCGGCGCCGTGATAGGCGTTGACATTTTGGCCCAGCAGGGTGATTTCGCGCACCCCGCGCTCAGCCAGGCGCTCCGCCTCGGCCAAGATCGCCGCCACGGGGCGCGAAAACTCCGCCCCGCGCGTATAGGGCACCACGCAAAAGGCACAAAACTTATCGCAACCTTCCTGCACCGTCAGAAAGGCTGTCGGCCCGGGCGCCTCGCGCCGCTCGGGCAGGGCGGAAAATTTCGCTGCGGGCTCGAAGTCCGCCGCCAGGTCGCCGGGCGCGCTTGGGCCGGATTTCCTTTGGCGGGCACGGGCGGCAAGCTCGGGCAAGCGATGGTAGGACTGGGGCCCGATGACCATATCGGCCACAGGCGCGCGGCGCAGGATTTCATCGCCTTCAGCCTGAGCGACGCAGCCGGTCACCGCGACGAGCACCTGTTCGCCGTCCTGACGCTCGACCTTCATGTCACGTAGACGACCAAGATCGGAGAAGAGCTTCTCCGTCGCCTTCTCGCGAATATGGCAGGTATTGATCAAAACCAGATCGGCGTCTTCCGGCCCATGGCTAAGCGAATAGCCGTCCTGTTCTAAAAGGTCGACCATCCGCTCGCTGTCATAGACATTCATCTGACAGCCATAGGTCTTGACGTGCAGGCGCTTGCCGAGGTTCGGCTTCGGTTCGGTCATAAGGTCTCAGCTTCTTGCGGGTCTAGGGGCGCCCCATAGAGCTCCAAACGATGGCCAACCAGCCGATAGCCCAAGCGCCGCGCAATGGCTTCTTGCAGGCGCTCAATCTCCTCATCGACAAACTCAATGACCTTACCAGAACGGGTGTCGATCAGATGGTCGTGATGATCGTCGGTGGCCTCTTCATAGCGGGAGCGACCGTCGCGGAAGTCGAGCCGAGCGATGATCCCCGATTCCTCAAATAGGCGGACTGTCCGGTACACCGTGGCGATTGAAATATTGGCGTCGAGCCGTGCCGCGCGCCGATAAAGCTCTTCCACATCCGGGTGATCGTCAGCCTGGCTCAGCACGCGGGCCACCACCCGCCGCTGATCGGTCATCCGGAGATTTTTCTCCGCGCACAGCTTTTCAATCCGGTCCACGGGTGTGTGGGCTCCTGTTCGGCTTCTTGGCTACAATAGGCTCAACCGGGCGCGCTGTTAAGAAGAAGCCGCAAGATCACCGCATCCACAGGCGGCCCCTCGCCCGAATAATAGCCAGACCGACGCCCTGCCGGTTGAAATCCGAGGCCTTGATACAAAGCCAAGGCGGCCAAATTGGTTTCTGCCACCTCCAACCAAAGATCGATTACGCCATGGCCAGCCAGGGCGGCGATGGCCTTTTTGAGCAGTCTTTGCGCCACGCCACGGCGCCGCGCGCTTGGCGCCACGGCGAGTGTCAGGACCTCAGCCTCGTCAACCACCGACCGGACAAAAACAAGGCCGACGGCTGATGCGCCTTGAAAGGCGAGCCAAGCCCGGGCGCCCGGCGTAAAAAGCGCGGCAAAATCTTGCGCGCGCCAGGGCTTTTCAAACGCGCGCGCATGCAGGCTGGCAAGCGCCTCAAGATCTGCGGGCCCGGCGGGATCAACTTCGACGAGGCGAAGGGCGTCAGCCATGGGCGCCTTGGCTGGCGCGCTTATGAGGATTTGGCGCCCGCACATCCGGGGCCCGAAGATAGAGCGGCCGGGGGCCTGCCAATGGCGCGGGCTGACGCGCGCAAAGGTCAAGCACCGACTTCGGCGTCGGGGCCGCTAAGGGAATGGCCGCGCCCCATCCGAGAACGGCAACCAGGCGCTCCGCCTCCGGTCCGACGACGACGCCGGGCTCGCCCTGCAAGAGCTCTTGCCATTTGGCGATAAGATCTCCCGGCTCGCCAAGATCGGGTGCAGTGACCGCTTGGCCGTCGCGAAAGGCTTGGCAGAACCATTGCTCGCCACGGGAGGGAATGGCAGCGAGGGTGACGCCCCGCGGTTGCGGGGTGTCTTGGGCCAAGGCCTCGAGGCTGGAGACGCCCACGCAGCCAATGCCAAGGGCTGAGGCGAGACATTTGGCGAAGGCCAGTCCAACGCGCACGCCGGTAAAGGACCCCGGCCCGACGGTGACGCCAATGCGGTTGAGCTCCCTGGGACGCAGGCCTGCGCGCCCCAACAGCGCCTCGACCTGGGGCGCCAAGCTTTCTTGATGTCCGCGCTCAAGGAAGACCTGCTCTGACACGTCGCCCGTGGGCGTGCGCACGGCAGTCATGCAGGCGCCGAGGCAAAGGTCGAGCACCAGAAGCCGTGAGTCAGACACGCAAGCGCTCGCTCAGAATCCTAACGGCAGCTTTGGGTTTCAAAGGCTTTGCTCGACCGCCGTAACTTCCGGCACGTAGTGTTTAAGCATTTTCTCAACGCCCGACTTAAGGGTCGCTGAGGAGGACGGGCAGCCCGAGCAGGCGCCGCGCATATGCAGATAGACAATGCCCGTACCCACATCGAAGCGGTCAAACAGAATATCACCGCCGTCCTGGGCCACCGCCGGACGAATGCGCTGATCGAGTAGATCTTTGATTTCTTCCACGATTTGGGCGGCATCGCCCTCGTAAACCTGTTCGACGGCGGCCTCTGGGGCCCCATCGGTCAAGAGCGGCCGCTCGAGGGTAAAATGATCCATCACGGCCGCAAGGATTGGCGCCTTGAGGTGACGCCAGTCTTGGTCGGGTCCCGCCTTGGTGACGGTCAGAAAATCACTGCCCAGATAGACCCGCACCACCCCGTCAATTTCAAACAGCGCCTTGACCAAGGGTGAAACCTCGGCCTCAGCCGCCGTGCGAAACTCCAAAGGGCCCCATTCGGACACAGCGCGCCCGGGAATGAACTTCAGGGTTTCAGGATTGGGGGTGGCTTCGGTTTGGATGAACATGGGGGCTCGATTGTGCAGACCGGCAAAGAGGCTCTCCCCATCAAATGGTCCCCAAACCGCGCTCTGGCAAGCCCAAGGGCTTCTTTGAGCCCCGCTTCTGGGAGACTTCGTCGCGCAAAAGAAAACCCGACCGCCAGCGAAAGCCGACGATCGGGTCAGTTGTTTCAATCACGCCGACGCCGGGAGGGGATGGGGTCCGGCACGGTGACCGAGTTTCGCCAAGCAGCGCAACTCGGAACGTGATGAATTTGCCACGCCTCCGTCGGCTCGTCAACTTATAACAATAAATTTCTTGCGTGTTGCCAAACTGTCACGATTCAGGGTTTCGTGGCCTTGGCCTTTCGAGGGTCTTGCAGCACAAAGAGATCGGGATCCGGGTCGGTAACCCGCTCTAAAGGACCGAGAGCCACCTGGGTGCGCGCACCCTGGGCGTCCGTCACCACCCACCCCGTCAAGGTGAGGGGTTGGTCCGAAAACATCAGGGTGATGGCGCCAGCGGACCGGCGACGACTATCCCGGGCGGTGACGCTAAAACCACGCTCTTCCTGGGCCAGTCCGGTGATTTCCACTCCCTTGTCGAGCCGCACGTCCTTGCCGAGAAAAAGGCCGAGCGGCGTGAAGCCCAGGGGATAGCCGTCAAAGGTTTTCAGGCGCTTGTCCCAGACCAAGACGTGCTTGCCGTCGGCGACGACCAAAAGGCCGGAGGGCGGTTCATATTCAAAGCGCGCCCGGCCCGGCCGCTTCAGCCACAAAACCCCGCTCGACATGACGCCTTGCGGGTCCATCTGATTAAACCGCGCCTTGACCGAGCTTAAGCCGGTCAAATAGGCATTGACCGCCGCGAGCTTTTGGCGCGCCTCCGCTGAAAGGGCTTCGCTCGCTTGGGCAAATGCGGACGGCGTCATAGCCGCCGCCGAGGTAAGGGCGGCAAGGATCAACAAGCGACGGCGCATGGGCTTTGATAAACTCCGGTTGGCGGGGACTGCGCCCCCCTTTCCGGCGGATTGGGCGGGCCTTGCGTCAATTCTATGGCGGCGGGCCTGCGAGAATATCACGTTTTCCCGCATGATTGGCCGGGCTGACGACGCCTTCCTGCTCCATGCGCTCGATTAAGGACGCGGCGCGATTATAGCCAATTTGCAACCGGCGTTGGATGTAGGAGGTCGAGGCCTTGCGGTCCCGGGTCACCACCGCCACGGCTTGGTCATAGAGATCATCGCCCGAACCGCCGCCCAGGCCACCATCGTCTGCACCCCCTTCGCCATCCTCATCGGCGCCGGCCGTTATGTCTTCGAGGTAGGTCGGCTCGCCTTGGCGGCGCAAGAAGGTCGCCACTTCCTCGACCTCGGCATCAGAAACAAAGGGTCCATGCAGGCGGGTGATCCGACCGCCGCCCGCCATATAGAGCATGTCGCCTTGGCCCAGCAGTTGTTCAGCGCCCTGTTCGCCAAGAATGGTGCGGGCGTCGATTTTCGAGGTGACCTGGAAACTGATCCGTGTGGGGAAGTTGGCCTTGATGGTGCCGGTGATCACATCGACCGAAGGCCTTTGCGTCGCCATAATCAGGTGGATCCCAGCAGCCCGCGCCATCTGTGCCAAGCGTTGGACCGCGCCTTCGATATCCTTGCCCGCCACCATCATCAGATCGGCGACCTCGTCAATCACGACCACCAGATAGGGCATGGGTTCAGGGCGCACGGTCTCGGTTTCATAGACGGGCTTGCCCTGCTCATCGAAACCGGTTTGCACGGTGCGCTCAAAATGCTCCGAGCGGGCCAGCGCCTCGCGGGCCTTTTCGTTGAACCCGCCGATATTGCGCACGCCGATCTTCGACATTCGCCGATAGCGGTCCTCCATCTCCTTGACCGTCCATTTCAACGCCACAATGGCCTTCTTTGGATCGGTGACCACCGGGGCCAAAAGATGGGGAATGCCGTCATAGACCGACAACTCCAGCATTTTCGGATCGATCATGATGAAGCGGCATTGGTCGGGAGACAGCCGGTAGAGGATCGACAAGATCATGGCATTGACCCCGACCGATTTGCCCGAGCCCGTGGTGCCTGCAATCAAGAGGTGGGGCATGCGCGCCAAATCGGCGACATAGGGTTCGCCGCCAATGGTCTCGCCCAAAGCGACGGGAAGCGCGGAAGCCGTCTTTTCATAATCTGCGGACGCCAACAGATCGCGCAGGTACACCGTATCGCGGCGGGGATTGGGCAGTTCCACGCCAATGGCGTTGCGCCCCTGAACAACCGAGACCCGGCAGGCCCTGGCGCTCATCGACCGGGCAATATCGTCCGACAAGGCCACCACGCGGCTGTGTTTCACCCCTGGCGCTGGCGAAAACTCATAGAGCGTCACCACCGGACCCGGCCTGATCTGGTCAATGTGTCCCTTTACGCCAAACTCAAACAGCACGGTTTCCAACAGGCGCGCATTCTGCCGGAGGGCCTCTTCATCGATCGAGCTCATCCGCGCCTTTGGTTTCGCCAGCATCGACAGTTCCGGCAGGCGAAAGCCGTTGGGTGCAACAAATTCAAACGTCGCCTGATTTTCCCGAATCTCGCGGCTCGAGGTCTTTAACGACTTCGGGCTGGCAACCTGCGGGGTTGAGACCGGTGGGGACGCGAGATCAAACGGTGGCGCGTCAGTTGACGCGTCGGACATGGCGTCAGCCACCACAGGCTTAAGATCGCCAGTCGCAGCCTTTTCGCGCTTTGGCCGCGCAGCCCGGGCGGCTGTCGGGGCTTCAGGTTCACCTCTGGAACCGCCGCGCTCACGCGCCGCTGTTCGGCTGGCGCCTTGGCGGATCAGATCACCAAGGCTGGCCAGATCCTGGCCCAACCGGACCAGCTCCTTCACGCCCGCGCCGCTGGCGCGATAGAGGGTGAAGGCTGCGGCTAGGGAGAAGAGGAAGCCTGCGAGCCCGCGCGACCAAGGCGCGCCAATTTGCGCCAGACCCCAACTGACCAATCCGCAAAGACTATCGCCCCAAAGTCCGCCAAGCCCGACCGGCAGTGGCCAAATCTTGGGCGGCTGCGGTCCGGCCAGGGCGGCGGCCAACAATAGCGACCCCGCCAAGCCGAGCCAGAACCGCCGGCGCACCCGTGGCGCATCTTGAACAACATCGCGCAAACCCGCTTGCGCCACACCTGCGGCCATCAGGCTCGCGGCCAGACAAAGCCCCGCCAAACCCAAGGACTGTAAAGCCAGGTCTGCAATCGTGGCGCCGAGCCCGCCAAGCAAATTGTGGGCGCGGTCAGCGGAAGACACGTTCAGACTGGGGTCCGTCGCCTGGGAGGTGGCAATGGCCAAGGCGAGGCCGACGCCTGCCATAGCGGCTACGCCGCCGCGCAAGCGAATGGCGATCGGTTGATCCCAAACATAGGCATAGGCGTCGAAGAGCCGAATAAGCCAAGGGTCGGTTCGATCGGCCGCAAGATGGGCCATGCCAAGGTCTCCGCAGACAAAATGCAGGAATGCAGACCCACCTTCGCCGGGGTGCGGTTAACGTCTCGTTCACCACGCGGCGAAATGTGGCGTTTTGGCTTGGAAAATTGTCACAGGGCTGGACGCCCGCCTGCGTCGAGGCCACATAGGCTTATGGCCAGATCGTCTGTAGCTTCTGGGCGTAAGGGCGCACAGCCCTTTGACCCCGCCTCCGCCCCGTTTGATGTGGTTGTCGCAGGCGCAGGACCTGCAGGCGCGACCTTGTCCTTGTGCCTCAGGGACGCAGGCTTTCGCGTCGCGCTCATTGATGGCGCGCCAAGCCCGGCGGACACAGCTGCCCCCGACACCCGCGCCAGCGCCATCGCCTATAGCGTCGCTCGGCTGTGGCGTCGTCTCGGTCTTTCGCTTGAAGGCGAGATTGGTGCGAGCCGATTAGAGCGAATTGTCGTCACGGACGGCGCGCGACCCGGACCGGGCGCGGGAGCGGCCTTTTCCTCGCGTTTGGTCATTACCGCCGACCAAGATCTGCCTGTTGAGGATTTTGGTGAGCCGCTTGGCTGGATTGTCGAAAATCGCCGCCTGATGGCGGCACTGGAGGCCAGGCTGGAGGAAGCGGAGGCTGAGGCCGGCGCAAAGCTTGTCCGGTATCGGCCAGCCAAGGCGATCTCTTGTGTTGATCGTGGTCCGCATGCCGAGATCAGCCTTGAAGATGGTCGTGTCTTAGGCGCCAAACTTGTCATCGCCGCCGAGGGGCGGTTGTCCAACCTGCGGGCGAGTGCTGCCATCTCCACCTCCGGGTGGGCCTATGGGCAAACTGCGGTTTCCGCGACGGTGGTGTTGGCCGAGCCCCACGAGGGCGTGGCCTGGCAGCATTTCACCCCGACGGGCCCGGTGGCGCTCTTGCCGCTCTTGGGAAACCGCGCCTCGCTGGTCTGGACGGACAGCGCTGCGGGCGCGGCGGCCCTGTTGGAAATCCCCGACGCCGGGTTTTTGAGCCTGCTCTCGCGCCGTCTTGGTGACGGCCCTCAGGTCGTGGCCTTAGAAGGCCCGCGCCGCGCCTTTCCCCTCTCGCTCCTCAGCGCCGAACGGATGAGCGCGCCAAGGCTCGCCCTTTTGGGCGACACGGCCCACGGCGTTCACCCCTTGGCAGGGCAGGGCCTTAATCTGGGTCTTAAGGATGTGGCGGCGCTGATCGCGGTGGTGTCGGAGGCGCAATCCGTGGGCGAAGATATTGGCGCGGAGGTGACGCTCGCCCGCTATGCCCAATGGCGTCGGTTTGACACGGCCAGTTCGATTTGGAGCGCTGACCTGATCTGGCGGCTGTTTGGCAATGATCAGCTCGGCCTCCGCGCCGCACGCGACCTGGCCCTGGCGACGGCGGGGGCTTCGTCGGCGCTACGCCGCATCCTGGCCCGCGAGGCCGGCGGCGGGCTTGGTGATCGTCCGGCAGGATTGCAGGCCTAAGCCCAACAAATGCGGTCAGCGGGCCAAGCTGGCGCGGACCTTTTGCCGCTGCGGGCGCAAGGGCTGCGGCCCTGTATCGCCGGGGTCTTCGAGGACCTTGATCAGGGCGGCGCGCAGCGCCGTGATCCGGTCGGGATCGTCAAACTTGCCGCCGTCAATTTCGGTCACATAAAAGGCGTCGACCGCGCGTTCGCCATAGCAATCAATATGGGCCGATTGGATGGTCAGACCTGACGCAGCAAGGGTTTGGGCCAAAGCCTGCAAGAGACCGGGCCGGTCATGGCCTGACACATCAACCACCGTCGCCTGTTCAGAGGCTGAATTGTCGATGCTAACCGAGGTTGAAACCGCGAAGGCTGCGGTGCGCGTGCCATCGCCGCGGCGCAAGGTTTCCTGGCGCGGTGTTTCGCCCCGGCCGACAGCTTCCAACATGGCGGTCAGACGAATTTGGGCCTGTGGGTGGTCGCAGCCATAGGGACCGCCTGCCGCGTCTTGCACCAGAAAAACGTCAAGGGCCTGTCCGTCTGAAGTGGTGAAGATGCGCGCGCCGACCACATTGGCGCCCACCGACGCGATCACGCCCGCCAGATCGGCGAAAAGTCCTCGGCGGTCGGGCGCTGAAACGCTGATTTCGGCCACAGGCGCATCTCGCCGGATTTCCGCCGCTGCAGCCGCCCCGCCCTGATGCCGCGCCCGCTGCAAAAGCCGAAAATATTTCTCCTGCTCGTCGGCGGCGAAATTGGTGAAATAGGCATCTTCCATGGTGGCGATGAAGCCGCTGACCTCGTCGCCCAAGCGCGTGGAAAGCTTTTCGCGCGCCGCATCGGCCAGCCCACGACGACCGCTTTCCGCCGCATCGGCACCACGCCCGCCCCGGAATACCGCTTCGGTGGCGGCATAAAGCTCGCGCAGTAGCTGCCCCTTCCAGCCATTCCAAACCCCAGGCCCGACAGCGCGAATGTCGCAGACCGTCAGGATTAAGAGCAGCCGCAAGCGCTCTGGGTTCTGCACAATGGCGGCAAAGTCCGCCACCGTGCGCGGATCACCGACATCGCGCTTTTGGGCATAGTCGGACATGATCAGGTGATGTTCCACCAGCCAGGCGACGAGATCGATCCGCCCGTCCGCCAGACCCATGCGTTCACAAACCGCGCGCGCCGCACGGGCGCCCGCCAATTCCTGACCCCCCTCCCCGCCCTTGCCGGTATCGTGCAGCAGCATGGCGAGAAAAAGCGCCTCGCGGTCCTCGACCAATGGCGCCACCGAAACCGCCACCGGGTGGTCATCCGCCAACTTGCCAGCCAAAATATCAGCCATAAAGCCAACGGCGCGCAGGGTGTGTTCGTCCACCGTATAGGAGTGGTACATGTTGAACTGCATCTGGGCGACGATCCGACCGAATTCCGGCACGAAGCGTCCCAAAACCCCTGCCTCGTTCATCAAGGACAAGGTGCGATAGGTGGCTCTGCCACTGGCCAAGATCGCGAGGAATTCAGCCGCCGCTGTGGCATCACGGCGCATGCGGGGCGTGATGAGGTTTAAGCTACGCGAGGCCATCGAAAAGGCATCGGGATGGAGATTAAGGCCCGACTGGTCGACGGCGCGAAACAGCCGCAAGAGATTGATCGGGTCGTCCGAAAACACCCGGTCAGAGGCAAGATTGAGCCGACCTGCATCTTCTACAAAGCCCGGGGCCACCGCCCGGCGGCCCGCGCGAAGCTTGAGCGGCAACAGGCGGGCAATGCCTTGCGGGTGCCTTTCCAACTCCTCGGCTTCGAGCTTGGCGCAAAAGACGCGGGTCAAGGCGCCCACCTCTTTGGCGATCAGGAAATAGCGACGCATGAAGCGCTCGACGCCGGTTTCCAGGGTCACGCCCTCACCATCGGCGCCGCTGCGATCAAGATAGCCCATGCGGCGGGCAATTTCGGGCTGGAGGTCGAATGACAACCGCTCTTCGGCCCGACCGGTGGCATAGTGCAGGTGGGCACGCACCGCCCACAAGAAGTCAAAAGCCCGGATGAAGGCCCGCACCTCGCGCGGTGTAAACTGCTCCAAGCGGACAATTTCTGTCGGGCGTTCCGCCGGGTGAAGATATTGGGCGATCCAGAACAAGGTGTTGAGGTCGCGTAGCGCGCCCTTGCCTTCCTTAACATTGGGCTCGACCAGATAACGGGAAGCGCCCGCCCGCGCATGACGCTCGTCGCGCTCTTTCAATTTGGCGGCGACAAATTCGGGTCCGGTGCCATCGCACACTTCGCGGCGAAACCGCTTTAACAGGTCCTTCGACAGAGCTTCGTCGCCACTCAGGTGACGGGCTTCCAAGATCGCTGTGCGGATGGTGAAATCCTCGCGCGACAGTCTGAGACATTCCTCGACGGTTCGAGAGGCGTGGCCCACCTTGAAGCCGAGATCCCAGAGCGCATAGAGCATATATTCGATGACGCTCTCGGCGAATGGCGTCTGCTTGTAGGGGCGCAGGAATAAGAGGTCGACATCGGAGAAGGGCGCCAAGGCGCCACGGCCATAGCCGCCCACCGCCAGCAAGGCCAAGCGCTCACCCTCCGTCGGATTGCGGGCGCGGAAAATGTGAACTGTGGTGAAGTCGAACAGGGCGGTGATGACTTCGTCAGCGACCCGGGACAGGATTTGCGCCGTCTCAATGCCGCTCGCGCCGTTTTCCAGCCGTTCCTTGGCGATCATCCGACCGCGAAACAGTGCTGCCTTCAAAACATCGAGCGCGCGGGCCCGTTGTTCCGCCTCATCGCCCAAGGCGTCAAGGGCGGCGGCGGTAAGCTGGGCCCGCAGCCGCAGACCATCGACCACATATTCAATGCGTGTTGGACGAAGGCGTCTGACCATCACATGACCTTAGCGCAGTTTCGGAGCAAGAAGACTACCGGTTGGACGTAGAGAAAGCGCTAATGCTTGTTCAGGGTTGGGTCATGTCCGATTTCGTCGGATTGAGCGACACCTAATTCAACAGCGCCTTCAAGTGGTAAAGCATTTCGAGCGCCTCGCGCGGCGACATGGCGTCGACGTCAAGCCGTTGGACCGCAGCGTCCACCGGTGAGGGCTTGACCTCAATTCCCACCGGGCGGGCGGCGAATAGTGGCAGAGCCTCCAAACGGTCTGGCGAGTTTTTATCCGCCTCCAGCCGATCCAAAACCTCGCGTGCGCGCGTCACCACGGCGGCGGGAACCCCCGCCAACCGCGCCACCTGCACGCCATAGGAGCGGTCTGCCGCACCGGGTGCGGCTTCGTGCAGGAAGACAAGCTCGCCATTCCACTCCTTGGCGCGCATCGACAAATTGCCAACCGAGGCCAGTCTTTGCTCCAGTTGGGCGAGCTCGTGATAATGGGTGGCGAACAGTGTCCGACAGCGGTTGATGTCGTGGAGCGCTTCTGCCGTTGCCCAGGCGATGGCCAGCCCGTCATAGGTGGCCGTGCCGCGTCCAATTTCATCGAGCACCACAAAGGACTGCGACGTCGCTTGGTTGAGGATGGCGGCGGTCTCGACCATCTCCATCATGAAGGTTGAACGCCCCCGGGCCAAATCATCGCCCGCGCCGACGCGACTGAACAGGCGGTCGACAATTCCCAGTCGAAACCGGCGCGCGGGCACAAAGACCCCGGCTTGCGCCATAATGACCAGCAAGGCGTTTTGGCGCAGAAAGGTCGACTTGCCTGCCATGTTCGGGCCTGTGACCACGCACAGGCGCGGATGGGCTTGGCCCGCGCCATCAAGCCGACAATCATTGGGCGTGAAGGGCGCACCCGCCTTGCGCACCGCAGCCTCAACCACGACATGGCGCGCGCCCTCAACCTCAAAGACCGTGGTCGGTTCGAGCTCTGGCCGGATAGCGCCTGCCTCTTCAGCCCACTCGGCGAACGCGGCTGACACATCCAAAACCGCTAAGGCCTGGGCGGCGTCGCGCACCGCGCTCGCAAGACCATTCACCTCGTCACGAAACGCCTCAAACAGCTCCACCTCCATCGCCAAGGCGCGGTCGGCGGCCTGGGTGATCTTGGCGTCGAGATCGGCGAGTTCGCCAGTGGTGAAGCGCACCTGGTTTGCGGTGGTCTGCCGGTGAATATAGCGGGTGGAGAGGGGCGGCCGCATCAGGCTCTCCGCCTGCTTGGCGGTGGCGTCGATGAAATAGCCAAGCACCGCATTGTGGCGGATTTTCAAGCTTAAGCCGGTTTCGGATTGGATCTGGCTCTCAAGCGCTGCCACGATGCGGCGGCTCTCATCACGCAGGCTGCGGGTCTGATCAAGCTCGGGACGATAGCCCCTGGCAATGAAGCCGCCGTCGCGCGCCAAGAGTGGCAATTCAGCTTCAAGGCCCTGTTCAAGGCGCTGGGCCAAGGCATCCAAGTCAGGCCGTTGCGCCAAACTCAAGCTCGCCAATGCCCGGCCGATCTCTTCGGGAAGCGGCGTCAGTCCGTCACCAATCCTGGCGAAAAGGGCGCACACTGCGCTGCCAATTCGCAAGCCTTGGGCCACGCCGCCGAGGTCGCGCGGGCCTCCGCGCGCGAGGGCCAAGCGGGCAAGGCATCGCGCCATATCCCCTGAGCCCTTAAGGGTTTGCCGCAGATCGCGCCTCAGGTCTGGGTGGTCAAGAAACAGCTGAATCGAGTCGAATCTGGTCGTAATTTGATCAATGTTGATCAATGGTCGCGCCAATCGGTCATTCAGGAGCCGCGCGCCGGGCGCGGTGACCGTTCGATCAAGGGCTGCGGCCAGGGAGCCGTCGCGGGCGCCTGACTGAGTCCGGTCGATCTCTAAGCTCGCGCGGGTCGCAGGGTCTATGGCTAGGGTCTCGGCGGCGGCGGCGCGCCTCGGCGGCGCGAGTGCAGGCGGTCGACCCGCCTGGGTGAGCTCGAGGTGGGCGGCGATCAGGCCGAGCGCCAAGCGTTCAGCGGTGCTGAGGTCGCCAAAGCCGTCCAGGGTGGCGACGCCGTAAAGCCGCAAGAGCCTGGCCTCGGCCGCGACAGTGTCAGTGCCGCCCGGCATGGGCTGAACCAGCGCGCCGGTTCCTCGCAAGGCGTCGATCAGCGCCCCATCGGCGAACAGCCGATCTTGCACCAAGATTTCGCTTGGGCGCAGCGCTGTGGCCAAGGGCCCAAGCTCGCTCGTGGGCAGATGGAAAACCAAGACTTCGCCGGTAGAAAGGTCCGCTGCCGCGAGCGCGGCGTGGCCCGCCCGCTCAGCGACGCCCGCCAGCCAATTGGCGCCCCGCGCGTCGAGGAGTGCGTCCTCGGTCAGCGTGCCCGGCGTGACGACGCGGACAATGTCGCGGCGAACAATTGCCTTGGAGCCGCGCTTCCGGGCCTCGGCGGGGTCTTCCATCTGCTCACAGACAGCGACCCGAAAGCCTGCGCGGATCAGCTTGGCCAGATAGCCTTCCGCCGCATGGGCGGGCACGCCCGCCATGGGGATATCTTGTCCACCATGCTTGCCGCGATAGGTGAGCGTAATGCCAATCGCCTCAGCCGCTTGGCGCGCATCATCAAAGAACAGCTCGTAGAAATCGCCCATGCGAAAGAAAATCAGGGCGTCCGGATGACGGGCCTTGGCATCAAAATATTGCTGCATCACCGGCGTGGCGCCGGTGGCGTCAAGGCGCCCGCCCGGTTCGTCCGCTTTGGAGGGGTCTTGAGAGACGGGAGCGTCGCGCCGCATCAGGCC
Source organism: uncultured Caulobacterales bacterium (assembly GCA_903840435.1). GTDB lineage: Bacteria > Pseudomonadota > Alphaproteobacteria > Caulobacterales > Caulobacteraceae > CAIMFV01. The sequence continues at coordinate 77,089 of CAIMFV010000010.1, forward strand.
TCCGAGCTTGCGATCTTTCGCTTGGCCTCAATCGCATCCCACATCAGCGCCGTGGCGTCGACGCCGGAAAACCGCTTCAGCTGCTGGGCCCCCGTCGGAGAGGTGACATTGATCTCGGTGAGGTAGTCACCGATGACATCAATGCCGACAAAGAGGAGGCCGAGGGCCTTCAAGCTCGGGCCGATCTGGGCGCAAATCTCCTTGTCCCGTGCGGTCAGTTCCACCGCTTCGGCGCGACCGCCGACTCGCAGATTGGAGCGCACCTGACCGGTGGCCGGAACGCGGTTGACGGCGCCGACGGGTGTCCCATCGATCAAAAGGATGCGCTTGTCTCCCGCCGAGACAGCCGGAAGAAAGGCTTGGCAGATGACCGGCTCCCGTCCCAAGGCGAAATGCAGTTCCAGGAGCGACTCAAGATTGGCGTCGTCTGGCTTCAGCCGCGCCACCCCGGAGCCGCCGCCGCCATAGAGGGGCTTTAGGATCATGTCGGGGTATCGCGTCCGAAAATCGGCGATGGCATCGGGGTCGCGGGTAATGAGGGTGGGCGGTTGCAGCCCTTCAAAATGGGTGACGAACAGCTTTTCCGGTGAATCCCGCACTGCCGAGGGCGCATTGACCACCAAGGTCTTGGGGTGAATGTGATCTAAAATATGGGTGGCGGTGATATAGGCCAGATCAAAGGGCGGATCCTGGCGCATCAGCACCACATCCATCTCGGCAAGATCGAGCACCTCGACCTCGCCTTCGCGGAAGGTCAGTTCAGCGCCTTCGCGGATTTCAAGGCTGCGCGCTGCCGCTGTCACACGGCCATCTTCCAATCGCAGCCGATCAGGTTGATAGGTCCACAAGCGGTGGCCACGCCAGCGGGCGTTCAGCGCCATCAGCACGGTTGTATCCGTCGTCGGATTGACACCCGCAATGGGGTCCATCTGAATGGCGACCTTCAAGCCCATGATCGGTTCTCCTCAAATCGCGGTGTCCCTCATCTAGAGGTTTTTGCGCCGGACGAAAGGGCTGACGGACGCTGCGGCCAATATAGGGGCGAAAGCGCCGGTCAAAGGTCGGGCCAAGCGCCTTCGATGTGGCGCGGCAGGCGTTTTGGCGCCAAGGCGATCAGGTCAAGTCGGACCGCCAGAGCGTTCGCCCCCGCTTGTTTCGCCATCAGCCGCGCGGCAATCCCATCGCCTGCACGCCGCAATCGCGACAATTGATCAGGACTAACAGCACTGATCGCCTCAGCCAGGGTCCGACGGCGCTTGACCTCCACCAGGATCAATATCGCGCCCTTGCGGGCCACCAGATCGATCTCGGCCTGAGGGGTACGATAGCGAAAGCCGATTATGCGCCAGCCCTTGGCCATGAGCCAGAAGGCGGCCACCCATTCGCCGCGCCGACCCGCGATCCGCGCCCTTTGTCCCCGGTTTTGCTTAAGGCTCTTTTGTGGCTTCAGGCCGACCTGCCCCCTGGTCATTCTGTTTCTGGCTGCGGCGGCCGCAACAGCAGAGCACGGCGATAGAGGTCCTTTCGACGTAGGCCAAAGGCCTTGGCGATTTCGGCGGCGGCCTCCGAGGGCGAGAGCCGGGTTAGCGCCGTTTGCAAGGCCTGGTCCACATCGGCCTCAAGCGCAACTTCGTCTTGACCCGCGCCGACCAACACAACAATCTCGCCCTTGGGCGGCGCGCCGCGAAATCTGTCCGACAGCTCGCCAAGCCTTCCGCGAACAATGGTTTCATGAAGTTTCGTTAGCTCGCGCGCCACCACACCCGGTCGGTCGCCGAACATGTCGGACATGTCGTTCAAGCTGTCCGCAAGGCGCGGTCCGCTCTCATAAAAGATCAAGGTGGCGCGCACATTGGCCAGATCTTCAAAGGCGGTTCGGCGCGCTTGGGACTTGGGCGGTGGGAAGCCAGCAAAAAGGAAGCGGTCTGTGGCGAGACCAGAGACTGCCAAGGCCGCGAGGGCCGCCGAAGGGCCGGGCGCGGCGAAAATGTCGTGACCCTGCGCCGCAGCGGCGGCAACCAGACGGAACCCGGGATCAGAAATGAGGGGCGTTCCCGCGTCGCTGATCAGGGCGATGCGCTCGCCTGCCGCAAGGCGCGCCAAAATCTCGCCTCGGGCCGCTTCGTCCGAATGATCGTCATAGCGTCGCACCTTGGCCTTGATGTCATAGGCCGACAACAGCTTGGCCGCCACCCGCGTATCTTCCGCCGCCACCAGATCGGCTGAATTTAAGATGTCGAGCGCTCGCAAGGTGATGTCGCGCAGGTTTCCGATGGGCGTGGCAACGATGTAGAGACCAGGCGCGAGGGGTTTGTCGCTGAGCGGCGGCGGGGGATGCATCAGGAGATTAGAACGCCATTCGGTCTTCAGCGCAAATCTAGGCCGCGACCTCGACCGCCTCTCGCCCCAACATGGCGGCTTTGCGCGGCAGGCCCCAATGATAGCCCGTCAGGCGCCCGTCGCGAGACAGGGCGCGGTGGCAGGGGATAAGCCATGATATCGGATTGGCCCCAATCGCGGCTCCGACCGCGCGGTAGGCGCCGGGACTGCCCGCCCGACGGGCCACCTCGGCATAGGAGACGGTGGCTCCCTTGGGGATGGTCAACAGGGCCTTCCAAACCTGGACGCGAAAAGGCGGGCCGATGAGGACTAAGGGGGTTGGCTTCGGATTGGGTCCGAAAATCTGATCGCTATAGCGCTGCGCCACGGCATCATCGTCGCGCCATGTGGCAGCAGGCCATCGTGCCTTTAGGTCTTGCGCCGCGTGGACATCGCCTGGCGTGCAGAAGCCCAGCCCGGCAAGGCCCCGATCCGTCGTGGCGAAAACGCCTTGGCCGAACGGGGTCGGCGCCCGGCCCAACGTCATGTCAAGACCTTCGCCGCGTCGCCGCGCTTCGCCGGGGGTCATGCGCTCCTGGGCGATGAAGAGATCATGGAGCCGTGAAGGGCCAGAAAGGCCAATATCAAACGCTGCCTCAAGCACGCTTGCGCCCTCAGCCAGAGCGCGGCGCGCTTCGGCATGGGCGATGGCGGCCATAAAGGCCTTTGGGCTGACGCCCGCCCAACGGGTAAATATCCTTTGGAAATGAAATGATGACAGGCCGACCTGCTCGGCGATCTCGTCCAAGGCCGGGCGCTCGCGCCAATGCTCAGCCAGCCATGCTAAGACGGCCTCCATCCGCTGATAATCGGCGCATTGTTCGTCGAGAGACACTAGGGGCTCCATTCGCGTCCATCCTGGCCGGGCACATCCTGACCCTTGGCTATCAGGTTTTGGCTGTCCGCGCCGCCCGGTTCTTGCTTTCGCGTCAGGCGCCTCGCACTGCGCCACGGGCCAAGGCGAGCGCGGCTTCGATTTCGGCGAACAAGGCATGTCGGGCAGCGCCGCCGAGCTGTCCGCCAATTTCTTGGCGACGGCCAGAGCTGACCAGTGACAGTTTCGGCAGGTCCGGATTGGCGGTCTCACATTCCAGTCGGGTGAAAATTGGCGCGGTCGACCAAACCAAAACCCCCGCCGCTGTGCGCACCTCCACCCGGTCGAGGTCTATGGTCAAGACCTCGGTCAAGCGCTGGCGGCGGCGCTCCAAGACGCGAAAAGCGATCATCACCCCGACGAGATCCAGGCCGAGAAACAGGGGAATGGGATAGGCGCCGATGGATACGAGAAAGACTGCAGTGATGAGATTGGCCAGCGCAACCGCGATGATCACCCTGCGGACGCCATTGGGGCTGAGCGAGCGATTGGGCTCAATCCGTTTTTCCAGGTAGAAGGGCGAAGGGATCATGCGGCCAAGCGGAAGCGGCGAACGGGGCCGATACCCCGCCTGCCGCGTCAAGATAGGGGTTTCTTCATGCGCAAAAAAGAGCGGATCGCCGCCATCTTCACCCGGTTCGAAGTCGAGACCGCCCACCCCAAGACGGAGTTGCGGTACTTTTCGCCTTTCACCCTGGTCGCCGCCGTGGCGCTTTCAGCCCAGGCCACAGATGTCGGTGTGAACAAGGCGACAGAAAAACTGTTTGCCGATGCACCGGACGCCGAAAGCATGGTCGCCTTGGGCCTTGAAGGCATTATGGAGCGCATCAAGACCATTGGCCTCTATCGCAACAAGGCGAAGAACCTGATCGCCATGTCGCAAATCATTATTGATCAATATAAGGGCGAACTGCCGCTCACGCGCGAAGCCCTCCAGTCTCTGCCCGGCGTCGGGCGAAAGACAGCCAGCGTCGTGCTCAATGAATTGGGCATTGAGCCAGCGATTGCGGTCGACACCCATGTGTTTCGCGTCGCCCATCGCCTGGACTTGTCGCGGGCGAAAACACCAGACGCTGTTGAACTGGATTTGACCGCCGCCATCCCAATGGCCTGGCTATCGCGCGCCCATCACTGGCTCATCCTGCATGGACGCTATGTTTGCCAAGCCCGCAAACCGCGCTGCGCGGCCTGTCTGATCGCTGATCTTTGCCCCTCGCGTCAGTCCGAGGTCTGAGCCTCAAACCGTTGGGGCGCGGCTTTGCAGGCGACGGCAAATTTCGTCGAGTTGCTCAAGGTCTTGGTAGAGGATGCGGACCTCGCCAACCCCGTCCCGATCCTCAACCCGGACCTCAAGACCCAGGGCTTCAGAAAGATCGTGCTCGAGCGCCGCTGTGTCCGCGTCGCGTGGGGCGCCCGCCCTGGATTTGGAGCTCTTGCGTGTCGGACCGCGCTCCAAGGACTTCCGTGCCAGATCTTCGGCTTGGCGTACCGAGAGGCCCTGGCGGATGATCGCGTCAGACAAGGCCTCTGGATCCGGGGCGGTGGCAATGGCGCGGGCATGGCCTGCGGTCAAACGGCCCTCCGCCAAATGGTCACGGACCGAGGCTGGCAGATTGAGCAAGCGTAAGAGATTGGCCACATGACTGCGGCTCTTTCCCACCGTTGTCGCGACGGCGTCTTGCGTCCGACCGAACCGGTCGATCAGGGTGCGATATCCCATGGCCTCTTCGAGAGGGTTGAGATCGGCGCGCTGAACATTTTCAATAATGCCGATCTCGAGCACGTCCAGATCGTCAAAGGCGCGCACCAGGATTGGCACCTCATGCAGACCAGCCTTCTGGGCGGCGCGCCACCGGCGCTCGCCGGCGACAATTTGAAACTCTCCCGGCGCGCCCGGCGCTGGTCGGACAAGGATGGGCTGCAAGATGCCTTTTTCTCGGATCGAGGCCGCCAGTTCGTCAAGCTCCTCGTCGTTGAAGCTGCGGCGCGGTTGATCGGGATTGCGCCGCAGGAGTTCAATCGGGGTCTGACGGGCGGTGAGGCCTTCAGCGGCTGCCACCTCGGCGACCGCCGCTGCCGGAGCGGCGGAGGTGACGAGCGCCGGATCGGTTTCGCCAAGCAAGGCCGATAATCCGCGACCAAGGCCGCGTCGGCTGGTTGGGGTTGGCGCATCGGCCATGGTCTCGTCGCTCCCGATCACGCGGCGCTGCGGCCGACGCGTTCACGTCCGACCAGCTCACGCGCGAGCTTCAAATAGGCTTGGCTGCCCGCACATTTCAAATCGTAGATCAGGGCTGGCTTGCCGAAGGACGGGGCTTCGGAAACCCGGACATTGCGGGGAATGACCGCCTTATAGACCTTGTCACCAAAGTGATTGCGCACGTCAGCAGCCACTTGCTCGGACAGGCTGTTGCGTCGGTCAAACATGGTCAGCACGACGCCTTGAATTTCCAAAGTCGGGTTGAGGCTGCCGCGCACCAGATCAATCGTCCGCATTAACTGCGACAATCCTTCAAGGGCGAAAAATTCGCACTGCAGGGGAACCAAGACCGCATCCGCCGCGGTCATGGCATTTACGGTCAACAGATTGAGCGAGGGTGGACAATCGATCAGGATGTAGGAATAGCTGGGTGCCGTCCGGCTAAGCTCCGCCACCGCATCCCGCAGTCGATAGGATCGGCGTGAGGATTGGCCGAGCTCAAGCTCGGCACCCGACAGGTCCGCGTCGGCCGGCGCGAGGTCGAGACCGGGAACGCTGGTATGAATGACGGCGTCTTGCAACTGGGCCTCACCCAGAAGCACATCATAAATGGTTTTCGACCGGTGTTCACGTCGCACGCCAAGACCGGTTGAGGCATTGCCTTGCGGGTCAATGTCGAGGATCAGCACCTTCTCGCCCACGGCGGCCAAGGCTGTGCCAAGATTGATCGCCGTTGTGGTCTTGCCGACGCCGCCCTTTTGATTGGCGATCGCCAAGACACGGGGCGTCTTTGGGGTCTTGTCTTCAGACACGTCGCAACCTTTGCACTTTGATGATGCGCCCGTCTGGGTCGCTCAGGCTGTTGAGACATTCGGCCTCAAAACGCCAAGCATTTCGGGCCGATTCGACCTCCGAGGCAGCATCGCGCCCTTTGAGAAAGAGCCCGACGGTTTTACCCCGCAGATGGGGCTCAGCATACTGCAAAAGACGCGGCAGCGGGGCGCAGGCGCGCGCCGTAACCACATCGACTGGGGATAAGTTAAGCGATTCTGCCCGCGCATTGTGAACTTCTGTGGGCAAGTTCAACGCCGCGCTGACGGCGCGTAAAAACAGGCAGCGCTTGGCCATACTTTCCACCAGCACCACCTGGCCCGAGCCCTTGGCTTTGAGAAAAATCGCCAGAACCAAGCCCGGAAACCCCGCCCCTGCCCCAAGATCGGCATAAGTGTTGGCATCGGGGGCAAGGCGCAGAAGTTGGGCGCTATCCAGGGCGTGACGAATCCAAAAGTCTTGTCGCGCCGAAGGACCAACAAGGTTCATGCGCTCTGACCAAAGCGACAAAAGCGCGAAATAGGCGTCCAGGTCGTCCATGACCTCGGTCGATGCACCGCTCAGGTCCCGAAACCGCTCGCGATCCGCAAGCCAGCTTGGACGATCCAATTCAGCGAGGTCGAGGGTCGGCGGGCCCCTCTCAGGCTGCGGCGTCATCGGCCCGCCTCACATAGGCCAAAAGCGCGGTGAGGGCGCCCGGCGTCACCCCTTCGATTCGACCCGCCTGACCCAAGGTCTGCGGCCGCACGCGGGCGAGCTTTTCTTTGGCCTCGTTGCTTAAGCCGCCAATGGCGCTGTAATCGAGATCTGTGTCGAGGCGCAAATGCTCGTCGCGTCGAAAAGCCGCCACATCCGCCGCCTGACGATCAAGATATCCGCGATAGAGGGCGTCAATTTCCAACTGCTCCCGTGCCCGCCCACTCCACACGCGAATTTCCGGCCAGATGTCTGCCAGCTGATCAAAGGAAATGTCGGGGAAGGCCAAGAGCTGTGCGAGGCTGCGCCTTTGCCCGTCAGCATTGAGCGGCAATCCCTTGGCATTGGCCTCTGTCGGCGTCAGACGCAAGCCGTCCGCCGCCTCGCGCACCTGAGCCAATTCCTCAGCCCAGTTGGAATAGGCCAAGGCGCGGGCATGACCGACAAGTCCAAGCCGCATGCCGAGCGGAGTCAGACGCTGATCGGCATTATCGGCCCGTAGGAGCAGGCGAAATTCAGCTCGGCTGGTGAACATGCGATAGGGCTCAGAAACGCCCCGTGTCACCAGATCATCGATCATGACGCCAAGATAGGATGTGTCGCGGGCAAAGGTTTCCCCCTCCGCACCACTGGCGCGACGCGCGGCATTCAGGCCAGCAACCAGGCCCTGACCGGCGGCTTCTTCATAGCCGGTGGTTCCGTTGATTTGGCCAGCGAAATAGAGGCCAGCAATACGCTTGGTTTCCAGAGTCGGGTAGAGCTCGCGCGGATCGACATAGTCATATTCGATGGCATAGCCGTAGCGCAGCACCTTGACCTGTTCGAGGCCAATAATTGTGCGCAGAAACAGGTCCTGGGCCGCAGGCGAGACAGAGGTTGAAATGCCGTTTGGATAGACGGTCGGATCATCCCGGCCTTCAGGCTCAAGGAAGATTTGATGCCGGGTCTTATCGGCAAACCGCACCACCTTGTCCTCGATGGACGGGCAATAGCGCGGCCCGACACCTGCTGTGCGCCCGCCATAAACCGCTGACTCGCTGAGATGGGATTGAATGACCGCGTGGGTGGCTTCGTTTGTCCAGGTCACACCACAGGCGATTTGCGGCTGATCGATGCGGGACGTCATGAAGGAAAACGCCGATGGGGTCGCGTCGCCCTCTTGCCGTTCCAGCTGGTCCCACGCGATGGTTCTCCCGTCGAGGCGGGCGGGCGTGCCGGTCTTCAACCGTCCCATGGTAAAACCGGCCTGGGTGAGGGTCTCCGCAAGACTGATCGAGGACGGATCGCCGTGGCGACCGGCGGGAATGCGCGCGTCGCCGCGCAAAATTTCTCCGCGCAGAAATGTGCCGGTGGTCACCACCACGGCCCCTGCGCGACACAGGCGTCCATCAGCTAGGATGACCCCATCCACCCGGTCTTGGTCGAGACTTATGGACGTGGCTTCCGCCGCGGCCAGGGTGAGATTGGGCGTTGCCGCAAGCTCGGCTTGCATTGCAGCACGATAGGCGGCGCGGTCGATCTGCGCCCGCGGTCCCCGCACAGCAGGGCCCTTGGAGCGGTTAAGCAGGCGAAACTGAATACCGGCCCGGTCGGCGATCCGGCCCATAACGCCATCGAGCGCATCGATCTCGCGCACCAGATGGCCCTTGCCCAAGCCGCCAATTGCGGGGTTGCACGACATCTCACCAAGCGCCTCGAGGCGGTGGGTGACCAGCAGGGTCAAGGCCCCCGTCCTGGCGGATGCAGTCGCCGCTTCAACGCCTGCATGGCCGCCGCCAATGACAATGACGTCCCAGACTGTCTCAGCAAAATCGCGCGGGTTTGAAGCGGAGGGGTGTCGCGGATCCATCATGGCTTTGCCGAAGTGAGAATGCGAGCCACCGGCTCAGCTCAGGAGCGTCCTTATAGGGGAGGGGGACCGGGTCGTCGAGAGCTAGGGGTTGGCGAACGGGTGTGTTTCACGTGAAACATAAGAGCACTACCGAAACGGACTGTTTCACGTGAAACAGTCATTTCCCGATGCAGAAACTGGAAAACAGCTCGTCTAAAACATCTTCAACATCAATTCTTCCCGTTAAGCCGTCAAGACAACGCGTCGCAAGTCTTAAATCCTCAATCACAAACTCAACCGGCCCACCAAAACCATTAGCAGCTCGGGTTAACAAATCTGAAGCCCTACCAAGTATGTCTCTATGTCGTTGACGCGTTACCGCGGGTAACTCGCCACCTCCCAACACTTGCTCAACCCGCTCGGCCAACCGCGCCAAGAGCGCGTTACGGGCTAAGTCACAACCAGAGCTCGTCGCGGCAGATACCGGGACAACATCTGTACCAAGATCTGCTACCCGATTGGCAACGCTTGATAATATGCCGAGATCGCACTTGGTCACCACAACGAGGTCGCCAGCGCGAACCAGGTCAAACGCCTCGACCGCCGATTGGCTCAACGCGCAAGACCCATCGACAAGCAGCAGCCGAAGATCAGCCCCTTCGGCTCTTTGGCGGGCACGACTGACCCCCTCGCGTTCAATCACATCACCTGTTTCGCGAAGCCCAGCTGTGTCGAGTAGCACCACGCGATACCCGGCCAAGGTCAGCTCGCCTTGCAATACATCCCGGGTCGTACCGGGTTCCGCCGTAACAATCGCGGCATCACGCTGCAACAGCGCGTTAAAAAGGGTCGATTTTCCAGCATTCGGCGCACCGATCAGCGCCACCTCAAAACCATCTCTCACCGCTTCGCCCCGACGATCTTGAGCCGCTTCGGCAAATTCATCGGCCAAGCTGACCAGGGTTTGCCGAAGCTCGGCGGTGACCGTTTCGGGCAGGTCTTCGTCGGCGAAGTCGATGGACGCCTCAAGGCGTGACAGGGCATGAACCAAAATGCCACGCCAGGAGAGAAAAACCTTATCAAGCCCACCACTCATTTGACGCAAGGCTTGTCGCCTTTGCGCTTCGGTATCGGCGTCGACAAGGTCGGCTATGCCCTCAGCCTGCAAAAGACTTAAGCGTCCGTTTTCAAACGCGCGCCTGGAAAACGCGCCGGGTGTTGCTGGTCGAGATCCCAGCCGGCCCAACGCATCCAAGGCTCCCTGCACCACGGCCCGACCCCCATGGAGATGGAATTCAACCACATCTTCGCCAGTGAAACTGTGCGGAGCGGCGAAAACCAGCACCAATGCTTCGTCTAACAACGCCCCGTCGCGATCGACCAACCGACGAAGCCCCGCGCGGCGTGGTTCAGGCAAAGGTTTTTGGCAAAGGCTTTGGGCGATCCGCCTGGCCTCCGGTCCCGACAGCCGAATGACAGCGACAGCAGCGCGGGCGGCGCCGGTGGTGACCGCATGGATGGTTTCACTCATTCTTTTGGCGTTAACCCACCCGATAGGGCGCTGGCTGCGGCGCCCATCATCACTTTGCGAAACTGCTCCTGGGCCGCGCCACCGAGCGTCATCCACGACTTCATCAGCTCATCAGGCTGCAGGAGGGAGATATTGGCGTCCATGCGCTGCCGCATTTCATCGACCAAATGGCTATTTAGCCCGGTCACATCGGGCAGACCCAAGAATGTTCGCGCCTCCTCCGGCGTACAATCAACTTCGATTTTCAGCTTCATCACGCTCCCCTTCCCCAAAAGGCCCGGTCTTTCAGACCACGCCAAGACACCATCGCCGATTTCAGAACCGAAGGGAAATGGGATTGCGCGACGAAAGCGCTGCCAACGCCTTTGCGTGACGCGCCTGCCGAGACTATGTTCAGCGACCAAATTCCGTTGTCTTGCACGCCGAAAAGGGGCTGTTCCATGCGCGCCATTATGATCGATCACGTCGGCGGACCTGAAGTGCTCCAAATGGTCGACATGGTCGAGCCGCCCCTCCAGCCCCACGAGATCCGCATCGAACATGCTGCAATCGGACTTAACTTCATCGACATCTATCAAAGGTCCGGTCTTTACCCAATGGCCCTACCGGCTCGCTTAGGGCTAGAGGCTGCCGGTGTGGTGGTTGAAACCGGACGGGACGTGTCGCGATTTAAGCTTGGCGACCGCGTCGCCTATTGCTCGACGCCTGGTGCCTATGCCGAGCGCAATTCCGTGCCGGAGGCTTTGGCGGTCGCCATCCCCGCCGATGTGAGCTTCGAGATCGCCGCCGCCGCCATGCTGAAGGGCCTAACGGCTGAGTTTCTTTGCCGCCGGATTTGGCCCCTCGCGCCGGGAGATCGGGTGCTTGTCCACGCGGCCGCTGGCGGTGTTGGTGGTATGTTGACCCAATGGCTCAACCATCTTGGCATAACCGTCATCGGTGTGGTCGGCTCGGCCGCCAAGGCCCAGATCGCCGAACGGCAGGGCTGTCACCATGTGCTGCTGTCGGATGGGGACGATATCGCTGCGCGTGTGCAGCAAATCACAGGTGGTGAAGGTGTCAAGGTGGTCTATGATAGTGTCGGGGCCGCGACCTTTGATGCAAGCCTCGCCAGCCTTGCCCGGCGTGGGCTTTTCGTCAGCTTTGGCAATGCATCGGGCCCTGCGCCCGCCTTTGAGCCGGGCCGGTTGATGCGGGGGGGATCGTTATTTCTAACCCGACCGACCCTGTTTGACTATTTACGCGCGCCCGGAGAATTAGACTCTGCCGCCGCAGACCTGTTTGATGTGATCAAATCCGGCGCGGTGAAGATCGATATCGGGCAGAGCTTTGCCCTGGCCGACATCGCCAAGGCCCATACTGCCTTGGCGTCGCGGCAGACAACGGGTGCGACCGTCATCCGCCCCTAATCGTCACGCCCAGGCTCTGCCAAGACCTGAAACGGTAAGGAGAGCCTAGGTGTTCATCGACTGGAAGAAGTCGCCATTGGTTTTCGACTGGCGCAGCTTGTCGAGCAAAAACTCGATGGCGTCTTGGGCCCCCATAGGGTTGAGGATCCGCCGCAAGACATAGGTTTTTTGCAGCTGGTCCTTGGGCACCAAGAGCTCTTCCTTCCGCGTACCGGACTTTAGCACATCCATGGCCGGGAAGACGCGTTTGTCCGCCACCTTGCGATCGAGAACGATTTCTGAGTTACCCGTGCCTTTGAACTCTTCAAAGATGACTTCATCCATCCGGCTGCCGGTATCGATCAGGGCTGTGGCAATAATGGTCAAAGAGCCACCCTCTTCGATATTCCGCGCCGCGCCAAAAAACCGCTTGGGCCGCTGCAAAGCATTGGCATCGACACCGCCGGTCAAGACCTTACCCGAGGACGGCACGACCGTATTATAGGCGCGGCCCAAGCGGGTAATGGAATCCAGGAGAATGACGACGTCGCGCTTATGCTCAACCAGGCGCTTGGCCTTCTCAATGACCATTTCGGCCACTGCAACATGTCGGGTTGCCGGTTCGTCAAAGGTCGAGGAGATGACCTCGCCCTTCACCGTCCTTTGCATATCCGTCACTTCTTCCGGCCGTTCGTCGATCAGCAATACGATTAGGTAACATTCCGGATGATTGGCGGCGATGGACTTGGCGATGTTCTGCAACATTACCGTCTTGCCGACCCTCGGCGGTGCTACGATCAAGCACCTTTGACCCTTGCCCAGAGGCGAGACAATGTCGATGACGCGACCCGAGCGATCCTTGAGGGTCGGATCCTGCATTTCCATGGTCAGCCGCTGATCGGGATAGAGCGGGGTCAGATTGTCGAAATGCACCTTGTGCCGGACATTGTCCGGATTCTCGAAATTGACCTTATCAACCTTTGTAATGGCAAAATAGCGCTCACCCTCCCGGGGGGAGCGCACATGGCCCTCGACCGTATCGCCAGTGCGCAAACCATATTTGCGGATCATGGTCGGCGAGACATAGATGTCGTCAGGTCCGGCCAAATAATTCGCTTCTGGACTGCGTAAGAAGCCAAATCCATCTTGCAAGACTTCCAAGACACCAGAGCCTGATATCTCAACGCCTTCTTCTGCCAAGGCCTTCAAAATCGCAAACATCATATCCTGCTTGCGCATGGAGTTGGCGTTTTCGATTTCAAGACTTTCAGCAAAAGCCAAAAGGTCGGCCGGAGATTTTTCCTTCAGCTCCTGCAAAGACATCCGGTGCAGACCAAGTTGCGCGGCCACGCTATCCTCAGCAATGCCGCCTGCATGCGGGGCGTCCGTGGCTTCAGCGCCCAGGCTTTCGATAAATTCGTCGTCGGACATGGTATTCCTGGTTTGGAAAGGGGATTTCGACGCCAAGCCTTGCCCACCTATGCCCCTCAATCTCGCCAGATCAGGAGGCGGTGGGCAAAGGCGCTCACGCCGCGATAATGTTTCATGGAGGCCGTTACCGCGCGAGAACCGCACGCAGCCGAATGTTGCGATCTATATGGACCAAGTCCTTAAACCGACGAACAGGTGAGCGGAACCACAAGCGCGCCGCCCGGTCAAGTCTAAAGGTGCCAGCAGCACCGTGTGTCGGCCCGACTAGCCGCCAAACTTGGTGGTGACGCTCAAAACCATCCCAATGGCGAGCAGAAACGGAATCTCGTTCGACATCCGCCAGAACCGCTCCGACCTTTGATTGGCACCAGAGGCGAATTTTCGGCGCGCGGCGGATAAAAAGCCATGCCAGCCAAACAGCAAGACGACACCAGACAGTTTTACGACCATCCAAGGCTTGAGAAGAAAGCCCCACCCCCGAATCTGGGCGTCAATCCAGATCAATGACAGACCCAATAGCAAGACCGCTATGGATGCTGGCGTCATGATAATCCCAAGCAGTTTTGCTTCCATCTCCTGCAGGGTATGATCGAGTTCGCCGCCCGGCATTGCCCGGCAGTGATAGACATAGAGCCTCGGCAAATAGAGAAGCCCCGCCATCCAGGCGATGACCGCCAAAATATGGAGACCGCGAAAAAGATTATAGTGTTCAACCATCTACCCGCTCCCCAACGCGATAGGGGCATGCTCCATGTTGCACTTCGCACGGAGAGCCGCCAAAGGGTCCACGGGCGAATTGACATTCAGATGTGGCCGCTGCGGCTAAGGCCTTCATGAAGGCTGGCGCGACACCGAGCGCAGCCACTCTGACATAGGGCGCGACACCCAATTCCTTGGCCATTTCGCCATATTCGTGATCAAGCTCGACCAAGGTTTCCACATGCTCAGAGACAAAGGCAATGGGGGTGATGATAACGCCTTTCCCCTCCAAGCCCGCCGCCGTCAAAGCCTCAATTGTCGAGGGCCCAATCCATTTCAGCGGACCGACCCGGCTCTGATAGCACACGGACCAATCTTGAAATTGCGGCAGCTTGGCTGCGACCTTCGCCGCCGTCCGTTCAATTTGAGATTGGTAGGGATCCCCGGCGAGAATGACTTTTTCGGGCAGGCCATGGGCCGAAAACAACAGTCGGACGCCCGTGGGAGAGCCTGCCTGTTGCCAAGCCTCATTTATCCGATCTGCATGGGACTGGATGAAATCCTCGGCTTCCGGATAACAGCAGACGAGCCGAACCTGACCTGGACCCTTATAGGCTTTCGACCAGGCGCTTAAGGATGAGCCGGTCGTCGTGGTTGAGAAATGCGGGTAGAGCGGCAAAAGCGTGACCCGATCCGGTGCAAACTTGGCAACCGCCTTGGCGGTGGTTTCAACAAATGGGTGCCAATAGCGCATGGCAATGAAAACCTCTGTGTCCTCATCCGGAGCCATTTCGCTCAGCCGTTGACGCAAGGCCTCGGCCTGCTTTTCGGTCTCTGGCAGGAGGGGGGACCCGCCGCCCATCAGCGCATAATTGCCCCTGGCTGACTTGGCCCGGGTCGACGAGATCAAGGCCGCTAGGGGGAAACGGATCAGGGCGGGCGCGTTGATGATGGCCTTGTCTTTGAAAAGATTATATAAAAATGGCCTCACGGCGTCTGGATTGTCTGGACCCCCGAGATTGAACAGCACAACGGCATGCCGATGTCGGGCGCCGCTCATGCAAACACCTCGGTTCCTCTGCCAGCCATAGCCGAGCCACAGGCGCCAAGCCGCCGCGGTGCGATGAGCTTAAGGTGACCGATTGAATTGGGGTGCGCGTTCATGAGCCCCTTAAACGCCAAACCTTGGCTGGCCTCAAGGGCCTTCTCGACGACCGTGGGCTTGACCTATGCCATTCGTCCCAGGCCCTCCGACCGCTAGGAAGGTTTATGATTTTTTGGGGTAGAGGTTAGGGGGCGGGACAATGGGGAAAAGCGCCGTATTTCACAAAACTGACGCATAAGGTTAACAAACCATTAACAGACACTGGGTCGGATGGGCTGATAACCGTCCCCGGGCCGGGAGTGTGTTAATATCTCGTTAACCCTTTGCGCAACCGCACAAAAATATCACAGGCCGCGCTGAAAGACCCAAAATGGGAGGCGTCGATCTTCCACCCATCCACTGGCAGGGAGGGGGCTCACACCCAACCCCCAGGTCCTCTGGACGCTTGACCGGTTCACCCCCGCTCATCCCAGCCGAAACGGGACTAGGCGATTTGGTCGCCGCCTAACGCCTGGATTACCCACCGCCCTTCACAGGCGCCTTCCGGTGATCGAGGGGGTTTGCAGCGCTATCATCGACAAGCGCGCGAAAATCATCCACGGTTTGGCGCAGAGATTTATTGGACCGCTCAGCGCCTCATGACCCCGATCCCACGCCTCGGCGTCTATTTTCATGTGCATCTGGTGTCAGACTCGACGGGCGAGACCCTGAATGCCATGACCAAGGCCGTTTGTGCCCGCTTCGATGACGTCTTGCCAATCGAACACATCTATCCCTTGGTGCGCTCAAGCCGCCAGCTGGAACGGGTGTTGCGCGAAATTGGCGACGCGCCGGGCATGGTGGTTCACACCATCATCGATTCGGAGCTGCGGTCGCAATTGGAGGACAGTTGCCGCCGTTATGGGGCGCCGTGTATTGCAGCCCTCGACCCGCTGACGGCGGCTCTGGGCCGCTATCTGGGCGCGCAACTCTCGACCCGCGTCGGTGCGCAGCACGCGCTCGATTCCGACTATTTCAACCGCATCGAAGCCCTGAACTACGCCATTGGTCACGATGATGGCCAAGGTGGCCAAAACCTCGACAGTGCAGATGTGATCTTGGTTGGTGTCAGCCGCACCTCAAAAACGCCGACCTCGATCTATCTTGCCCATCGCGGTGTCCGCGCCGCCAATGTGCCGCTGGTTCCGGGCGCGCCGCTTCCCGAGGGCCTCTTTACCACCACCAAGGCGCTGATCGTCGGTCTGGTGGTCTCACCCGACCGCCTGATCCAAATACGACGCAACCGATTGTTATCTTTGAACGAACATCGAGACAGCGCCTATATTGACGCCGATGCCGTGCGCGATGAGATCTTGCAGGCCCGCCGCTTGTTCGACCGTCAGGACTGGCCCGTGATCGACGTGTCGCGCCGCTCTGTTGAGGAAACGGCCGCCGCCGTGATCAACCTCCTCAACGCCCACCGGGCGCGCGAACATCAGCTTTAGAGCCTCAAAGGTCGGTGATGGTTATATTAGCCTCGACAAGCCTTGCCCGGCGCACCTTGCTGCAAAATGCCGGCGTCGCCTTGCGCTGGCAGGCGCCAGGACTTGACGAAGAGGGCGCGAAAGCGAGCCTCCTGGCGGAAAATCTAAGTCCCCGGGATGTGGCCGACGCCCTGGCCGAATTGAAAGCCGTCCGGGTCTCGGAACGGTGTGCAGGGCTCGTGCTCGGTGCTGATCAAACGCTTGAAATTGACGGCGACTGTTTGAGCAAACCCGAAACCCTTGACGCGCTAAAGGCCCAGCTGACCCGCCTTCGGGGTCGCACCCATCGTCTGCACGTGGCTGTTGTTGCCGCAGAAGACGGTCGGCCGGTCTGGCGATGTCTGAAAAAGGCTGACCTGACGCTTCGCCCTTTTAGCGATGCCTTCCTTGAAGCCTATGTGGCACAATGTGGTGAGGCGGTTTTAAGCGCCGTCGGCGGCTATCATTTGGAAAGTTTGGGCGCCCAACTGTTCTCCGAGGTGAGGGGCGACTATTTTACCGTTCTGGGGTTGCCGCTGATCGAAACCCTCGATTTTTTACGGGTCCGGGGAGAGCTCCAAATATGACCTCATCCGCACCCCTGAAGATCAATGGCACGACTGAGATTGCTGGCGTCGTCGGTCGACCTATCGCCCACTCTTTAAGTCCGCGCCTGCACAATGCTTGGATAAGGGCGCTTGGCCTCAACGCGGTCTATCTGCCCTTTTCTCCGACCGAAACCGGGTTTCAGCGTCTGGTGCAAGGGTTTCGCGGCGGTGTGATTCGCGGGCTCAACGTCACCCTGCCCTTTAAGGCCGAGGCCCTCGCCCTCGCTGACACGGCTGATACAGCCGCCCAGGAGGCAGGTGCGGCCAATCTTTTGCTGTTTTTGTCCGATGGCGCGATTGAGGCGCGCAACACCGATGGTCTGGGCTTGCTTTATGCCTTTGCGCAACAAGCCCCAACCTGGCGGCCTGACCAAGGACCCATAACCATACTTGGCGCCGGCGGGGCTGCGCGTGGGGCCCTAGCAACGCTCAAACGGGCTGGCGCGCGGGATATTCGCATCCTCAACCGCACCCGCGCGCGCGCCGAAAGCTTGTGTCGCGCGCTCGGTGGCACGGCATTTGACCTGACAGAGGCGGGTCGGGCGCTCGATGGCGCCACCACGTTGATCAATGCCACATCTGGCCAACTTCAGGCCGAGTTTGCGGATAAAGACACATTGCCCTTGCCAGCTCAGGCGCCGCCAGGGGCTGTGGCGATGGACATGGTCTATGCGCCCCTCAACACCCCTTTTCTGCAGGCTGCCGCCGCCGCAGGATTTGCCACCGTTGACGGGCTCGACATGCTGATCGGTCAGGCGAGGCCAAGTTTTGCGGCCCTGTTCGGCCAGCCGCCGCCGGAGCTCGATGCGCGAAGCCTGTGCTTGGCCCCTGAGGACGGATCATGAGTGGCGAGGCACCCGGCAAAAGACCGCGAACCCTTGGGCTTACCGGCTCGATCGGTATGGGAAAATCCACCACCGCCCAGATGTTCGCCCAAGCGGGAGCGGCCGTCTATGACGCCGACGCGGCCGTCCATAGCCTCTATGCTCAGGGCGGCGGTGGCGCAGCGGCTCTGGCGGCGACCTTCCCCGGTGCCGTGCATGACGGCGCGGTCGATCGCGCGCAATTGTCGGCCCTCGTGCTCGAAAACCCATCTGCTCTCAAACAGTTAGAGACCCTGATCCACCCACTGCTCGCCCAGCACCGGCAACAATTTTACCAGCAGAGCTTGGCGAGCCGCGCACCCCTCTTGGTCTTTGACATCCCGCTGCTGTTCGAAACCGGTGGCGAGCGTGGGCTCGACGCGGTCGCGGTCGTGTCGGCACCGCCCGAGGTGCAAGCCGCCCGCGTGCTGGCCCGACCGGGTATGACCGCTGAGAAGTTCGAAGCCATTCGCGCCCGACAACTCGATGACGCGCAAAAGCGCGCGCGCGCTGACTTTATCATCGACACCGGCCAGGGCCTCGACGCGGCGCGCCAGGCGGTGGCCGACATCTTTGCCGCACTCACAGGTCCAGACTGGACGCCACGGCCAAACCAGACCTAATTTCCCCCATGACCCGACATATCTGCCTCGACACCGAAACCACCGGCCTCGACCCCAAGTCAGGCCACCGCATTATCGAAATTGCCTGTGTTGAGGTGGAGGATTTCATCCCGACGGGAAACAGCTTTCACCGCTACATCAACCCCGACCGTGACATCGAACCGGAAGCCGAAAAGGTGCACGGAATTTCGCGCCAGATGGTGGCCAATCAACCGCGATTTGATGCGCCGGAAATTTGCGAGGCCTTTCTCGACTTTATTGGCGATGCCCCGCTGGTCGCCCACAATGCAGCCTTTGACCGTGGCTTTATCAATGCCGAGTTGGAGCGCGCCGGCCGTGCGCCCTTACCGACGCCGCGCTGGATCTGCACCTATGAGATGGCGAAATCACGCTTTCCCGGCGCCTACAATTCCTTGGACGCCCTGTGCAAGCGCTTCAAAATCAGTCTCGCTGAACGCGAAAAGCATGGCGCTCTGATCGATACGAAACTGTTGGCGCGGGTCTATCTTGAGCTGAGCGGTGGCGCGGAGCGGGCCCTCGATCTTAGCCCCGAACGCCATTCGGATCCGCGCCGCCAAACGCCGAACGCGGGCGAGGAACGCCCGCTTTCCGCCGCCCTTCCGCGCACACGGCCCCTGACGCCGAGACTGACCCTCGCCGAGGCCGAAGCCCACCGCGCCTTTGTGACGAAAACCCTGAAAGACAAAACCCTTTGGCAGTTCGCCAAGGAAGGTGACGCCGTTTAAGCGTTACCCGCCGTCTGACCCGCCATTGAGCCCTCTAAGCTCGCCCGCTGGGCGGCATAGACCGCTGCGAAATCAATCGGTTCGAGCATAAAGGGCGGGAAGCCGCCGTCGGCGGTGGCATCGGCAATGATCCGGCGGGCAAAGGGAAATAGGAACCTTGGACATTCGATCAGTAAGACGGGCTCGAGATGCTCTTCGGGCACGCCGTCAATTTGGAATACGCCGCCATAGACCAACTCCACCTGAAATGCGGGCTGGTTCTCGACCTGGGCGGTTGCGTTGAGTTTTAGATCGACCTCAAACAGTCCGTCGGGCCGACCGCGCGCCGACATTTCCACACCGAGCTCGATTTGCGGTTGGGCGGTGGCGCGCAAGGAGTCGGGCGCGCGCGGGTTCTCAAACGAAAGATCGCGGGTGAACTGCGCCACGATACGAATTTGCGGAGGGGTCGGCGCAGCAGCGCTCGGCTCGAGGTCGGTCATGGAAAATCTTTTTCGTCGGCGGCGATTGCGACCGCTGGGGTGACAGAGGGCCCCTGCGCTAGCATGGGCTGGAGACAGGCGCAATCAGCCGGTTGAAACCGTGGCGCTTAAGGCCCACATGACGACGTAAGAGACACGAAGGTGTCGTCGGCGAAATCTTGTGCTAGGAAGGCCGACACACACCTTTTCACCCCCCATTTTCAGGCGGGAAGACTTTGCAAATTCTGGCTCTCGTATGTCTGGCGGGCTTCGCTGGCGTAGTTCTTTATCAGCTCTATGCGGTTCTCGGGAAACGCGTCGGCCGCCAGCCGGAAGACACGACCACCGAGGCGCCTGCACCCGTCATGGGTGCCGAGCCCAGCCGACCGCTGGCCATCGCCACTGACGGCGCGCCATTGGTGGGATTGGCGGGCTTGCGGGAGAAGGACCCCGAATTCGATCCCTTGACCTTTCTTCGCGGCGCTCGCACCGCCTATGAAACCATCGTCAAGGCCTTTGCGGCCAATGACCGGGCCAGCTTGAAATCGCTGACGGCGCCGCATGTGTTTGAAAGCTTCGCGACGGCCATCTCAGCCCGAGAAGAGTCTGGGCTGTCCGAAGAGGTTGAATTCCTCCTGCCGCCCCGCGCCGATCTTGAAGCCGCGGACGTCATCGGCGATGTGGTCCGCCTCAAGGTCCGGTTTTTGTCCGAGTACCGTGTGACACCGAAGGCCGATGCCGCCGCCGCCGCCGAGCGCCGCGCTGCCGAGGTCTGGACCTTTGAGCGGCCAGCCATCAGCCGCGATCCGAATTGGACCCTCACCCAGGTCGAAGCCGCCCAGGCATGATCGGCGCGACAGTGCAATGAGCCTCACGGCCCCTGGGAGCATTACAGCCTCTGGGAAACTGTGGCTGGCGGCGGCGGTGACCGCCGTTTTGCTGAGTGGGTGCGCCAGCCATCGTCCGCCCCCCCACCCCTATCATCCGAAGCATCCCCCGGTCGCCCATCCTGCCCCACCGCCGACGCGACCGAGCGCCCCACCTGATCAGGTTGAGCACCTTCCCCAACCTACCCACGCCGTTCGGTTTGCGGAAATTCCCGGCTGGCGGGACGAGGACCACATCGCGGCGCTGCGCGCCCTCAGGGCCGCCTGCATTGGGCCGCATCCGAAAGCCGAGGCGCGCGGCTGGGCCTCCGTCTGTCTGGCGCTCGAGCATGCGCCCCATCTCGACGCCAATGGCGCGCGCCAATTTTTTGAAACCCATTTTCGCGCCGAGGCCTTGGGTGGCGAGGGGGTGCTGACCGCCTATTTCACCCCCCTCTATGCGGCGCGTAGCCGACCCGATGACACCTACACCGCTCCGGTCCGGCCACCCCCAGCCGCAAGTGCTCGGATCCACGCTGCCCCGCCGATCAAGGCCCCCGTGAAATCAGACCCCAGGCCTCCCATCGATGATGGCGTTGGCGTGGCGCCAGAAGCCGAGACCGCCGATCCCCTGACCGGTCTGATTGCGTCGAGCACGGCCGAAAGTCAGATGGCGCCCAGTCCGCCAGAGCTTGCCACGCCGCTGGAGGCGGACGCCCCAGAGCCCGATTTGCACCAGCGCCTCGCTTCAGCCGAGCGGGCGGCGATTGATCGCGCCGAGGCGCCCGATGCCTTAGCGTGGATGCGGCCCGAAGACCTGTTTTTTATGCAAATTCAAGGATCCGGGGTGCTTGAGTTTGACGATGGCCGCCGCTTACGCGCGGTCTATGCCGGCGATAATGGCAAACCCTTTGTGCCCATCTCGCGCGCCATGGTGCGCGAGCACCTGCTTCCCGAACATGGCGGCTCGGGCGACAGCATCCATGCCTGGTTGGCAGCCCATCCCGGTCCGGCCGCTGCCGCTGTCATGGCCAAGAACCCGCGCTATGTGTTTTTTCTGCTCAAGCCGGATGACGGCCGCGAACCCAAGGGGGCGGCGGGCGTATCCCTGCCTCCCGGACGGTCGCTCGCCGTCGATCTGACCCAGCACGAATTGGGTGAGCTCTATTGGGTGGACGCAGAGGCCCCGATTCTGACTGGCGCCATTCCCCGCTATCACCGCGTCGCGGCCGCCCTCGATACCGGAGGCGCCATTCGCGGCGGAATTCGCGCCGACCTCTATCTTGGCGTTGGCGAGACGGCGGGTCGAGAGGCGGGGCGTGTCCGGCATCTGCTTAAGTTGACCCACCTCATTCCCTTAGAGACACCGACGCGGGAGGCCTCCGATGACCCGTCATCGCCGCTCGGACGACCATAGGCTATGGGCCCTGGTCACCGCCACGGTGCGCCCAAGGCCGGGGCGCATCCCCGTGGCCCTGCCTCCTGCCGAAGCGTCGCCAACCGAACGCCCGGAGCGGCACAAAACCAAGCCCGATCGGCCCCATTCCGGCGATAAGGGGCACTTGGCGCCCAGGGCGAAGGGGGTTTCACCTAAGGCGCTTTTGTCCTCAGCCAAGCCGCTCTTTGACATCGAGCCCAATCGCCGCCGCCGCATTGGCAATCATCGCGAAGCGATTGGGGCGAGGCTCGATCTTCACGGGCTGGATCAGATCAGGGCCCGCGCTGCCGTGCGCGCCTTTGTCCTCTCAGCGGTCCATCAGGGTCATCGGGCAGTGCTCATCATCACCGGCAAGGGCGCGACGGGCGAAGGCGTCTTGCGCCGGGCAACACCGGATTGGCTAGCTGAGCCAGACATACGCCCCTTTGTGGCTGGCGTCGCCGCTGCCGACCGCCACCATGGCGGCGAGGGCGCGCTCTATGTGGCCCTAAAACGGAAGGATCGGGTATGATGGGAAAGCGGCACATCGGGCTGAGTGCGGTCGCAAGCGCGGCGCTCCTTTTTGGCCTGGCTCCAAGCGTCAGCGCCGCGCCCGAGCCCGCCCAAACCGAAGCCTTTCAAGCCATTGTCAGGGACTATGAGACTTTTTGGCGCAGCGACGATCCTGTCGGGGCAGGCAATCGCGGCGATCAAGCTGCACTGGCGCGACTGCCCGATCCGAGTTTCGCCGCCGACCAGCACCGGAAAGGAATACTCACCCGTCTGGCCGAACGCCTTCAGCGGCTCGACCCAAGGGGCTTGAGCGAGGCCGATCAGCTCAATCTCGCCTTGCTGCACCATCAGATTGACGACACTCGAGCCGAGCTCGCCGACGATGCGGCGCGTCTGCCGTTTACCGCCTATTGGAGTTTTTCGAGCTTTGGACCCGATCTCGGCCGGTCGACCCATTTAACCTCGCTGGCGGAGGCCAATGCCTATCTTACCCGCCTGGGCGGGTTGGCCAGCTATTATGACGCCCAGATCGCCAATGCCCGACGCGGTCTGGCTACTGGATTTACCCAACCGAAGCGCATCGTCTTGGTCAGCCTCGCTACCGCCAAGCGAGAAGCAGAGACGCCCCTTGCGACCTCATCCATGCTTGCGCCGCTCAAGGCCAGCGATTTGCCGGTCTCGGCAGAAGAACGCCAAGCCCTGGTGCAAAAGGCGCAAGTTCTGCTCGAAACGCAAATCTTGCCTGCCCAAAAGCGGATCGTCGCTTTTTTGCAAGATGAAGACCTGCCGAAGGCTCGCGAAACGCTTGCCATCCGCGATGTGCCGGGCGGGGAAGCCTATTATCGTCACTGCATCCGCCATTTCACCACGACAGACCTAGGCCCCGATGAGATCCACGAGATCGGTCTCGCAGAAGTCCGTCACTTGCGGGCCGAAATGGAAAAGCTGGTCGCCGCCACAGGCTTTTCCGGCAGTTTTGCTGAATTTCTCAAATACCTTCGGACGGACCCACAATTCTACGCCAAAAGCCGCGAAGAGCTGCTTCTGCGCTACCGGGCCAAGGCGAAGGAGATCGACCCGCTTCTGCCGCGCCTCATCGGCAAGCTTCCCCGCCTGACCTATGGGGTGCGGCCGATCCCGGATGCGACGGAGGAGGGCCAAACCACGGCCTATTATGAACAGGGTGCGCCTGAACGTGGCGAGGCGGGCTATGTCGGCGTCAACCTCTCCCACCTTGACCAGCGGCCGCTCTATGAAATTCCAACCCTGCTCCTGCATGAAGGCGCGCCGGGGCACCATGTGCAATTGGCCTTGGCAGAGGAAATAAAAGACCAGCCCGAATTTCGTCGCCGCCTTGACTTTACCGCCTTTGTCGAAGGCTGGGCGCTTTACGCGGAACAATTGGGCAAGGAGACCGATCTCTATGCCACGCTTTATGAGCGGTTCTCGCAACTGTCCTACGATATGTGGCGCGCCTGCCGCCTGGTGGCCGACACAGGTGTGCATTGGAAGCGCTGGACCTTGGACCAGGCGCGGGCCTGCTTTCTTGAAAATACAGCCCTGTCGCAACACAATATCGACACCGAGGTTGATCGCTATATTTCATGGCCGGGTCAGGCGCTGGGCTATAAGATTGGTGAATTGCGGATCATGGCTCTACGCCACGAGGCTGAAGCCGCCCTTGGCGACCGATTTGACCTGCGCGCCTTTCACGACATGGTCTTGAGCGGCGGCGCCCAGCCCTTGGATATTTTGGAGGCGCGCGTGCGGGCCTGGATCGCCACACAAGCACCCCGCCCTCGGATCCAGACACCATGATTGCCCTCGGTCGCGGGTTGATGATTGATGAAGCCGAATGCGAGCTGCGGTTTTTCCGCGCCGGTGGGCCGGGCGGTCAAAATGTCAATAAGGTCTCGACCGCGGTCCAGTTGCGGTTCGACGTCATGGCCGCCAGCGGTCTGACCGAAGCGGTTAAGCTGCGGCTCATTCAACTCGCCGGTCGCCGCGCCACGGCGGAAGGGGTGATTGTCATCAGCGCCCACCGATTTCGCAGCCAGGACCGCAATCGCGCTGACGCCTTTGAGCGGCTGATCGCCCTCGCACAGGAGGCCGCCGCCCCGCCGCCGCCGCTTCGTCGCCCCACGCGACCGAGCTTGACGGCGAAAACCAAGCGGCGAGAGGCCAAGGTGCGGCGGGGCGTAATCAAGGCGGGTCGCCAAAATCCAGCCGCAGGCGGTGGATTGTCGGACGACTAGTTTGCCACTATCGATGGCCATGTTGCCCCGTCGACGGTTCGACCGCTTCGGTTGCGTTTATTGAGTAGGCCGCTTTTGACCTCACCCCTTCCATCGCCGCAGTCTCAAGACTCTGACCTCAAGGGCGGATACGAACTCTCTGTCATCGCGCCAGCCTTTAACGAGCGCGACAATGTTGCGCCCTTGATTGCCCGCTTAGACAGCGCTCTGACCGCCATTTGCTGGCAAATCATCTATGTCGATGATGACAGTCCAGACGGCACGGCTGAAACCGTCAAGGCCCTGGCGCGTAAGGATTCGCGGGTCAGTTGCCTTCGGCGTGTCGGGCGTCGCGGATTGGCGGGCGCCATCGTCGAAGGCGCATTGGCCAGCGCTGCCCCCTATGTCGCCGTCATCGACGCCGACCTGCAACATGATGAAACCCTTTTGCCCGCCATGCTCGACATCCTGCGCCAGGGTGAGACGGATTTGGTCATCGCCAGCCGTTATATTGGCGAAGGCGCTGCCGATGCGGGCTTTAGTCAGACCCGGGCTCTGGGCAGTCGCCTCGCCACCCGCCTGGCAAGGATGGTGTTGCGCACCGAGGTGACCGATCCGGTCTCTGGCTTCTTCATGGTGCGACGCGAGGTGATCGACGGCGCCGCGCCGCGGCTTTCCACCCACGGCTTCAAGCTCTTGTTCGACCTGATCGCCAGTCAGCGCGGCGCGGTGCGAATTCGCGAGCTCCCCTACAGGTTTCAGCCACGGACCGCGGGCGAGTCGAAAATGGATAGCCGAGTGGTCATCGACTATCTTGGTCTGATCGCCGCGCGCGCCAGCCAGAACCTGATCTCGCCCCGACTGTTTCTCTATGGGTTGGTCGGATTGGGCGGTGTCTGTGTTCATCTGGCGGTTTTCAGCCTGTTGACGACCCATGTGTCGTTTTCTATCGCCCAATTGAGCGCGGCCGCCGTGGCCATGACCTCGAACTTTTTTATCAATAATGCCGTGACCTTTCGCGACCGTCGGCGGCGGGGCCTTGGCCTCTTGGTGGGCTATGTGCAGTTTTGTGGGCTGTGCAGTATTGGATTTTTGGCCAATCTGGCTGTCGCCAATCAGCTGCAGCAACTGATCGGTGCTGGGCTTTTGGCGGGCGCTGCCGGCGCCCTGGTCGGCGCGGCATGGAACTATGTTACAACCGCGCTTGCGGTCTGGTGATGGGACCCGCTCTCGCCCCCGCTTCAAACACCCTGCCCAAGCCCACGTCTTTCTGGGGTTTTCCGCGTGGACTGGCGGTTTGGCTGCTGGGTCTGACCTTGGTCAGACTGGTCGCTGCAGCGGTCATACCCTATACCGAGGATGAGGCCTATTACCGGCTGTGGGCGCAGCATCTGGCGCTTGGCTATTATGACCATCCGCCGATGATGGCTTGGTGGATCGCCATTGGACAGAGCCTTTTCGGTGACACGCCGTTTGGCGCGCGGCTCTTGGCGGTTTTGGCCTCAGGGCTGACGAGCCTCCTGATTTACCGCATCGCTGCCTTGGCGGGGTTGAGTGAGGGGGCGCGTTCGCGGGCGGCCCTGTGGTACAATTTCACCTTTCTGGTCGCCTTTGGCGGCTATTTAATTGTTCCCGATGCGCCTGCGTCGTTTTTCTGGGTCGTGACGCTTTATGCGGTATTGCGCGCCACAGGTGAAGGTTCGGATCAGGGCAAGATCTGGTGGTTGGCTGCCGGGGCCACGGCCGGTCTGGCGCTATTGTCCAAATATAGCGCGCTATTTTTTGCTCCTGGCCTTGGCATTTGGCTTCTTACCTCGCCGACTGGACGAAAGCAGCTGTTGCGCCCAGGGCCCTGGCTCGCCGCCCTCGTGGCGCTTAGTCTTTTCGGCCTCAATATCTATTGGAACCTGCACCACGGGATGGTCAGCTTTGAAAAGCAATTTGGTCGGGTCGCGGCAGAGACCTGGACCCCGCTGAAATTTGTCGATTTCGCGCTCGGCCAATGGGTCCTGGTCAATCCCCTGGTGGCGGTCTTGGCGGTCATGGGCCTTGTCCCGGCCTTGAAGCGTTTGCGAAAGCCGCTGGACCCTATGGCCCTGGTGGCGGTGATCGGTGCGCCCTTCCTCGTCTATTTGGCAATTCATAGCCTACACGCCCAGGTTCAGGGCCACTGGCCCGCACCCCTCTATCCAAGCTTTGCCATTTTGGCCGCCGCGTCTTTCGATCATAAGACGATGGCGAAGAAGCCTCTGCAAAGCCTAATCGCCAAGGGGATCATGCCGCTTGGCCTCCTGGTCGCCCTCCTCGCCCCCCTCCACATGGCCATTCCCGCGACGGATATCTTTGGGCGATATGATATGAGCGCCCAGATTCGCGGCTGGCCGCGCTTTGCGCATCAGGTGGAAATGATCCGCCGCCAGACCGGCGCCGCCTGGATAGGAACGACCAATTTTGGCGCGGCAGCGCTGTTGTCGGCCCAGTCGGACGGCGAAGGGCGTTCGATTGGCGCACCGATTTTGCAAGTCAATGAAAGGGACCGCTACGCCTTTCAACCGCCGCCGGACCCGGTCGCCCTCGCTCATCCTGGACTGATGGTTGATTTGGATCGTCGCTTAAGCCTTGGTGATCTTAGCTATTGCTTTGGCAGTGTGCGAAAACTGGCGGATGTCGAGCGCGGCGATGCCGAGGGTTCTTGGCGCCTTAGCCTTGGTGGCGTGCCGCTCAGCTTTGCGCCGCGACGGTTTCGCTACGCCGTTTATCTGGTCGACCATCCCCGCTTTGATCTGGTCAAGACCGGCTGTTGGGAGGCGAAAAACCTCGCCGACAGTCTGAAACTCAGACAGCGGCGTCTGCACCAGTCGACGCCGTAACCGCTGCGGCCCCGGCAGCGATCACCCGTTCCTCGTCAGTTGCAATCACCCAGGCCTTAAGCTGGCTCTCTGGCGCCGAGATCAACCGGTCGCCGCCGCCGCTGCGGTCGTCGAGCTTTAAACCTATGGCGCCACAGCGGGCAGCGATGCGCGCGCGTACCTCCGGCGAATTTTCCCCAATGCCGGCCGAGAACACCACGCCGTCAAGGCCACCGAGACTCATGGTCAGAGCACCCATCTCCCGCGCGATGCGATAGGTAAAGAGCTCCACCGCCTCTTTGGCTGCCGAGCTTGGGTCCGCCAGTAAGGTGCGCATGTCGCCTGAAAGGCCAGATAGGCCAACGAGCCCCGAGCCTTGGTAAAGGAGGGTGGTGAGCTCTGCCACGTCCATGCCGTATTGGTCGATCAGATAGAGGATGACGCCTGGGTCGAGCGCGCCGCACCGGGTCGACATGACAAGTCCATCCAGGGCCGTGAAACCCATGGTCGTGTCCTGGCTGACGCCACCTGCGGCGGCGCAGAGACTTGCACCCGATCCGAGGTGGCAATAGATCACCCGCCCCTGGGCAAGCTCGGGGTCCAGTTCGGCAAGCCGCTGCGTCAACCAGCTATAGGAAAGGCCGTGAAAGCCATAGCGGCGCACGCCGTCGGCCTCAAATCGGCGCGGCAGCCCAAATCGGCGGGCCAAAGGCGACAGGGTTTGATGGAAGGCCGTGTCGAAACACCCCACTTGCCGCGCGCCCGGCAGGGCGGCCATGGCGGCGCGCACCGCGGCCAGATTGTGGGGTTGGTGCAAGGGCGCCAACCGGACAAGCGCCTCCAAGCGACGAAGACAGTCAGGCGTCAGTAGGGTTGGCGCGCTAAAGGCGTCTGCGCCATGCACGATACGGTGTCCGACTGCATCAAGCCGAGCGCCTGCTAAGTGGGCCTGACAAAAGCCAAGTATCGCGTCCAAAAACGTCTCATGCCGCAATGGGCCTGAACCATCGGTCCCGCCTGTTGCGAAGCTCGTATCAATCAGCACGCGCCCTTCGCCGTCCCGGGCGGTTAATTGAGGTCGCTCCCCAAGGCCAGTGACCGCGCCTCGAGCCAAAACCGGCAAGGATAAAAGGTGCGCTTCGGGGGTGGGACTATCGTCACAGGCAAAGACCGCGAATTTCAAGCTGGACGAGCCAGCATTGAGGGTCAGGATCGCTCGGGTCATGCCTTGAGCGCCGCCTTTAGGCTGGCCGCGTCCTGAGCCAGCAAGACAGCAACCGCACACGAGGCGATGCGGGTCGCTTTCGAATCCGCCCGGCTGGTTAGGATAATCGGTGCGCGCGAGCCCATGACTACGCCCGCCGCATCGGCCCCGGTCAGATAGATCAAGAGTTTCGCCAAGATGTTGCCAGAGACAAGGTCTGGAACCACCAAGATATCCGCCTGACCCGCCACGTCTGAAACAATGGCCTTGTCAGCGGCGGCGTCCAGGTTGACGGCATTGTCGAAGGCTAAGGGGCCATCCAAACGGCCACCGGTGATTTGGCCGCGATCGGCCATCTTACACAGGGCGGCGGCGTCGAGGGTCGAAGGGATTTTCGACGTGACGGTCTCGACCGCCGACAAGATGGCCACGCGCGGCGAGGCGATCCCCAGAATATGGGCGAGATCGATGGCGTTTTGGACAATGTCGCGCTTGGCGTCGAGATCAGGCGCAATATTGATTGCCGCGTCGGTGATCAACAGCGGTCGGGGATAGGCTGGCGTCGACACCATATAGACATGGCTGACCCGTCGCCCTGTGCGCAGCCCCAAATTTGGGTCCATCACCGCGTGCATTAACTCGTCTGTGTGCAAGGCGCCTTTCATCAGTAGCTGGGCGCGCCCGGACCGCACCAGGGCCACCGCCTTGGCTGCGCTATCGTGACTATGTTCGGAGAAAACGCTGGGCAGGCCATCAATATCGCGGCCAGCCGCGTCGGCAGCGGCGCGCAACTTGGCTTCCGGCCCAACAAGAATTGGCGCGATTAAACCCGCCTCCGCTGCTTCGAATATAGCTTCAAGACTAGATGCGTCGCTCGGGTGACAAACTACGGTTGGCGTTGGCGCGGTCATTTCCCTTGAGAGTGCCACAGCTCTCGCGATCAGGGCCTCTCGCCAAGCGTGGGGCGGTGGAATGGCGTTTTCGTCCATGGGGCCCTAGTGACTGAGGAGGGCGGGGATCGGCGTTGCGTCAATAATGTCTTGGGTAACCCCCCCCAAAACCCATTCTCGCAAACGGGCGTGAGCATATCCGCCGAGCACCAGATAGTCGGCGCCGCAGCGTGTGGCTTCAGCCAGGATCGTCTCCGACACCCGGCCTTGCCGTTTGCGCGCCACCTCTGCCCTTGCCGAAATGCCGTGCCCGGCCAGAAAGCCAACCACCGATTGCGTCCGGAACAGCGCCTCGTCATGCCCATCTGCATCGGCGATTTCCAGCACCGTCACCTGATCCGATTGCGCCAGCAGCGGCAAGGCGTCGGACAGGGCCCGGCGGGCTTCGCGGCTATCTTTCCAACAGATCAAAGCCTTTTGCAGGGTCAGGGTCTGGCAATCCTGAGGCGTCACCAATACCGGCCGCCCAGAAGCGATGACGAGATCGGAGGCGAAGGCGGTAAAGCCGGGTCCGGCGGTTTTGTCATGGCGACTGGCAACAATCATGTCTGCCGCCCGCGCCGCATGGGCCATGACGTCACAGGGATCGCCAAGGGACGACCGCCATGTCCCGACGACGCCGGTGCGGGCTGTTTCGGCTTCAAACAGGGTGTGGGCGAGGCTGATTTCGCGATCTATTTCATCGCGGATCGCTTGGATAGCAGCGCCGTCGACAAAGCCAAAGGCACCCGATCCGTTGACATAGGGCGCGAAGGCCTGAACGCCGACGCCGATCAGCTGGGCCTTAAGCCGCGCCGCCAAGTCAAGGCAGGCGGCCAGACGCTTGCGGCCAACGGGCGTATCTTGCACCTGGGTTAAAAGAGAGGTGATCGCCATTGTCGTTCTCCTCTATGGTCCTTTCCGGGGGCCTTTCCGGCACCGGTAGGGGGCCGGACGCGCGCTGAATTTTGAATTGTCTAGCCTATTCGACCAGGGCCTGAAACGCCGCGCGATTGCGCAGGGTCACGCAGCGGCAGCCTTTGAGCGCGATCAGACCGTCGGCCTGTAGCTGGGTAAAGGCGCGTGACACGGTTTCAATCGTCAGACCCAGATAGTCGGCCATGTCTTGCCGCGACATGGGCAGGTTCACTTCCGAGCCGCTTACCTGCCGCTCAGCCAGCGCCAAGAGAAAACTCGCCACCCGTTCGCAGGCGCTCTTGCGACCCAGTAACATCAGGTGGGCCTGGGCCCGTTCCAGGTCTCGGGCGGTGGCGCCCCACAGGGCCTGGGCAACGGCGGGTCGGCGGACGGCGAGGGCAAAGACGGCGGTGCGGCGATAGACCAAGACCTCGGTGCGGGTCAGGGCCTCGGCGCTCATCAGGTGTTCAGAGCCCGCCTCCAAGCCAAAAATGTCGCCCGGCAGGTGGAATTCGCCGATTTGGCGGCGACCGTCGCTGAGGATGCGATAGGTTCTGACCGCGCCGGACACCACCCGATAGAGGAATTCGGCAGCTTCGCCCTCACCGAAAATTTCGGCGTCGCGGCCAAAGCTCATGCGTGCGCCCATCAGTCCAAGCGAATCGCCCGCCTCCTCGTCCAAACCGGCTCCCCAGGCATTTAAAGGATAGGCGAGGGCGCGGTCGCCACCCAAGGCGCGGGCGGTATTCAGGTTATAGACGACGGCGTGGGCGGCGGCTTGCGACATGGCCGGTCTCCAATTCCCCCGGTGAAGTCAATCGCTTCGATCAGGGTTGGGTGAACGATGGCCAATTGTTTCGCGCAAAAGGCGTCTATTCACCATTCGGGGGTATTCCCTACGTAGTTTCCCCTAAAGCTTGGCTTGGGATCAGATGGAGGGTAGGGGTCAACCTGACCCAAGACACAGGCTGCGATGACCTTGGCCAGCGCCCTTTCCCGCTTTGACCCGTCAAAAACCTTGAGCCAGATTGGCGCGACGGCGGATCGGCTCTTGGCGCGCGCCGGGCGACTGCGTCACATTCTCGCGGTTGCACCCTTTTGGATCGTGTTGGCCAAGCCCTTGCTTCCCGCAGCGATCTGGCCAGAGAGCCTCTGGCGTACCGCCCCCCTCCTGCTGCTCACCCCGTCGGTTTTGCTGGCGGGCGCCTTGGGCGGAGCGGCGCCGGGGTTTGCGGCAACCGCAATCGGTTTGGCTATTGGGCTCTATTTCCATTTTGCCCCCGTCGGTCGCGTCATGGCGGAGGGAGGTGTTGGCCTCTGGAGCCAAGCCATTGTCTTTATCGCCATCGGCCTGGGCTCGGCGAGCTTTGGTGAGGTGTTGCGGCGCAGCCTGATCCAAAACCGCAAGACCCTGGCCGAGTTGCGCGGTCGCGAGGCTCGGCTGCAGTCGGTCATTGATACCGCGCCCGATGCGGTGATCTTGATCGACGCCGACGGCGCCATCCAAGCCTTTTCCAAATCCGCCGAGCGCCTGTTCGGTTACCAAGCGGGCGAAGTGGCGGGCCAAAATGTCAGTCTGTTGACGCCCTTTCCCCATCGTAACAACCACGATTTTTACTTGCGTCGTTACGAAGAAACCGGCGAACGCAAGATTATCGGCATTGGCCGGGTTGTGGTGGGCGAGCGCAAGGACGGCTCAACCTTTCCCATCGAATTGGCGGTGGGCGAGATTAGGCTTGAGGGGCGGCGATTTTACACCGGCTTTATCCGCGATCTGTCCGAGCGACAGTCGACCGAGGCGCGGATGCAGGAATTACAAGCCGAACTGGTGCATATGTCCCGCCTGAACGCCATGGGCGAAATGTCGTCGGCACTAGCGCACGAGGTTAACCAACCGCTGTCGGCCATTTCAAACTATCTGACCGGCGTGCGGCGTCTGCTGCAAGGTTCAGGCACGCTCGATTCCCAAGATCCCCTCATGACCAAGGTCCGTGACGCTCTGGATCGCGCCAGTGATCAGGCCCTCAGGGCTGGCGAGATCATTCGTCGCTTAAGGGACTTTGTGCGACGCGGCGAAACCGACCAACGTCCTGAAAGCTTGGCCAAGATCATTGAGGAGGCGAGCGCCCTTGCTCTCGTCGGCGCGAAAGAATTCAATGTGCGGGTGACCTTTCGCCTCGATCCAAGCGTTGACCGCATCCTTGCCGATCGCGTGCAAGTGCAGCAGGTTCTGTTGAATTTAATTCGCAATGCGCTGGAGGCCATGCGCGACCAGCCGCGCCGGGAGCTGCGCATCGAAAGCCGCGCCCGCGATGATGACCGGGTCGAGGTCAGCGTTTCCGACACAGGCCCGGGACTAAGCCCAGAATTGGAGGCGGAGATCTTCAAGCCGTTTTTCACCACCAAATCGACAGGCATGGGTGTTGGCCTCTCCATCTGCCGCACCATTATCGACGCCCATGGCGGGGAAATCTCGGCAAAGTCTTTGACCGAAGGCGGCGCGCGGTTCCAATTCACCTTGAGGTTGGTGCCCGCCGGAACTTTGGAGGCCGAACGTGCGTGACGGACGTGTGCACCTGGTTGATGACGACGCGCCGGTCCGCGATTCCATCGCCTTCCTGCTGGAATGTGCCGGTTTCACCGTGACGAGCTACGAAACGCCGCTGGAGGTTTTGCAGCGGATGGCGGCGCAGCCCACAGCTTCGTGCCTGATCAGCGACCTGCGCATGCCCGACATGGATGGTCTTGAATTGGTCCGGCGGGTGCGCGAGATTGATCCACTCTTGCCGATTATCGTCATTACCGGCCACGGCGACGTGCCGATTGCCGTTGAGGCAATGAAACTGGGCGCGGTCGACTTTCTGCAGAAGCCCTTCGCCGACCAAACCTTAATCTCGGCGGTGCGTGCCGCTGTGGGCCATAGCTCCGCTGGCGACGAAGAACGAGCCGATATCTTACGCCGC
This sequence comes from uncultured Caulobacterales bacterium, assembly GCA_903840435.1. Lineage (GTDB taxonomy): Bacteria > Pseudomonadota > Alphaproteobacteria > Caulobacterales > Caulobacteraceae > CAIMFV01. The sequence goes on from CAIMFV010000010.1 coordinate 110,750, forward strand.
CTCGACCAATTGTCATCGCGTGAGCGGGAGGTGCTGCAAGGCCTTGTCGATGGCCACCCAAACAAGGTGATCGCCTACCATCTTGGCATATCGCCTCGCACCGTAGAGGTCTATCGCGCCAAGGCCATGACCAAGATGGGCGCAGGCAGCTTCGCCGAACTGGTCAAGATGGCGCTCGCCGCGGGCGGGTCTTTGGCGCCGAAACCTGACGAGAGCCAATTGAGGTAACGGCGGGCCCGTCTTCGATGCGGGGTTTGTTCCAGATCAAGGCAGCGCTCTCGATCCCTCGGCAGGATCGACACCTGTCGACAGGTTCGGCGGGGCGAAATTTCTTAGCGAGGTCAGTCGGTGCTGTCTCCGACACAGTCAGGGCGGCGTCTCAAACCGAGCGCGGCGCGGGATGGCCCCGGCTTCTCGGCGCCCAGCGCCTCGGCCTCTTCTTCTTTTGCGTCTCGGCCTAAAATTGTCGTGGTCGATGATGATGACGACGTCGCCCAATCCTTGCAATTTGTGCTCGAAACCGAGGGCTATGCGGTCGAAGCCTATGGAGATGGGCGCGACCTCTTGCGGCTTGACCTGACAGCCGTCGCCTGTCTGATCGTCGACTATCAACTGCCAAATATGACCGGTACGGCCCTGCTCGACGCGCTCGGGGATAAGGGGACGCGACCGCCCTTCATCGTCATCGCCGCGAGCCCGGATCAACGCTGCCGCGACTGGGCGGTGCGCAATCAGGCCGACCTGATCGAAAAACCGCTCTTGGGCGGCGATCTGTCCGCCAAGGTGAATAAACTCTTAAATCCTGGCGCCGCGCTTGCCGGTTAGAGGTCGACCTGTGCCGACTTGGCACACCGATCTTGCGGAGCGCGTCCAATGGAATACCTCATCGACACCGGTCCTCGGCCACGCGCGCAGGCCAAGTCCCAATCGACCAAGCTTGGCCAAGTCACCTTGATGGCGCTGGCCGCGACGGGCGCGGCTGGCGCCGTGCTGACAGTCTTGAGCCTGTTTGGATTTTAAACCGTTGCATCTCAGCGACGCGTGGCCGTCAAAATATCGTGCAAACGGTTGTTTCTACCTTTGGCCTGTCGCGCTCTCGTCAAGCTCGCTCTATATGCTCGCCCCTTATCTGATCGCGTTGCCATCCACCCGAAACAGCGACTGAAGCCGCGAACGGGGTGACGCGCCATTCGCCAAGGGGAAGTTTATGGATCTCGTAGGGTTGAACGCGGTGGCCGAACAGCTCGTCGCGCCGGGCAGGGGCATCTTGGCGGCCGATGAATCCACCGGCACGATCAAGAAGCGCTTTGACGGGATCGGCGTTGAAAATACAGAAGAAAATCGGCGGGATTACCGCGAGCTTCTGTTTCGCGCCCAAGAGGCCATGTCCTATATTTCCGGCGTCATCCTCTATGATGAAACCCTGTGGCAGAATGCTGCGGATGGAACGCCGCTCGTTGATGTGATCGCGGCGGCGGGGTCCCTTCCAGGCATTAAGGTCGATGAGGGCGTGCAACCCTTGCCCGGCTTTCCGGATGAGACCATTACGGTCGGGCTCGACCGACTTGGCGAGCGTTTGGCCCACTATGCCGCGCGCGGCGCCCGCTTTGCCAAGTGGCGCGCGGTCATTGAACTGTCTGACCGCCAGCCGAGCTCAGGCGCCGTGCGCGCCAATGCCCATGCGCTGGCCCGCTATGCGGCGCTTTGCCAGGCTCATCAGATTGTCCCGATTGTCGAGCCTGAGATTTTGATGGATGGCGATCATGACATTGCCCGGTGTGACGAGGTCACCCGTCAGGTATTGAAAACCGTCTTTGACGAACTTTTCCACGCGCGGGTGGCGCTCGAGGGCATGGTCCTTAAACCCAATATGGTCGTTTCTGGCAAGGGTGCAGCCCGTCAAGCCAGCATTGCCGAGGTGGCAGAACGGACGATTGCTGTGTTGAAGGCCACGGTGCCTTCGGCGGTTCCGGGCATCGCCTATCTGTCCGGCGGCCAGTCGGATGAAACCGCCACCGCCCATTTGGACGCCATGAACCGCTTAGGCGGATTCCCATGGAAAATGACCTTTTCCTATGGTCGGGCGCTGCAAGCCGCGCCGCAAAAGGCCTGGTCAGGTCGAAAGGAAAATGTCGCCAAGGCCCAACAGGCCTTCGCCCATCGGGCACGGATGAACAGCCTCGCCAGCCTCGGGCAGTGGGAAGGGCGACTGGAAAGCGCTGCCTAAACCGCGCCGAAACACCAGGCGAGCACCGCCTTTTGGGCGTGGATGCGATTTTCCGCTTCGTCGAATATGACCGACTGCGGGCCGTCGATCACGGCTTCCGTCACCTCCTCGCCGCGATGGGCGGGCAGGCAGTGTAGGAAGATGGCGTGCTCGGCGGCGCGAGACATCAAGGTTGCGTCCACCTGATAGGGCCCAAAGGCGCTTAAGCGTGCGTCATAGTCCTGGTCACCCATCGACACCCAGGTATCGGTGAACACAGCGTCGGCGCCCAGAACCGCAAGCTTCGGATCATGGGTAACCTCGACCTTGCCGCCGCCAGCCCGAGCGAGGTCGATCAGGTCGGGGTGATAGTCGGGCGGGCAGGCGATAGTCACTGCATAGCCGAGCGGACCGCTGGCATGGATCAAACTGGCACAGACATTATTGCCGTCGCCGACCCAGGCGAACCGTTTTCCGGCGACGGGGCCTAAATGCTCTTCGACCGTCATCAAATCAGCCAGGATTTGACAGGGATGGCTCTTGTCGGTCAGGCCGTTGATTACAGGCGCTGCCGAGGCCTGGGCAAAGCGCTCCACATCCTCATGGCGGTTTGCGCGGATCATTACGGCATCGACCATGCGCGATAGGACCCTGGCCGTATCTTCCAAAGGCTCGCCACGTCCAAGCTGCATATCGCCCGCATTGGCGATGATGGCCGCACCCCCCAGTTGACGCACAGCCGCATCGAAGGAAAACCGGGTCCGGGTCGAGTTCTTCTCGAACACCATGGCCAGCACCCGATCCTTCAGCGGCGCATCGGCGTCGACCTTGCCTTTCGGCCAGCCGCGCCGAGCCGCCTTGCGGCGATGGGCCTCGTCCAACAGGGCGCGCAAGGTTGGTGCATCCAGCCGCCACAGATCGAGGAAATGACGCGGTGCCGCTGCACCTGTCGTGATGGGCGGGGTCATGGGGTCGTGCCGCTCTGCTCGGCCAAAGCGGCTTGGCGGGCCGCTTCGCACGTGGCTTCCAATTTGGCCACCGCTTCGCGCGCCTCCTCCAGGCTGATCACCAAGGGGGGAAGTAAGCGCACGCAATTGTCGCCGCCGCCTGCGATCAACAGGTGTTGATCTCGGGCCAAGGCCATAAAGGCGCGATTATTCGGAATGAGCTTAATACCGATCAACAGGCCACGGCCACGAATATCGACGATAATATCGGGGAAGCGGGTCTTTAGGCCTTCCAACTGTTGGGTGAAATAGCCCGCCACTTCGCGCACATGGGCGAGCAGGTCTGGCTTTGACAATTCGTCAAAAGTTTCCAGCGCCACGGCCATGGCGAAGGGATTGCCGCCATAGGTCGAGCCGTGGGCGCCGACCGTCATGCCTTGGGCCGCCTTGGCGGTGGCGAGGCAGGCGCCGACCGGAAAACCATTGCCCAGCGCCTTGGCCAGCGCCATGATGTCGGGCGTCGCCGCGCCAGCCCATTCGTGGGCGAATAATTGACCGGTCCGGCCAAGCCCACATTGGACCTCGTCAAAGATCAACAGGACGCCGTGCTGATCACAAAGCTCGCGCAAACCGCGCAAGCATGCGTCGGGAAGGGCGCGCGCGCCGCCTTCGCCCTGCACGGGTTCAACCAGAACCGCGGCGGTGGTGGGCTGGGCGATGGCGGTCTTCAAAGCGTCATGATCACCAAAATTGAGCTGCACATAGCCTGGTAATTTGGGCCCAAAGCCTTCCAGATAGCTCGGATTGCCCGCCGCATTTATGGTGGCATAGGTGCGGCCATGGAAGGCGCCTTCAAAGCCGATAATGTCGATCCGCTCCGGCGCCCCGCGCGCGGCGTGATATTTCCGCGCGGTTTTCAAAGCGCATTCCAAGGCTTCGGCCCCGGAATTGGTGAAAAACACCACATCGGCAAACGAGGCCTCGGTCAAACGTGCCGCCAGCGCCTCTTGTTCAGGGATGCGAAAGACGTTGGAGACGTGCCAAAGCTTTTCCGACTGGCGCTTCACCGCCGCGACCAAACGCGGATGGGCATGGCCAAGGCCGCATGTGGCGATGCCAGCCATACAGTCGAGATAGACCTCGCCGTCCGTGGTTGTCAGTCGCACGCCTTCGCCACGGAGAAACGCCAAGGGCGCGCGATTATAGACGCCCATCAGGTGATCTGCGGGGACCGAGACGGCGGCGTTCGACATGGAAGGCTCCCAAATGCAAACGTCCCGGACCGCAATTAAAAGGGCTGCGCCGGGATCACTCTTAAGGAAGCGGGGTTGTGTCGCTCATGGGGCGAAAAAGTCAACACCAGCAGATCGGAAAACCGGGACCGAACGAGCGGAATTTCGGCAAGTGGGACTTCTTCGCCGCAAGCACGCCTTGCGCTTGCCGCGCGCCCGCGTCACAGAACAGGCACGATGACCGAGACGTCTAACCCCTCGCCAAAGCGCCCCCGACCGGCCATTCCGCCCCTGTTGCTTGCTGGGCTAGCAGCGGCCATTCTGCTCGACACCTTGGTGCAGGTCTTGTGGAAGCGCTCGGCACTGAGCCTGCCGGCGGACTTTGCCATCCATCCGCTGGCGGGACTTTGGAGCCTGGCGCGGCGTGGCGATGTGATTGTGGTCGGTCTGTTGATCGGGGCGCAGATGGTCAATTGGTTGAAGGTGCTTGACCGCGCCGATGTCTCTTACGCCCTGCCGATCACGGCGCTTTCCTATGTGTCGGTTGCGGGCGCCTCTTATCTCTTTTTGCACGAGGGCTTGAGCCCGGCCCGCATGGCAGGGATTGGGCTCATTCTGCTTGGTGTGTTTTTTATCTCCCGCTCCCATCCAGTCACTGCTCAAGCGGGCGAGAGGGGCGAGCTATGAGCCCGACCCTCCTTGGTCTCACCCTGGTGGTCATCTGTGCAGGCTTGGAAGGCGCGGCTCAGATCGCCTGGAAGGTGTCGTCCCAGGCAACCCACCATGCCGGACGCTGGATTGCGCTCGGCGTCGTATTTTATTTAGCCGAGATCGCCCTCTATAGCGGGGCCCTGACCCTGATTGATGTCAGCGTCGCCTTTGCCATGGGCAGTTTGAGCTTCATTGCGGTCGCGCTTCTGTCGCGGCTCTTGCTCAAAGAACGCCTGACGCCGCCGCGCCTTGCGGGCCTCTTTTTGATTTTGTGTGGCGTCGCCCTGATGGGGGGCCAAGCATGAGCCTTGAGGTGCGTCAGGTCCACTCAGCGGCAGAGGCGCCAAGCCCCCTCTGGGACTTAGCCTTTGGCCCACCGGTTGAGGGGCGCTGGTGGTACGAAACCCTCGAGGCCAGCGGCCTGGAGGACCAGTTCAAATTTTCCTATCTGGTGGCGGAAAAAGACGGCGTGCCGGTAGGCTTGGCGCCGATCTTTCTGGCTGACGTGCCCATAGAGCTTGTGGTGCCCGCTGAGTTGATGCCGCTCTTTCGCATCGCCGCGCGGGTCCTGCCCGGGATTATGGCGCAGAGGACCCTTTTTGTCGGCTCGCCCTGTTCGGACGAAGCCACCCTCGCCTTCGCACCGGACACCGATACGGCTGAAATCATCGCCGCCTTTGCCAAGGCGCAAGCCGAACTTGCCCGCGTCCAAGGGGCTTGGATGTTGGTGTGGAAAGACTTAGCCGAAGGGTTGCGGACACTTTGCCAAACGCCCTTGCGTCAGGCCGGGTTTTTCCCCGCTGTCAGCTATCCCGGAACAGAAATCAGCTTCATCTCGGCGGACAAGGAGGACTATTTCCGCAGTCTCAAACCCTCGCACCGCCAACAATTACGCAAAAAATTGCGCCGGAGTTTCGAGCGGGCCGCACTTGAGGTCAGCGTTGTGCGCGCGCCAGATGAACGGGTCTTGGGCGAGATTTTTGGCCTGTTTCAGCAGACATTTGACCAGGCAGAGACTAGGTTTGAACGGCTCGACATCGCCTTTTTCAGGCAAATCGCTGAGCGCGCGCCAGCGGATTTTATCTTGTTGCGCCATGCCGAAGACCAAAAGCTTGTCGCCTTCATGCTGGTCTTTGATCTCGGCGCCACGGTCATCAATAAATTCATTGGTATTGACTATAGCCGCCCACGGGACTGGATGCTCTATTTCCGGCTAAATGACGCAGCCGTCGACTATGCGCTCGCCAAGGGCGCCAAGCGGTTGCAAAGCGGCCAGACCGGCTATCGTGTGAAGACCGAACTTGGCCACCAGCTTGTGCCCTTGACCAATTTCGGCCGTCACCGGATGCCGCTCGTGCATCTCATCTATGCCTTGGTCGGCAAGACGATCAGCTGGGCCTCGCTTGATCCGGAATTGGCGCGCTTTGCGGCCAAGCCCTAGGCCGCCAAGCCCTAGGCCGCTGAGGCTGCCTCTGCCGCAAGCACCCGCCCAACAGCGTGGACCACAGCGGCGATCCGCAACGCGCTTTGGATGACAAGGGCTGGAACGCCGTGGGTCTTCAATTCCGCCTCGTGAGCGTCGAGACACATGCCACAGCCATTGACGGCCGAGACCGCCAGACACCAGAGTTCGAAATCAGCTTTCGGCGCGCCAGGATTAGCCAGGATATTCATCCGCAAACGCGCGGGCAGGGTCTTATATTCGCCGTTCCGCATCAGGTGCAGAGCGCGATAATAGACATTGTTCATGGCCATCATGGCCGCCGCCGCCCGAGCGGCGATTAAGGCTTCGGGGCTGAGTTGGGCCGAAGCCTCGGCAGCACGAATAAGGCGGGGTTCGCCAACAGCATGGGCAGACGCAACAAAGGCGCCCCATTTTTGCGTTTCCGACAGCTGGGTATCGCCAGCCAGGGAAGAGAGGTTGAGCGAGAGGTCCTTCGCGCAGGCGGGCAGGAGATCGCGTAAGGCGTCGAGGGTCATGGCGAGGGTCCATTTTTGAAGAGGGACCCGCTCGGAACCTGAGGCTCCGAGCGGGATTTAGCGATTGTCAGGGAAAGGTGGGATGCAGTTTTCCCAAACCCATAAAGCCCGAACCGATCAGGAACGGCTCCAGGATTAGGCGGCCAGGGTTAGGGTGTCACCGCCGACGGCGCGATTGCACGGGCAAAGCTCATCGGTCTGCAGTGCGTCCAGCACCCGCAGGGTGTCCGCAGGGTTACGGCCGACATTGAGATTGGTGACATAGATGTGCTGGACGACGTTTTGCGGGTCGACGATCAAGGTGGCACGCACCGCCACACCTTCGGCTTCGTCCAGCACGCCCAGCGCCCGGGCAAAGGTTCCGGCGGGATCGGCAAAGCTCCAGATCGGCAGCTTGTGCAGGTCAGCGTGATCGCGCCGCCAGGCCAGCTTCACATGTTCATTATCGGTCGATCCCCCGAGCACCACCGCGTCGCGATCGGCGAAGTCGCGGCTCAGGCGGGCAAATTCAGCGATTTCGGTCGGGCAGACAAAGGTGAAGTCCTTCGGGTAAAAGAAGATCACCTTCCATTGGGTGGGAAAGCTGTCCGCCGTCAGGGTTTCAAAGGCGCTGACGCCATTTTCTTCGTGACGCTCAAATCCCGGTTTGACACCAACAAGTTTAAACGCAGGGAGGGTTTGGCCAATGCCGATCATGGGAGGGCTCCAAGTTTGCAATCATGAGGGTGGGGAGCCGCGATGCGCGTCTCCATGCCGAGACCCCTAAAGCGCGAACATAGATAAAACCAATTGATAATAACATTTACATCGAAAGATTATTTCTATACAAACTGCGCAGCGGCCTTGCCGCGCCAAAATTAAGTCCCCAAACCTCACGTCTTCCCGCGGAATCCGGCCATGCTGCTCCCCACCTTGCGCCAGCTGCAATATTTGAAACTGTTGGCCGAGCACGGGTCGTTCAGTCGCGCCGCCGAAGCCGCCCACGTTACCCAACCGACCTTGTCCGCAGGGGTCGCGGAGTTGGAAAAGGTTTTAGGCGCTCCGGTGGTCGACCGGAACAGGGCCGGCGTTAATCTGACAGCGGTGGGCGAGGAGGCTGTCGCCCGGGCGGGAGAAATTCTCGCCTTGTCCGAAGACCTCGTGCAAGCGGCGCGCAGTGCAGGTCAACCCCTAACCGGTCGGTTCCGCCTCGGTGTCATTCCAACCATTGCGCCCTTCCTCTTGCCGCGCGCCTTGCCCATCTTGAGCCGGACCTATCCGAATTTACGGCTCTTTCTGCGTGAGGACCTTACCGCCAAGCTGATCGCCAGCTTGAAGGCCGGTGCGATCGATGCGGCGCTCATCGCGCTGCCCTATGATTTGCAAGGTCTTGATCATATTGACGTGTTCGAGGACCCGTTTTTCGCCGTCGCCCCGGCCAATCACGCCATGGCGGCAGAGCGCACGGTTGATCCAAAGGCGCTCGAAGGGGCGGACCTCATTCTCTTAGAAGACGGCCACTGTCTGCGCGACCATGCCCTCGCGGCCTGCAGTATGACCACGGCGCGTGGTGGGCCGGAGGGCGCGTTTGCCGCCACCTCGCTACACACCTTGATCCAAATGGTCGGTTCGGGGCTTGGGGTGACGCTCTTGCCCAAGATTGCGGTTGAGTCTGGCCTTGCCGACCAGGCGCCGGTGGTGGTTCGCCCGTTAAATGCAGGTGCGCCTTGCCGGGAAGTGGTGGTGGCCTGGCGGTCAGGTTCCAGTCGAGGTCGTGACGCCAAGCTCTTGGCGCGCACCTTTCGCACCTTGAATTCAGAGGCCCCCAACAGCCATTTGCCCTAGGACGGTTTGCCCTCTAAGGACGTGGGTCATGTCGCGCTCTGAACCCCCTTCCTCGTCTGAGACCCCACCAGAAGGGTTTGGCGGCAAGCGCGCCGGTTGGTTCGACCGACTGACGGCGGGCTTAAAAAAATCAACCCAAAGCCTGACCTCCCAGGTTGGCGCGCTGTTGACCAAGCGCAAGCTGGATGCCGACGACCTTGGCGCGCTCGAAGACCTGTTGATCGAGGCTGATCTTGGCGCGGCGGCGGCGGCACGGGTGGCTGAGCGGTTTTCCGCCACGCGGTTCGCGCCTGACGCTTCAGACCTAGAGGTGCGCGGCGCCTTGGCGCAGGCGCTGGAGCGCGAATTTGACGGCCATTGCGGGGCGTTTCGACCTATGGCTGGCCCAAGGCCCTATGTGGTGGTGTTTGTCGGCGTCAATGGATCGGGCAAGACCACGACCTTGGGCAAGGTGGCATCGGAACTGCGCCGCGAGGGCGCTAAGGTTTTGATCGTGGCGGGTGACACCTTCCGGGCCGCCGCGGTCGAGCAATTAAAGGTGTGGGCAGAGCGCGCCGATGCGGCCTTTCTCAGCGGACCGGCAGGCGCCGACGCAGCAGGCCTTGCCTTTGACGCGGTAGCGAAAGCCCGGGCCGAGGGCTTTGACGTGGTGCTGATCGATACGGCGGGACGTTTGCAAAACAAGACGGGCCTGATGGACGAGCTCGCCAAAATCTTTCGCGTGCTGAAAAAGCTGGATGACAGTTTTCCCCATGAAACCTTGCTGGTGCTCGATGCGACCGTTGGCCGTAATGCCGTTTCGCAAGCTGAGGCCTTTGGCCGCACCGCCGGGGTTACGGGTTTGGTGATGACCAAGCTCGATGGCACTGCCCGCGGCGGCGTCCTGCTCGCCGCTGCCGAGGCTGGCCAGGCGCCGGTCAAATTGATCGGTGTGGGCGAGGGGGTGGAGGACTTGCAAAGCTTTGACGCCCGCGCCTTTTGCCGTTCGCTGGTCGGACTTGGCGAAACCGAATTGTGATCTTGACCGAGAAAGACCGAGAAAGACCGAGACCATGACCGAGCCCAAGACCGATCCGGGCCGCGACCCCCACAACGCTGCGCCGGACCTGTTCCAAATGGGCGTCGATTTCGCCCCAGTGGCCGCCTTTGCCGTGACCTATTTTTTGGGCGGAAAGCAAATTCTGACCGCCACCTTTGCCTTGGTGGCGGGATCGGTCGCGGCCTTGCTGGTCAATCTGGCAGTGCGGAGGAAATTTGCCGTCCTCCCCACAGTCTATGGCGGCGCGGCGCTGATTTTTGGCACCTTGACCCTGATATTCAAGGATCCGTCCATCGTCAAAATGAAGACGACCTTCATTGATGCGGGCCTCGGCATCTTTTTGCTTGGCGGCATGGCGTTGAAGAAGAACCCGATCCGCCATGTGCTCAGCGGTATGACGCCCTTGTCAGAACGCGGTTGGCGGCTGCTGACCCTGCGCTTTGGACTGTTTTTTTTGGCCACGGCCCTGATGAACGAAATTGTTTGGCGCACCCAGCCTGAACATATCTGGGTGGTGTTTCGCATGCCGGGGCTGTTGATCCTGTCGCTGATCTTTGCCGCCTTCCAAACGCCTTTGATCCTGAAGGAGGGCCATGTCTTCAACCCGCCCCCCGCCAAGGCCGCAGCGGATGAGGACACCACGCCCTAGGCCGGGATTTCGGCCGCCCATCGAACTGTCGTGAAACCGCCGTACAAGCTCCCTATATTGGGGGGTGGGCGGATCAGTTCGCCTTTAGCGCCACCATGGCGGCCTCAAGCGAGGAAAGGGCTCCGATGGGCAAGTCCGAAAAGTTTTCTGTAGAAGGCCTGGATCGCTCGCCGGCCCATCTGCTCCATCGTGCCTTGCAATTGGCGCTCGACCTCTATGCGGGGGAAAGCGGCCCAGGCGCCGTCACCCAAAGACAGTATGCCGTGCTTGCCGCCGTCGCCGCCCACGAAGGCCTGACCCAAACCGATCTGGTGCGGGCCACCGGCATCGACCGCTCAACCCTTGCCGATATGATCGCGCGCATGACCAAGCGGGGACTTTTGGCGCGCGAGCGGTCAGCCAATGACGCTAGGGCCAATCAGGTTACCCTGTCTGAGGCCGGGCGGGTCGCACTTGACGCTGTCCAGCCCCATGTCCAAGCCGCCGACGAAAAAATCCTCGCCCTCATTCCCTCTGCAAAACGCCAAGCCTTTGTTGCGATCCTGCGCGACCTCGCCAAGGCGGGCGAGGTGAGCCTTTCCGACAAGGGTCCTGAGATGGTCAAGGCCAAGCCGCCGAAGGCCGACAAGGCACATGGCGAGAAGAAAAAGCGCAAAGACAAGAAGGACAAGAAGGCGAAAAAAGCCAAAAAGGCTTCCGCCAATCTCGTCGCCGAATAGCCTCCACGATCAGGTGCGGTAAGGCGCGTGTTATTTTACCGACGCGCCTCCGCCCGCTTCGCCTGAAAGACCTGAAAGAAACGGTTCTAGCGGCTTTTCAACAGATCGCGGATTTCAGCCAAGAGCGCTTCTGACGGGGTGGGCTCTGGCGCTGCGGGCGCTTCGGCTGCTGCTGCGGGGCGGCGCATGGAATTGGCGGCCTTGACCACCATAAAGATCACAAAGGCGATGATCAAAAACTGGATGATGGTGTTGAGAAAGGCACCGTAGCCGAGGGCCACTTCTGCAGTCTTCTTCGCCGGATCCGCTGCCAACAGCACCAGCTTTAGCTGGACGAAATCGACCTTGCCAAGGATCAAGCCAATGGGCGGCATGATGATTTGATCGACGAGGGAGGTGACGATCTTGCCAAAGGCGCCGCCGATAATGACACCGACCGCCAAATCCAACACATTACCGCGGGCAATGAACTCGCGAAACTCAGACACCATCGACATGGGAATACGCCCCTAAACAGATACGGAAGAACTTTTTATGGGAGAAAGGCTGGAGGCCGGGTCGGCCCTATTCGTCGCCCGAGGCGTTGAGCCGCTCGCGCAACTCCTTACCGCTCTTGAAGAAGGGCACCGCCTTGGCGCGCACCTGCACCTGATCGCCGGTGCGCGGATTTCTGCCCGACCGCGCCGGGCGCGCGCGAACCGAAAACGCGCCAAAGCCGCGCAACTCAACCCGGCCGCCACCTTCCAGCGCCTCGGTCATGGTGTCGAAGACCACCGCCACCACCCGCTCCACATCCTTTTGGGTCAGATGCGGGTTTTCGGCGGCCAGCTGGGCAATCAGCTCAGACTTGATCATCGACGTCGGTCCCGAAAGCGAGCCAAGCGGCTCATGACAATATTGAACTCAGCCCTGACCATTGCCGAAAGTTCCAAGCGGTTCAAGGAAAATTGAGCGGTTGCGCCTTGGGCGCAAGAAAAAGCCCGCGCCGGAGTGAACCGACGCGGGCCGAAATGTCGTCTCTACCCTCGAACGACGCTTCCGCCGCCCGAGGTATGGATAGGTGAGACTATTCTTTCGAGGCCTTTTCGCGCAGGGCGGCGCCGAGGATGTCGCCCAGCGATGCGCCGGAGTCCGACGAGCCGAATTGCTCAATTGCCGCCTTGTCTTCGGCCATTTCCAGAGCCTTGACCGACAGGGACACGCGACGCGAGGCCTTGTCGATATTGGTGATCTGGGCGTCAAGCCGGTCGCCGACCGCGAAGCGTTCCGGGCGTTGCTCGGAGCGGTCGCGGCTCAAGTCAGACTTGCGGATAAAGGCCTGCATCGGCGCCGCCTCATCGCCGAACTTCACTTCAATGCCGCCCGAGGTGACCTCAAGCACAGTGACGGTGACGGTTTGGCCCTTGCGATAGGCTTCTGACGCCATCGGGTCGCCCGAAAGCTGCTTGATGCCGAGCGAGATGCGTTCCTTCTCGACGTCGACGTCCAAGACCTTGGCCTTGACCATTTCGCCGCGATGGAAGCGTTGCACAGCCTCTTCGCCCGCCACGGTCCAGTCGATGTCGGACAGGTGAACCATGCCGTCGATGTCGTTGTCGAGACCGATGAACAGACCAAATTCGGTGGTGTTCTTGACCTCGCCTTCGACCGTCGAGCCGACCGGATGCTTGGAAACAAAGTCTTCCCACGGATTGGGCAGGGCTTGCTTCAGACCCAGCGACACGCGGCGCTTGGACGGATCGACGTCCAAGACCACCACATCGACTTCTTGGCTGGTGGAGACGATTTTGCCCGGATGGACGTTCTTCTTAGTCCAAGACATTTCCGAGACGTGCACCAGACCCTCGACGCCCGCTTCCAGCTCCACAAAGGCGCCGTAGTCGGTGATGTTGGTGATACGGCCCGTGAACTTGGCGCCCGGCGGATACTTGGCTTCGACGCCGTCCCAGGGATCGGACTGCAGTTGCTTCATGCCAAGCGAGATGCGTTGGGTGTCTGGGTTGATCTTGATGATCTGCACCTTCACCGTATCGCCCACCGCCAAGACTTGGCTCGGATGGGAGACGCGCTTCCAGCTCATGTCGGTGACGTGCAACAGACCGTCAATGCCACCCAGATCGACAAAGGCGCCGTAGTCGGTGATGTTCTTGACCACGCCGTCGCGGATTTCGCCTTCAGCCAATTGTGACACAAGCTCGGTGCGCTGCTCGGCGCGGGCCTCTTCCAGAATGGCGCGACGCGACACGACAATATTGCCACGCGGACGGTCCATTTTCAGAATGGCGAAGGGTTGTTCCTTGCCCATCAAGGGGCCGACATCGCGCACCGGCCGGATATCGACCTGGCTGCCTGGCAAGAAGGCCGAGGCGCCGCCGAGGTCGACGGTGAAGCCGCCCTTGACCCGACCGACAATGGCGCCGATCACGGGCTCTTGGCGGGAATAGACGCCTTCCAGACGGGTCCAGGCTTCTTCGCGCTTGGCCTTTTCGCGGCTGATAACGGCTTCGCCGAGCGCATTTTCAACGCGCTCCAAATAGACTTCGACCGTGTCGCCAACCTTCGGAAGGGCCTTGCCTTCCATATTGACGAATTCCTTCATCGGCACGCGGCCTTCGGTCTTCAGACCGACGTCGATGACGACAAAGTCCTTTTCGATCGCGACGACCAGGCCGTGAACCACGGCGCCTTCCATAATGTCGCGTCCACCAAAGGACTCATCAAGCAGGGCCGCAAAATCGTCGCGGCTTGGATTTAGGCTGGCATCATCCGCCATAGGGGCTCCCATCGGGGTTTTTCAAAGGTTTCAGGGTCGTCCGAGCCTTCTGCGGTCGGACGAAAGGGGTTTAGAGGGTATGACCGAAACGAAACCATTGCGCCGACCTCCCAAAAGGGGAGGGGCGTGAGGGCTTCGCCTGAATGGAAAATGCTCGCGGCCGTCTGATAACATGCGCTTTGAGATTTGGTCCTCGGGTCAAAAACCCTTGGCCAGCGCTGTATCGACAATGCGGCGGGCTGCATCGGCTGCCGCCTCTATAGACAAATGTGTGGTGTCGAGCAAGACCGCGTCGCTGGCGGGGGTTAGGGGCGCGTCAGCCCGACCGGAATCCCGTGCATCGCGGGCCAAAATATCGGCGAGCACCTGCTCATGGGTCAGGGCCTCGCCGCGGGCTTGATGTTGCAGATGGCGCCTGTGCGCCCGCACCTCAGGGGCTGCGGTGACAAAGAGTTTGGCGGGGGCAAAGGGGGCGATGACGGTGCCAATATCGCGACCGTCCAGCACCGCGCCACCGGGCTGTCGGGCGAAATCGGTTTGCAGACTGAGAAGGGCTGCCCGCACCTCAGGCAGGGCCGCGATGCGACTGGCCGTGGCGCCAACCTCGGCGGTGCGCAGCGCGTGCGCCTCGGCGGATAGGCCTTGCGGGTCGATCTCGCGCGCGGCCCGCGCCACCTCGCCGCCATGGGAAAGATCAAGCCCAAGCCGCAAGGCCCGCGCGGCGGCCGCCCGATAGAGAAGGCCCGTATCCAGATAGGGGAGAGAATATGCCGAGGCCAACCCTTCGGCGATGGTGCCCTTGCCCGACGCCGCCGGACCGTCGACAGCGATGACCAGCGCGCGATCACCAACCATTAGGAACGCGTCTCGGGCACGATGTCGGTCGCGCTGATTTCGGCGCCTAAGGATCCCATCAGCTGGGTGAAGCCGGGGAAGCTGGTGGCGATCATGCCCGGTTCATCAACCGTGACAGGGGCCTGTGCGCCGAGCCCCAAGACCAGATGGGCCATGGCGATGCGATGATCGCCCCGGGTGACCACGGCAGCGCCCCCCCTGGGCGCAAGGCCTGTTCCGCGCACCACCATGCCCGCAGCCAGTTCTTCGGCTTCCACGCCGCAAGCGGTTAGACCCGCAACTGTCAGGGCGATCCGGTCGCTTTCCTTAACCCTGAGCTCGCCAATGCCATCCATCACCGTCTCGCCCGTGGCGAAGGCTGCGGCGACGGCCAGCACCGGATATTCATCAATCATTGAGGGCGCCCGATCCGGCGGCACGACAACGCCTCGCAAGGGGGAGTACCGCACCACCACATCGCCAACCGGCTCGCCACCTTCTGAGCGGGCCGCCTCGATCTTCAGGTCTGCCCCCATTTCAATCAGGGTTTGGAACAGGCCGGTGCGTAGCGGATTGAGCAAGACGCCTTCGATACGGATGGCCGATCCCGGCGTGACCAGGGCCGCGACAATGGGAAAGGCGGCTGAGGAGGGGTCACCGGGCACCTTGACCTCGGTCGCCGTCAGGGCTTGACCGCCCATCAGGCGGATATGGCGTCCATCGGCCTCATCTGAAACGGCAACTGCCACACCAAAGGCGCGAAGCATCCGTTCTGTATGGTCGCGGGTCGGTTCGGGCTCGATCACCTCGGTCTGTCCGCGCGCCCCCAGACCGGCAAGCAGGATGGCGCTTTTCACCTGGGCCGAGGCCACCGGCAGCCGATAGGACATGCTGTGCAAGGGGGCGCCCTGCACGGTCAGAGGCAGCTTTTCCGCATCAAACCTCGCCCCCATCTCCGCCAAGGGGCGCAAGACCCGGCCCATGGGCCGCGACCGCAAGGAGGTGTCGCCGTCAAACCGAACCTGAACGCCATGGCCCGCCGCCAAGCCCATTAAGAGCCGCACGCCTGTGCCGGAATTGCCGCAATCAACCTCAGCGTCGTTCAGCCGCACAGCGCCCTCAACCCGCCAGCGCCCGTCACCCAAACGGGCCACCGTCGCCCCCATGGCCTGCATGGCGCGGCCGGTCGCCAGCACATCGTCGCCCTCTAACAGCCCCTCAATCTCAGTTATGCCCTTGGCAATACCGCCCAAGATCAGCGCCCTGTGAGAGATGGACTTGTCGCCCGGCGCCTTGATGACGCCGTTCAGGGCTGAAGCGGGTTTTGCGGTCAAACCATGGGGATCGGCGTGCGAAGTCACGAGGGCGCTCATCAAACCAAGTCTTGCAGGGAAGGCCAGAAATCGGCGACGAAAGGGTTTGGTTTCCGCTTTTCGCTCCGAATAAGGTCTTTCGTTTTGACAGCGCCGCGGGCTCGTGGCAAGGGAGCCGCCGCCCTTTGCGCCACGCGCATTGGGATCCGGCAAAAAACCGATCGAACAGAAAGGTCCGCCTTGGCTAATCCAGAGCTCGGCGCCAAACAAATTTGCCCCAGTTGTGGGACGAAGTTTTACGACCTGACCCGTCGTCCGGCTGTCTGCCCCAAGTGCCAGACCGCCTTCGACCCTGAAGAAGCCGTGCGCACTCGCCGGGTTCGGGCGCGGAGCTCCGCGCCGGATTACGAGGCGGATGACGAGGCGGCGGAAAAGCCAGTGGTCGCGCCGGAAGTCGAGGGCTATGAGGACGAGGTCGATGATACGCCTGAAATCGATCAGGCGGCTGAGGTCGAGCCCTTGGAAGTCGACGACGACGGCAATGATGTGGTGGAGCCTGTGGCCGAACCCGATCTTGGTGTCGACTTCGAAGAAGTCGCCGCACTCGAAGACGATGCCGAGGATGTGCCGTTCCTGGAGGACGAGGACGAAGACTTCCCCGACGACGACCTCGACGGATTGGCGCCAGAAGACGAGGAACCGATCTAATCGCATCAACGGCGGAAAAGCGCGCGCCTGGGCTTGATCTTCGCAGTCGCCTGCAATAGTTTCCGCCGCCTTGCGGGGGCCTCCCTCGCACAACCCATTTCGCCTCGACAGGCTTTTGTTGAGCGCATGGGGCTATAGCTCAGCTGGTAGAGCGCTTGAATGGCATTCAAGAGGTCAGCGGTTCGACTCCGCTTAGCTCCACCATTTCAATAGGTTAGAAAACCCCAGGTTCGGATGACGGGCCTGGGGTAAGTTTTTGGTCGCACGAACGGTTCGCAGCTGGCGCTGTCCATGCTTTCCGAGCCTCAGCGGGCGCCTGCTATGAGCTTGGCTTGAATGGGGCGTGCGGCGCGCTGATTTGGTTATCTTGCCTCTATGCGGAAGCGCGCCTGATAACTTGGCATGGTGGTTATCCCGCCCACCGGAAGCACCGGCCTTTGATCAAGGCGGCTGATAGAATAGGCTTTCAGCAGGCTGGCTAACAGGATTTGCGCCTCGGCCATGGCGAAGGCTGCGCCGATGCAGATGCGCGGTCCAAGGCCAAAGGGCATAAAGGGCCCGCCAGAGGTCCAGGGCGAGGCTTGGTTTTCAAAGCGCTCCGGCATAAAGGCATCGGGCGCCTGCCAATAGCCGCGATGCCGGTGAATGATCCATGGGCTGATCCACACCCGCGCGCCGGGCATGATCTGGCGGCATGACCCGCATTATTTCGCGCACGGCAGAACTTCGTATTCCCACTGCCATGATGAGTAGAGATATTCGCCGCCCCCTTCGCGATCCGTCAGCTTCGCCAGAATGCGGAAGCGGGTTCCGACCGGATAGTCCTTTCGTAGTTTCCGGCTACACTCGACATGGAGGGTGGTGGGGAACCGTTGTCCGGGGAGCGGTCTGACATGCACCTTTCCATGGAGTCCGCTGGTGCGACTCGGCAGGAAGCTTTCTACATCCACCCAATCATAGCCTTCGTCGTGTTTCGCCATTTCAGCCGCCCTTGCGCCTAAGGATCGATTCAGAGCTTGCGCGACCCTGTATCAAAAGTCCCCCAAAAATAGCCGCCCATAATCCCTTCTCCGCAAAGGATTCAGACCCTCGATTTTGGCTGTCTCAAATGCAGTTAGTTGAGTCACGCGGATCAACACCAATGGCACCAATAGTCGAGGCCCATCTTCGCCCTTGGTCACGCAGTTTGGGTGTTTTCCTTTAGAAGGCGCCGCGGCGCATCGCCACGGCCTTCGGCGTTCCAGCAGGTTTTGATCTTCCTATGGTCTTGACCCTTGGTTCACGCCCCAACCCGAACCAATAAATATCTATTTGACATATAACCATAAAGGTAATAAGTATTGCACACAGTAGATATGTGGATGCGCCATGACCGAAGCTGATTTCCTCGACGGCTATGATCCTAACGCCTTTCCGCGCCCCTCGGTGGCGGTGGACCTTGTGCTGATGACCGTGAAGGAGGGGCGTCTGGCGGCCTTGCTACAGCAGCGCCCAAATCATCCGCACAAGGGCGACTGGGCGCTTCCTGGCGGGTTTGTTGGGATCGAGGAAAGCTTGGATGACGCGGCCAAGCGCCTGATGACAACTAAGGCGGGCTTGGATGAAGGCTGGATCGAGCAACTCTATAGCTTTGGCGAACCCAACCGCGATCCACGCATGCGGGTGATCTCCGTTGCCTATTTCGCCCTTCTACCGGCTGCCAAGTTCAATGCCACCTTGGCGCAAAGGCCAGATCTCGTGCTCGCGCCCTTGGAGGTCCCCTGGGCGGGTGAGGTCGGTGGCCAGGTTCTGGCCTTGGCGGAAACAGCTAGACCTCGGATTCTGGCTTTTGACCATGCTGAGATTTTAGGCCTCGCCGTCAAGCGCCTGCGCGGCAAGCTCGACTATTCGAAGATCGGCTTTGCGCTTCTCCCCGAGCGTTTCACCTTGGGTGAGTTGCAAGGTGTGCACGAAGCCATCTTAGGCACCGAATTCAACAAGCCCGCTTTTCGCCGTCGCATGTTGGACAGGGGCTGGATCGCGGGAACGGGCGAGCGGCAAAGCGGCGCGGCGTTCCGTCCGGCTGAACTTTATCACCTGATTTCTAAGGAAAGGACCTGACCATGGCGACCATTTCAAAATTTGGCCCCGTCGCGAGATTGCGCAGCGATGCGAGCCATCATGTAATCCGCTATCGCGGCGGCAAGATTCAACAGAGCGGCAGGGGTTTGGTCTTCTGGTTCCGTCCGGATGTGGCCAGCATTGTCGAATTGCCGATCGACGATCGAGAAACGACGCTGTTCATCAAAGGACGCAGCGCCGACTTCCAGTCCGTCACGGTTCAAGGCGTGCTGACCTGGCGTGTGGCCAATCCCGAGCGCTTGGCCGACCGCATCGACTTTACCGTTGCCCTGAGCAATGGCCAATTGACCGGCCAGCCGATTGAGAAAATCGAAGCGCGGCTCTCTGGGCTCGCCAGTCAGGCGGCCTTGGACTATTTGGCGGGTGCCGACGTCCGCGCCTTGTTGGATGCGGGCGTTGAGCCTTTGCGTAAAGTGTTGGAATCGGCACTTTCCTCCAGCCCAATGCTGGAGGATCTCGGTATCGCCATCGGGGCTGTCGGCCTGCAAAACCTGGCACCCAGCAGTGAGCTGGAACGCGCGCTGCAAACGCCAACTTTCGAATCTCTGCAACAAAAGGCCGATCAAGCCACCTTCGAACGACGCGCCCTGGCGGTCGATAAGGAGCGCGCAATTGCTGAAAACGAGCTCGCCAATCGAGTCGAACTGGCGAGGCGGGAAAAGCAGCTTATCGCCGAGGACGCTGCGAACGCGCGAGATCGGGCCCAGGGGCTTGCAGAAGCCAGTCAAGTGCAAGCCGACGCCGAGGCCAACCGCATCCGGACGGTCGAAGGCGCCCGGGCTGAAGCCGAGTTGGCGCACATGGCAGTTTACAAGGACCTGCCGCCGCGAGTGCTCTTAGGCCTTGCCGCCCGGGAGTTCGCCAGCAACCTGAAATCCATCGAACACCTGAACGTGACGCCAGAGCTGGTCGCAAGCCTGGTCCGCGAGTTTGGCGCACGCGGCGGCCCCCTGTTGGATCGGAGGTGACCGACCATGACAAGCGCCGCCCCCCGTGTGGTCTTTGTGGTTCGGGAAACCGATTATGAATTGCTGCTGGCGCGTCACGCCACGCGTCAGCAGACCCGGTTTTTTCTGCAAACGCGCGGGCAAGACCTGGATGCGCTAGAAGCCGCGCATGATCAGTTTCAGCAGGTGCTGCAAACCGCTCGCTCCACCGTGCCGACCGAATGGCGCCAAGCTTTGGTCAAACGTCAGGGCCTCGACCGGTTTTTGTTTGCCAAAGACGATGTCGTGGTCGCCATTGGTCAAGATGGCCTGATCGCCAATGTGGCCAAATACCTCGACGGCCAACCCGTGATCGGCATCAACTCCGCGCCGGAGCAGTTTGACGGTGTCTTGATGCAGGTTCCGCTTGCGTCTTTGGCCATCTCCTTCAAGGCCGCCATCTCCACAGACCCAGACCTTGAGGTTCGCACCATGGCTGAAGCGCGGCTCGACAGCGGCGAACGGCTCTTCGCGTTGAATGAGGTCTTTATTGGTCACCGCAGCCACCAATCCGCGCGTTATACGCTTGAAGCCGGCGACCGGACGGAAAGGCAAAGCTCCAGCGGCGTCATTGTCGCCACCGGCACCGGCGCCACAGGTTGGGCACGCTCCATCATGGAGGCGACAAACACGAAACTCCCCCTGTCCCCAACCGAACCGGCGCTGGGTTTCTTCGTCCGCGAGCCGTTTCCCAGTGTCGCAACCGGAACTTCGCTCCGTTCAGGCAAGGTCGGCGCCGCAGCCTTAAGGATCCGATCCCAGATGAATGAGGGCGGCGTCATCTTCGCGGACGGCATCGAGCAGGACTATTTGTCGTTTGATTGGGGCCGCGAACTGACCGTGGGGATTGCGGATCGAAGGCTTAGACTGGTCCGGGTCTGAGATGGACGAAAAGCGTTCGCGAGCCTAACATCTGGTGCCCGCCTGAACCTGCAGGCTTGGCCATTGCCCCCAAACGAGATTTGGCCCTTGAAATACTTCCTGTCGTCAGGGTGTTCTCCGGCTCCAGGCTTTCGCCGGAAAGGGTTCTCGAAGAATGCGCTGGCGGGCGGGTTTTGGGTAGGTCAAACCATGCGAAACAGATGCGTTGTTCTCTGCGCCCTATTTAGTTTGATGCCTTCATCCGGGCTGCTCGCCGCAAGTCCAGCTGCGGCTCCCACGAATTGGGTGCAGGTAAAATCTACGGCCGCGCGCACAATTTACGTCGATACGAATTCGATAAAAGTCCGGGGTCATCTAAGGGATGTGTGGGAGAAGACCGTCGTGGCCGTAACCGATCCTAAGCAAGTCTCTGTGGAAATTGCGCGCTGGCGATATGATTGTACCCAAAGGCGGGCTGCCCTGCTTTACTCAGAGAGCCGCCTTAAAACTGGGGCCCTGGTCGATAGTGCAGACATCCCTGAAGCACAACGCATTTGGGATGATGTTAGGCCCACGAGTGTATCGGCCGTGGTGATGACTATTGCCTGCGCCCGGTGATCTGAGGGCTGGCTGTCGCACACGCGGTTGCGAACCCAGCGGACCCTGCGCCCCGACAATCAAGACCAAGTGCCAAAGTTAAGGTCTAGCCAAACCTTGCCTCTGGCCAAACCTCACCTTTCGGGTTTAGTCTTTTGCAGAAAATAAAAGTACCCAGAAAATAAAATGGGAGGCGAAGATGGACGGCTTTGCGGCGGCTGACGGCCAAGAGCGCGGTAATCCTTGGGCGGAGCCTTTGGAGACCCTTGATCCCAGTCTTGCCGACCGGTTCGCAACCGGGGCCCATTACGCCTATTTCGAGCGCTTGCGGCGCGAGGACCCGGTCCACTATACGCCCAAAAGCATGTTCGGACCCTTTTGGTCGATCACGCGCTTCGATGACATTGTTGCGGTCGAGACCAATCCGGCCGTCTTTTCCTCCAACCGCGACATCGTCATTGGCGACAATCCGGAAGGCTTTGCGCCACCGATGTTTATCGCCATGGACCCGCCAAAACACGATGTGCAGCGCAAGACCGCCACGCCAGCCGTGGCTCCGGCGCGGCTACAGGACTTGGAGCTGTTGATCCGCCAACGCGCCGCCACCATTCTCGACGCCCTGCCCATCGGCGAGACCTTTAATTGGGTCGAGCGGGTCTCGATTGAGTTGACCACCCAGATGTTGGCCACCTTGTTTGACTTTCCGTGGGAAGATCGCGCCCTGTTGCCCTACTGGTCGGATGTGACCACCACGTCGGAAACCGTCGGGATTGCCGCCGATATGGCGGCCCGCGAGCGCATCCTTGGCGAGTGTCTCGCCTATTTCACCCGGCTGTGGCGCGAGCGGGCCGCACAGCCGCCAAGGTTTGATTTCATCTCCTTGTTGGCCCACGGCGAAGAGACCCGCGACATGGTCGACAGGCCAATGGAGTTCTTAGGCAATTTGATGCTGTTGATCGTTGGCGGCAATGACACGACCCGAAACTCGATCAGCGGTGGTGTGCTGGCGCTCAATCAATTTCCGCAAGAATATGCCAAGCTGAAGCGAAATCCGGGCCTCATCTCCAGCATGGTGCCAGAGATCATTCGCTGGCAAACGCCGCTCGCCCATATGCGCCGCACCTGCACGCAAGATATCGCGTTTGGCGGCAAGCTGATCCGCAAGGGCGACCGGGTGGTGATGTGGTATGTGTCGGGCAATCGCGATGACAGCGTGATTGAAACGCCGGACCAATTCATCATCGATCGGGCGAGGCCGCGCCACCACCTCTCGTTTGGCTTTGGCATCCATCGCTGTATGGGCAATCGGGTGGCGGAACTGCAGCTGCGCATACTGTGGGAGGAGATCCTTGCGCGCTTCGACAATGTGGAGGTGATGGGGGAACCCGTCCGCGTCGCATCAAATTTTGTTCAGGGCTATACCGATCTTCCTGTGCGCCTGACGGCCAGGGCTTAGAGTCGGGGCGCGCCCTTGATAAAGTCTGCCAAAAAATTACAGGTTTAGCGGGTAAGTATGTTTGTCCAACTCGCCCATTCATAATCTATTTAAACATGAAATGGCAGTATTGGACCGGTTTAGAGGTTAGGAATCCCCTGTGATCCCGAAAACGCCCGGCGCAAAAGCCGAGTCCCGCAAGGTCGGCCGCAGCCGTGTGCTTATTGGTGGGAAAATTCTGCTGGAAAATCTCGGCATGTCGATGGACTGCCGGATGCGGGATCTGACCGATGAGGGCGCGCGGATTGTTTTGGCCCCGGGCATCCTGACACCAGATCGCTTTGAACTCATCAATCTGCGCGATGGCGTGTTTTATTCCTGCACGGTCATTTGGCGCGATCCGCCGCAGGTCGGGGTCAAATTTGATACCCGCCACGAACTCACCGGCGCAACCGACCCTCGCCTGGTGCGGATGCGGGCCCTGTGGATGAATATTGTCAATCGCTAAGCGACGGTGTTCCAGGACTTGCCCATCTTTGTGTTCATGATATGTTCAGGTCGCGGCAGGGTCCGCTACGGGAGGGGTCATGATCGGTTATGTGACATTGGGAACCAATGATTTGGCGCGCGGGGCAGCGTTTTATGATTCAATTGCGGAGGAACTGGGGGCACCGCGGATGATGGAGGGCGACGGCTTCATCGCGTGGGGTGAGCCAGGTGGCGCGCCGGGCATTGGCTTGACCAAACCGTTCGATGGCGCACCGGCAACGGTGGGAAATGGCGTCATGGTGGCGCTTTCGGCCAATTCCAAAGCCCAGGTCGACAAATTACACGCTATCGCACTTGCCCATGGTGGGACCTGCGAAGGGCCTCCGGGGCCGCGCGGCGACACCTTTTACGCCGCCTATTTCCGCGATCCAGACGGCAACAAGCTGAACGCCTTTTTGATGACCTGATTGGCGAGGTGGGGCCAGTGGTGAGCACCATTGGCCCGCTTCGGTGCTATTTTCAAGGCTTGGCGAATTTCGCATCGATCTAGCTTAAGCTCAGGCTTATGACACCGGCGATGCGGATGAACCGAGACAATAGGGCAAAGATGGCAGGCGGAAGTCTCGCCTACCGGGTCGCGCGACCGGTGGTTTTGTTGGCGGGCCTTTTGGTTTTTGCCGTGAGGGTTGGCGCCGTCTGGGCAGACGAGGCACCGTCCGCAGTCGAGGCGGCCGACCGTGGAGGGGCGGGCGAAACCGTTGCGCTGCACGTGCAAGCCACCTTGATTGATCAGCTGGGGCTTGCTTTTCATTCTCCCTATCGAGGGCAAAATAGCCTTGATCCCGCAACGCGTGGCCGCGAGACCGCCGACCTGACGGTTTATGGAGGGGTGCGGCCTTGGGCAGGGGGAGAGATTTGGATCAATGCCGAAGTCGACCAAGGGTTTGGTCTGAGCAACACGCTTGGGCTGGCAGGGTTTCCGAGCGGCGAGGCCTATAAGGTTGGGCACAGCTATCCCTATGCCATGATCCAGCGTTGGTTTCTGCGTCAAACCCTTGACCTAGGCGGGCAGCGCCAGACGCTGGAGCAGGACCAGAACCAACTCGCCGGGGGTCAAGCGGCCAACCGGCTGGTTCTTACAGTGGGCAAGATTTCGGTCGTCGATATTTTCGACACGAACAGCTTCGCCCATGATCCCCGGGGAGATTTTTTCAACTGGACAATTATCGACGCGGGCACATTCGACTATGCGGCCAATTCTTGGGGCTATAGCTATGGCGGCGCCTTGGAGGCCTATTGGGGTGCTTGGACGGGGCGGGCGGGCGTTTATGCTATGTCGCGACAGCCGAACGGCGAGTCGCTCGATGCGAGTTTTCGAAAATTTCAATCGCTTCTGGAACTCGAGCGACGTTTCAGCGTCGCGGGTCAACCAGGTTCGGTAAAGCTAACCGGATTTCTCACCCGAGCGCCCATGAGCGTTTTTGCTGAGGCGCTGCGTCAGGGACAGTTACGCAACAGCACCCCGAACCTGCTTGGCGCACTTCGATATCAGAGCCATTCCGGAGTCAGTTTAAACCTGCAACAAACCCTCACCCAAAGCCTCGGTGTTTTTGCGAGGATTGGCCTCGACGACGGCCATCAACAGTCCTACGAATTCGCTGACGTCGACCGAACCGCCAGTGTCGGCGCCACCTTGGCGGGTGACATCTGGGGTCGACCCCATGACAAGTTTGGGATTGCGAGTGTCGTCAACGGAATTTCCAAACCCTTCCAAACCTATCTTCAAGCTGGCGGCCTCGGCATTTTGATCGGCGATGGACGATTACCACATCCCGGGGTGGAGGCGATTTCCGAGACCTATTACAGCCTTGGGCTCACCAAGGCGGTCATGGTCAGTTTCGATTATCAATTCGTCGAAAATCCCGCTTACAACCGCGACCGTGGGCCCGTTTCCATTCTTGGCCTCCGACTTCATCTGGGACTCTAGTTTTGACGCGCACCTGTCTGATGCTTGCGGTTTTGGTTCCTTTCGTCAGCGCCCGCCCGGCTTCGGCAGCGCCGGAGGAGGTGCAGGTCTATACCAATGACATCAATGCGCCGGGACAGTTGGGGCTGGAATTGCATCTTAACCAGGTTTCGGCTGGCGATCCGGCGCCCGACCATATTGGAGGTGAATCCAGCCTCGGGCGCTACCGCCTGACCCCTGAATGGTCCTATTCCCTCAATGACCAGATTGAGTTGGGTGCCTATCTGCCGCTGACCACCCTGGACCGACAAGGCGCCCTTCGCGCCGATGGCTATAAGGTCAGGATCAAGTGGCTGCCCGCGCATCCGGAAACAGGCTTTTACTACGGCCTGAATTACGAGGTTGGATGGGAGGATCGTCATCTCGACCAAAATCCTTGGAACAACGAAGTTAAGGTCATTGGCGGCTGGCAGAATGCTCGCTGGTTGATCGGCGGCAATGTCAATTTTGACTGGGCCCTGCGCGGCCCAGCGATAACGGCGCCTGAGGTCGAGCTTGACGCAAAGCTGGCGTTTAAACTCAGTCCGATGACGCAAATCGGCCTTGAGACCTATAATGGCGCAGGAAGCACGAAGGATTTTGGTCGCGTCAGCCGCAGCGTGCAGGCGACCTATCTCGCCCTCGACACCAAGCTCGGCCGGTGGGACCTAAATTTCGGTCTGGGCAAGGGATATGGAACCAACCCAGATCATCTGATCGTTAAAATGATCCTTGGCGTCCCGATTGGGTAGGTCTCAAAGCGAAAGCCAAGTTGGAGCCTGCATGACGGAAATGACCAGCCCCGCTCCTCTTGCCCGCACGGCCGTCATTGTCGGCGCATCCGGCGGCATAGGGGCCGCTCTGGTTCAGGCCGTGAGCGAGCGTGGCGAGGTCGAGCGCGTCTTTGCGCTCAGTCGTCGGCGGCCACTTGACCTTCCTCCCAAGGCCAGTTGGCTTTCGATTGACTTGGAGCGGGAAGCGACCATCGACGCCGCCGCTGCGGCCATAGGCGAGGCCGATCTTGTCATCGTCGCCACAGGCCTGTTGCAAGATCAGCGACAAGCCGTCGAGCGTAGCTATCGCGCCCTCACCACCGAGGCCATGGCGAGATCCTATCTGATCAACACAATTGGTCCAGCACTGGTGGCAAAGGCCTTCCTGCCGCGTTTGCCAAAAGATCGCCGCAGCGTGTTCGCCGTCCTCTCGGCCCGGGTAGGGTCGATTTCCGACAATGGGCTTGGCGGCTGGCATAGTTACCGCGCCTCAAAGGCGGCGCTGAATATGATGGTGCGCACCCTCAGTATTGAGGTGCGGCGCGAACGCCCCTTGGCGCTGTGCGTGGCGCTTCATCCCGGAACCGTTGCAACGCCCCTTTCAGCGCCGTTTCAAAAGGGCGTTCCGACAGAAAAGCTCTTCCCACCTGAGCTTGCGGCCGAGCAGCTGTTGCGGGTTGTGGAAGGCCTGTCGCCGAGAGACTCAGGACGGTTTTTTGCTTGGGACGGCTCTGAGATCGCGCCCTAACGGCCTTCAGTGCTCAAGGGCCTCACCCGAAACGCGGGGCGGAACTTGCGGGCGGCGCGCCGCGTTCGCATATGCAAGCTCAGACAGAGGATCACCGCTCGCCAGACTAAGGGGGTGGAGGTCCGCGGGCAATTTCCGGCGAAGTGCAGGACGGTTCGTCGCGGAAAATGCTCTATTTATATAGAGTTATGAGCAAAACCCGATCCAAAGCGATCGGATTTGGTTCTCGGGGTCGCTTTTGATAAGGACACGCCCATGACCACACGCGCCATCTTGTTCGACAGCCCGTTTCTGCTTGGCTTTGAGCATACACGTAATTTGATCGAGCGGGCGGCCAAGGCTGCCTCAGACAGCTATCCGCCCTATAATGTCGAACAGCTCAGCGACACACAGATTCGCATCACCCTGGCCGTGGCGGGCTTTAGCCCCGATCAGTTGAGTGTGACCATCGAAGACACCCAGCTGATAATTAGCGGGCGGCGAGAGCCGGACGGGCGCGCGGATCAGGCCTATCTGCATCGCGGCATTGCAGCGCGCGGCTTCCTGCGACATTTCGTCTTGGCCGATGGCATGGAGGTCGAGGCCGCAACGCTGGAGCATGGCTTGCTGCATATCGATGTGGTGCGCGTCGAGCCGGAAAAGCAGGTTCGCCGCATCCCCATCCGCTCAGCCGGATAGTCGCGACCGGCGGATATAAATCCGATCGCGACCGGTCTTGAGAGCGGTCAAGAGTTTGTCCGGGAAAAGTGGAAACCAGCTTTTCCCGAAATAGCAAACAATCCCCTAGAGGCTGCGCTTAATTGTCTCGAGGGTGAAGCACTCGATCTGGTCGCCCGGCTTAATGTCTTGGAAGTTGTGGAAGGCCATGCCGCATTCTTGGCCGGACTGAACTTCGTTCACTTCGTCCTTGAACCGCTTCAAGGTTTGCAAGACGCCCATTTCCTGGATCACCACATCGTCGCGGATGATCCGGACCTTGGCGCCCTTGCGCACCACGCCCTCGACCACCCGACAGCCTGCGACGCGACCGATCTTCGAAATATCGAAGGCTTGCAGCACCTCGGCATTGCCCAAGAAGGTTTCGCGTTGGATCGGCGCCAACATGCCGGACATGACGCCCTTAATGTCGTCGATCAGATCATAGATCACCGCATAATAGCGGATTTCCACGCCCTCCCGTTCAGCCAGATCGCGGGCCTGCCGCGAGGCGCGGACATTGAAGCCGAGGATCGAGCAGTTTGCGCCCTTGGCGAGCAGAACGTCGCTTTCGGTAATGGCGCCTGCCGCAGAATGGATGATCCGTGCCCGGACTTCATCCGTGCCGAGCTTGTCGAGCGACGAGACAATGGCTTCCGCTGAGCCCTGAACGTCTGCCTTGATAATCAAGGGCAGCTCCGAGAGCTTTTTCGACTGCAGCTTGGCCATCATGTCGGCGAGGCTTGCGCCGGCGGCGACGGGGGAAACCGCCTTGTCGCGCTTCAAGCGTTCGCGATACTCGGTCAATTCCCGGGCCCGCGCTTCGTTTTCGACCACGGCGAAGGCCTCGCCTGGGTCGGGCGTCTGGTCGAGCCCCAAAACTTCAACCGGGGTCGAGGGGGGTGCTTCGGCGATCTGTTCATCCCGCTCATTAATCAGGGCGCGGACGCGGCCCCAGGCCGACCCGGCAACCACAATGTCACCGCGCTTCAAGGATCCGCGCTTGACCAGCACCGTCGCCACGGGACCCCGTCCACGATCCAGTTTCGATTCGATGACGACGCCTTCGGCAGAGCGATTGGGATTGGCCCGCAGGTCCATCACTTCGGACTGCAACAGGATCGATTCTAACAACAGGTCGAGACCGATCCGCTTGGTGGCCGACACCTCGACCATCTGGACGTCACCGCCGAGCGATTCGGCGACGATCTCATGTTGCAACAGCTCGTTGACTACCCGCGTTGGGTCAGCGTCTGGCTTGTCGATCTTGTTGATGGCGACAATGATCGGCGCATTGGCGGCCTTGGCATGGTGGATGGCCTCAATGGTCTGCCGCATGACGCCGTCATCGGCCGCCACAACCAAGACGACAATGTCAGTGACATTGGCGCCGCGCATCCGCATGGACGAGAAGGCCGCGTGGCCTGGCGTATCGAGGAAGGTGACGCGCTCGCCGTCCGGCAGACGAACCTGATAGGCGCCGATATGCTGGGTAATGCCGCCATGCTCGCCGGCCGCCACGTCCGAAGACCGGAGTGCGTCGAGCAATGAGGTCTTGCCGTGGTCGACATGGCCCATGACCGCCACAACCGGCGGACGTGGATCGGTGTCTTCGACGCGGTCCTCTTCGGAGATAAAGCCGGTCTCGACGTCGCTTTCGGAAACCCGCTTCACCGTGTGACCGAAGTCGGTGGCGATCAGCTCGGCCGTGTCTGCGTCGAGCACATCGTTCAAGGTCACCATGGCGCCTTGGCGCATCATGAACTTGATGATGTCGACGCTGCGCGTGGCCATCCGTTGCGCCAGATCTTGCACAGTGATCGCATCGGGAATGACCACTTCGCGAACAACCTTGGGGCCCTCCTGGCCACCAAGGCCGCGCGCCCGCTTTTCCCGTTCCCGTTCCCGGGCCCGACGCACGGACGCGAGGGAACGCATCCGATCATCCGACGCGTCATCTCCGGCCGCGACCTGGATGGTCAACCGACCTTCACGGCGCTTGGGTTCGCCTTTCAGGCGCGACACCGCCTTGGCAGGATCGGCCGCCTTCTTCGCGCCCGGTCCGCCCCGACGCCGCGCGCCGTCATCATCATCCAGCGCGCCAATCGGGCGACGCTCACCCGCGCGGGGCGGTGCGGTACGGGCCGTCTTGGTGATTTCCGGCGTCGACGGCGCCATGGCGCCACCGCCTGAACGTGGCGGTCCGCCAGGACGCGGCCCGTTACGCGGCGCAAGCGCGGAGTAGCGGACAGTCTCGCCAGCAGCTGACCGGGGTCGGTCGCCATAGGCTTGGCCTTGACCCCCACCAGCGGGCCGCGGTCCACGGGTGTCGCCTTGCGGGCGCGGGGCAAAATTTCCCTGCGGACGCGGGCCGCGATCCGGAGGTCCCCGATCATTGGAGCCGCGATCATTGGGTCCCCGATCATTGGCCCCCCGATCATTGGCCCCCCGATCATTGGGACGAGGTCCACGATCGGCATAGCTTGGCCCGCCTTCGCGACGGGGCGCCTCATAAACGCGGCCTTCCGGCGTGCGACCGTCATTGCGAGGGTCCTGGCGAGGCCCCCGAAGCCCAGAGTCGCGAGGTGAGGAATCGCGTGAGACCGGATCGCGAGAGGTGGGCTCGCGCGCGGGGGCTGGCCGCGGCTCAGATGTGACCGCCGGACGGGTAAGGGTCGGACGGGCCGGGGCCTCGGCGGCTGGCGCGCGGGCTTCCACCGGCGCTGGCGCGACCGGCTCGCTTGATGCGGGTGTCGTTACAGACGGTGCATCTGGGGCCTTGGCGGGCGTCTCCACCGCTGCCGCCGCAGGCGCGGCACGAACCGGCTCGGGTTCTGTCGGTTGCGGTGGGGGCTGGCGGCGGGCTTCCTCAGCCCGGCGAGCGTCGGACGCTGCGCGGGCGGCGTCGAGCGCCCTTTGGCGCGCGGCCAATTCACTTTGGCTCAGATTCAGGGTTGAGGCCGGCTGGGACGCCGGTTTGGCGACAGGCGCCGCAGGTTCTGGCCGTTGGGCGACCGGAGGCGTCAGCGGCGGCGGTGGCCGGCGGGCCTCAACGACGGGGCGTTCCCCTTCGCGGCGGCGCTTGGTTTCCACCACGACCGTCTTTGAGCGGCCATGGCTAAAGCTTTGACGCACCACGCCCGTATTCACCGCGCCCGTGCGCGGCTTTAGGGTCAAGGGTGCACGGCCTGTTCCACTCCCGCCGCCGGGGGTTGCATTGGATTGGCCGCCTTGGCCTTCATCAGTGTCGTTCGCGTCGCTCATCCGCTCGCTTTACTCATAGCCCCGCGGCCCAGATCAGGTCGAAGGGTCTTTCCAAGTTCAAAAAGGCTTATCTTCCGCCTCACAGCGGCCGAAAGCCCCATTCCCGCCTGATCCCGGCCATTCGCCGCGCGCAAGCCCCTTATTCGTCCCCACCCCAGCTTGGCGGAACGAGAGGGCGAAAGCCGGATAGTCTTTTCAGCTCCCGCGCCCAGGATTCCGATCCGCGACCGGACCGAAGGCCGAGGTGTATCACATTTTCGAGCCCTAAGGCCAAACTCAATTCGTCGGACGAAAACAAGCCGACCCTCTGCGGGCGCCGATTATGGGCGCGTTGGCAAGCAAAGGCCGCCTGCCAAAGCTTCCGGCGGCCATCTTCGGCCCCGTCGCTCGCCTCAATCAACACGCCACACGCGCCGGAGCGTACCAGCCGATCTACCCCTTCAAACCCGATCACCAAATGGCCAGAACGGCGCAGCAACCCCAAACCCGACAAGACCCGCTCACGCAACAGATCGCTGATGCGATCCGCCAGATCCGGCGGGGCGACGACCTTGGCGCGCGCACCCCGCGAAAAGCCGCCACGGTTGGCCGCTTGCTCCACAGCCTCGCGGGTCGCCAAGACCCACAGGCCGCGTCCGCCGAGCTTGCGCGCCACATCCGGAACCACGGTACCGTCAGGACCAATAACGAAGCGGATCAGGTCCGCTTCGTCCGCCACTGCGCCCGAAACCAGATCGCGTCTCTGACGTGAGGCCTGGGCATGGGTCTTTGGCGGGTCCAAACTTGCAGACGAGCGGGTCAAGGCCTAGGCCTCCGCCGCCTCCTCGTCGGTCTCAGCCAAATCAACGGCAGCTGGCTCCAGGTCAGCGGCGTCGATCCAGCCCGCCGCAACGCGGGCGCGCAGAATAATCTGCTCGGCGTCTTCAACCGAAAGGTGGAAGCTTTCGAGCGCGCCGGGTTGACGCACCCGCTCGCCTTCACGGGTTTCAAAGGCGCCGCGCAGTTCATCTGTGGCGAGGTCGGCGAGATCTTCGAGCGTTTTAACGCCCGCCTCACCCAAGGCGACTGCCATTTGCAAGCTGACCCCTTCGACAGAGAGCACGGCATCGTCAACCCCAAGCTCAACGCGCCGGGCGTCCAGCTCAGCGGCTTCACGCTCGAGCGCCTCGCGGGCCCGGGTCTGCAATTCGATTGCCGTGTCTTCGTCAAAGCCCTCGATGGAGGCAAGCTCGGCCTCATCAACATAGGCCACGTCTTCGATGGCGGCAAAGCCCTCGGTGACCAAGAGTTGCGCCACCATTTCGTCAACGTCCAAGGCTTCTTGGAAGAGCTGGGTGCGTTCGGCGAATTCGCGTTGGCGGCGCTCGCTTTCTTGGCTTTCGGTGGTGATGTCGATTTGCCAGCCGGTCAGTTGCGAGGCGAGCCGAACATTTTGACCCCGGCGGCCGATGGCCAGGGACAATTGATCATCAGGCACAACCACCTCGACCCGACCGTCCTCTTCGTCCATCACCACCTTGGTGACTTCGGCCGGGGCGAGCGCATTGACGATGAAGGTGGCTTCGTCCGGGCTCCATTGAATAATGTCGATCTTCTCGCCCTGCAGCTCGGCCACCACGGCCTGGACGCGGCTGCCGCGCATGCCGACGCAGGCCCCGACCGGATCAATGGAGCCGTCGTTTGACAAGACCGCCATCTTGGCGCGGCTGCCCGGGTCGCGCGCAACGGCGCGAATTTCGATCACACCATCATAGACTTCCGGGACCTCTTGGGCGAACAGCTTGGCCATGAAGCCGCCATGGGCGCGGCTGAGCATAATCTGCGGCCCCTTCACCTCGCGGCGCACATCATAGATGTAGCAGCGGATGCGGTCGCCAATATTGAAGTTTTCGCGCGGGATAGACTGATCACGACGCATAATGCCTTCGCCGCGACCGAGATCGACAACCACATTGCCGTACTCGACCCGCTTGACGGCGCCGTTGATTACTTCGCCAACGCGATCCTTGAACTCTTCATGTTGGCGCTCGCGCTCGGCTTCGCGCACCTTGTGGGTGACGACCTGGCGCGCCATTTGGGTCTGGACGCGACCAAATTCGAAGGGGGGAAGGACTTCCTCCAACACCTGGCCGACCTCGGCGCCACGCTCGCGACGCTTTGCATCGCTAAGGCGCATCATGCCGATCTGACCTTCGAGGTCCGCATCGTCTGGAACGACGGTAATGTAGCGCTTGAGCGTCAACTCGCCGGTGGTCGGGTTGATGGCGGCGCGAATATCATGTTCGGCGCCATAGCGCGAGCGGGCGCCCTTGGTGATGGCGTCTTCGATGGCCTCGATGACAATTTCCTTGTCGATCGACTTTTCCCGCGCCACTGCGTCGGCGATTTGCAGAAGCTCCAGGCGATTGGCGCTGATGCCGGTGAGGGCCATGGTCAGGCCTCCTCCTCTGATGATTGAGATGGATGTTCAAGATCGTCCGCCTCGGCCGCTTCGGCCTCGGTCAGACGTTGCGCCCGGGTTTCGGCGCCCTTTTTCAAGAGCTCGTCCGTCAGGCTAAGTTTGGCGTCAGTTATCCAGGCAAAGGGAATGAGGGTGGTTTCGGTTTCGCCTTCAAGATCGATCATGACCGACGCCTCTTCGACGCCGGCCAATTGACCCTTGAAGCGCTTGCGACCCTCGGCCAAGCGGTCCAGTTCGATCCGGGCCTCAAAGCCGCTATAGGTATCAAAGTCTTTCAGCCGGGTGAGCGGCCGGTCAACGCCCGGACTGGAAACCTCCAGCCGATAGTCCCCTGCAATGGGATCGGCCGCGTCCAGCACCTCACCCACGGCCCGCGACAGGCGGACGCAATCTTCCACGGCCATATCGCCATCGGGGCGCTCGGCCATGATTTGCAAGGTCCGCCGCCCGACGCCGCCCATCATCCGCAGCCGCACGATCTCATAGCCCGCCGCAAGGGCGACCTCGTCGAGCAGCTCCAGGAGTCGGCGATCTTCTGGCGTCTTGCCGCGCACCCGCGGTCCTCCAAAAAAAGCAACAAAAAAGCGGCCGACCCGGAGGCCGCCGCTCGAAAGTCCCATCCGAGACAAACGATCGATGTTGCACAGGTCTTAGCCCAGTCTGCGACGAATGGAAAGAATTTTCCTCACGCCTCGTCGTTGAACAGGGCTTCGGCTTGGCTAGCTGAGGAAATGGAGACGGCCAGATCGCTCACAAGGCCGTTTTCGATCGAATAGCACCAGCCATGTACGGTCAAATCCCGACCGGTGCTCCAGGCCGCCAAGACAAAAGGATTGGAGGCGACGTTGCGTACCTGACGTACCACATTCAGCTCGCACAATCGGTCAAACCTTGCCTTGTCGCTTGGCAGGGCTGCGAGTTCGACATGTCTTTCCTTGGCAAGATACCGGATGGGGCTCAGCCAATGGTCGATCAGCCCGTGTTGCGCCGGATCGGTGGCGGCCGCCACGCCGCCGCAGCCATAGTGGCCGACAACCAAAATATGGCGAACCTTCAAGACCTCGACGGCATATTGCAAGACCGACAAATAGTTGGCGTCCTGCGGCGGGGCGAGGTTGGCGACATTGCGGTGGACAAACAGCTCGCCAGGATCAAGGCCGACAATCTCATTTGCCGGCACGCGGCTGTCGGAGCAGCCGATCCACAGATAGGACGGCGATTGCTGGCGCACCAGACGGGAGAAGAAGTCCGGGTCGGCTTCAGTTTTTCCAAGCGCCCATTGTCGGTTTTTGGCGATCAGGTCGTCGACATCGCTCATGGGAGGCTCACAGGTCTCGATCCGGTTGCCGGTCCGGGTGGGCCGCAGCAACGGCTGGCAAGGCGTTTAACTGGGCCGCGACCGCAACCACATGGGGAAAGGCTGAGATATCAACCTCAAACCGTTCCGCCGAATAGACCTGCGGCACAAGATAGCAGTCGGCCAAGCTTGGCCGGTCGCCAAAGGCGAAGCCCCGGCCATGCACACTGATGCGACTTTCTAACGCCGCAAAACCCGACACCATCCAGCGGCGCGCCCAGGCCTTGACCCTGTCCTCGTCCGCCGCCAAATCGCCCCGCAAAGCCTTTAAAACGCGCAAATTATTCAGCGGTTGCATGTCGCAGCCAATAATGGCCGCCATGGCGCGCACTTCGGCCCGATCGGCGGGCGAGGCCGGCAAAAGCGGTGGTTCGGGATGGCGCTCTTCCAACCATTCGAGAATAGCTGGGCTTTGGCTCAAGATGCCATCTTCGGTTTCCAAGGCCGGCACGAGCCCTAAGGGGTTGAGCGCCCGATAGGCCGCCTCATTCTGTACGCCGGTGCGGATGTCGACCGGGACAATCTCATAGGCTAGGCCCTTGAGGTTCAGGGCGATGCGGGTGCGATAACTGGCGCCCGAGCGCCAAAAGGCATGGAGCTTCATCTGGTTAAGCCCTTTCGCGCCAAGTGCATCTCACGCCGCCGCGGTGGGGGCCAAGCTAAAGGTCACCCCGCCAACGCCCTCGACTGCGCCGGTGACCTGATCGCCGGGCTGCAAACGCCCCACACCTTCGGGTGTGCCGGTAAAAATCAAGTCTCCCGCCTCAAGCCGCCAAAGCCGCGACGCCTCGCTGATGATTTCGGCCACCGACCAGATCATATCGGTGAGCTTGGCGTCTTGACGAACCGACCCATTGACCGAGAGCGAAATCGCGCCCGAAGGTGGCGCGCCGGCCCAGGGTTTGATCGGGCTGAGCGGAGCCGACTGGTCAAAGCCCTTGGCTGATTCCCAAGGTTGGCCCTTATCCTTGGCGGCGGCTTGCAAATCCCGACGGGTCAGATCGACGCCGACTGCAAAACCAAACACATGATCGAGGGCCTGATCCCGCGCAATATCGACCCCACCCTGGCGCAGGGCGATCACCAGCTCGATCTCGTGGTGCAGATTTTCCGTTGCCCGCGGAAAGGCAATTTGCGCGCCCGAGGCGACAACGGCGTCTGACGGCTTGGCGAAAAAGAACGGCGGCTCGCGGTCATCGCCGCCCATTTCGGCCCGGTGGGCGGCATAGTTCCGCCCGACGCAATAGATCCTGCGAACCGGGAAGCGCGCCTCGGTTCCAAGCACGGCAAGGCTGACCGGCGGGGGTGGGGAAAAGACATATTCGGACATGGCGCGCCTTTTCAACCTTCAGAACATGACGAGAGGTTCACTTGCATCAGGCGAAACTTCGACGCAACGTCGAAAACGGCCCAAGAGATGCGGAGGCACGGAGACCGGTATGCTTGAAATCGACGAGTTGAGCCATGTTTATCCGAATGGCGTTCGCGCCCTCGATCGCGTGACCTTGTCGATCAAGCCCGGCATGTTTGGGCTGCTCGGCCCCAATGGCGCGGGCAAGTCCACCCTTATGCGCTGCATCGCCACCTTGCAGACGCCGACCTCTGGCGCCCTGCGCTTCGATGGCGTGGAAGCACTCACCGACCCGCAGGCCATCCGCCGCCGCCTTGGCTATTTGCCGCAGGATTTCGGCGTTTATCCCCGGGTCAGCGCCTATGACATGCTTGACCATATGGCCATCCTCAAAGGCCTTGCGGACCCGAAGGCCCGTCGGGCCGAGGTTGAGCGGTTGTTGGATCAGGTCAATCTGTGGGCGGTGCGCAAAAAGGCCCTGTCCGGCTATTCCGGCGGCATGCGGCAAAGATTTGGCGTCGCACAAGCCTTGTTGGGCCAGCCGTCCTTGATCGTTGTCGACGAGCCGACTGCGGGCCTCGATCCGGAAGAGCGCAACCGCTTTCTCGACCTCTTGGCGGGCATTGGCGATAAGGTAGTGGTGATCCTCTCGACCCATATTGTCGAGGATGTTTCCGACCTCTGCTCGGCCGTGGCGATATTGGCGGGCGGTCGCATTTTGCGGCAAGGCGCGCCGGGCGAGTTGGTGCGGGAGCTTGATGGCCGCCTCTGGACCCGTCCGATTGCGCGCGACGAGCTCGAGCCGTTAAAGACCCACCATCAGGTGATCTCGACCCGCCTCTCGGCCGGGCGAACCATCGTCCATGTGCTGGCCGAAGATGCGCCGGGGCCGGACTTTGCCCCCCATTCGGGCTCCTTGGCGGATGTCTATTTCTCCGCCCTGGCCCAAGCCCGTCGCGCCGCTTAATCCGGGATTTTGCAGATGTTGTGGAAAATCGCCGGGTTTGAATACCGGTATCAGGTGCGGACCCCAGCCTTTTGGGTCTCATGCGGGCTGTTTTTTATCTTCGCCTTTCTCACCTTGGCCATCGACCAGATTCATGTCGGCGGCGACAACGGCAATATCCACCGCAACGCGCCCTATAGCCTGGCCAGCATCGCCTTATCCTTTGGCCTGTTCTTCATGTTCGCCTCGACAGGCATGGCGGCGGCGACCGTTGCGCGCGATGATGAAACAGGCTTTGGGCCAATCCTTCGGTCGACGCCGGTCCAGCGGTTGGAGTTTCTTTATGGACGGGGCCTTGGCGCCTTCGCCGCCGTGGTCACGGCCTTTCTCTCGGTGCCGCTTGGCATGGCGCTTGGCGCGGCGGCACCTTGGCTCGATCATGAGGTGATCGGACCCTTTCGGCCTGGTGACTACCTGGCCGCCACATTCGGCTTGGCCTTGCCGCTGCTTTTCTTGACCTTTTCGTTGTTCTTCGCACTCGCCGCGGCGACCCGCTCAATGATCTCGACCTATATTGGCATGATCGGGCTTTTGGTCGCCTGGACGGTGGCCAATGCGCTGACCGACAAGCCCGAATGGGAGCATTTTATGGCGCTCGCCGAACCCTTTGGTTTGGGCGCCTTTTCCTATGTGACCAAGTATTGGACCGTGCTGGAGAAAAACACCCTGGCGCCGCCGCTCGGGGGAGTGATGCTGGTCCATAGCTTGATTTGGACCCCGGTAGCCGTCGGGCTCTGGGCGGTGGCGGGGATTGTGTTTCGCTTCGAGACTAAACCGGTAAAGCCCGCCAAGGCCGAGCAGGCCTTGGTCGCGGATGCGCGGAAATCCCAGCCCACGCTTCAGCTTAAGCCCCCGTCACCTGCAACCGTCTTTTGGGCGCAGATGGTGGCCCGCACCCGGCTTGATCTGGCTCAGGTGTTCAAAAGCCCGGCCTTTTTCATTCTGTTGGGGCTCGGCGCGCTCAATGCCGGTGCAGGACTGTGGTTCTCCAATGGCCCTTACGAGACCGACGTCTACCCCGTCACCCGCCGGGTCATCGCCACCTTGCAAGGCGCCTTTACCTTCATTCCGATTCTGGTTGCGGTTTTCTACGCCGGTGAATTGGTCTGGAAGGAAAGGGAGCGGCGCACCGACGAACTGATCGATTCGACACCTGCCCCAGATGTCGTGTTCGCCGCTCCGAAAATTCTCGCCATCAGTCTGGTTTTGATCATCATTTTGACTGTGGGGGCGCTCATCGGCGTCGGCGTACAGCTGGCCAAGGGTTGGACCGATCTGCAGCTTCGTGATTATTTTAGCTGGTACATCGCGCCGAGCGCCTTGCTCGCCATCCAGATCGCCATTCTAGCGGTATTTGTCCAAGCGCTCGCGCCGTCAAAATATGTCGGCTTTGGCATCATGCTGGTGTGGTTTGTGTTTTCGTTGGTCGCCAGAAGCCTGCATTTCGAGGACCACCTCTATCGCTATGCCACCTCGCCTGCGGTCCCCTTGTCAGACATGAATGGCGAAGGCCACTTTGGCGCGGCGCGAGGGTGGTTTCAGGCCTATTGGAGCTTGATCGCCCTGATCCTGGCGGGCTTGACCTATGGGCTCTGGCGACGCGGTCGCGATGCAGCCTTGCGGCCGCGCCTGCGGCGTTTGCCGCGACGATTGCGCAGTGCGACAGGGCTTGGGCTTGTGGGCTTGGCCGTCATGGCGGCGGGCGTCGGCGGCTTCATTTTTTATAATACGCACCATCTCAACACCTACCGCACGGACTATGACGCAGAGGTTTGGTTGGCGGGTTATGAGAAGACCCTGCTGCCGTTCGAAAAGACGCCGCAGCCGAAAATTACCGATGTGCGTTTAGCTGTCGACCTTTACCCGAGCGCTCAGCGCGCCGTGGCCCACGGCGTGTTCCGCATGCAAAACCGCACCGGCCAACCCTTGCGCGAGGTCCATCTTCGCTTTGCCCAAGACGTCAAGGTGGTCAGCCTTTCGGTTGAAGGCGCGCGACCAAAACAGACCTTTGATCGGTTCAACTATCGGATCTTTGCCTTTGACACCCCCCTGTCACCGGGCGAGACCCGCAGCCTGTCCTTTGAAGTCGAGCGCGGCCAGCGCGGCTTTCGCAATGATGACAATGGTTGGACCCGTGTCTATGACAATGGGACCTTCCTCGATTCCGGCGACATCACGCCGTCCCTCGGCATAGGCCGCGAGGGCCTGTTGCAAGACCGGGCGATCCGGCGAAAACACGGGCTTCCCGACGCCTTGCGCCCGGCCAAGCTGGAGGATGAGGGTGCGCGGGGCTTCAACCTGCTGGGCAAGGATGCCGACTGGGTCAATGCCGATATTACGGTCTCGACCACAGCCGACCAGACGCCGATGGCGCCGGGCTATAAGGTCAGTGATCAGACCCTTGGCGGACGGCGCATCGCCGAGTTCCGCACCGAGGCGCCGATTCTCAAATTCTTTTCCATCCAGTCGGCGCGCTATGCCGAGCGGGCCGAGACCTATAAGGGCATCGACCTGCATATCTTTTATCATCCCGACCATGGTTGGAATGTCGATCGGATGATCAAGGCCTTGAAGGTCGGGCTCGACTATGACCAGGCCAATTTTAGCCCCTATCAGTTCCGGCAGGTGCGGATTTTAGAATTCCCCGGCTATGCCGATTTCGCCCAGTCTTTTGCCAACACCATTCCCTATTCAGAAAATCTTGGCTGGATCTTCGATAGCCGCGATCCCGAAAAGATTGACATGGTGACCTATGTCACCGCCCATGAATTGGGCCATCAATGGTGGGCACACCAGGTGATCGGTGCGGATCTGCAAGGCGCGTCGATGTTGGACGAAACTCTCGCGCAATATTCCGCCCTGATGGCCATGGAAAAGCTCTATGGCCACAATCAGATCCGCAAATTCCTGAAGTTTGAGCTTGATCGCTATTTGCGCGCCCGCGGCGGCGATCTGGTGGAGGAAGAGCCGCTCAATCGCGTCGAAAACCAAGCCTATATCCATTACCGCAAAGGCTCTTTGATCATGTACCGGCTGAAAGAGGAGTTGGGCGAGGCCCGGGTCAACGCCGCCTTGCGCACCTTCCTGCACGACTTTGCGTTCAAGGGTCCACCCTATCCAACGACGCGGGACCTGATTGCCGATTTCCGCGCCCAGGCCCGGCCAGACCAGCAGAACCTGATCACCGATCTGTTCGAGAAGATCACCCTCTATGATCTGAAAGCCATCAGCGCCAAGACGCGGCACCAGAAGGACGGCGCCTACGCCACCGATTTCACCTTCGAGGCGCACAAGCTCTATGCCGACGGCAAGGGTTTAGAGACCGAAAAGCCGCTCAACGATACGGTCGATCTCGGCCTTTTCCGCAAGGAGCCTGGGAGCCCAGGCTTTGGCGATGCCGACGTCTTGTCTCTACGTCGCTATCCGATCCATTCGGGCCGCCAAACCATCACCTTGGTTTCGGCGACGAAGCCTGCCCATGCGGGGGTC
Organism: uncultured Caulobacterales bacterium; assembly: GCA_903840435.1. Taxonomy (GTDB): domain Bacteria; phylum Pseudomonadota; class Alphaproteobacteria; order Caulobacterales; family Caulobacteraceae; genus CAIMFV01. Next base: position 151,324 of record CAIMFV010000010.1, read on the forward strand.
GACCCTTATGCGATTTTGATCGACCGGAAAACCGACGACAATCTCGTCGCCGTGCACTAGGGCATTTTCCGACGAAGTGGAGGCCGGTTCGTCGCAGAAAATGCCCCCTTTATATAGGGTTGTGAGCAAATTCCGATCCAATAAGATCGGATTTTGCTCTAGGCACCGGGGCATAGCCCCCAAACCCCCGGTATTTTGCCTCCCGAATCAGTTTGGGTGAGCGGTGCTGCACGCGCCGTGTCCGGACTGTGTAAAGGGGCGCGACTCAAGCCTTGCCTTAGTGTTAAATAACACGGTTAACAACCGCCTTTCGAAAGGTTTTGTTAACGAAAAAGTCGCGATCAAGGCGTTTCAGACCGTTGACGAAACCGGGGGGTTTGAGCACCATATATCGGGCTTGGGGACGACCCGCCTACTAGATGTATGATTTGAAGCGGCAAGAGGCCGCTTTTGGGCGGTTTGTCGATTCGATTGGATTTGGGGTTTTTGCGAATGTCTGCAACTGAAGCTTTGAAGGTTTCCGACACCCCCAAGGCGCGCAAGGGTAAACCCGCTATGCGTGCCGAGCGACCCCAGCTGACGCTGGTAAAATCGGTGCAGATCGACCGGTCGCGCGATGCCCGTTTGACCGATTTCGGCAAGACCACCTTGGAGGACCGCTACCTCCTGCCCGGCGAGAGCTATCAAGACATGTTCGCCCGCGTGGCGACGGCCTTTGCCGATGACGCCGATCACGCCCAGCGCATCTATGACTATATTTCCAATCTGTGGTTCATGCCTGCCACGCCGGTTTTGTCGAATGGCGGCGCGGATCGCGGACTGCCGATTTCGTGCTTCCTCAATTCGGTCCCAGATAGCCTAGATGGCATTGTCGGCACCTGGAACGAGAATGTCTTTCTGGCGGCAAACGGTGGCGGTATCGGCACCTATTGGGGCGGCGTTCGCTCGATTGGCGAAAAGGTCAAAGGGGCTGGCCAAACCTCTGGCATCATCCCCTTTATTCGGGTCATGGACAGCCTGACCCTCGCCATTAGCCAAGGCTCGTTGCGGCGCGGCTCAGCGGCGGTCTATCTCGATGTCCACCACCCCGAGATCGAAGAATTTCTCGAGATTCGGAAGCCGTCTGGCGATTTCAACCGCAAGTCGCTCAACCTGCACCACGGCATCTCCATCACCGACGAATTCATGGAGGCGGTCCGCGACGGTGAAAAATTCGCCATGCGGTCGCCAAAGACCGGCGAGCCTGTCCGCTATGTCGATGCCAGGTCGCTGTGGCAGAAGATTTTGGAAATCCGCCTGCAAACCGGCGAGCCCTATCTGATCTTCTCCGACACGGTGAACCGGGCCCTGCCGACCCACCAGAAGGACCTAGGCCTTAAGGTTCGCCAGTCCAATCTCTGCTCCGAGATCATGCTGCCAACCGGCGTCGACCATCTGGGCCGCGACCGCACGGCGGTGTGTTGCCTGTCCTCGGTCAATGCCGAGACCTTCCTCGAATGGCGCGATCACCCCACCTTTGTCGAAGACGTCTGCCGTTTCCTCGACAATGTGTTGCAGGACTTTATCGACCGGGCGCCGGAAGAGATGGACCCGGCCATCTATGCGGCCATGCGCGAGCGGTCGGTCGGGCTTGGCCTGATGGGTTTCCACTCCTTCCTCCAAGGCCAAAACACCCCGTTTGAGAGCGCGCTGGCCAAGTCGTGGAACCGCCGCATTTTCAAACATCTGCGTCGCGAGGCCGACAAGGCGAGCCGCCTCCTGGCTGAAGAGCGTGGCCCTTGCCCAGACGCGGCCGAGCGCGGCGTGATGGAGCGCTTCAGCCATAAGCTGGCCATTGCCCCCACCGCTTCCATCTCGATCATTTGCGGTGGCACGAGCGCGGGCATTGAGCCGATCCCGGCCAATATCTATACCCACAAGACCCTGTCCGGCTCCTTCGCCGTCAAGAACGCCTATCTGGAGACGGTACTTGAGGCCAAGGGCAAGAATACCGACGCGGTGTGGAACGCCATCCTCGAAAATGAGGGTTCGGTGCAAGGGCTCGACTTCTTGACTCAGGACGAGAAGGACATCTTCAAAACCGCCTTCGAAATCGATCAGCGCTGGATCATTGATTTGGCCGCCGACCGCACGCCAGACATTTGTCAGTCGCAATCCCTCAATCTGTTCCTGGCGGGGGATGTGGACAAGTGGGACCTGCACATGCTGCACTGGACGGCGTGGGAGCGCGGCGTCAAGTCGCTCTATTATTTGCGCTCCAAGTCGGTTCAACGCGCCGCCTTTGCTGGCTCCGACACCGCCCAGGTGGCGGCCATCCATGGCGCACGCACCGACTATGAAGAATGTCTCGCCTGTCAGTAGGGAGGCGGAAACTATCCCCAGACCTCCTATATGTTGTGGGCTGATGAAAAGAACCCACTAGACTTAGAGGCTGGATCGTCCATCCTCAGGTCAGATTGTCGACCTTTAGCGTTGTCACTTCAGCGCCGCACGCACCAGGGCAAGCCCATGACCGTCAAGAGCCTCATCCAACCGAATAAGCCTGGACTTCTGACGCCGTCATTCGCGTACAAACCGTTCCGCTATCCTTGGGCCTATGATTTTTGGAAAAAGCAGCAACAGGTCCACTGGATCCCGGAAGAGGTTCCCTTGGGCGAAGACTGCAAGGATTGGGCAAGCAAGCTGACGGACGGCGAGCGCAATCTCTTGACGCAGATTTTCCGCTTCTTCACCCAGTCCGATGTCGAGGTGAACGACAACTATATGGAGCGCTATAGCCGCGTCTTCAAACCGACTGAAGTGAAGATGATGCTGTCGGCCTTCTCCAATATGGAGACCATTCACATTGCCGCCTATGCGCTCCTGTTGGAGACCATCGGCATGCCAGAAACCGAGTTCACCGCCTTCCTCGACTATGAGGCCATGCGCTCGAAGCACGACTATATGCAGACCTTTGGCGTCGAGAACGAAGCTGACATCTTACGCACCCTGGCCATGTTCGGCGCCTTCACCGAAGGCCTGCAACTGTTCGCCTCCTTCGCCATGCTGCTCAACTTCCCACGCTTCAATAAGATGAAGGGCATGGGCCAGATCGTCAGCTGGAGCGTTCGCGACGAAAGCCTGCACTGTGAAGGGATGATCAAACTCTATCACGCCTTTGCCAAGGAAACCGGCGCCCTGTCCAAGTCGGTGGCTGAGGACATTGTCGAAAACTGCCGCACGGTGGTCGGCCTTGAGGACTGCTTTATCGATCTCGCCTTCGAGGCGGGAGAAGTGCAGGGCATGACGCCGGAAGACATCAAGGCCTATATTCGCTTCATCGCCAATTGGCGCCTGCGCCAGCTTGACCTGCCCGAGCTCTTCTCAGGCGTGAAGGAAAACCCCTTGCCGTGGTTGCAGTCCATGGTGTCTGGCGTTGAGCACGCCAACTTCTTTGAAGCCCGCGCCACCGAATATTCAAAGGCGGCGACCCGCGGTCAATGGCAAGGCGACGATGGCGTCTGGGCCAATTTTGACAGCCTGATGCAGCGCCGGGAAACCTCGCCAGAATTGGTCGAGTAGGCCCCCTTTAGGCTAGGCTTTGCCGAGCCTAGCCTTCGCCACCGTGAAACGCCGTGCGCAGCCGCTCAAATTGCGACAGCACCGGATGGGCGGTCAAATCGGCATTGGCGCTTTCATAGACCTTTTCATCCAACCGGCGGATGCGTTCAAAAAGCCGCTCCGAGCGTTCGGCAAGCTCGGTCAAGCCTTGCGGCAGACCCAGTTCATCAAGTCCAGCAGGCGGCGTGGTTGGGGGGGCCTTGCTCGCCACCCGATAGCGCGGATCACAGGCTTCCGACGGCGTCATGTCGCCCTCGCGCACGGCGCGTTGGACCAAAAGCCAAGATGCCACCTGCATCAGCCGCGTGGTCAGGCGCATGCTCTCGCCTGCATATGCCAGAGCCGCATTGCGGCTCAAAAGCTTGGATTGTTGCCGACCGGGCCCGTCCAGATAGGTGGCGGCGGCCTCAACCAATTCCATACCTTCGCGAAAGGTCCGGTCAAAAAGCTCGGACGCAGTAAAATCACGCACCCGCTCGGAACGGTCGGGTTGGGCGGCCGGGAGATCATGCGACACGGTGTTGTCCTTCTCGATGGATAGGCCGTGGTCGGATCCGCTCTCCTTCGGCTCCGGACTGGACGGTGACTAGAGTTCTTTGCGGTGATTGCAACTGTCGTGCCACTTTTCCGCCTGCGCCTAATCCGAATCGGGACGAAAGGCGAAAAGGGCCTCGGCCGCCGCCCGACTGGCTGACTTTTTGGCCGCCGCCGCCTTGCACCTCGCGATTTCGCCCGACAATACCTCGATCCGTTCGGCCAAATCCTCAAGCGAAAAAAGGTCGAGATCCTCACGCACAGCCTCGAGCAGCAGTTTCCCGCGACCCAAACGCACGCCAGCGGGTTCGTCCATTGCTCTCCTCCTTTGCATGGCCGTGTCGCGCATCGACTTGCCAAACCGACTGAGACGCGCGAAGCGACATATGACGTCAATCCGCGTTTCGCGTCTAGCCAGCCGCCTTAGAGCAGCGGTCGCAAAGGCGCGAGGTCGCGTTTCACCGCAGGTCCACATGTCGCAGTCAAAGTTTTCGTCCCTTCCGACCCAGATGCGGGCTATCGCCGTGACCGACGGCAAGGGGCCAGCCTCCGCGCTGCATCTGGTCGATTCCCTAACCCCAAGCCCCGGACCCGGCGAGGTGGTGGTCAAGGTCGCGGCAGCGGGGGTCAACCGGCCAGATATTCTCCAGCGGCTTGGCTTCTATCCGCCGCCACCGGGCGCGCCCGAAACCCTAGGCCTTGAGATTGCGGGTGAGATTGCCGCTTTGGGGGAAGGCGTGACCGGTTGGCGCCTGGGCGACCGGGTGGCAGCGCTTTTGGGCGGCGGCGGCTATGCCGAATATGCGCGGGTCGATGCACGCCATCTCCTGCCGATCCCTGAGGGATTAGGCTTTGTCGCAGCCGCGGCCTTGCCTGAGACGCTTTTCACGGTTTTTGCCAATGTCTTCGAACTGGGGCGGCTCACCGCGGGCGAGACCTTGTTGGTGCACGGCGCGACCAGCGGCATTGGCGTGGCGGCAATCCAGATGGCTAAGGCCGCGGGTGCACGGGTCATCGCCACGGCGCGAGGGCCCGAAAAGGCTGAGCAGGCAAAAGCCATGGGTGCTGATATCGCCATCGATTCCCGCGCCGGAGACTTTGCACCGCAAGTCATCGCGGCCGGGGGCTGCGACGTCATTTTGGACATGGTCGGCGGCGAGATGGCCAGCCGGGGTCTGCAAACCCTAAACCCCTGTGGCAGGTTGGTCTTCATCGCCTTCCAAGGCGGCGCCACCGCTGAATTTGACATTTCGCGCATTATGCGGCTCGGCCTGACCATTTCCGGCTCGACACTTCGGCCGCGCTCTGCCGATGAGAAGGCGCGGTTGACGCGCGCGATCGCGGCGCAAATCTGGCCCTGGGTGGCTGAAGGTCGCGTTCGGGCCATTATTGAGCGGACCTTCCCCTTGGCGGAAGCGGGCCTTGCCCATGCGGCGCTGGAAGCGGGCGCCCATCTTGGTAAGATCGTTTTGGAGGTCTGAGCCCGTGGCCATCGGTGTTTTTGATTCCGGCGTCGGCGGCCTCAGCGTCCATCGCGCCCTGACCGAGGCTTTGCCACAAGCCGACTTTCTCTTTCTCGCCGATCAGGCCCATGTGCCCTATGGCGGCAGGCCTGGGGAGGAGATTGTCGCGCTCACGCGCAATGGCTGCGAGATCCTGTTTCAAAACGGCGCCGACCTGGTCATCTTGGCCTGCAATACGGCCTCGGCCATAGCGCTCCGACGGCTGCAGCAGACCTGGATCCCCGATGTGCGCCGCCGCCTGGGTCGCCCGGTTAATGTGCTCGGCATTATTGTGCCCACCATCGAGGCGGCAACCGGCCTTCCCTGGGAGCATGAGGCCGAACGTCGCGGCGGGCGCATTGAAAAGCTTGACGTCATCGGCGTCTTTTCGACACCGGGCACGGCGGCGAGCCGGGTCTATGAGATTGAAATCGACAAGCGGCGCCAGGATGTGGCCGTCTTCTCTGAGCCCTGCCCCGATCTGGCCCGCTTGATCGAGGAAGCGGCCCCCCGGGCGCGTCTAGAGGCCGAGGTTAAGGGCCATGTGGCCGCCTTGAGCCGCAGAATCGGTCGCGCGCCCGACCGCGCGATTTTGGGCTGCACCCATTATGCCATTATCGACGATTTGTTCCAGGCGGCCCTGCCAAGGGCCACGCCGCTGATCCACCAGCCGAAGGCCGTCGCTGATAGTCTTAGCCTCTATCTAGCGCGCCACCCTGAACTGAACCCTGGCCATAGCGGGCGGCGCGACTTCTACACCACCGGCTCACCCGGCCCTGCCACACCGCTGCTGACGGCCTTTTGGGGCGGGCCCTTGGCCTTCGCCGCTTGTCCCGTCAACTCTTCAGCCGCCAACCGCTTTTGAACAACAGCCAAGATGTCACGCCAAGCCCGCTGGTCAGAAGGGTGACAAAGACCGCGCCGATGGCCAGATTTCCGTCAGCATGGCCTGTGAAGCCGAAGCGGAACCCATCAATCACGTAGAAGAACGGGTTGAAGCGGGCAATGTCGCGGAACGGCTCGGGCAGAGCGGTGATGCTGTAAAAGGTGCCGGACAGAAAGGTCAGCGGCCCGACAATAAAGGTCGTGATCGCCGCCAAATGATCGAACTTCTCTGCCCACAGACCTGTGACCACCCCGACAAACCCCATCAGGAGGGACGAGGCCACAGCATAGAAGAGGATGGCTGGGACCGAGGCGATGCCAAAATGGGCAAAAGGCCAGACCGATGCAGCGGTGACGAGGCCGACCACGACGCCGCGCGTCGCCGCACCGAGTGAGAATGCCGCCGCCTGTTCAAACGGTGACAGGGGCGGGGTGAGAAAGTCGGGCGCCGTCCCCATGATCTTGGCCTGGATAAGGGACGAGGAGGAATTGGCGAAAGCGTTTTGCAAGATCGCCATCATGATCAGGCCCGGCGCGACAAAATTGGCAAATGGCACGCCGTCTACCAAGGGCCGTGCCTTGCCCATCGCGACGACGAAAATCATCATATAGAGCAGGGTCTGCACCACCGGACCGGCGATGGTTTGCAAGCCGACCTTCCAGAACCGCCGCACTTCCTTGCCATAAAGGGTGATCAGGCCCGTCCAATTAACGCCCGCATAGTGGCGCGGGCGGGGCGGCGAGGTGGCCAATTGGCGCGCCCGTAAATCCTGCAAGACAGGCGGCGTGGCCGGGGGGGAGAGCGTCTCAGTCATAGGCCTCAAGTGCCCCTTTCGCGCCGGAACTGCAAGCCTTGCAGGCGCCATGTCCGCACCATTTGGCGAATCGCCGGAAAAAGAATCAAGATTTAGTTTCTGTGGATGACCATCGGGGCGCCTATTGTGTCTTTTTCAACTCGCGTTACGATATCTAGCGGTTTGGAGCAGTGAAATGTCTTCCAGACACTAAATGTTGAATCGTCGTGGGCGACAGACGAAACAAAAAGGGGTGTAACGCATGGAGACGGTGGCAGGCTGGACCGAGGATCGGGTGGCGACGCTGAAAAAGCTCTGGTTGGATGGCCTGAGCGCCAGCCAGATCGCCCGGCAATTGGGCGGCGTGACGCGCAATGCCGTGATTGGCAAGGTGCACCGTTTGGGCCTTTCCGGCCGCGCGGCCCCGTCACAACCGGCTAGGCCCGTCTTTAAAACACCCCGTCCCGCCCGCCCCGTGGCAACCGCCCCCGCCGTCCCCATTCGCCGGATTGAGGCCGCCCCCAGCCCGTCCGGCCCCGTGGCGCCCACCCTGCCGACCACGCTTTACCGTCGTGAAGAGCCAGGCTCGGCGACCGTGCTAACGCTCGGCGCCCATATGTGCAAATGGCCGATTGGCGATCCGTCCAGCGATGAGTTTAGTTTCTGCGGACGCCGCACGGGCGAGGAGGGCCCCTATTGCATCGAGCACGCCCGCATCGCCTACCAACCGCAACAGAAAAAGGCCAAGCGCAACGATGGCGCTGAACTGGCCCGCTCGCTTCGCCGGTATATCTGACGCCCATCAGATCCCGCTCGGATCGTCCCACCCGATCCCAGCGGCCATCCGGCCCCAGGCCGGTCGCTCGCCAAAGTGCTGCGACCGGCCTTTTTTTGTGAGTAGCGTCCCCCAAATGCGCGCCTCCCCGGTCAAGCGCTTATTTCTGCGGGGCTGAAATCGTCACCCAGTTTCCCGCCCGGCGGTCGGACTTGTCTTTCACGGGCGTGGTTTCGTTGGCGATTAAAAGCCAGCGGCCTTGTCTGAGTTCGAAAACATCCATCCAGCTATAGAGGCCGCTGGCGTCTTGCCCATCAATATGAAGATCATCTTCGTTCTCGCCCTGCACAATGGCCATCGCACCGACGACGCGAATGTCAAAAGGCGAATATTTGAACGTGGTGGTGGTCAATCGTGGATTGGCGACAGATTTTAACCAGTTCGCCTTTGTGTCCGGCTGGGACGTGCCGGAATAACTTGAAAAATCATCGGCGAAAATCTGATCTATCAAGGCTGGATCGTGAGTCAGATAGGCGCGCCCGATATTGTATTCCTCTTGGGTGAGGATTTGCGCCACGGTCTCGGCCTCAGCTGTGGACGCAGCCAAGCTGAGCAGTATCACGCATAAGGCTTTCAGCATCGACGCTCCCCCTCTTGCTCAAGGCCTCATCTTAGCAAAAGGATCATGGTATTTTTCCGGCGGCGCGGCGCCCGCCGCGCGCCAGCCGATCACCGGCAAAGCCCATTCCCCAAAGAAAAAGCCTCCGCGACGGGGTCGGGAGGCTGATCTTGGTGTGGGCTTTAGAGGGAGGGCGCGAACGCCTACTTCTTGCCGGTAAAGCCCGCAAACTTGGCGTTGAAGCGCGAGACGCGACCGCCGCGATCGAGCAAATGCTGGGCGCCGCCAGTCCAAGCCGGATGGGTTCGGGGATCAATATCGAGATTGATCGTCGCGCCTTCCTTGCCGTAGGTGGAGCGCGTGCGATAGGAGGTGCCGTCAGTCATGGTGACGGTGATAAAGTGGTAGTCGGGGTGGGTGTCTGATTTCATGGCGGGTCCAACCGACGTGAGGCGCAAAATCGCTGAAGAAAGCGCTTTCGCGGGAATGGCGAAGGCCCGCCGGGTAAAGGGCGGGCCGAACAGAGCGAGGCGTCTACACGAAAGAATGAGATGCGGCAAGGGCGCATGCGCGATCTTTGCCCTGTCTGGCCGCGCTCTGCGATATAGGAATGCAAAAATGGAGTTATCATGACGGTTGCGGGACCCGAAGTCTCTGAGGCGGTTGGAAGACCGAGCGCTGGCGCACTCTTGGCGGCGGAGATCCAATCCACCCGGCAAAAACGCGCCAAGTCGAAAAATGTGCGCGCCTTGGCGGGCCTCTTTCCCTTGGTGCTCGCCCATGGTCGGCTGACCTTGTCGGCGAGCGCGGCTTTGATTGCCTCGACCAGCCTGACGCTTGCCCTCCCCGGCGTCTTGCGACTGGCCATTGATCATGGCTTTCAGCCAGCAGATTTCGCCCTAACGCTCAGCGTCGCCTTGTCCTTGGCGGCGGCTACGGCACTGCGGCTCTATTGCGTCACGCGGCTTGGCGAACGGGTGGTGGCGGACCTGCGGACCCGGCTCTACGCCCATGTGTTGAAGCTCGACCAGGCCTGGTTCTTAACCATTCAAACCGGCGAAGTTTTATCGCGCATGACCGCCGATATGGCCATTGTCGAATCCATGGCGGGCGTGTCCTTGTCCATCGCAGCGCGCAATCTCCTCAATCTGATTGGGGCGCTGGTATTGATCTCGGTGGTGTCGCCGAAATTGACCCTGGGCGTTGTGGCCATTGTGCCGGTGGTGCTCTTGCCCCTGTTCATCGTTGGGCGGCGGGTGCGGAAGCTCTCTGTGACGGCCCAGGATCGGTTCGCCGATGCGGTGGCCTATGCGGGCGAAAGCCTCGACCAGTTGGAGACGGTCCAGGCCTTTGGGCGTGAGGACCATGCCGCCGCTCGGTTTAAGGCGGCGGTGGAGGCGGCGTTTTCGGCCTCGCTCTCCCGGCTGACGGCCCGGTCGGTGATGACGGTCTTGGTCATGGCCCTCGTCTTTACCGGCATTGCCGCCGTGTTGTGGATCGGCGTCGGGGCAGTGAAATCGGGCGAGATCACCAATGGCGCGCTGCTGCAATTCCTCATCCTGGCGGTCTTGGCGGCTGGCTCGGTCGGCGCGCTTGGCGAGGTTTGGGGCGAGGTGCAAAAGGCGTCTGGTGCCATGTCGCGCATCCAAGACTTGATGGCGGCCCGTCCCAATATTGCCGCGCCCGCCGATCCTGTCCCCTTGCCGGTTCCCGCGCGCGGCGGCGTGCAGTTTGAAAATGTCAGCTTTGCCTATCCGGGGCGGCCGGACATGCCCGCGCTCAATCAGTTTTCGCTGCATGTGGCGCCGGGCGAGCGGGTGGCGCTGGTTGGGCCGTCGGGTGCGGGCAAGAGCACCGTGTTTCGGCTGTTGTTGCGCTTTTATGATCCGACCTCGGGCGCGGTCTTAATCGATGGCGTCGATCTGCGCGACGCCGACCCCGAAGACGTGCGGGCGCGCATGGCGGTGGTGGCCCAAGATGCGGCGCTGTTTTCCGGATCGCCCTCTGACAATATCCGCTTTGGAAGGGCCGAGGCGTCCTTGGCCGAGGTGCGCAGCGCCGCCGACGCCGCCAATGCCACAGGCTTTATCTCCGCCCTGCCGCTTGGCTTTGAGCATCCGATTGGCGAGCGCGGGCGCACCCTGTCGGGCGGCCAACGTCAAAGGATCGCCATTGCCAGAGCCTTGGTGCGCGGTGCGCCGATCCTGTTGCTCGACGAGGCGACCAGCGCGCTCGACGCCGAAAGCGAGCGGCTGGTGCAAGACGCTCTCGACCGTGCCATGGGCGACCGTACCACCCTGGTCATCGCCCATCGGCTGGCCACTGTTCAATCGGCGGACCGTATCGTGGTCATGGATCAGGGACAGGTGGTCGAGGAAGGGCGCCATGCCGAGCTGATCGCCAAGGGCGGCCTCTATGCCCGTCTGGCCAAGCTGCAATTTGGCGTCGAGGGCCACGGGTGAGCGACATCCTCCTGCCCCATGATGCGGCACTGGAACGGCTGAAGGCGCTGCACCCCAAGAAGATCGACCTCTCGCTTGGCCGAATGGCGCGGCTCTGCGCGGCGCTGGGCGCGCCAGAGCAGCGTTTAGCCCCGGTCGTGCATGTGGCGGGTACCAATGGCAAGGGCTCGACCCTGGCCTTCCTGCGCGCCATGGCTGAGGCGGAAGGCCTTAAGGCCCATGTCTTCATCTCGCCCCATCTGGTGCGCTTCGCCGAGCGGATACGTCTCGCCGGGCAGCTGATCTCGGAAGCGGCCCTGGCGGATCTCTTGGCCCGGGTCGAAGCCGTCAATGCCGGGGCGCCGATCACGTTTTTTGAGGTGACAGCGGCGGCGGCGCTCCTTGCCTTTGCGCAAACGCCTGCAGATCTCTGTCTGGTCGAGGTGGGTCTTGGCGGTCGCTTCGACGCCACCAATATCCTGCCAGTCCCAGCGGTTGCCGCCATTGCGCCTGTCGACCTCGATCACAAGGAATTTCTTGGCGACGATCTGGCGACCATCGCCCGCGAAAAGGCCGGAATTCTCAAGCCCGGCGGCTTGGGCGTCATCGGCCGGCAAAGCTCGGTAGCGCTTGAGGTCATCGAGGCTGAGGCGGAGCGGGTTGGCGCGCGCCTGATCGTCATGGGTCGTGATTTCGACGCCTGGCCCGAGCGCGGGCGCATGGTGTTTCAGGATGAGCGGGGACTGTTGGACTTGCCGCCTCCCAGCCTTCTCGGCGTGCACCAGATTGATAATGCTGGACTGGCGCTGGCCGTCGCGCGTGCGCTCCCCTCCCCACAGATTGGCGAGACGGCGCAAGCGCAAGGCATTGCCACCACCAGCTGGCCTGCGAGGATGCAACGCCTGACCAAGGGACCCTTGGGGGCCCTTGTCGCACAGCGGGGCGCAGATCTCTGGCTTGACGGTGGCCACAACCCCCATGCGGCGCGCGCGCTTGCCGAGACCTTGCAACTCGCCGCCGACGGCCGTCCCCTGGTGGTGATTTTAGGCCTGCTCGCCAATAAGGAGGCCAAGGGCGTGCTGGCGCCCCTCATCGCCGTCAATCCGCGTCTCATCCTCACCCGGTTTCGCGCCGAGGCGGCGGCAAGGCCGGAAGATCTCGCCGAGCTTGCCCTGGATCTGGGCCTTGCGCCTGAGATTTCCGCCGATGTGTCGGAAGCTGTCCAGATGGCCTGTCAGGGCGGCGGTCCACCCCCTAAGATCTTGATTTGCGGCTCGCTCTATCTGGCGGGCGAGGTGCTTAACCTGTCGCGCGAGACCTGGCCGGATTAGGCCGCGTGCGCGAACCTCCGCTGTCGGCAAAGGCTGCACGCCATGGAGTTATCCGCGGAGCTGTGTGGATGTGGTCGTGCACCCACAGGGTGCAGTGTCACCTAATCCTGGGCGAGGCCGAGCTTTTGCCGGATAAGGGGATAGGTTTCGCGGGCTTCGCAGGCGCAGCCTTCTAAATGGCCGTCCGCCGCCTGCCAGATCAAGGTGGGATAGGCAAAGCTGACGCCGTTTTCGGCCAGAAGCGGGCGTAGCGTCTCCACCAAGACGCGGCCCTTTTCGACCAGGGCGGCGCGGTCTGGGTCTGTGTCGGCGTTTGGCAGCCCTGCCGCCGTCCAGGCGTCCACGGGCATGCCTGTCCAGGTCTCAAAGGTCTTCCAGTCGCGCTTGGCCCACAGCTCAGCCGAGCCAGAGCGCTCAGGCAGGGTAGAGCGCTGACGGCGCGTGACCACAATGACGCGTGGGCTCAAGCCGCCCTTGGCGAGCTTTGGAAACTCTTCCTGTTCAAAGCGGATGCAGTCCGGGCAGGAGCGAAACGAGACCATATAGACAAAGCGCTCGTTTTTCGGATTGGGCGACACCCAGCCCGCGCCTTCCAAGGCCGCCTTGATTTTGTCCTCATCAATCAAAAGCTTGTGGATGCCGCCATTGGGCAGACTCGGTGCTTCGTCTGACTGGGCATAGCGCACGCTTGCCAAGGAGAGGGCCGCGACAGCGCTGGTGACCAGGGCGGCGAACAGCAGGGGTCTTTGGGGACGGCGGAGCATAGTCCTTCTCCTCAAATGCGGGGGCGGGTCAAACGACCCGTTCAACCAGCATGCGTTTGATGCCTGCAATGGCCTTGGCCGGGTTCAATCCCTTGGGGCAAACCTGGGCGCAGTTCATAATGGTGTGGCAGCGATAGAGTTTGAACGGGTCTTCGAGATCGTCAAGCCGGGCCCCTGTCGCCTCATCGCGGCTGTCGACCAACCAACGATAGGCCTGCAAAAGTGCCGCCGGCCCAAGATACTTGTCGCCATTCCACCAATAGCTCGGGCACGAGGTCGAGCAACAGGCGCACAGGATACACTCATAGAGGCCATCGAGCTTGGCACGATCCTGCGGCGCCTGTCCCCACTCGGTTTGCGGTGTGGGGGTGTCGGTTTGAAGCCAGGGCTCAATCGAGGCATATTGGGCGAAGAACAGCGTCAGGTCCGGCACCAGGTCCTTGACCACAGGCATGTGGGGCAGGGGCGATATCTGCACCGCTTCGCCGGGAACCTCATCCCAGGCATGGGTGCAGGCCAAGGTGTTGCGCCCGCCAATATTCATCGCACAGGAGCCGCACACCCCTTCGCGACACGAGCGCCGAAAGGCAAGCGTCGGGTCCATGGTGTTTTTAATGTGCAACAGGGCGTCCAGCACCATGGGGCCGCATTGATCGACGGCCACCTCATAGGTATCCCAGCGCGGATTGGCCGAGGTCTCTGGATCATAGCGATAGACCTTGAAGGTCTTGACGGTCTTGGCGCCAGCGGGGACGGGGAAGTGCTTGCCCTTGCCGACCTTGGAATTACGCGGAAGCGTGAATTGAACCATGGGATTAGAGCCTCAATAGACCCGCGCCTTGGGCGCAATATAGGCGATCTCGTTGGTCATGGTGTAGGCGTGCACAGGCCGGTAATCGATGGAGACCTTGCCGGTCGGCGCATCGATCCAAGCGAGCGTATGCTTCATCCAGTCCTTGTCATTGCGGTCCTTGAAGTCTTCGCGGGCATGGGCGCCGCGACTTTCTTCCCGATTGGCGGCGGAATTGACCGTTACGGCGGCTTGGCCAATCAGATTGTCGAACTCCAAGGTTTCCATCAGATCTGTGTTCCAGATCAGGCCGCGATCCGAAACCTTCACATCGCCAAGCTGGCTATAGACGGCCGCGATCCGGGCGACGCCATTATCCAGCGTCTCCTTGGTGCGGAAGACGGCCACGTCTTCTTGCATGGCGCGCTGCATTTCGAGCCGCAGGCGCGCCGTCGGCTGGCCGCCATCGGCGTGGCGTAAGCGATCAAAGCGGGCCAGATGGCTGTCGGTCCATCCGGCCTTGGCCTCTTCAGGCTTACCGCCCTTTTCAACGATTTCTGCCGCCCGAAGTCCCGCCGCCCGACCAAACACCACAAGATCGGTCAGGGAGTTCGAGCCCAGACGGTTGGCGCCATGCACCGAGACGCAGGCCGCTTCGCCCACCGCCATCAGCCCGGGCACAACCTTGTCTGGGTCGCCGCCTGCCTTGGTCAGCACCTCGCCGTGATAATTGGTCGGGATGCCGCCCATATTATAGTGGACGGTCGGCAGGACGGGGATGGGCTGGCGGGTGACGTCGACGCCGGCGAAAATCTTCGCCGATTCCGAAATGCCGGGCAGCCGCTCATGCAAGATCTTTGGATCCAGATGGTCGAGGTGCAGGTTGATGTGGTCCTTATTGGGACCAACGCCGCGCCCTTCGCGAATTTCCACCGTCATGGCGCGCGACACCACGTCGCGGCTGGCCAGATCCTTGGCCGAGGGCGCATAGCGCTCCATAAAGCGCTCGCCTTCCGAATTGGTCAGATAGCCGCCTTCGCCGCGCGCGCCTTCGGTGATCAGACAGCCCGCCCCATAGATGCCCGTGGGGTGGAACTGGACAAACTCCATGTCCTGCAGGGGAAGCCCTGCGCGCAGCACCATGGCATTGCCGTCGCCGGTGCAGGTATGGGCCGAGGTGCAGGAGAAATAGGCCCGACCATAGCCGCCAGTGGCCAGGATGACCAGCTTGGCGCTGAAGCGATGCAAGGTGCCATCGTCGAGCTTCCAGGCGGTGACGCCCTTGCAGGCCCCGTCGTCCATGATCAGGTCAAGGGCGAAATACTCGATGAAAAACTCCACCGAGTGACGCAAGGACTGGCCATAGAGGGTGTGCAAAATCGCGTGGCCGGTGCGGTCGGCGGCGGCGCAGGTGCGTTGGATCGGCCCTTCACCATAGTTCTTGGTCATGCCGCCAAAGGCGCGTTGATAGATGCGGCCCTCGTCCGTGCGGGAAAAGGGCACACCCCAGTGTTCCAGCTCATAGACTGCGTCCGGCGCGTTGCGGCACAGATATTCAATCGCGTCCTGATCGCCGAGCCAGTCCGACCCCTTGACCGTGTCATACATATGCCAGCGCCAGTCATCCTGGCTCATATTGCCAAGGCTGGCTGAAATGCCGCCCTGGGCCGCCACAGTATGGCTGCGGGTTGGAAAGACTTTCGAGACGCAGGCCGTTTTGAGGCCCGCCTGGGCGCAACCCAAGGCCGCGCGGAGGCCGGAGCCCCCGGCCCCTACCACCACTACATCAAACGCATGATCGACGAAGGCGTATGAAGCCATAGGCGTGACCGTCCAGACTGTCAGTGATGAGCCGCGCCGAACGCGACCCAGAGAATGGCGAAAGACGAAAGCGCCCAACCGAGCCAGCAAATGGCGCTGTTGAGCATCAGGGCGAGGACCTTGGTGGCGGGGACCTCAAGATAGTCTTCGATCACCACGCGCAACCCCGCCTTCATATGGGCGAATGAGGCGCCCATTAACAGGAGCGCCAGAAGGGCGTTGAGCGGGTGGCGGAGTGCAAGCGCTGCCGTATCATAACCGAGGGGCGCCACCTTGATCGCCCCATAGACGGCCCACAGGCTCAAGGGGACAAGGGCGATGCCAGACAGGCGCTCAAAAATAAAATCCGACACGCCATGGTGGGCGGCGCCGAGGCCCCGTGCGCGGCTCAAAGCGGTGCGATAATTGGCGTTGGCCTTGCCGCTCATGACAGACCTCCCGTCCGCCAGGCGATAAACCAAACCATCAGGCTGGCGACGATGGCAAAGGCCATGGCGGCGACGGCGGTGAGGCTTGCCATGCGCGGTGAAAACCCAAGTCCAACGTCAAAGGCAAGATGGCGAAGGCCAGCCGCCAGATGGTAAAAAACCGAAAAGGTGATGCCGAACAGGGCGATCTTACCAAGCGGCGATCCCAAAAGCGCCACATAGGGATTAAACAGGTCTGGCCCAATCATCAGGGTCGTGAACCACAGGGTCGCCGCAAGCGCGCCGCCATAAAGGGCAATGCCAGTGGCGCGGGTGAGAATGGAAGCGGCCATGGTCACATGCCATCGCCAGACCTGCATATGGGGCGACAGGGGCCGCGCCCGCGCTGCCGTTCCCTTCAATCCCGCTTCCGCCATCCGCCAAACACCTCTGTCACACCGCCTGTAAAAGGCCTGTACGTCATTTCGCTCAAAACGGTTGCCCCGCAAGGGCGTCCCGCTCGCAACGGGCCCTCTAGAGCCGGGCGGACTTTTAGCCCCACCCTGTTCCCTGTCAACGAAAAGCCCTAACGGAAGATGACCAACCTGCCAAAGCCCGCTTTGCCAAACCCTCCAAAGGTCGAAGTGTTGGCGAGGCGCGTCGCTTTCAAGGTCTCTGCACCTTAATTTATCACCTCGTCAGGGCTCACGCGGTCGGGCGGCCTTTTCCTGCAAACCCGACACACCCTCACGCGCGGCCAAGACCTGGGCGACGTCGCCTAAGGAGACCTCCCGCCCTGCCAGAAGGGCAATCAGGTGGTAGATGAGGTCGGCGGCTTCGCGGGTCAGGGCGTCTTTGTCCTCGCTCAAGGCGGCGATCACCGTCTCCACCGCTTCCTCGCCAAGCTTTTTAGCCGCCAATTTTGGATCGGCGAGCAGTCTCGCGGTGTAGGAGTGGCTGGGATCGCCACCGCGCCGCGCGGCAATGGTCGCCTCAAGGCGGGCCGTGACCTCGGCAAATGAACCTTGAGTCCCGTGGGTCATCGCCGCTCCTTGCTCACGCCTGCAACCGCACCGGCACGCCTGCGGCTGCCAGGGCAAGTTTGGCCTCGCCAAGGGTGATCTCGCCAAAATGGAAGATGGAAGCGGCGAGCACCGCGTCGGCCCCCCCTTGTAATACCGCCTCGACCAGATGCTCCACCTTGCCCGCTCCACCTGAGGCAATCACCGGCACACTGACATGGCGGGTCATGGCGGCCAGCAGGGCAAGATCATAGCCCGTTTTTGCCCCATCGCGATCCATTGAGGTCAGCAGAATTTCACCCGCCCCCTTGGAAACCGCCAAGGCGGCATAGTCGAGTGCGTCGCGCGTGGTCTCGCGGCGTCCCCCATAGGTATAGACCGCCCAGCCCTCGCCAGCCTCGCGCCGCTTAACATCGATGGCCACAACAACACATTGGGTTCCAAAAGCGTCGGCCAGTCTGGCGATCAGGTCAGGGTCTTCCGCCGCCGCTGTATTGACCGAGACCTTGTCCGCGCCCGCCCGTAAGAGGCGTCGGGCATCTTCCACCGAGCGGACGCCCCCCCCTACCGACAGGGGCATGAAACAGGCTTCTGCCGTGCGGGCCACCACGTCCAAAATCGCACCGCGCTGGTCTGACGAGGCGGTGATGTCGAGAAACATCAATTCGTCGGCTCCCGCCGCGTCATAGGCTTTCGCTTGCTCAACCGGATCGCCAGCATCGCGCAAGGCAACGAAATTGACGCCTTTGACGACGCGGCCGTCCTTGACATCAAGGCAGGGAATGACGCGGGTCTTGATCACGGGCGCGATCCTAGCTCGCAGAGCGCGTCGGGAGGGTCCGGCGGGCCAGGTGCAGGGCTTCTGCTGGCGAAATCGCGTGGGTATAGAGCGCCTTGCCCAAGACGACGCCCGCAATCGGCGCGCCTTCGCGGCTTTTTAAGGCTCGGATGTCCTCAAGGGAGGACACGCCGCCAGAGGCGATTACCGGAATACCGACGGCATCGGCAACCTGACCGATGGCTTCAATATTGACCCCCGAAAGCGCCCCGTCCCGGTCGATATCGGTGACGATGAGTGCGCAAACCCCCGCATCCTCGAAGCGTCGGCCAAGATCAACCGCTGTCAGGTCTGAGGTCTCGACCCAGCCCTGCACCGCCACCTTGCCATCGCGGCAATCCACGGCCACGGCCACCTGTTCGGGAAAGGCCGCGGCGGCCCGGCGGACCAGATCGGGGTCCAAAACGGCGGCAGTGCCCAAGATCACCCGGCTGACGCCCGCTTCAAGCCAGCCCTCCACCTGGGCCAGGGTGCGGACCCCGCCCCCAAGCTGTACCGGGATCGGCGCGACGCGTAAGATGGCGTTGACGGCTTCGGCATTGGTCGCGCGGCCCTCAATGGCGCCGTCGAGATCAACCACGTGCACCCATTGGAAGCCGTCGCGAGCAAAGCGCGCCGCTTGATCGGCGGGATCATTATTGAACACGGTGGCGGCATCCATGTCGCCGCGCAACAGCCGCACGCACTTGCCGCCTTTGAGGTCGATGGCTGGATAAAGG
The DNA here is from genome assembly GCA_903840435.1 of uncultured Caulobacterales bacterium. Classification (GTDB taxonomy): domain Bacteria; phylum Pseudomonadota; class Alphaproteobacteria; order Caulobacterales; family Caulobacteraceae; genus CAIMFV01. Next base: position 170,166 of record CAIMFV010000010.1, read on the forward strand.
ATCATGGCCGCCACTCCAGGAAGCGTTCGATCAGGGCGAGGCCCGCCCCTTGGCTCTTCTCAGGATGGAATTGCACGCCCGCCACATTGTCCTTGGCAATCATCGCGGCGAAGCGTCCGCCATGGTCGGTTTCGGCGGCCACATGGTCTAGGTGTTGTGGAAAGACGGCGAAGGAATGGGTGAAATACATGGCTTCAGCCGTTCCCATGCCCTTTGTCAGGGGGTGAGGCCCGAGCGGCGTGACATCATTCCAGCCCATATGGGGAATCTTGGCCTGACGCGGGTCCTGTGGTTGAAGTTTGCGGGTATCGCCTGGAATCCAACCAAGACCTTTCGTCTCGCCAAACTCAAGCCCTCGGTCGGTCAGGAGCTGCATGCCGACGCAAATGCCGAGGAATGCGGCGCCTCGCCCTTTCACCGCATGGGTTAAGGCCTCAATCAAGCCATTACGGGCGCTAAGCGCCTCCATACAGGCCCGAAAGGCGCCAACGCCCGGCAACACAATCGAATCGGCGGCGGCGACAAAGTCGGGGTCTGAGGTTGCGCGAATATCCCGCCGCCGGTTCAGGGCACTCGCCGCCGCCCACAGGGCTTTTTCCGCCGAAGGCAGATTGCCAGACCCATAGTCAATGAGGGCGACGGTACGCATGGCGACTAGAGGACACCCTTGGTGGAGGCCGCTTGGCCAAGCGTTTTCGGGTCGATTTCACTGGCTTCGCGCAAGGCCCGCCCCAGCGCCTTGAACCCGCTTTCGGCAATATGGTGGTTGTTCTCGCCATAGAGGGTTTCGAGATGCACGCAGGCCCCGGCGTTTTGCGCAAAGGCCTGATGAAATTCCTTGAACAGCTCGGTGTCGAAATCGCCGAGCTTGTCGCGGCTGAAAGTCGTGCGCCAAACAAGGTATGGACGGTTGCACAGGTCCACGGCACAGCGGGTCAGGGTTTCGTCCATTGGGATGGTCGCACAGCCGAACCGGCGCAGGCCCTTATAGCCCGGTAGGGCGGCGGCAAAAGCTTGGCCGAGCACAATGCCGACATCCTCGACCGTGTGATGCATGTCGATATGGAGATCGCCCGAGGCGGTGAGCTCGAGGTCGAAGCCGCCGTGTCTGGCGAAGCTATCAAGCATATGATCGAAAAAGCCGATCCCGGTCGTGATACGCGTGCGACCGACGCCGTCGATTTTCAACCGCGCCTCGATGGCGGTTTCCTTGGTTTTGCGGACAATGTGGCCTTCGCGATGGCCTTCGCTTTCGGGCGATGGCGCGCGCAGTTCGTCTCCGGTCATGTGCGGCCTTCCTTAAAACCTCGTCCGCGGGTCACAAAAGTCCCCCCTGTTGTGCGAGCGCTTTTAGCGAGGTCTGGGGTCTTGGGCCATAGTGTTGAATAACCTCAGCGGCAGCGAGCGCGCCTAACCGGCCAGAGACGGCGGCGGAAAGCCCGCGCGCCAAACCAAACATCACCCCAGCCGCATATTGGTCGCCTGCGCCGGTGGTATCGACCACATGATCGACCTTGGCGGCCGGAATAAGCTCCACGGCGCCATCGGACAGGATAACCGAGCCTTTTTCGCCACGCGTGACACAGGCCATGCGGGTGCGCGCGCCCAGGCTGGCGGCGGCGGCGTCGAAATCGTCGGTTTGAAACAGCGCCGTCACCTCGGCCTCATTGGCAAAGACGATATCGATCTCGCTGTCGATAAAGGCGAGCAGTCCCGCCCGGTGCCGTTCGACCACGAAGGCATCAGAAAGGGTGATGGCGATTTTCCGACCGGCGTCACGGCCAAGTTGGGCCGCCTTGGCAAAGGCGAGGCGGGCCGGTGGCGGGTCGAACAGATAGCCTTCCAGATAGAGGATGGCGGCGCTTTTGCACACGGCGGGATCGATGTCATCGACGGTTAGGCGGTCTGCGGCGCCCAGACAGGTGCACATGGTCCGCTGACCATCTTCCGTGACATTGACAAGGCACCTTCCCGTTCCGGGGCCATTCTTCAAAGCTGGTCCGTCGAAATGCACGCCCTGGGCGGTGATGTCATGGCGAAACACCTTGCCTAACAGATCGTCCGCCACCTTGCCCAAAAAGGCCGCCTGCCCGCCGAAGCTCGCCACGCCCGCCACCGTATTGGCCGCCGAACCGCCCGAGGTTTCTACCCCTGCGGCCATGGCTGCATAAAGGGCTGCCGAGCTTGCGTCATCGACCAGGGTCATTGCCCCCTTGGCGATCCTGTGGGTGGCCAAAAAGGCGTCGTCAGCCGGCGCGATAACGTCGACAAGGGCGTTGCCGACAGCGGCGACATCGAAACGGGCAGGCATGTCAGAAAGCTCATCTTCAGAGGAGGGGGGCGCGCCAGATGGGTAGGCCCCAGCGGCGGCGGAGTATAGTCAGGCTTGCCTTGAGAGCAATCAAAAGGGCAAGAACGGCTTTCGCTTTCGTACGGAAAGAGGTTTCCCGTGTCGCGCCGTCGCCTCGCCCTGCTCACCCCGGACCCGCAAGACCCGCTCTATGCGACGCGCATTCGCCCGCCGGAGGCCGATTATCGCCTGCTGTTTGAACGCCTCAATGTCGAGGTGGTCGCCCATCCGTGGGTGCACGGCGCGCCGCGCGACGTCGACGGCGCCTTGGCAAGCCTCGCTTGGGGTTATCATTTCAAGCTTGCGGCCTTCACGCAAATGCTCGCCACCTGGCCCGGCGACATTCCGCTTGCCAATCCGCCGTCCGTGCTCGTCTGGAATGCACGCAAGACCTATCTGGCGGAACTGAACGCGCAAGGGGTCGCCACCATCCCTACCCTCACACCGGAAGAGACCGACGCGGCGCTGATCCGTGAAGCCTTTGAGGCGTTTGGAGCGGAGGAATTGGTGATTAAGCCGCTGGTCTCAGCGGGATCGCACGAAACCTTTCGCCTGGCGCGCGGGGACATCTATTCGGGTCCGACGCGGGGTCGGATGGTCCAGCCCCTCCTGACAGCGGTCGCCGAAGAGGGCGAGCTGTCGCTCTTCTATTTTGGCGGTGTTTTTAGTCACGCCGTGGTCAAGCGCGCAGCTCACGGCGATTTTCGCGTCCAACCGCAGTTCGGCGCCGAGATCACCACCTGGACGCCCTCACACGAGGCGACCGCTTTGGCCGAAGCTGTGCTCGCCGCTGCGCCCAAGGGGATCATCTATGCGCGGATCGATCTCTTACGTGACCAAAAGGGCGAGCTTCGGCTCATGGAGCTCGAAGCCATCGAACCTGACCTCTATTTCGCCCACGCGCCCGATGGCGGCGCCCAGTTCGGCGCGGCGGTCTTAGCCGCGTTTGGCTGGGCCTAACCCGATAGGCTTCGCGCTTCTGCGGTGTTGTACCGGTCGGGGCGTGGCTCGTGTCGAGAGCGCCCCCTAAAGGACCCAAAGTCGACACGCGACAAATTGTCCGCATCAAATCTTTGATCTTGCCCAATGGCGTCCGGTTCCGCTCGATAGACTGACACTGCTCGTCGGTTCGGGCATCGACACAGCCTGGGACGCGCCTGACGTGACAGCCAAGATTGTGACGGCGGCTTTCGAAGGGGTGGAGGCGCGGCGGGTCGATGTCGAGGTGCAGATCAGCTCCGGCGTCGTCGCCTTCATCATTGTTGGATTGGCCGACAAGGCGGTGGCGGAAAGCCGGGAGCGGGTGCGCGCCGCCTTTGCGGGATTGGGTTTGGCCCTGCCTGCCAAGCGCCTGGTGGTCAATCTTGCCCCCGCCGATCTGCCGAAAGAGGGCTCCCATTATGATCTGCCCATTGCGCTTGGCCTGATGGCCGCCATGGGCGTCGCGCCGCCTGAGGCCTTGGAGGGGTGGTTGGCCTTTGGCGAGCTCAGCCTGGACGGCCGCATCGCGCCAGCGGTCGGTGCGCTCCCCGCCGCAATCGCCGCCCGCGCCATGGGCCTTGGACTGATCTGCGCCGAGGCGAGCGGCCCTGAGGCGGCCTGGGCGGGGGAGACCCCCATCCTGGCCCCGCGCTCGTTGATCGCCCTGATCAATCATTTTCGCGGCACTCAGATTCTCACGCCGCCCCAGCCTGGACCCGCACTCGACGGAACCGGCGGTCCTGACCTCGCTGACGTCAAGGGCCAGGATCAGGCGCGCAGGGCGTTAGAGATTGCCGCAGCCGGGGGCCATAATCTGTTATTTTGCGGCCCGCCGGGCTCGGGAAAATCCATGCTGGCCAGCCGCGTGCCCGGGCTCTTGCCGCCCTTATCGACGAAGGAACTGTTAGAAACCTCAATGGTACATTCCATGGCGGGCTTAATCGCCAAGGGGGCGCTGACCCGACGCCGCCCGTTTCGCGCGCCCCACCACTCCGCCAGCATGGCCGCCCTGGTCGGCGGCGGCTCAAAGGCAAAACCGGGTGAGGTGTCTTTGGCCCATAATGGCGTGTTGTTTTTGGATGAGTTGCCGGAATTCACCGGCATTATGTAGCAAACACACCAATCGGACTCTTCTTCTTTTTGGAGGTCCGGGGGTATTTTTGAGGAATGGAAAGACCGAACACAGTCTCGGGGCTGGTTGCAAAGCGCGACGAGCTTGTGAAGTACCGCGAGCGCCTGGAAGCCGATATAAGGGCGCTCGTCTGCGATATCGATCACTTAGAAGCGGCGATTCGCATCTTTGATCCGGAGGACACGCCAGAGGCCCGTATGCGTTATGCCGCATTGCACCGCGCGCCAAAAGGCCAATCAACGCGATTCATACTTTCCAGCCTCCGGGAGGCGTCTGGGCCTTTGACGTCGCGTCAACTTGCGGACCTTTGGTGCGTGGATCGTGGGCTCGTCGCCAAACCCTCTACAGTATCGATGCTTCGCAAGCGAATGGGAGCGACACTCAAGGTGCTTCACAACAAAGGCGTTGTTCAACAGAGCGGATATATCGACGGCTGGATTGGCTGGTGTTTGCCGTCGCCGGATGTAGCGAGCACACGGTCAGCCTTACCGCACATTGGGGTGAGATGATCCATTTGGCCCGGCGCTCTTGCGTTCAGTCCTTAATAACCAACCGAAGACCCCGACCGCTGCAATCGCTCCCATAATCTGGGCGGTGACAAAGCCCAGCACCGACGAAGGGGCGATACCTGCGAACGTATTGGAGAGACTTCGCGCGACGGTCACAGCGGGATTTGCGAAAGACGTTGACGCCGTAAACCAGTAGGCCGATGTGATGTAGAGACCGACCGCATTAGGAGTGAAGTTAGCTTTGAACTGAACGCATCCGAGTATGGTCCCCAAGAGACCGAATGTTGCGACAAATTCAGAAAACATTTGCGGCGCACCGTCGCGGACTTTCGTTGAGACTTGTAAGATGTGTTCTCCGAACATGGCATGCGCAATATAGACCCCCAGGACAGCGCCGATGACCTGGGCGCCAACGAACAGAAACGCCAGTTTGGCTCGTATTTCTCCCCGCACCAGGAAGGCCAATGTGACGGCAGGATTGAAGTGCGCACCGGAGATAGAACCAAAAATGGTTATCAACACGACCAGCGCGGCGCCTGTGGATATCGTATTGCCTAGGAGCGCCACGGCGATATTTCCGCCGCAAAGGCGATCTCCCATGATGCCCGACCCGACGACGACGGCCAACAGCATCGCCGTCCCCAAACCTTCAGCGACCAATTGTTTGGCTAGACTGAATGTGCTTGATCGCGCCTCGATATCGGGCGCTGTTTCTTCCAGAGGTGTCATCAGGCCGTTCCCGGCGCGTCTTTGGTGCTGCCAATGTCGTCCATCCGGGCCTTTAGAGATTGTCGGCTCAATGACGCGATTGGCAAGCTCGCGAAAATGCCGATCCGATTGTTCAAAAACCGATATGTGTCCGCGAACGCGAGGGCGATGGCCGCATCAGAACCTTCAACGGAGGCCGGGTCAGGCAGTCCCCAATGAGAGGAGATGGGCTGGCCCGGCCAGATTGGGCAAATCTCACCCGCTGCTGTGTCACAGACGGTAATAACAAAATCGAGCTCAGGCGCTCCGGCGGAAGCGAACTCATCCCACGGCTTAGAGCGAAAGGCGCCGGTGTCGTAACCGAGGCTCGCCAACAACTTAAGGGCCTGGGGGTGAACCTCGCCCTTGGGATGTGACCCGGCTGAATAAGCGGCGAACTTACCTTGGCCGACCCTGTTCATGATCGCTTCCGCCAAGATCGAGCGAGCGGAATTTCCCGTGCAAAGGAAGAGGATATTGAACGGCTTGGGAACATCCAGGGTCGTCATGATTTCATTTCCTCGTATTCCGCCGCGTCGCTCGCGCAACAAGTGGCTCGGGTTGCAACGTCCATCAAAGGTACACAGATGTCTGGCTCGCCATTGCAGCAGTCCGCCAACAGGAAGGCGAGTAACTCGCGCATTCGCCCAAAGTTCGCGCTGTAAAGGATCATCCGGCCGTCCCGCCGTCGGGTGATAAGTCCCGCGTGGCTGAGCACGTTTAGATTGGCGGTGAGTGTGCTCGGGGGAGATGATAAGGCGCCTGCGATATCACCAGCCTTCACTCCGCGAGGACCGGCACGAACCAGCAATCGAAAGATGGCAAGCCGTCCTTCGAGGCCGAGCAAAGAGAGGACATTAGCGGCTTCGTTGATTTCCATAATTCTACAATACTCGAAATTTGGATAACTTAGTAGGCGGGATTCGTGACAGTTTTATGGACCTGCGTGTGAGCGCGCTCGCCGGGTTCGAGCCGGTCCGTCATTCCCCGTCCAATCCAAGTCGCCAGCGTGCTATGGAAGGATGCTCGCCGTCACAGTACGCCTAGGCTGCACTTCTGTCTGCGCGCTGCCAATAGCCCTTCCACGCACGGCTAACAGGGTGTCCCAGCGCCGCGCCCATGGCGTCAAGATACTGCCCGCCATTGGACAGGCGACGTCGATCCTCGCGCCAAGCCATTTCGAGGGCGTAGGCGTTCAGGTACTTGCCAGCGATATGGTGGTGGACGCCAATTTCGGCGCGACGAATGCGCGAGAAGAAACTTTCGGCCATGTTGGTGCAGGCGTCATGGGTAGAGTAGGCCTCAGAGTGATTGATCCGCTTGGTCAAAAACTTGGCCGATAGGACATCCCAGTGGTTCGCCTCGTCGGCAAAAACCGTAGAGCCCGGCTTTATTCTTTCAGCCACGACGGGCGTTCCAGCCGCCTCGGTGCGGGCCACAAAGGGCAAGCACTGGCCGTTCCGCTCGCGCATGACCACGACCACCTGGCGCTTGCCGTTTTGGTGCAGCGCCAACCTGCGGTCAATCCTGTGTTCCTTACGGTTCGCGGGCTTCACGTATCCGCCGAAATAGGCGCCATCGACTTCAACCTCACCATCGATCTCGACTTGAGATTGCTCGTGGGCCATGGCCTCGCGGATCTTATGAGCGAGCACGAAGGCGGTCTTGTATTGGACATCAAGGTCCCGAGAAAGTTGCAACGCGGGATATCCTTTTGCACCATTCACGAAAATCGCGATGGCGGCGAGAATGTCCCGGATTGGCAATTTGCGGCTGGCGAAGATCGTCCCACTCGTCACGCTGAACTGAGCGTGGCAGGCCTTGCACTTGAAAATCTTGCGCGTGGTGATCTCGTACGCCGCCGCACACCCGCAACGCGTGCAGACAGGTTCTCCGCCGGTCGCAGCCCAGCGGATGGACTTAAAGACCGCGTGCGCCTCGTCGTCGCAAAGGCGGATGACCTTCGCCAACGATAGGCTGCGGGCTTTCGCCGAAAGGAGGAAGTGCTGGGCCAAAAACCACACATGCGTTATATTAAGCACGAATATGTTAGGTTTTCACTCGGGTCTTGGCAAGAGCAAAACCAACGGATATGTTGCTTTTCTTTCGGAAACGAGGGGAATCGATGGCAGCGGCAAGCGACGAATGGTCTGAACAGGCTAAGCGTCACCTCAAGGCGACCTTAAAACGCCACGGTGTAGGCTATGCCGAACTCGGAAAGCGGCTCACGGATATGGGCTTGCCCGAAAATGATTCCTCAATTGCGATGAAAATCAATCGAGGAGCGTTTCCTGCATGGTGGCTATTCGCGGTAATGCGTGCAATTGGCGCTCATACGTTGCATTTGGGCTAATCGCTGACTGCGGATCTTACGCCCACTCAGCTCGTACGCTCAAATTGTACAAGTTATCGCAGTAGCAGTCAGGACTTCCTCACTGTATCTCGATCTCAAATCAGGGTTTAGATACACTACACGCCTAGGGCTATCGTGCGAAAGGTAAGCAACATGCAGGCGGTGATAGCGGTGACAATTCGGGCAAGGAATTCAATTAATATAGACCAAATATGGCGCGCGATTACCTGAGAGCGACCTGATTAATGGCGAGTTGTACCAAACAGATGTCAAAGGATGACAAACAAATTTTAGAACGCAGGTCGTCGGGGTCGGCTTAGAACTGGGATTCCCTTTCTAATGCATGATTACAACGGGTGTGAACAAGATGCGTCTTCATGCTATCGAATAAAAGTGCATCAGATCGATTGAATAACGACAGATAGGTCACGTTATGACAATTTATAAAAACGTTAAAATGCGGTTCGCATTCACGTTAATCGCTCTTCTATTTTTATACGTTCCCTTTATCACCAGCTTAGCAGATCAATTTTCAAATCAAATTCAGGAGCAATATAACACAACCAAAAGCCATAAACCCAACAATCCAATGGATATACCTCGCAGTTCGATTGATGCCGCTAGATACACTTGCGTTCAAGCATACACTCACTACGATCCCAAGGAGCAAGAAGGGAAGAACACCTGGGTCCCGCTTTGTGAGGCAATAGCCAGCGAAGCAGGTGCGTCCGCTTCCGAACGATCCTTTTACATGAGTTTCTTCGTCGGAATACTGCTTCTTGGGAACCTCTGGCTCGGACAAAAAGACTCGGAAACTGGAAAGATCGCCGCCGACCATGCTCGACGAAGCGCCGAAGCTTCCGAATTTACCACTAGGGCTTGGGTTCAGATCGTTGAGGAACATAAAGCAAGGTTTGCATTCGATGCTGATCCCTGGAATGGTGGAAGAGCCACGATCTGTATCAAGTGCAAAAATTTGGGTGCCACGCCGGCCATCAACCACCACGTCACCGCCAAAGTGGTGAAACTCAATGACGTGTCCGAAAGCTATAATATTATTACCGAAGCGCTCGATGAAGTTTTGGTTGAAAGAGAAAGTATTTTTCCAAAGAGTCGGCGGCGTTATTTGATTGATATTGAGATACCCGGATTCTACATTAGTCCCAACAATATTGACAATATTGGCATTTTGATTGTCTCCAAATATAGTATAATTTCTGGCCTGGGCACAGACGAAATAAAAAAGACTCCTGAATTGTTCAAGATTCAATTTCCGGTTAGCCAATTCGTTGTAAAGAACGGCGTGCTCCATCTCAGTAACCTTGTGAATTGCACGCTGCGGCTGGAACGTGTGTCCTGCCCTGACTTGATTCCCACTTAGGTCAGTTGACACCCAGCTTGTGGCCAACTGCATCACAAGCGCAAACAGAACTCCCAGAAATCCGGTCATCGACCGCTCCTCTCTAAGAGCGGCATCGGGCAAAACTCACCACGGGAGCTCGCTCCCGTGGTGAGTTTGCTACATAATGCCGGAATTCACGCCACAGGCCTTGGACAGTTTACGTCAACCGCTGGAGACCGGCGAGGTGGTGGTGGCGCGGGCCAACGCCCATCTGCGCTATCCGGCGCGGGTGCAGGTGGTGGGGGCGATGAACCCCTGTCGGTGTGGCCATGGCGGACTGGGGCGCGGTTATTGCGGCAAGGCGCCGCGCTGCCAAAAGGACTATCAGGGCAGGCTTTCCGGACCATTTTTGGATCGGATCGACCTGCATGTCGATGTTCCCGCTGTCTCTCCGGGCGATCTCGCTGACGCCGCCTCGGGCGAACCGTCGGCGGTGGTGGCGGCGCGGGTGGCGCTGGCGCGCGAGCGGCAAGAGGCCAGGGGCGAGGCGCTGGGCTTGCCGTCGCATGCGGCGCTGAATTCGCGTCTGGACGGCCGCGCGCTCGAGGCCGCTGCCGCGCTCGACCCGGCCGGAAAGGCCCTGCTCGATCAGGCGGCGCGGCGCGGGGGTTTGACGGCCAGGGGCTGGACCCGGACCCTTCGGCTGGCGCGCACCATTGCCGATCTAGAGGGTGCAGAAACGATCAAACGCCCCCACCTTGCCGAGGCCCTGATTTATCGCCGGCTTGATGCCGAACCCCGTGATGCATCTTAACCCTTTGGAAAGCCTAAGGTCCTGCGGCTTTAGCCGGATGTAAACGCCGTTGCGCTAGGGTGAAGACATGGTGCAACCTTCCGCTCATCCTTCCATCGATCCGCCGGTCCTGTCCGAATCGCAGGGGCTTTTGGCGCGTGCAGGCGCCCTCGCGACCTTAAGCCACGAGATCAGAACGCCCTTGAACGGGGTTCTCGGCATGACCGGCCTCCTGGAAGAAACCGAGCTCGACGACACCCAAAGGGCCTATCTGGCCGCCCTCCGCGCGAGCGGCGAGCATCTTCTGACCCTGGTCAATGATATTTTGGACCTGGCCAAGCTGGAATCTGGACGGGTGGAGTTGGAACCCGCCCGCGTGGATCTGGAAAACCTGTTGCAAGGTGTGGCGGAACTTTTGGCCCCCCGCGCCCAAGCGTCGGATGTCGAGATTGCCTGGTCGGTCGCCAATGGCGCCGCCTCGGTCCTGGCCGATGATGGCCGCTTGCGGCAGGTCTTGTTCAATTTGGCGGGCAATGCCGTCAAGATGACGGCGCAATATCGCACCGAGCATGCTGGCGACGGAAGCGCGCGCGGCGGGGTCCTCATTCACGGCAAAACCACCGCATTGGCTGATGGGCGCGTGCGGTTGCGGCTGTCAGTGCGAGATTCAGGCCCTGGCGTCTCCGAAGCTGCCAAGGCGCGAATTTTTGAGGAATTCACCCAAGAGGCGGCAGGCGTTCGCGCCGGCGGTGCTGGCCTTGGTCTTGCCATTGTGCGCCGAATTGCCGAAGCCATGGGCGCGCGTCTCGGTGTCGACAATTTGCGTCACTCTGAAGCTGATTATTGGGGCGCCGAATTTTGGATAGAGGCGGAAATTCCCGCCGCTGAGGCAGGCCCCACTCAGTCCTTGCCCTTGAAGGGCAAGACCCTGGCGGTAATCTCTGAAAGTCCCGTGGTTCGTGAAGGGGCCTTGGCGCAAATTCGGGCTTCGGGCGCCCGGGCGATTCTGACCAGCGGCTTTGCCGCTGTCGATCCCACCTATGACGCCATCTTGCTCGATCCCGCGCCCGGCGCGCCCCCGCCACGCCCCCCGAAAAGCCCACCGACCTTCGTCCTCTTAGCGCCGGAAGAGCGTGGACGGATCGAGGCGTTCCGCGAGGCAGGCTATAGCGGGTACCTGATCAAACCCTTGCGCCGCGCCTCAATCGTGGCAAGGCTCGAGGCCTCCTTAGGGCGTGCGCCCTTTGCCGATGAGGCCGAACGAACAGAACCTGCGCCACGGGTCAGTGGTGAGGATGAACGCGACGTGCTAGCGCGGCCGGGCGAGGGCTTGCGGGTGCTTTTGGTGGAAGACAACGCCGTCAACGCCCTCTTGGCGCGGGCGCTCCTCGTGCGCGCCGGTGCTGTGGTTGAGCGCGCCGCCACCGGCGAAGAGGCGGTCGATGCCGCTCTGACCGCGCCCTATGATCTTATCTTGATGGATGTGCGCATGCCAGGCATGAACGGCATGGAGGCGACCCGGTGTTTGCGCGCCAAGGGCCTGAAGACGCCGATTGTCGCCCTAACCGCCAACGCCTTTGAGGATGACCGTCGCCATTGTCTCGAGGCGGGCATGAATGACTTCTTGACCAAGCCTATCGCACCCTTGGCGTTAAATCGGTTGATTGCCGGTCTGGCGCGCGACGAAGCCGGGGCCGGGAAAAAGCGCCAGCAGGGGCTCGCCCGCGCCGCGACCTGACGGGACTTACCAGAAGCATTTGTGTTTTTTGTCTTGGAGAGGTAGCCACCGTTTGTGCCGGTGTCGCCCACGGGCGCGCCTGGACCTTCAGCGGAGTCCCTCAAGACATGGCCACGCCTCGGTTTGGAACACGGCTCTTTGCTGTGCTGGCGGCCTTGCGACGCCCAAAGGTTGCGGCCATGGCCGGACTTGGCTTTTCGTCTGGTCTGCCGTTTCTCTTGACCAGCAACACCTTGGGGTTCTGGCTGCGCGAAGGCCATGTCAGCCTCACCGCTATTGGCTTCGCCTCCTGGGTCAGCCTCGCCTATGGGTTCAAATTCTTGTGGGCGCCGATCCTTGACCGGGTTGATGCGCCAGGACTTGGCCGATTTGGCCGCCGCCGCGGTTGGATGATCCTATCGCAAGCCGTGGTGGCGATTGGCTTGCTGGCCATGGGCGGCATTGGCCCGACCGGGGGGCTGCCGCTCTTGGCGGCGGCGGCTGTCCTCGTTGCATTTGCCTCGGCCAGCCAGGATATCAATGTTGATGCATGGCGCATTGAGATCGCATCCGATCCTGAAGAATTAGGGCTTTTGACCTCGGCCTATCAACTTGGCTATCGCGTCGCCCTCCTCATCGCCGATGCGGGCATATTGATCTTAGCCGATTTCAGCGGCTGGTCGCTGGCCTATGGCGCCATGGCTGTGCTGATGGGAATTGGCCTTCTGGCGAGCTTTTCGGCCACGGAGCCCAGGCGCGCGGTGCGGCCCGAAGCGGAAACCTCGCTGATGACCCCGCGCGGGCTGATCGATGCGGTTGTCGGGCCCTTTATCGCTTTTTTCCGCCAGCATGGGGTGTTTGCCATCCTGCTCCTGACCACCATCACGTTGTACCATCTACCTGACTATCTGCGCGGCCCGATCACCAATCCGTTTTATAAAGATATTGGACTTTCCAAGACCCTGGTCGGCGAGGTGCGCGGCTCTATCGGTTTGGCCAGTATCATCTTGGGTATCTTCTTGGGCGGCGTCTCGGCGTTGCGTTGGGGGCACGGCCCGACCTTGATCATAGGGGCAGTGATCCAACCGCTGGCCATCGCGCTTTTTGCCCTTTTGGCCTGGCAAGGCGCTGATCTCTTGCGCTTTCAGATCATCATGGTGCTTGACGATTTTGCGATTGGCTATTCGGGCGTCGCACTCGTCGCCTATATGTCGAGCCTGACCACCTTGGGCTACACCGCCACCCAATATGCGCTTCTGTCGTCAGCCCTCAGCTGGACCGGAAAATCGGTAAAGGGATTTTCCGGCCTCGCGATTGACCTGTTGCACAATGGGCGCAGCCTGAATGACGCCTATGCGCTTTTCTATCTCGGCGCGGCGGCCCTCGGAATACCTGCTGTCATCCTATGTCTTGTGCTCGCCGCGCGATTGCGGCGTGAGCGCCTGAAGGCGGCGTGACCCTCACCGCGATCTAGTCCGGCGACATGCTGGTCCGCACGTCAAAGGCCGCCAGGATGGCCATATTGAGGATGGAGCTGACCGAGGCCGATAGGCTGCAAATCTGCACCGGCTTGGACAGGCCCAACAGGATCGGCCCGACCACCGATGCCCCGCCAAGGGCTTGGATCAGTTTGGTCGAGATCGAGGCCGAGTGGATGGCAGGCATGATCAGCACATTGGCGTCGCCGGTCAGCCGCTGGAACGGATGGTTGCGCCGCGCTTCGGCATTGAGGGCGAGGTCCGGGGGAATTTCACCTTCATACTCGAAATCGATATCGCTGCGCGCATCCATCATGGCCACCGCTTGGCGCACCTTTTCACCGCGCGCGCCTTGTGGATTGCCAAAGGTCGAATAGGACAAAAACGCCACGCGCGGTTCGTGGCCAAGCCGCCGCGCCGCATGGGCGGCTTCAATGGCGATTTCGACCAAGGTTTGGGGCTCGGGCAGTTCAGAGACGGTGGTGTCGGCAATGAAAAGGGTGCGACCTTGGGCCAAGACAACGCTCATGCCCATAACGCGGGTTTCAGGCGCCGGGTCGATGACGCGCAACACTTCCTCCAAGGCCTGATCGAAGTTGCGGGTGACGCCGGTGACCATGCCGTCAGCATGGCCGAGCGCCACCATCGAGGCGCCGAAGGAATTGCGATCCTGATTGATCAACCTTTGCACGTCGCGCTTCAGATAGCCGTGACGTTGCAGGCGGTTATAAAGAAACTCGACATATTCGTCATTGCGCGATGACAGCCGTGCATTGACGATTTCGAGATCGGCTTCAGCCGGGTTGAGGCCGAGATCGGCCATATTGCGCAAGATCAGCTCTTCGCGGCCACACAGTACGGCCCGGCCAAAGCCTTGGCTTTGGAAAGCGTAGGCGGCGCGAATGACGCTCGCCTCTTCGCCTTCAGCAAAGACAATGCGCTTCTTCGGTCCGCCTTGCACGGCGGTTGACAGGTTTTGCAGGAAGCCTGCCGAGGGGTCGAGCCGTCGCGCCAAGCTGGCGCGATAGGCGGCCATGTCGGCAATGGGGCGCCGCGCGACGCCGGTGTCCATGGCGGCCTTGGCGACGAAGGGGGGAATATACCAGATCAGCCGCGGGTCGAACGGTGTGGGGATAATATAGTCAGGCCCAAACTTCAGGCGCATGCCCTTATAGGCAGCCGCCACCTCGTCGGGCACATCCTCGCGCGCTAATTGGGCCAGGGCCTGAGCGCAGGCGATCTTCATTTCATTATTGACCCGTCTGGCCCGCACATCGAGCGCGCCTCGGAAAATATAGGGAAAGCCGAGGACATTATTGACCTGATTGGGATAGTCGGAGCGGCCCGTGGCCATGATGGCGTCAGGGCGCACTGTGTGAACCTCTTCCGGCGTAATCTCAGGGTCGGGATTGGCCATGGCAAAGATTATAGGATTGGGCGCCATGGTGGCGATCAGTTCGGGCGTAAAGGCGCCCTTGGCAGAAAGGCCGAGCAGAACGTCGGCGCCCGCCACCGCCTCAGCCAGGGTGCGCTTATCGGTCACGACAGCATGGGCGCTCTTCCACTGGTTCATTCCGTCGGTACGCCCCTGATAGAGCACACCTTTGGAGTCGCAGGCGATGCAGTTTTCCGCTCGCACACCCATGGCTTTGATCAGTTCAAGGGTGGCGATGCCTGCCGCGCCTGGACCATTGAGCACCACCTTGACGGTTGCAAGGTCGCGACCGGTGATGGCGCAGGCATTGATCAGGCCTGCGGCTGAAATGATCGCTGTGCCATGCTGATCATCGTGAAAGACCGGTATATCGAGCAATTCTTGCAGCTCGGTCTCGATGCGAAAACATTCCGGGCTCTTAATGTCTTCCAGATTGATGCCGCCAAAGGTGACGCCAATATTTTTGACAACTGTAATGATCTCATCCGGGTCCTTGGACGACAGTTCGATATCGATGGAATCGACATCGGCAAAGCGCTTGAACAAGACGCTCTTGCCTTCCATCACCGGCTTCGACGCCAAGGCTCCAAGATCGCCAAGCCCCAAGATCGCGGTGCCATTGGAGATGACGGCGACGAGATTTCCCTTCGACGTATAGTCATAGGCAGCGTCTGGATCGGCAGCGATGGCATGAACCGGCGCGGCCACGCCTGGGGAATAGGCGAGGCTCAAATCGCGCTGGGTGGCCATCGGCTTGGTCGGGACGACAGCGATCTTGCCTGGACGCGGGAAGCGGTGAAAGTCCAGCGCTTCTTGGTCGGTCGTCGGGGGTTCTGCGGACATCAGGTTTCCGTTGCGTCAAAAAGGGGAGCGGCCCGAATTGAGACTAGACGCTTGCACAGGGCGCGACAATGCCGCGCCGCTTGGCAGCTGGGCAGGTTAATGAATGAGCTTGGCCCGAAGCCTCGCCTTGGCGTCTCGGTCGACGCCCAGCGCACGGTCAAGATAGGCGTCTAGCGCGCCGTGGCCAGCATCGATCTCGGCAAAGGCGGCTAAGAGATAGTCAGGCTGCACGCCCAGAAAGGCGAGCACCGCCTCAAGGCTTGGCCGTTTGCCGGTCAGATTGGCCAGATTGTCCTGGCTTTCCGGCGCGCGCGCTTCCAGTCGTCCGGCCTGATTGGTCAACAGATAGTCGGCCATTATGTCGTCCTCGTGCACGCCAAGCACACGATGGGTGAGCGCCGCCAAAAGCCCGGTTCTATCCTTTCCAGCTGCGCAGTGGATGACGAGGGGCCCATCGGCTTCGGCCAGAGCCCGGAAATAGCGGCGGAAGAGATCAAGGTGGCGCGGCTCGAACGGCAAGCGGCGATATTCTTCGATCATAAAGGCCTTGACGCTTTCCGGTGTCAGATCGGTGGTGGCGACGAAATTGACGTGCGGGGCAAGTCCCACATCGCCAATGTCATTGTCGATCACCGTGGCCGCAAAGCCCCGGGGACGGCGCGAGACGTCGCGTTCCCGCTCGCTCTTTCGCCGCAGATCGACCACCACCTTGACATCGAGACTGGCCAGTCGGCGAAGATCAGCCTCGGTCGCCTTGGCGTGGTGGGCGGATCGGTACAGCACCCCTTCGACCAGACGGCCGCCATGGCGGGTCTCATAGCCGCCATAGTCTCGGAAATTGTCCACGCCCTCAAAGGCGAGAATGCGCGTCTGGCTCATGATCCTCGTCTTTACGCGATACCTGTCGAAATCGCAGCCAAATTCGGCGTGTCCTATCGGAATGGCGGCTCATCAAAGGCGCGCAATTTTCGGCTGTGCAAGGCAGACCCCTCGCGATGCAGCAGGGTCATGGTCTTGATGCCGATGCGCAAATGTTGGCTAATTGCCTGTTCGTAGAAGCGATTGGCCTGTCCAGGAAGTTTCAACTCGCCGTGCAGCGGCTTGTCGGAGACACACAACAAAGTGCCGTAGGGCACTCTGAACCGGTAGCCTTGCGCCGCAATGGTGGCGCTTTCCATATCGATGGCCACCGCACGCGATTGGTTGAATCTGAGGGCCGAGGCCGTATAGCGCAACTCCCAGTTTCGGTCATCAGTGGTGACGACCGTCCCTGTGCGCAGACGCCGCTTCAGCACCTCGCCCGCTTCTCCGGTTATCCGTTCGGCGGCCTGAAATAAGGCGAGCTGCACCTCGGCAATGGCGGGAATGGGGATTTCCGGCGGCAGGGCGGCGTCCAGCACATGGTCGTCGCGCAGATAGGCGTGGGCGAGCACATAGTCGCCAATGGTCTGGCTGGGCCTAAGCCCGCCGCAATGGCCAATCATCAGCCAGGCTTCTGGACGCAGCACCGCCAGGTGGTCGGTGATGGTCTTGGCGTTGGAGGGGCCGACGCCAATATTAACAAGGCTAATCCCGCGACCATCCTCGGCAATCAGGTGATAAGCAGGCATCTGGTGGCGTCGCCACGGGGCCTCAGCAATCTTTGTTTCCGCATCCGGCGTCTTAGCGTCGACCATGACCCCGCCCGGACAGGAGAGGTGCGTGTAGCGCCCGCCTTTGCGAATCTCAGCCAGCGCCAGGGTGACAAATTCATCCATATAGCGGTGGTAGTTGGTGAACAGCACATAGGGCTGCACGTGCTCTGCCGGCCCGCCCGTATAGTGCTTCAGGCGGGCCAGGCTGAAGTCGACTCGCAAGGCGTCAAACAGCGCGAGCGGCGCGTCGCCGTCCACGCCAAGCTCCAGTAATCCATCGGCAGTTTCATCACCGATGACCACCAATTGCGTCGTCGGAAACCATTTGGCCAGATCCGCCGAGGCCGCCCGGTCGAGGTCCAAGCCTTGGGCGCCATCAAGCACATAGGGATAGGGAATTTCCTGGGTTGAGGGCCGCACCTCAATTTCGACGCCATAGTCTTGGATCAACAGATCCAACTGTTCGACCAGATAGGGGCGAAACAGCGCCGGGCGGGTCAGGGTGGAACGATAGACGCCGGGCTTGCGAATGAGGGCATAGGCCCGCGACAGCCTTGGGCTCGGCCCGTCAGCGGCATAGGTAATGACGAGTTCCGGATAGGCGAAGGCGCCGGATTTGCGCGCCTCCGGATTAGGACGGGCGCCGGTTTCCAGATAGAGCCGCAGGGCGTCGCGCAAAGCGCGGGTCGCCTGCGCATAGAGCGCTTCCAGTTGGTCAACAATGGCATGGGAAGAGGTCAATCCGGTCATAGGCCTATCTTGACCGAGTTTAGGCGCCCTCGCCAAGCTCTTCTGGCAGTCCGATCATGTGGAAGCCTGCATCGACGTGCACCACTTCTCCGGTGGTCGAGCGCCCGAGGTCCGACAAGAGCCACAGGGCGCAGCCCGCTACACCTTCGACGCTCGTATCCTCTTTCAGGGCCGAAAACTGGCGACCTTGGGCGATCATGCGGCGGCCGTCTTGGATGCCCGCCAGGGAGAGGGTGCGGATAGCCCCGGCAGAAATGGCGTTGACGCGGATTTTCTGTGGTCCGAGATCGCGAGCAATATAGCGGGTCGCCGCCTCCAGGGCCGCCTTACAGACGCCCATGACGTTATAATTCGGAATGACGCGCTCGGAGCCCAGATAGGTCAAGGTGATCATCGAGCCGCCATTGGGCATCAGGGCTTGGGCCCGCCGGGCGCAATCGACGAAGGAAAAGGCCGAAATATCCATCGACCTGAGAAAATTCTCGCGCGTGGTATTCTCAACGAACGAGCCGCGCAGCTCATTCTTGTCAGAAAAGGCGATGGCATGGACGAGAAAGTCGATCTCGCCAAACTCAGTCTTTAACTGGGCGAAAGCCGCGTCCATCGACGCATCATCGGTCACTTCCGCAGGAATAAAGGTCTTAACGCCGATCTGTTCACCTAAGGGACGAACCCGCTTCTCCATGGCCTCAATATAGGAAAAGGCCAGTTCCGCGCCCTGGGCCGCCAATTGGCAGGCAATGCCCCACGCAATGGAGTTGTGATTGGCGACGCCCATGATCAGGCCTTTTTTGCCCTTCATCAGCTCGCCCTTGGGCAGGTTTAGTGCTTCGGCCATGATGGTCTTTCTCTGCAAATGTCCCGGGGGCGAAAAGCTTATGCGACCCTGCGCATGATGACGCAGCCATTCGTGCCGCCAAAGCCAAACGAGTTGGACATGACCGTGTCGATGGTGGCGTTCTCGATCGTTTCGCGGACAATATTGGCGCCCTCAAACGTCGGGTCCAGGGTTTCGATATGGGCGCTCTTGGCGATGAAGTTCCCCTGCATCATCAACAGGCTGTAGATGGCTTCTTGCGCGCCTGCGCCGCCGAGCGAATGGCCGGTCAAGGACTTGGTCGAGGAAATGGGTGGCATGGCGTCGCCGAACACCTCGCGGATCGCGCCGATCTCGCGTTCATCGCCGACGGGCGTGCCCGTGCCATGGGGGTTGAGATAGTCGATCCTTTCGGGACGAATGCCGGAAAAGCCCTGCATGGCCAGCCGCATGCACCGCGCCGCCCCTTCGCCAGAGGGCGCGACCATATCATGGCCGTCCGAATTGGCGGCATAGCCGGCGATTTCCGCATAGATCTTGGCGCCACGCGCCTTGGCCCGGTCGAGATCTTCAAGCACTAAAATGCCCGCGCCGCCGGAAATGACGAAGCCATCGCGATCCCGGTCATAGGCCCGCGACGCCACGGCTGGGCGGTCATTATATTTCGATGACATGGCGCCCATGGCGTCAAACAGGTTGGACAGGGTCCAGTCCAGCTCTTCGCAGCCCCCGGCGATCATAATGTCTTGCCGCCCCAGCGCGATCTGTTCGGCGGCTGCCCCAATACAGTGGGTGGAGGTGGCGCAGGCCGAGGAGATGGAATAGTTGATCCCTCGGATTTTGAACCAGGTCGACAAGACTGCCGAGGGCCCGGAACACATGGCCTTAGGCACTGCAAAGGGTCCGATGCGCTTGGGTCCCTTGTCGCGGGTGGTTTGAGCCGCCGCCACAATGGCCTGGGTCGAAGGACCGCCTGCGCCTACGATCAGCCCGGTGCGCTCATTGGAAATTTCTGCTTCGGTCAATCCAGAGTCGGCCAGGGCCTGTTCGGTGGCAATATGGGCATAGGCCGTGCCCGGAGCTAAGAAGCGCGCTGCCCTGCGGTCGACCAAAGCCTCCCAGTCGATCACCGGGGGAGCAAAAACCTGGCAGCGAAAGCCGAGCTCGGCATAGTCCGGCGCCGCCACAACCCCGGACCGCGCCGCCCTCAAGGCAGACGAAACCTCGTCCGCCGAATTGCCGATGCTCGACACAATGCCAAGCCCGGTAATCGCTACCCTACGCATCGTCAAATCTTCCCACCCTGTTGTGTACCAAGGGTCCTTATGGACCTGCTTCGCGCAGCGATTATGAAAGTTCGTGCGGCTGGAAGAGCCCCACCCGCAATTCCTGCGCCGTATAGATCGGCTTGCCGTCGGCCAACATCACCGCATCGCCAATGCCCATGATCAGGCGGCGGTCGATGATGCGGCGCATATCGATCAGATAGGTGATTTTTTTGACCTTTGGCGTCACTTGGCCGGTGAACTTCACCTCACCCGCGTGCAAGGCCCGACCGCGACCGAGCTTGCCTGACCAGCCAAGAAAGAAGCCGACAAGTTGCCACATGGCGTCGAGACCCAAGCTACCCGGCATGACCGGATCGTTGAGAAAATGGCACTGGAAAAACCATTGGTCCGGATGAATGTCGAGTTCGGCGTGGATAAAGCCCTTGTCGTGCTTGCCACCATCGGCGGTGATTTCAACGATGCGATCCATCATCAACATGGGCGGCGCTGGCAGTTGGGCGTTGCCCGGGCCAAACATTTCGCCGCGCGCGCACGCGAGCAGTTCTTCGAGGTCATAGCTGGATTTTGGGGCGAACATGCCGAAGACGAGGTCCTTAAGAAGGGCTTGAGGGCGCGGAGACCATCTCCTCTTCACCCCGCTTCGCCGTGTTAGACAGACCTGCGTTACATCAGAGACCGCCGTCTCTCAACTGAGAAAGGCGGTTAGCGGGGTCTAACTGCGATTACGGGTGCGGACAATCCGGGCCGGGCGGCGGGTCGGAGGCGCCCCAAAGCGCGTTTTGCGGGGCCCACCCCTTGGCGTGATCAACGCTGATACGACACCACCCGTCCTGGCACGGGCCAAGCGCCGCCACGGCCCGACCGGCGAGGATGGCTGTCACTTGCGCGGTGTCGGAAGGGTTGGCGCGCAAGGGGAGTTCACTGGGGCTGACCCGCATCACCGTGCGGTCGCCGTCTAGAACCCGCTTATGAACCCAAGCAAGGCCACCGTCGGGATCGCGAACCCGGCGCCACTCGGCGGTTTCTTCTACGACCAGCAGGGGCAGGCCGCGGGCGTGATAAATCCACAAGAGCTTATAATCATCCCCCGGCCCGCCTCGGGCATTGGCTGGATCGTGCTTCAAGGAGACATAGCGCGGCACGGGCAGGCCGGACGGCGTCGGTCGACAGCCGGGGCCAAGCGCGGGTGTGTCGTCGTGGCGCTCACCCCGTGGATGACAGGCGCACAGCGAAACTGCGATCAGCGCGCCGACCGCAAACCGGCCAAGGCGAGTTTTGATCGGCCCCGTCGCGCCGTCTTTGCGCGCCATTCGCCATTGGACACCGGCGCCCACCCTGCTAAACACGTCCATGCGCAACCCGGTTGGACCGCACTTGCTTTCCATGGGCGACCTCGCCCCCGCTTTTGAAACCTGAACCCGCATGGCCAAAAAGCCCAAAGTCATTGTCACGCGCAAGCTGCCAGATCCGGTCGAAACGCGGATGTGTGAACTGTTCGACGTGGAGTTGAACACCTCCGATACGCCGATGAGCGCTGACGCCTTGGCGGATGCCCTGGCGCGGGCGGACGTGGTGGTTCCCACGGTCACTGATCGCCTCGACAGTCGCCTCTTGTCGCGTGCAGGGCCCAATTTGCGTCTCATCTCCAATTTTGGCGCTGGTGTCGACAATATTGATGTCGCCACCGCCAATGCCAGGGGAATCACGGTCACCAATACCCCAGGCGTCCTGACAGAAGATACCGCCGATATGACCATGGCCCTGATCCTCGCCTCAGCGCGCCGGATTGTCGAGGGCGCCCAGGTAGTGCAGTCAGGGGGGTTCGCCGGATGGTCGCCGACCTGGATGCTCGGGCGTCGGATCGCGGGCAAGCGGTTAGGCATTTTGGGAATGGGCCGCATTGGCCAGGCCGTGGCCCGACGGGCCAAGGCCTTTGGCCTCGCTATCCACTATCATAATCGCAAGCCGGTCCCGCCGCGCGTCGCCGAAGACTTGGAAGCGACCTATTGGGAGAGCCTCGACCAGATGTTGGCGCGGGTCGATGTGATCAGCGTCAACTGCCCCCACACGCCAGCGACCTTCCACCTGCTCTCAGCCCGGCGGCTCAAGCTGTTGCAGCCCCATGCCATCGTCGTAAATACCGCGCGGGGCGAGGTCATTGATGAGGCGGCGCTGGCCAATATGTTGGCGCGCGGCGAATTGGCCGGGGCGGGTCTCGACGTCTATGAGAATGAACCGGCCATCAATCCGAAGCTGATGAAGCTGCCCAATGTGGTGCTCTTGCCGCACATGGGATCGGCCACCGTCGAAAGCCGGATGGAGATGGGTGAAAAGGTCATTATCAATATCAAGACCTTTATGGACGGCCATCGGCCGCCAGACCGGGTCATTCCGTCTATGTTGTAATCGCGACCGGCTCAGCGGTTCGCGCATCCGGCGCATCCAGGTTCGGGTTCGAGAAGGCGGGCTCCAACACCTTTAACAGCCGCAGGGTTTCGGCCTCCTGACGGGTTCCCGCCACGTCGATCAACCCCTTGACCTGACCGCGCAGCTCCGACCAAGGCGTCACCGTGTCAAATGCGGCGAACACGCCGTCGGCTTCTGTGGCGACGACCTCTTCGGCGGCGTAAAAAATCTCCTCATAGAGTTTCTCGCCGGGGCGCAGGCCTGTGTGACGCACCGCAATATCAAGATCGGGCCGCAAGCCGTGTAGGCGAATAAGTTCACGCGCCAGGGCTTCAATGCGGACCGGCTCACCCATGTCGAGCACAAAGACGCCCGCCGCACATCCGGCCGCCCGTGGCAGGGCGGCGGCTTGCAAAACAAGGCTCGCCGCTTCCTGCACGGTCATGAAATAGCGGATCATGTCGGGGTGGGTGACGGTGACCGGGCCACCTTCGCTGATTTGTTTTTCAAATAAGGGGATCACTGATCCTGACGAGCCCAAGACATTGCCAAATCGCACGATCGAAGCTTCGCCTGCGCCCTCCATGCACAGCGCGCGCACCACCTTCTCCGCCACCCGCTTGGTCGCCCCCATGACATTGGTCGGGTTCACCGCCTTGTCAGTGGAGATAAACACCATGGCCGAAGCATATTCGCGCGCCAGATCGGCGATGATCCACGCGCCCATAATATTGGTCAGCACCGCCTCGGCGGGATGGGCCTCCATCAGCGGAACGTGTTTCAGAGCGGCGGCATGGACCACCACTTCAGGTTTATGGCGCGCGAACAGATCGCGCATCCGGCCACGATCCCGCACGTCGCCCAATTCGGCGCGCCAGACCGGGGCTGCGCCCAGCGCACGCAATTCCTGATCGATCGTGTAGAGATTAAATTCTGAGGCATCGACCAGGGCGACAGAGGCGGGCGTCAGGGACAGAATCTGACGGGTCAATTCAGAGCCAATCGTGCCACCCGCGCCGGTCACCAATATCCGCCGCCCCGAAATCAGCTTTCGGGCGCGGTCAAGATCGAGGCGTCTTGGCGGTCGCGCCAACAAATCCGCTGCTTCAATTGGCGATAGCGCATCTCCGGTCCCGCGTCGGCGAACCACCCGGGCGCCGGTTTCCGCTGCCACCTCGACAACCTTGCGCACCAGATCGCGGTCGGGGCGTGGATCGGTCAACACCACCCGCACATTGTCGCGCTCGATCTCCGAGGCCTCGATCAGGAGGCTTGCCAATTGGTCAAGGCCACCCATGACCTCCGCGCCGGCGATCATACGGCCGCGAACGGCGGGGTCGGTCGAGATCAATCCGCCGATGCGATACTGGCTGCCGCGCGGGCGGTTCAGGTCGGCCAGATATTCGGCTGTCGCCTCGAGTCCGCCAACGAGCACGGCGAGTGGCGCGGTCCGATCCTCGAACCGCAGGGCTGCCGTCAGGTCGCCGCGATGGGCGGCGCGCACCGATAGCCGCGAAAAACCAAGGGCGAGAATGAGGCCCGGCGCCTCGATCAATAGACCGGTGCGCGGAAAGTCCTGTAATCGGTCGGCCAGGAAAAGGACGGGCACCAGTAACACATTGGCCAGAGCCACCGCCTGAGCAATGCGCGACAAATCGTTCATCGCCGTAAAGCGCCAATAGCTCTGCTCCAAGCGCATGGCGGGAAAGACGGCGCTGCAGATCAAGGTGAAGGTCCAGGTCGCCTGCCAAATCTTGCCAATCGGCAAGGCCTTCGGCTCGAAGTGATAACGTGCCACCAGGACGGCGAAAATCACCAAGCCTGCTATGCCCACATCATGGGCATAGGCGAGCCAATGGCCAAAGCGGGTGGCGGCGGGATGGCGCGCAGGCGTGGTCATGGCGCGGCCGGTCCCTCTGGCTTTAGCTCAACCGCAGACAGCTTCCAACGCAGACGCACTTCGTCATCCCCGACTGGTGCGGTTCCCCCGAGCAAAATCTGAGCGCTGCGCCGCCCGACGCCTGCGTCAAACACGGTGGACGGCGCGATGGAAACATCGGGGGCGTCATTGCGAAACCGCCAGCCGCGATTAGATTTGCCGCGCAAAATAAAGCTGCGCCGATCCCGCGCCATCGAGACCTGCGTCTCGGGGGTCAGATGAAAGTGGAGGTGAAAGGGCAGGGGCCTTTGTCGGGCGCGCTTCACGGCGGGCGTCAACCGATCTTCCCCGCGCACCTCATCGCGCACCAGGTCCAGATAGACCCGACGTTCGTGAATCCACCCAAAGCTGTCCGCCCAACCGTCATGGGCCATGACCAGGAGTATGCCCTCTGGATGCCGATGGCGCTCGACCAAGACGTTCGGCGCCGCGGCAATCAGTCTTTGCCCAAGCGTCGCCGCAGCGCTGCCATTGAGAAGTCGTCCGACCGAGGCAGGGTGGATGCAAAGGGTTGAGCCCGCATCGGTCAACCGGAAGGCCGCAGGCGTCCGGCCGCCGGGACTCCAACCGCAATTGGTAATCAACCGGTCCCCTCGGCAGAGGATTTCCAAGGCGAGCGGTTGGGCGCAAGCCAGGGTCGAAAACGCGCCCGCGCCCGGGGGAGCGGCATCGGCCATGATTTCGAACGATCCGCCGATCAGACGCTCAAATCCGCCGAAACTTTCCATCGGTGGCCCTTTGGGATCGGGCTCGGGAATGAGGTTCAACGCCGCTGTCACGCCTGCAACCGTGCTCGGCCCGCCGCCTTGAAAGGTGCAAAGCCGCTTATCGCTCAGGCGGTAGAACCTGACGGCGGCGCCAAGATCATCAAAGGCCTCGCGCGTGGCCCCGCTTAAGGCGCGCCCATGTTGGCCAAGCGCGTCATCCAGCGTCATGAGGTCATAGAGCCGCTCAAGCGCCGCTTCCGGCGAGCGTGATTTTAGCCCGCCCTCACCTGAGCGGCTCTCGGCCAGCGCCGGTTCAAGTTGCGCCAAGGCCTTTTTCAAGATCTTACGCCCAATTGGCGGCGCCAGGGCGGCGCCAATAATGGCCGCGACAATTAAGCGATCCGCGCGGCGAGAGGGGTCTCGCGCAAGCTGCATCAGGCGCCGGGCTGAGCGGGCGAGGAGGTCGCACAGCCTTCGGTTTTCGAGCTCTGATGCACTTCGCGATAAGGCGCCCGCGGCGCAAACGAGATTATAGGCCCGTCGCTCCAAAACCTCGCCGTCCCAGACAAAGGGGCTAACCTTTTGGAACTCAGCTTGCCAGGCATTGATTAGGCGCAAGGCCTCTTCGGCGCCTGCCTCCCCCGTCGCCATCAGGTGGGGCAAGAAATGGAAGCTGTGCAAGGCGGCGGCAAAGGCTTGGCTTGGACTGGCCATGTCCCAGGGATCGCCACCCAATCCGCTGTCCAGGGTTTGGCCAAAGAAACTCAGCCGCCCGGCCAGCACATCTGCGCCCAAATCTTGACGGCTGGGGCGAAAGTCTTGCGGCTGGCTGGCGAGGCGTACGGCCTTTGAGCGACTGAGCAGGCGATCATAGATGCCTCGGGCTGATACCTCGGCAAACAGCCGGTCGCGCACCGAAACGGCGCAAATCTCAAGTCCGAGGCGCACCGATGTCAGGGCACGCAGGAGCGCGCTGTCGAGCGCGGACCTCTGCACCCGTCCTAACCGCGTGGCCAGGCTTGCCGTCAAACGCGTCTCCTTCAAGGCGCCAGTCGGAAGGGTTGGCCCTTATGCCACCACCCCGCTCGCGCGACCGAAACATGATCTGATTTTCCCCAGCCAAATCAGATCATGTCATTGATTAAGTCGAGCCTTTTTCATCCAAAACCGGAAGCCAGCTTGGGAACGAGGCTCTAGTCCCCTGATGCACCCCCCGATGCACCCCCTGATGCACCCCGCAAGGCGGCAATATTCGTCGCATAGGCCGCAGGGCCGCCGCGAAAGACGGCTGTTCCTGCGACTAAGGCATTTGCGCCCGCGCTGATGCAGGCCTTGGCGGTCTCAGGCGCCACGCCGCCGTCCACCTCAATCACGATATCGCTTCGCCCCGCCTGATCGGCCATTTCGCGCAGGCGCGTGATTTTGCGCAGTTGCGAGCTCATAAAGCTCTGGCCACCAAACCCTGGATTGATCGACATGACCAAGATCAGATCAATATCGTCGAGCATGTAGGCGATCACGTCTGGCGAAGTTGAGGGGTTGAACACAACGCCCGCCTTGGCGCCGAGACTGCGAATTCGCTTCAGGCTGCGGTTCAGATGCGGTCCCGCCTCGGGGTGAATGCTGATCAGATCCGCCCCGGCCTCGCGAAAGGCTTCGAGATAGGGGTCGGCGGGCGCGATCATCAGGTGGACGTCAAAGGGCAGGGCGCTGTGGGGGCGCAAGGCTTTGACCACATCCGGACCGAGCGTGATATTGGGGACGAAGTGGCCGTCCATCACATCGATATGCAGCCAATCGGCGCCCGCAGCGCTGACAGCGCGCACCTCCTCGCCGAGGCGGGCGAAATCGGCGGCAAGCAGCGAGGGTGCAATTAAGACAGAACCGGTCATCGTCCTGGGATAGCCCCCCACCCTTTGACTGGCAAGGGTATGTGCCGAACCGTCGCGCTGTTGACCGATTAGTGGGCCGGCGGCGGTGGCGGAGCAGCAGCCGAAGGGCTGGGCGACGGGGCAGGTTCCAAGCCCGGTGGCGGTGCGAGCGGAGTGATGCGCACCCGCGCGCCATAGCTAACGCTGACCGCAACGCCGTTGGGAATGGGGTTGAGGTCAGCCTGAGCGACCTCGATCAACTCGCCGGTTCTACGAATTCGAACCGTATAGGCAAAGCCGGTTTGGTGGGCCTGATCCCGTTCGATGGCTGAGCCGACAAGGGCCCCTGCCAGCGCGCCAACCAGACTTCCCGCGCCTCGGTCGCGGTGTTCGCCGATGGAGCCGCCCACCACGGCGCCCGTGACGCCGCCAATCACCGCGCCTGCGCCTGTGGGCGGACTTGCCATGCTCACCGGCCGCGAGCCGACAATCGAACCTTCCTCGACATGGGCGGCCACTCCCGCCTCATAAGGGGCATAGGCGTCGGGTCCAATCTGTTCAGCGCAGCCGCTGAGCGCTGCAAAGCTAAAGGTGGCGAGGGCCACAATCAGCCCGCGTCCTGGTCGGATGGTGACCATCACTCTCTCCTTAAAACGCACGCGCGCCACGCGCAGGTTTACGGGACTTTGACGCAAGGCGGCTGAACGCAAGCTGAATAGGTCTGACTGCCCTAGGTGCAAACCGTGGCCGGATCAGGGCGCAGTCGGTGCAGAAGTTTGGCGAATAAGACGGGCGGCGAAAAAGCCATCCTGGCCGCCTGGGGGACTTTCGCTCAAGATCGGTGTCAGCCGCACCTCGCCCATCGCTGACACCGCCTCAGGGGCGAGGGCGAAGGCCTTTGCATCAATCGGTGCGCGGACGAAATCGGGGTGTCGCAGCAGAAAGTCAGCGATCTGCTGTTCGCCCTCCTCAGGTTCGAGGGAGCAGACGCTATAAACCAGCCGCCCGCCCGGTCGCACGGCCCGGGCCGCACCATCGAGAAGCCTTGCCTGCACCTCGGCAAGGGCGGCGATATCACCGGGTCGGGTCACCCACAAAACATCGGGATGGCGGCGAAATGTGCCGGTGGACGAACAGGGCGCGTCGAGCAAAACCGCGTCAAATTCGGTGTCAAACGACCAGGTTTCACCGTCCGCCGTCACCAGTTGGGCGGTCAGTTGCGCCCGGTCAAGATTGTCTTGCACCCGACGTAAACGCTTCGCCGAGCGATCCGCGGCGGTGACAGCGGCGCCAGCGGCGGCCATTTGCAAGGTCTTCCCCCCCGGAGCCGCACACATGTCGAGGGCGGTCTCAAGCGCCTGCAATTGCAAAAGGCGCGCAGGTAGGGCGGCGGCCACGTCCTGAACCCACCAGCCCCCCTCCAGATAGCCGGGCCAATCCTTGACCTCGCCCCGTCTATGGGTGCGCACTGACCCCGTAGGGAGGACGGTGCCGTCGAGGTCTGCGGCGATGGCAGCGGCGGCGGTTGGGTCGCGGGGCGTTAGATCGGTCGGCGGCGCCAGCCGGATGGCGGCGCACAGGCCGCGCGCCCGGTCCATCCCATAATGGGCCCGCCAGCGCGCAACCAACCAGCTTGGCGCGAAGGTCTCCGGATCAAGGGTATCGAGTAGACCCGCGCCGCCCTCTCGGTCGAGACCTCGCAAGACCGCATTTATCAGGCCCTTAAAGCGCGCCAAACTGACTTGGCCTTCCACCAAGGCCAGCGAGGTTGAAACGGCGGCAAAGGCGGGCGCCAGTCCAAACAGGATCTGGGCCGCACCCAGACGCAAGACGCTGCGGATCGCCGGTGGCGGCGGTGAGGTGAGTTTTTTGTCGAGCAGGTGATCGATCGCACCCAGGCCCCGCAATGTGGACGAGGCCAGGTGGCGGGCAAAGGCGCGGTCTGACCCGGCGAGACGCGAAAACGGCGGCTCGTTCAGGGCCTGCTCAAAGCCACCGCGTTTGGCAAGCGCCTGATCGACCACCACCATGGCCGCGCGTCGGGCGTCCAATCCAAGCTCTGGAGGGGAGGCCGGGTCAGGTGCGGCGTGATCGGGTGTTTTGGTGGGGGCGGGGCTCTGGGTCTTCACAGAATAAGGCCTGCCCCATGGCGACGACCTTGGCAAGGCCTTGCGTCTTGCCCCGCCTTCGCCTTGGCCCACTGCCTCTAGTCAGGAGGACGTCGGCGTCCTATGTTGGGGCCATGTCGGATGAAGAAAACGCTGCCAGCCCTGAACGCGTCGTGGCGCCTGCCGCCCAGCGGGCATTGGCCGAAGCTGAGGCGCGCAGGCGGACGCAGCGCGAAGCCGAGACCCGTGCTGAGCAGGGCGGACCGCCAGGACCGGAGCCAACCCGTTATGGCGACTGGGAACATAAGGGTTTGGCGGTGGATTTTTAATGCGCTTATCTTGGTCGACATGGCCTGAGCTCGAGGCCCGCATCAAGGCCTCGCCCGCAGTGGTCATCCCGATTGGCTCCAACGAGCAACACGGACCGACGGGTCTATTGGGCACCGATTGGATGTGTCCCGAAATCATCGCCCATGCCGCCCATGCTAAAGGCGACCTTCTGGTGGGGCCGACCTTTAATGTCGGGATGGCGCAGCACCATCTGGGGTTTCCAGGATCGATCTCGCTGCGTCCTTCAACGATGATCGCAGCCCTGCGCGACTGGTCGATCAGCTTGGCGGGCCATGGCTTGACGCGCATCTATTTCCTCAATGGCCACGGCGGCAATGTCGCCACCATCGAGGCGGCCTTCTCGGAAATCTATAGCGAAGCCAGTTGGCGCGGAGAGAAGCGCGGCTTTGCCCTGAAGCTGAAAAATTGGTGGGACCTGCCCGGCGTGGCCAAGCTTTGCGAAGAGCTCTATCCGAAGGGCCATGGCAGCCATGCCACGCCGTCGGAAATCGCGGTAACCCAATTTGCCTATCCTGACGCGATCAAGACCGCCAACTATGCGCCAGAAATCGCCCCGACCGGCCCCATTCGTGAAGCGTCCGACTTTCGCGCCCGGTATCCCGATGGTCGCATGGGCTCCCACCCGGCTCTGGCCTCGCCGGAAGGGGGGCGCCGGATCGTCGAAACCGCCGTCGCGGGCCTGATCGCCGATGTGGCGGCCTTCGCCAATGAACCTACGCCCTAAACCACCAGCTTATAGCCGCCAGCCTCAGTGACGAGGATGCGCGAAGTCGTTGGGTCTGGCTCGATCTTTTGCCGCAGGCGATAGATGTGGGTTTCGAGGGTGTGGGTGGTGACGCCAGCATTATAGCCCCAAACCTCGGCCAGCAGCGCCTCGCGGTTGGCGAACCGGTCGGGCGCGCGGTAGAGATATTTCAAGATCGCGGTCTCTTTTTCAGTCAGCCGGATCTTCTTCTGCTTGGCGTCAAGCAAGAGTTTTTGCGCCGGACGAAACTCATAGGGCCCAATGTGGAAGACGGCATTTTCCGATTGTTCGTGGGCGCGTAAATGGGCCCGGATGCGGGCCGCTAAGACGGCAAAGCGGAAAGGCTTTGTCACATAGTCATCGGCGCCACTGTCGAGACCGCGAATGGCGTCTTGATCTTCTGCCGCCGCGGTCAGCAAGATCACAGGCGTCGCCACCCCCGCTGCTCGCAAGGTGGCACAGCCGTCGCGACCATCGCCGTCAGGCAGGTCCACATCCATCAGAATGAGGTCCGGCGCACCGCGTCGCGCCGCTTCCAAACCCGATGTCAGGGTTGAACAGGTTTCGACACGAAAGTCCGCCTCAAGCGCCAATTGTTCGGCCAAGGCCTCGCGGAGATCGTCGTCGTCGTCAATAATGAGCAGGGTATGATGGGCCATGCCCCTTTGTGCACCGAAGTGCTGCGATCGCCAAGGGAGAGCGCGTCGAGATGGTGGATTTCACAGCCTATAGCGACGGCCGCTTTGTCGCGCCGACCTGGACGACGGCCTGTGTCCTTGGACGAAGTGGCGGATGTCCAGCCGCCGACAAGCGTGAGGGGGACGGGGCCTCGCCCTTTGGCGCCTATGCTTTGCGACGCGTCTTCTTTCGACCCGATCGCGGGCCACCGCCGCTGACGCGACTACCGGTCAAGGCCTTAACGCCACAAGACGGCTGGTGCGATGCGCCGGGCGATCCGGCCTATAACCGGCTTGTCGATTTGCCGTATCCCGCCAGCGCCGAGAGGTTATGGCGCGAGGATGCGGTCTATGACCTTATCGTGGTGCTTGGGCACAATGATGACCCGCCGGTCAGTCCCTTGGGCTCGGCGATCTTTCTGCATATCTGGCGCTCACACCTGAGCCCGACCGAGGGCTGTGTGGCGCTGGCTCGCGACGACCTGCTTAAATTTTTGGCGGAGGCCGCCCCCGACGACCGCTTGACCATCGCCCCTTGAATGCCGTCAAGGTTTCAGGCCATGGTCGTTTCGCCGTCTTCAGAGGACTTCTCGCCGTGACAAAGACCTTAACCGCCGCCAGCCTCAGCGCGGCGTTGCTTGTTTTCGCTTCCCCCTTGGCGCTTGCCCAATCGGCGCCGTCTGCGTTGGTTGTCTCAACCACCGAAGCTCTGCGAGACAAGGCGCTGGCAGGAAGTGCGGCCTATTCCCTGTTGGAGACCCTGACCACCGAGATCGGCCCGCGATTGGCCGGGTCGGACGCCGAGCATCGCGCTGCGGCCTGGGGTGTGGCGACCTTCAAGGCCGTGGGTCTTGCCAATGTGCATACCGAAACCTTCGCTGTGCCCGGCTGGACTCGCGGCGAAGAGCGGGCGGAAATCGTTGGGGCGTCGCCGCAGCGGTTGGTGGTCACAGCCCTGGGCGGTTCAGTTGCCACGCCACCGGACGGGATTGAAGCCGATGCGGTGGTCTTTCGCACCTATCAGGCGCTTTTGGACGCAAAGCCCGGCGCGCTGACGGGAAAGATTGCCGTGGTCATCCAGCCCATGCCCGGCGGCCGGGACGGCGCAGGCTATGGCCTCAATTACCGAATTCGCGGTCAAGGCGCCTCTGAGGCCGCCAAGCGCGGCGCGGTCGGCTATTTGATGCGGTCATTGGCCACCAATGAGAACCGTGCCCCCCATACGGGCACCATGGTCTATATGCCCGAATTTGCTGGCGGCGGCGCCTCGGGTGGCAAGATACCGGCTGCGGCCCTGTCGGTGATCGACGCTGAGCAGATCGGGCGGCTTGCCGACCGTGGCGCGCCCTTGCGTCTGAAAATGGTCTTGACCCCGACGGTTCGGGTCGGCGCCACCGCCGAGACCGTGGTCGGCGATGTTGTGGGGTCGGAGCGTCCCGACGAGATCGTCTTGATCGGCGGGCATTTGGATAGCTGGGACCTCGGCACAGGTGCGATTGATGATGGGGCGGGCGTCGCCATCACCACAGCTGCCGCCAAGCTTATTCAGGACCTGCCTCGCCATCCGCGTCGGACGATTCGCGTGGTGATGTTTGGCGCCGAAGAAATCGGTAAGGCGGCGCAGGCCTTTGCCAGCGTCCACGCCGCCGACGAACCGCACCATGTCATTGCCTCTGAGTGTGATTTCGGCGCCGAACCAGTCTATGCCATCTCCCTGCCCAAAAATGCGGCCGGATCGGCTTGGGGCCTCAGCTTTGCCAAGATCGTTGCGCCGCTTGGCATCGAAATTTCAGCCAAGCTTCCGCGCGACGGCGGCGCTGACCTTGAAGCCCTCAAGGCGACCCCGGTGGCGGAGTTAGCGCAGGACGGCACCCACTATTTCGATCTGCACCACAGTGCCGAAGACACCTTGGATAAGGTCAAACCCGCTTCGCTGGACAAGGCCGTTGCGGCTTGGGTGAGCTTTGCCTATTTGGCCGCTGATACCGATGTGGATTTTCGCAGCCTCGCCGCCCAACCGGCGGTGAAATAGCCTGCACGGCTTGCAGCGGGGGGTCAAAAGCCCCGGAAGATTGCGACCTCGTCGAGGGCAGCGCGGCGGGTGCGCCATTGGTTGATTGGATGGTCGGGGTCGGCATAGCCAAGCGCCACCCCACAAAAAACCATGTCGTTTTCGGCCAGATCAAGATGCTTGGCGAGGGTTTGCGGAAACTGGGACCAGGCCTCTTGGGCGCAGGTGTCGAGGCCTGCCTCAACCGCAAGCAACATCAAGGTTTGCAAGAACATGCCAAGGTCTGACCATTGGGGCGGTCCCATGCGCCGATCCAGCGAGACAAACAGACCGACCGGCGCGCCGAACAGGCGGAAATTGGCGGCGAACTGCGAAAGCCGCTTGGCCTTTTCCTCCCGGCCAATCGCAAGACTGGCATAAAGGTCTTCGCCGGTTTGAAAGCGACGGCTACGATAGGGCTCGAAGAGGTTTTTCGGATAGACCTCATAGTCTGGCGGTTCGCCAAAGTGGCCTGAGGCCAGCTTGTCCGCCACCTCGTCCAACAGGGCCTGCAAAGGCGCTCCGGTCAGGGCCTGCAGCTTCCAGGGCTGGAGATTGCCGCCAGACGGGGCGCGCAGGGCGGCACTGACAATCCCCGCGACGGTTTCGCGCGCCACAGGTTGCGGTAAAAACGCCCGGGCTGAATAGCGACGCGCTACGGCCTCGGAAACCCGCATCTGCCTATGTCCTTTGCAAACCCCAGCCTTTAGAAGGCCTCGCCTTTTCAAACATCAGCTGCGACGGGGGACGTCTTTAGGGCTTGGCGGCGGGAATGGCGACC
The DNA here is from genome assembly GCA_903840435.1 of uncultured Caulobacterales bacterium. Taxonomy (GTDB): domain Bacteria; phylum Pseudomonadota; class Alphaproteobacteria; order Caulobacterales; family Caulobacteraceae; genus CAIMFV01. The sequence goes on from CAIMFV010000010.1 coordinate 203,971, forward strand.
GGGCTGGAGCTTTGCTGGCGCAACCACGCGATCAGGTTCAGCCGGTCTTGGCGTTGTTTCAGGCCGACGAACGACATTTTCGTGCCCGAAATATAGGCCTGCGGACCGGACAGAAATTCATAGACGTGCTGGTAGTCCCAGACAGGCGTCTTGCCGCCAAAATCGGTCATGGCTTGCGAATAGGCAAAGCCGTCATGGCTACCGGGCTTGCGGCCGATCACACCCCAAAGATTGGGTCCGGTTTGGTTGGGCCCGCCATTGGCGAAGTTGTGGCACGAGGCGCATTTTTGCGAGACCGCCGCGCCCGCCGCGACATCGGCCTTGGCAAGCTCGGTTCCCCAATCTGGCGGCGTGTCAGCGGCTTCCGCCGTCGGCGCGGCGGGGCCGGTATTCACCGCAATGGCATAGCCAGGCTTGGCAAGCTTCGGCGGTGCGAACAACATTTCCGCCCCGACGCGGACAAAAAGGAGCAGCAGGGCCGCGCCTAGGATTGCGCCGAAGATCTTGTTCCAGCGAAGTTCGTCTTTCATGTCGCCCCATGAGCCCTATCGCGCAGGTCTTAAAGGAGTTTAAGACTTGCCGCTGTTTGACACCTTTGACCGGGAAACTCCGCCTCGCGCCGCAAACCACGACGGTGGCGGACCCACCCGCTCTTGCATGGGCGTCTCTGGCACGCTACCGCCGCTCACGCAACTCTTCCCGTGCGAGTTCGCCGCGACAACAGGACTAAAGTCGCCCAGCTTGCGCATTTTTTCGCTTCAAGGACGGTGCGTGCCCGATGAAGACCCTTGTGCTGATTCCAGCCCGCCTCGCCGCCACGCGGTTGCCGGGAAAGCCCCTGGCTGACATTGGCGGCGTGGCGATGATCGTCCGGGTTTGGCGTCAAGCCATGGCGGCGGGTGTTGGTCAGGTTGCGGTTGCGGCGGGCGATGCCGACATCGTCGCTGCCGTGGTGGCAGCGGGCGGTGAGGCCGTCATGACCGATCCCGATCTGCCTTCCGGGTCTGACCGGATCCATGCCGCCTTGCACGCGCTTGATCCACAAGGCGCCGTTGAGGCCGTGATCAATTTGCAAGGCGATATGCCCTTTGTCTCGACCGAGGCAATCTCGGCCTGCGCGGAGCGGTTGCAGGCGTCGCCGTGCGACATTGCCACAGTGGTTGCCCCTGAGCACGCCATAGCCGACCGCACCAATCCTGATGTGGTCAAGGCGATACTGAGCCTTGATCCGGACGGCAATGCGGGACGGTGCCTCTATTTCACCCGCTCAACCCTCTATGGCGACGGGCCCGTCTGGCGTCATGTCGGGCTCTATGGTTACAGACGCGACGCCTTGCGCCGGTTTACTGAAGCCAAACCTTCGCCTTTGGAATTGCGCGAAAAGCTCGAACAATTGCGGGCGTTGGAACTTGGCTTGCGTATCGATGCGGCCGTGATTGCCGACGCGCCCCTGTCGGTCGATACAGAAGCTGATCTTGACGCCGCCCGGCGCGAAGCCGAAAAGCGCCGCCTATGAGCAAACTTCCCGCCGCCAAGCCGAGAATCGCCTTCCAGGGAGAGCTTGGCGCCAATAGCGACGAGGCGTGCCGCGAACACTTTCCGGATCACGAAGCCACGCCTTGCGCCACCTTCGAGGACGCCTTTGAGGCGGTCCGCTCGCGGGCCTGCGCCCTGGCGCTCATTCCGGTGGAAAACTCCATCGCCGGACGGGTCGGAGATGTGCATCACCTCTTGCCAAATTCAGGCCTGAAAATCATTGGCGAGCGGTTCAAGCCCATCCGGTTTCAGCTGATGGTCAATAAGGGCGTCAAGCTGGAAGCGGTGGAGACGGTCGCCAGCCACGTCATGGCGCTTGGCCAATGTCGCAAGGCCATTCGAGAGTTGGGGTTAAGGGCCGAGATCGCCTCCGATACGGCGGGCGCGGCGCGGGCCTTGGCCGACCATCCTGACCCCCGGCGAGCGGCCATTGCGCCCGCACTGGCCGCAGAGCTTTACGGCCTCGACATCGTCAAGCGCGACATTGAAGACGAACACCATAATACGACGCGCTTCTTTGTCATGACCGCTGACCCCTCGCCTGTGCCGCCGCCCAAGGACGCCCCTTGCGTCACCAGCTTCGTCTTTCGGGTACGGAACGTTCCGGCGGCCCTCTATAAGGCGCTCGGCGGCTTTGCGACCAACGGCGTCAATATGACCAAGCTGGAAAGCTATATGGAGGGCGGCGCTTTTACGGCGACGGTGTTTTTCGCCGATGTCGAGGGGCGTCCAGAAGATGCGAACTTGACGCTTGCCCTAGAGGAGCTCGGCTTTTTCTCTGAGCGCATCGAAATCCTAGGCGTCTATCCGGCCGATCCCTATCGCGATAAGGCCCGCTGGCGGGATTAAAATGCTCCCATAGCCGGCGAGCCCCTGCGTCTGGATTGGACAGTTGGGCGTTTTCGGACCAGTCTGTCAGAAAATCCTTGGGAGGCGCGTCGGTGAACTCAATCCTAACCCCTATTTTGGCCCTGGTCGTCTGGTCCTTGCTGGTCTGGGCCTGGATGTTAGCGACCCGCATCCCAGCCATGCAGAAGGCCAAGTTCGATCCGCAGGGCGCTGCCCATACAACCGCCCTGCACGTGCTGCCGTCTCGGGTGCGGGCGGTTGCCGATAATTACAACCACCTGATGGAACAGCCGACCATCTTCTATGGGCTTGTTATCTATCTGCACCTGACCGCCCAGGCGGGTCCGATCAATATTGTGCTGGCCTGGGCCTATGTGGCCCTGCGCGTTGTCCACAGCTTGGTGCAAAACACGGCCAATATTGTCGCCCTGCGTTTCATCCTCTTTGTCACCTCAACCCTGATGCTGGTGATCTTGGCGGCGCGGGCGGTGTGGGCGCTCTTTTAGGGCGCCTTGGAGAGGTAATCGGCGCTTGGATCGCCAAGACGCAGGAAAAACGGTGGGCGGTCGAGCGGCGCAGGAACCGTGACCACTTGCCCGCCGACAAAGCGCTCGCCACGCCAATAGTCGGTCCAGTCCGCACCCAGGGGTAAACGCACCCGACGCTGGTCCTGCCCCGGTTCAATGACCGGCGCCACCAGGACGGCCGAACCCAGCATGAAATCGGTCTCCTCGACCCAATTGGCCGCTTCGTTCGGGAAGTCATAAAAGAGGGGCCGCGTCACAGGCTCGAACTCTTGGCGATAGCGGTCGAGCAGGTGGGCGAGATAGGGAATGAGGGTCTGGCGCAAGCGCATCAGGGCCTGCACCTCGGCCATTCGGTCCTCGTACATCCAAGGCTCATTGACCGTGCGGTCGCTGTTCCAGGAGTGGATGGAAAATCGCGGTAGAAAGACGCCAAACCCGATCCAGCGTAGAAAGAGCTCTGGCTCCGGCCGGGGTCCGGCAAAGCCGCCAATATCGTGGCCGGAATTGGAAACGCCGCTGAGCGCCAGGCCAAGCCCCATGGGAATATTCCACTTCAAGGTGTCCCAGGAGGTGAAATTGTCGCCCGACCAGGTTTGCGCATAGCGCTGCATGCCAGCAGCACCCGCCCGTGACACCAGAAATGGCGGCCGATCCGGCGCATGGGCAGATTGGGCCACTTTCGACGCGCGCAACATCAAAAGGGTTTGCAGCGGCTTCATTTCCGCCGCCGGAAAGGGTTGGCCAAAACCGTGGGCCAGGGCCTTGGGGTTCTCCACCTCGTATTCGTTATTGTCGTTCCAGGTGGCGGCAATGCCGAGGTCAAGGAGCGCTGTTTGGACATGCTCCTGCCACCAGGCGATGGCGGCCGGGTTGGTGAAATCGAGGTAGGAACCGGGAAAATCCCAGAACTGTTCCAGCACCGGCGCGCCTTCGGCGTCGTGCAGGAAGAGGCCTTGCTTGGCCGCCGCCTGGTACTGCGGATGGTCGGTCAAGAGGGCGGGCTTGATATTGGCGATCAGCTTGACGCCCGCCTGATTGAATCTTGCAATAAAGGCTTCAGGGTCTGGGAACTTGTCGCGGTTCCAGGTGAACACGTAACGCTTCGCGCCGATGGAGGTATAGCCCGAGGAGAGGTGGAAGGATTGGCAAGGGATCTGCCATTGCGTGATCTTGTCGAGAAAGCCTGCCATCTGGGCGTCTGCATCCGGCGCATCGGTATAGCTCATGGTCGAGCCGGAAAAGCCAAGCGCCCACAGGGGCGTCGCCATGGGTCGGCCGGTCAGCCAGGTGAAGCGTCGGACAATCTCCCCCACCTCGGGTCCAGCAATCATATAGAGATCAAGATCGCCGTGATCGGCGTCGAATTTCCGATAAGGCCCGTGATAGTTGGAATGTTCGCAGCCAAAATCGAAGCTGCAGTCCGACAAGGTGTCATAGAAGAGGCCAATGGCGGCCTGATGGTGTGGACGCCTCGTAATATAAAACGGGATATGCTTGTAAAGCGGGTCGGACGTCTTGGCGTCATAGCCCATTGCGTCGAGGTTGGAGAGGCGAAACCGCCGTCCCGCCCGGTTCAGCGCCCCGGAGCGCTCGCCAAGCCCAAAATACTGTTCGCTTGGTTCGCGCCGCAAATAGTGGCGAACAGCCTCGCCCCACCAGCCAAAATTATAGGCCTGGGTTGGGCGGTCTTCCGCCATGGCGATCCAGGCGTCGTCGCGGCGCACGCTCCAGCGACAGGAAAGGTTTTCAAGCGCAATCTCAAGTCGAAGCCTGTCGGTTTCCACCTTGAGCCGAAGGGGATCGGAGGCGTCCAGCGCAAAGGGCGGGCAGCGAAAGCCAGAGAGATCGAAGCGGTCGCGCCCCTCTAAAGGCGTGTCCTCCTGTCCCGGCGCCACCGTCCAACTGCGCGGGTGACGGAACTGGCCCTGTGGCAGCACCACAAGGCGGATGATGTCGGTTTCGAGCACGAATATATGGGCGACGGCCGTCGTATCGCTCGCCAAGGTCAGATGGGCGCCGACTTCGCTTTCGAGCCGAAAGATCGGGGGTTCGGCCAGGGTGGCGTTGCGCATTAGGCGCTCTCCTCCAAGGGGCGCACACCGCGCAAAAGCCCAACCAAAATCACCACGCCGATCAGATCAAAGATGCCTAAGCATCCGAAGAGCGGCGCAAAGCCGACGGCGTGGGCGATCTGGCCAATCAGCAGCGAAAACAGCAATCCCCCCGTCCAGCCAGCGCTGCCGACCCAGCCATTGGCGACGGCGAGACGCTCCGAGGCGAAGAGATCAGCGCTCAAGGTATTCAGGGTGACGCTGATCATTTGATGGGCGAAGCCCCCGACACAGAACAGCAAAATGGCGATATTGGCGTCGGCGACCAGCCCAATGAGCCCGGGCGCAATCATCAGCACCGCCGCCAGTCCGACAACAGTTTGCCGCGAGCGCAGCAAGGAAAAGTGAAATCTTCGTCCCAACCAGGGGGACAGATAACCTCCGGCGACCCCGCCAAGATCGGCCGCCAAAAAGGGCGTCCAGGCAAAGATCGCTATGTGCTGCAGGTCCCAGTGGCGCTCAGAGGCCAAATAGAGCGGGATCCAAAAGGTAAAGGTCTGCCAAGCAGGTTCAGCCAGGAACCTTGGGATCGCCAGCGCCCAAAACCGCCTTTGACCCAAGACTTGGGTGAGGGGGACCCGAATGGCTGCAGCGGCGGGGGCATCGGTCGGGGAACGGTAGAGCCAATACCAGCCCATGGCCCAAATGACGCCCATCACCCCGGTGGCCAAAAAACCCGACCGCCAGCCAAAAATGAGCGTCAGTCCAACCGTCAAGGGGGGCGCCAACATCGCGCCAAACGAAGTGCCAACATTGAACCAGCCGACAGCCTGTGAGCGGTTTGGGCCTTTAAACCATTCCGAGATGGCCTTCATGCCGCCGGGCACGGCCGCGGCTTCGCTGGCGCCGAGGCCTGCGCGACATAGGGCCAGCGCTTGCCAGCCGCCAGCCAGCGCATGGGCGAGCCCGGCGCCGGACCAAAGCAGCGCGAAGAGCGCAAACCCGAGCCGGACGCCCAAGCGATCCAGCACGTAGCCGCAAACCGGCTGCATCACGGTATAGGCGAGCTGGAAGGCAGCGACGATATAGGAATATTCGCGCACCCCGAACCGTAACGTCACTTCAAGCTGGGCGGCCAGGACCGAGAGTGTGTTGCGCGATAGATAGTTGATCACCACGCCAAGGGTGATCAATCCCACAACCGCCCAGGGGTAGAGCTTTGATCCCATCAGGCGGGGTCGTCGCACCGACATTTACCTCCGCGCCCCTGCTCTCGCGTACCTTTGCTTCTGCCACGCTAGGGGCAAAATTGCAAATCAGGTCAGACCAATTTCGACCCCCCGAAAGCCACACCCTGCGGCGCATTGCTGTGGCCAGGGGGATGAGCATCAAATCCGTCACAGGAACGCCGCCAGCTTCGACCTGACACAACAGGTTTTGGGCCTCTCATGGCACAGTCTGTGACAGATTCCTCACAGGAACGGCAAACTTAACCTCACAAGCCTCCGGCGGCTTGACAGGGCCGGGCTCAAACCAAACACTGGTCTGACAAGGTTGGTCATATAGCTCACCACCAAAATCAGCGGCGAGGCGTAGATCTCGCGGCGTATCGGGAAGCGGAAAGTTGCAAATGAACCCCATGACATCTCGTATCGCGCTCTTGATGGCGGCTTCGGCCTTGGCCCTGTCGGCCAGTGCTGCGATGGCTGCGTCGACCTCGAACGACTCCACGGTCACCGAGGTGATTGTGACGGCGCAAAAGCGCTCTGAAAATCTGCAAAAGGTGCCGGTGGCCATTGCCGTCGCCACCCAGGATCAATTGAACAATAACGCTATCGGCAATGCCGAATCCTTAGAACAAATCATCCCGTCCTTGACCTTTAAGAAGGGCACGGCGAACGTAAATTCGACCCTTTCGGTCCGCGGCATCGGCACGCAATCCTTCTCCTCGGGCGCCGAGCCCAGCGTCTCGACGGTCGTTGATGGCGTCGTCTATGGCCGCTCCGGCATGGCGGTGCAGGAATTCACCGATCTCGACCACATCGAAGTTTTGGCCGGTCCGCAAGGGACCCTGTTTGGCAAGAACGCCTCGGCGGGCGTGGTCAATATCTTGACCAAGGGGCCGACGGCCAGCCAGACGGGCGACATCTCGCTTGGCTTTTATGAAGGCGGCGAAACCCGCGGTGACTTCAATACGTCCGGCCCAGTGACCGACAAGATCAGCTATTCGCTTTCGGGCATCTACGGCGATTTTAAAGGCAATATTCTCAACACCTATAATAACCGCATGACCAATGGCTATCGCCACGAGGGGCTGCGCGGCGCAATCGTCGATCAGTTCAATGACAGCCTGAAGGTCACCTTGCGGGCCGACTATGTGAAGGCCGATGACAATTGCTGCGCCGACGTGCTCGGCACCTACATCCCCGGATCCTCGCCGTTCAACAATATTCTGGTGCCCGCCATTGCGCCGGTCAAAGCCGTTTGGGGCTCAAAGGCGGTGGACGACAACCTGACGCCCGGCACCCGCGACGACAATGGTGGCCTTTCGGCCCAGATCGACTATGGGTGGAATAATTTCAAAATCACCTCGATCTCGGCCTGGCGCAACTGGCGCAATAAGCAGATCCGCGATGGCGACTTCCACGCGACCGCCGCTAACTATGCCAACGGTATCGACATTTCCGACGCCGACTATGGCGAGCTGAACTATAATCAGTTCTCACAAGAGTTGCGCATCGCCTCGCCAGATACCGGCAAGCTGCAATATGTGGCGGGCGCCTTCTTCTGGTACACGACCGAGAATGACTGGTTTAACCGCTATGTCACCCAGTGCACCGCATCGACGCTCGCCGCCGACGCCACGGGCTACAAACCGTGCAGCGCGGCGCCGGGTGTCAGCACCATCATCAATGCGCAAGGTCCGGCCTCCTGGTACACGGAATTTGAAAACCAAGCACTTTTCGGCCAGGCGACCTATGATGTTACCGACCAGCTTCGCCTGATTGGTGGCCTGCGGTACTCCCATGACCACGTCTCCTATTCTCTGTCGCGGGTTTCGACGGTGCCAGCGGGTGCGGGTATCCAACCCTCCTTCAGCGGTGCGGAAAGCGCCGACAAGAACGGCGTATCGGGCAAGGCGGGATTGGAATACCAAATCAATAGCAATGAAATGCTCTATGCGACCTATTCGCGGGGCTATAAGGGTCCTTCTCTGAACGATTTCTATAGCGAAAACACGATCAACAAAGGCACCATCGCGCCAGAAACCTCGAATAACTACGAAATCGGGGCGAAGTCGCAATTCTTTGGCCATCGTCTGACATTGAACGGTGATGTGTTCTGGGAAGACTTTTCAAACTTCCAGGCCAACACCTTCGTGCTCAACCCGGCGACTTCGTCTACGACCGTCACGCTTGGCGATGCGGGGAATGTTCGGTCGCGGGGCCTGGAGTTGAACGCGGTCTGGCGCGCGACTCCGACGCTCTCCTTCAATGGTGGCTACACCTATGACAACGCCTATATCGTCACCTACAATTGCAATGCGGCGGCTTCGATCTATTCGACATCACCGACGACCTCCAACCAATTGAGCCTTGCCAAGTGCGTCGCGCATGATGGCAAGGTTCTGCCCTTCGCGCCGAAGAACAAGTTCAATGTGACGGGGAATTATGACGCGCCAGTGCCAGCCAACTGGCCGTTTGATCTGCGGATCAGCGCCACCTATTCCTATTCCAGCATGATCAATTTCGACCTCGATCAGTCGCAATTGGCGCGCCAACCGGCTTACGGCCTGTTCGACGCCACCATGGCCTTTACCTCCAAGGATGGCCGGTATCGCTTGACCCTGATCGGTAAGAACCTCGGCGATCAGTACTACACCACCTTCATCACGCCGGGCGGGACTGGTCCGGTGGCGGGCACCTTGAACCCCTTGCAAGCCGGATCCTTTACCCGACTGCAAGTTCCGCGTGACGCGCAGCGCTATGTCGGCGCCAAGCTGACCGTCAATTTCTAAAGGCTTCGGCCAAACCAAATCGGGCGCGCCGGTCCTTGATCGGCGCGCCTTTTTTTATCAGCCTTTTTGTTCGAGACCCTTGGACCCTAGGCGCGGCTCACCAATTCCACATGGTCCCGTCTTCCAACCGGGCCACCGGCAGATAGGCGGGCTTGTAGGGATATTTGGCCGCCTCCGCCTCGTCGAGATCGACGCCGTGGCCGGGCGTTTCGCCGGGATAGAGTAGGCCTTGCGCAAAGGAATAGGCGTGCGGAAAGACGGCGTCGGTTTCCGGCGTATGGCGCATATATTCCTGAATGCCGAAATTCGGCACCCAGCTATCGAAATGGAGCGCCGCGCCCATGGTCACAGGCGAAAGGTCGGTGGCGCCGTGGGAACCGGTTTTGATTTGATAGAGCGCCGCTAAATCGGCGATCCGGCGCAAATGGGTAATGCCGCCCGCCCGCACCACCGTGCAGCGAATATAGTCGATCAACTGGTTCTGGATCAGGTCCTTACAGTCCCAGATGGTGTTGAACACCTCGCCAACCGCCAAGGGGGTGGTGGTGTGCTGGCGGATCAGGCGAAAGGCCTCTTGGTTTTCGGCGGGCGTTGCATCTTCGAGCCAAAAGAGGCGATAGGGCTCTAGAGCCTTGCCCAAGCCTGCGGCCTCCAAAGGCGTCATCCGGTGATGGCCATCGTGCAGCAGGTGCGGCTCAAACCCATAGACCTCGCGCAGGCGCTCAAATAGCTTTGGCACGAAGCTCAGATATTTGTGCGTGTCCCAGATCGTCAGGCTGGGGAGGGCGGCGTCGGCGGGCTCGTAATACATCTTGCCCCGCCCAACCCCATAGGCGTCTTTCAGACCCGGCACGCCAGACTGGGCGCGGATCGCCTTATAGCCCATGTCGATATAGCGCCCGACCTCGTCGACCGTCTCAGCAAGGTCAACCCCATTGGCATGACCATAGACCATGACGCCTTCACGGCTCTTGCCGCCCAAAAGGTCGTAAAGCGGCATGCCAGCCATCTTGGCCTTGATATCCCAAAGGGCCGTATCGACAGCGGCGATGGCCGACATGGTGACGGGCCCGCGCCGCCAATAGGCGCCCCGATAAAAATACTGCCAAATATCCTCAATCCGCCGAGGGTCCATGCCGATCAGGCAGGGGATCACATGTTCCTCAAGATAGGCGACGACGGCCAGTTCGCGACCGTTCAAGGTGGCGTCGCCTATGCCATAGACGCCTTGATCGGTGATGAGCTTGAGGGTGACGAAATTGCGCCCCGGACAGGTGACGATCACCTTGGCGGACTGGATTTTCATGCTGAGATCTCTTTATCTGACAACCGCTTGGCGCGCCGACAAGATTGACAAATCGGATTTGCCTGTCAATTTAATATGAATTGGTCAGGCCATTAATCTGCATCCAGGCCACCGGGATCGCGTCGCATGAAACCCTCAGCCCTGAAGGCGGTGAAAGCCAAGGCGTCGCGACCGCCCAGCAGCGCCGATGGTCGGCTTTACCAGGAGTTGGCGCGCAAACTCTTCGCCCAATTTGCAGCAGGCGCCTATGCCCTCGGTGACCGTTTGCCGCCGGAGCGCGAACTGGCGGTGGAATTTTCGGTCAGTCGCCCCACCGTGCGCGAAGCGATTATCGCGCTGGAGGTGCAGGGCATTGTCGAGGTTAAGGTCGGTTCGGGCGCCTATGTGCGACGCCTGCCCGGTGCAGGGGACGCACCGGGGTTTAATGTCACAGCTTTCGAATTGACCGAGGCGCGCATCTTGATCGAGGGGGAGGCCGCCGCCCTCGCCGCCACCAATATTACCGATGCTGATCTCGAGCATCTGCGCGATTTGGTCGACAAGATTGCGGTTGAAAACCAGCGTGCCGATGGCGCGGAACTGGCCGACCGCGACCTGCATCTGGCCATCGCCAAAATCACCCGCAACACCGCCATGGTCGGCATTATCGAAGAGCTGTGGCGGATGCGGTCCGCCTCGCCTGATTCGGCGCTGCTGCTCGCCAAGGCCCGCGACGCCAATGTCCGGCCGGTGGTCGAGGAGCATATGGCTATTGTCGCGGCCCTGGCGACCCGGGACCCGGCGCGGGCGCGGGCGGCCATGCGCGCCCACCTCGCCTCCGTGCTCGACCACCTGTTGTTCGCGACGGAGGAACAGGCGATTGAAAACGTCAAGCGCGCGGCCGCCTCGACCCGGGCAAGGTTCAATCGCTCAGCAGTCGTCTAGGCCTTTCCGACCCTTAAGCCACTCTGCCCTCACGCAGCGGCTCGCCAGAGGCCTAACCCTGCATTGATTTAGGCTGCGCGTGTCAAGGGACGCGCGCGCGCGATGCGCTCACTCGACTTTGGGCTGTGCAATGCGTCCCAGAGGTCGTTCCGCCGCTGCACATTGAGCCAAAACTCGGCGCTATTGCCAAAAACGCGAGCTAGGATCAGCGCCGTCGCCGCCGTCACGGTCCGCCGATTATTGCAAAGCTCGTTGACGTGTTTGCGTTGAACGCCCATTGCCTCGGCCAAGGTCGCCTGGGTCAGGCCCATAGGCGTCAGAAATTCCTCCACCAGGATTTCGCCGACCGTCACGGGCTTTCTCTGTGTTGTCAGCATGTTACGCGCCTTCACCTATAGCTGTGGTCATCAAGATAAAGGCTCCTCGCTTCACCGCGCTCGCCATCCCAGCGAAAAATCAATCGCCATTGCCGGTTGATCCGGATCGAATGAAATTCAGCCAAACTTCCTTGGAGCCTCTCAAAGTGATTACCGGGAGGCGCGCGCAAGTCTTTATCTTGGGTTGCGTCGTCGATGAAGCGCCAACTTGGTCTCAAGGTTCACGTGATGAGGCCTGCAATTTTTTAGGCGGCAGTTTCGGAAACCTCAGCAGTCGCAATCGCTTGGATCAATGGAAGCGCCTTTCCGCCGCTTAAGCCACCATCCCTTCATCCAGTGGCTCGCCGCGCTTTAGATCGCGGGCGGCGCGGCGGCCCAAGACGTCGGGCAGGCGTTTAGGCGGCAGGCCAAAGCCCGGGCGGATGGAGCGGATATTGGCAGGGGTGAGGAGCGCTCCCGCCGCAATGTCTTCGACCACATAGAGCGACCGGCGGAACTGGCGATTGTCGGTTTCGGTGGCGCCGCGTCGATAATCGGCCTCGCCCAAGGCTTCAAAAGCATGGGCGCAATCCGCGACGAGGCGGCGAAGCTCGTCCGGCTCGAGGCTAAAGGCCGCGTCTGGTCCGCCGTCGGCGCGCGCAAGGGTGACGTGTTTCTCGATCAGAGCTGCGCCCAGGGCAATGGCGCTCACCGCGGCTGCCGTGCCCGGCGTATGGTCGGAAAGGCCGCTGACCCAGCCAAAATCCTTTGCCAGCCGGGGGATGGCGCGCAAATTGGCGTCGGCGAAACGGGCCGGATAGGCGCTGACACAGTGAAGGAGGGCAACGCCGCCGGCGCCCGCGGCCATCGCCGTCGCCACCGCCTCGCCAATTTCGGCTTCTGAGGTCATGCCGGTCGAAATGATCAAGGGCTTGCCGCTCCTCGCTGCACGGGCAATCAAAGGCAGATCAACTGCCTCAAACGAGGCAATCTTAAAGGCAGGGGCGTCGAGATCCTCTAACAGCGCGACCGCTGTTTCATCAAAGGGCGAGGAGAAGACGATCAGGCCGAGATCGCGGGCGCATTGAAACAGGCGCGCGTGCCAAGCATAGGGCGTGAAGGCCTCGCTATAGAGATCATGCAAGGTGCGACCGGCCCAAAGGCCGCTGGTCAGGCGAAAGCCCGGCCCGTCATGGTCTATCGTCAAGGTATCGGCGGTGTAGGTCTGGAGCTTGACGGCGCCCGCTCCGGCCTTGGCGCAGGCCTCGATCAGCCGCAAGGCGCGGTCGAGATCCCCATTGTGATTGCCTGACAGCTCGGCAATGACCAGGGGTGGCGCATCCAGGGCGACGCGTCGATCGCCAATCAAGATCGGCTTTGGGCTGGCAAGGGGTTCGGTCACGGGATCGGTTCCAGACGGGGGGAGCGGGCGCTGTTAATTCTTAACCAAGCTCTCTTAACCTTCCGCAAAGGGTGCTGAAAGGCAGAAAGGCGCGAGACAATGCTGGCCATCCTGCAAGCGAGAATGAGCTCGCGGCGCTTGCCGGGCAAGGTCATGCGCCCTTTAGCGGGAGCGCCGATGATCGGTCGCCAGATCGAACGCCTGCAGCGGGCCAAGCGCTTGGACGGTGTCGTCCTCGCCACCAGCACGGATGCCAGTGATGATCCTCTCGTCGACTATGGCCAAGGGCTAGGGGTGCAGGTCTATCGCGGCGACCTCGATGACGTCATGGCCCGCTATCACGGCGCCTTACGGGCTGCTGGGCCGCCTGCGCATTTCTTGCGCTTGACGGCGGACTGTCCTTTTGCCGATCCGGATGTGATTGATGCGGTGATCGCCCACCATCTGGGCGGCGATTTCGACTATACCCACAACTCGCCGGGTTGGACCTTTCCCAAGGGCTTGGATGTCGAGGCCTGTCGCTTCTCCGCTTTTGACCACGCCTTCCAGACCACGCACGACCCCTATGATCGCGAGCACGTCACTCCCTATCTCTATCGCCACCCCGACCAGTTTCGCATCGGCGTAGTCCAGCGAAGCCCGGCATTGCGCTGGCGCTGGACGGTCGATACGCGAGAAGACTACGCCTTTGTCGCCGCCGTCTATGCGGACCTCTATCCGAGAAAGCCCGATTTTCGTTTGGACGACATTGTCGCTTGGCAAGACGCCCATCCGGGCGCCGCCTTGCCGCATGAGGTTCCAGGAGGAGCGGCGTGAGCGTCGGGTTGCGCCCTCTGGCTTTGGCCGACGCCGATCAGGTGCTCGCCTGGCGCAATAGCCCCGCCGTGGCGCCCTATATGTATAGCGAGGGCCAAATTAGCCCAGATACCCATGCCGCCTTCATGCAGGCGGCGCTTCATCTTCCTGACCGGGCCTATTGGGTAATTCTGTGGCAGGGGGAGGCGGTCGGGCTTGCCAATCTCGCCCGCATCGATCTCGCCTGCCGCAAGTGCGACTGGGCCTATTATCTGGCCGATCCCCGCACCCGGGGCCAAGGGGTAGGGCAGGCGGTTGAGTTCGCCGTGCTTGACCATGTGTTTCACGCCCTGAAGCTGAATAAGCTTTGGTGCGAGGTATTTCTCGATAATGAGGCCGTCTGGCGGCTGCATGAAAGGTTCGGTTTTGTGCGTGAGGCGCTGTTTCGCGCCCATGTGATCAAGGACGGCACGCCGCGCGATGTGGTTGGCCTTGGCCTCCTTGCGGCGGACTGGCCACAGGCGCGGGCGGACGCCTTGGCGCGATTTGCCGAAAAGGGGCTTAAGCCCGCCCGCCTGGTTGCGCCAAAAGCCCGCTGATCGCTTCGGCCACCCGCTCTGGGCCGCGCCCGTCACACAGGGACGCTAAACGATTGCCCCGTTCGGTGCGCAGCTCGGGCGTGCTTAGTCTCACGAGGGCGGCGCGGAATTGATCGTCAAAGTCGGCGGCGGAAAGATCGCAAGCCTCGACATAACCGCCAGCGGCCAAGCGTTCGATCAGCTCGCGCTGATTGTCCGCCACCACCACGGCCAGATTGGCAAGTCCAACGCTGGCCCGCTCCCAAATTCCGGAGCCGCCGGCGCCAATAGCGAGGTCAGCGCCACGCATCAGCCCTGCTTGCCCCTGGGCGTCGACGTGCAGGCGCACCCGCAGGTCTCGGGCGCTCAGACTTGCCAGAAGGGGCAGGCTGGTCGCGTCGGCACTGACTGCCACCTCGATGCGGACGGCGGGAATTTCAGCCAAGGTTAAACTGACCGCGCGGGCGGTAATCCCGGCCACGTCAGACAGGCCAAAAGACAGAAAAATTCGGTCGATCTGGGCCGAAGCCTTGGCGGGCCGCTCCAGTCGGGTGGCGCGAAATTCCGGTCTGACCAGCGCATATTGCGGTCCGGCCAGCACGGTCGCGCCGGGACAGAGCGACCGATAGGCCTCCGCCGAACGGCCAAAGGTTGGGTCAATAATCAGGTCGGCGCGATGCGGACGATTGGCCAGATCGTCGATCACCACAATGCGCCGCACCACCCGACGCCAGACCGCCTCCATCGTCGCGTCGAGCGCGTAGGAATCGACCAACAAGAGGTCGGGCGACTGGGTCGCGGTGATCACGCCCAGATCCGCCGCCGAGCGGCACGGCAACACTTCGAATGGCGCTGCAAAACGGCGCATCAGAGCCACACCTTCCGGGCCCACCGCAAAGCGCACCTGCGCGCCCCGCTGGGTCAAGGCGTCGGCCAAGGTCAGACAGCGCATCACATGGCCGCCCCCGACGCCAGCACCGGAATGGGGCGCGGCCAAAATGGTCTTGCCAAAAAGACTGTTCGTCACGCCAACATCCATAGCGACCCGACGCCGCCCTGCTCTTTAAAGGCAAGGTCTGGGCGAAATGACAAGCATCTGTTATAAGAGAGAAAGACGACCGGACGTTTTAGCGGAAGCGGGAGACTTCAAGCCTCCATCTTGCGCAGCGCATCGGATTTCCCTATTGTCTTTCGCCGGTTGTTCGCGCCCGCAACCCTCGCATCATTTCCGACCTCCCCTGGGGCGCCTGAGCTCACTGTCCGCAATGGAAAAAGTGCCAATGACCGCCGAGGGCTATCGCTCCCTCGACGAAGAACTAAAGCGTCTCAAGTCCGTGGAGAGACCGGCTGTCATCGCCGCCATCTCTGAGGCGAGAAGCCATGGCGATCTTTCAGAGAACGCTGAATACCATGCTGCGAAAGAGCGGCAGGGCTGGATTGAAGGCCGAATCGCCGAGATCGAAGACAAGATGAGCCGCGCCCAGGTCATCGACCTGTCGAAGCTGTCGGGTAATCAGGTCAAGTTCGGCGCCACGGTCACCGTCTATGACGAAGACACCGAAGAAGAGGCCCGCTATCAGGTGGTGGGCGAGCATGAGGCAGACGTCAAACGCGGCAAGCTGTCTCTGACCTCGCCCCTGGCGCGCGCCATGATCGGCAAGGCTTCGGGCGACGTGTTCGAGGTGCAAACGCCTGCGGGCGTCAAGGCCTATGAAATCGTCAAGGTCGAGTGGGTCTGACTTCGGTCGCGCCTGAGCCCCAACCCGGCACGACCCGCTCCACGCCTCTGCGCATATGGGTGGTGAGCGACGGGCGGGCAGGCATCGAAAATCAAGCCCTGGGTCTGGCTGAAGCCATAGCAGAGCTGCGCCCGGCTGAGATCGTTGTCAAACGCCTACTTTGGCCCAGATGGGCGCGGCGGATTCCGTCCCGCTTGCTTCCCGCTAGCCCAAGGTTTTTGCACGCCGGCCGCGCGGACTTTCAGCCCCCCTGGCCGGATCTTTGGATTGGTAATGGCCGCGCTTCCTTGCCCCTGTCCATCGGCGTGCGACGGTGGTCGAAGGGCGAGACCTTTGTCGTGCAACTGCAAGACCCCTTGAGGCCAAGTCGCCTGTTCGATCTGGTTATCCCGCCCTCCCATGATGGGCTGGTGGGCGATAATGTCTTTCCCATCTTAGGTACGCCCCACCGGGTGACCAGCGCCCGGTTAGATCTGGCCTTGGCTGAATTTGCCGACCGCGTGGCGAAGCTTCCGCATCCCCGTGTGGCTGTTCTGATTGGCGGGAAGGCCAAGGCCTATGGCCTGTCACCGGCTCGGGCTGAGGCGTTGGCCCGGACGATTCGCCAAGCCGTGGTGGAGTGCGGCGGCGCCTTGATGATGACCTTTTCCCGACGCACGCCGAACCCAGCCCGCCGCATCCTGACCGAGGCTTTGCAAGACCTGCCAGGGTGGATCTGGGACGATACGGGCGACAATCCGTTCTTCGCCTTTCTCGCCGCCGCCGACGCCATTTTGGTCACCGAAGATTCGGCCAATATGCCCGCCGAGGCGGCCGCCACCGGCAAACCGGTCTATCTCCTGCCGATGGATGGCGGCCAACCGCGCCGCGCCCGCTTCCATCAGGCCCTGCAAGCCGCCGGCGTCACCCGTCCCTTTTCCGGCAAGATCGATAGCTGGACCTATGAACCTTTGCGCGAAACCGAGCGGGCCGCGCGCGAAGTTCTGCGACGATTTGCAATACGCCAACACGAAATGGTCTTATTCCGGTCTTCGGCTCGCCGCATGGGCGAAGGATAAGGTCAGTGTCGATCAGGTCGGGCCTCGGTCCCGGCGCCTGAACAGCCCCCCCCCAAGCCTCCCGGATTGCCGGTCCGGCCTGATCGACGCACCCCCTCAAAATTTGGCACGCAAAAATTCTTCGCAGTTATGCGCGGGAAGGATTGAGCACCTCCCCAAAAACCGCTCCCCCCGGCGAAGGCCGGGGTCCAGGGGGTGGCCCGCAGACAGTTGGGATGATCTTCTGGATACCGGCCTACGCCGGTATGAGCGGATATAATTGAAAACACGCACCTTTCCGCCGCTCGTCCTGGCCTGCGCCGGTATGAGCGGATGGGATTGAGCACCTCCCTAAAAACCGCTCCCCCCGGCGAAGGCCGGGGTCCAGGGACGGGCCTGCTGAGGGTTGGGATGGCCCCCAGGATCCTAACCGGGGCGATTGGCGTCAACGCAGAGTTCGGTGACGGCGACATCCGCAACACAATTCCGCGTTTCACGCCCGACGCCATCCGCCACAATCGGGCGCTGGTCGAGCTCTTGGCCGAGCTTGGTCGGGACCTCGCGGCGACGCCCGGCCAGGTCGCGTTGGCCTGGTTGATGGCGCAAAAGCCGTGGATCGTCCCCATCCCTGGGACCAGCAAGGTCCACCGGCTTGAAGAAAACACCGCCGCCGCCTCGATCGCCCTATCGCCAGCCGACCTCGCGCGGATTGAAGACGCCGCGGGCAAGGTAAAGATCGAAGGTGAGCGCTATCCGCCAGCCCTGATGAAGCAGGCGCAGAAATAAGGCGCACCGCCCCCCCCTCGGGTAAGGCGAGCGGTTGTGCGCTGAGGACAGCTGGGACAGTCGCCCCTCTCCCGCTCCATCGGCCAGCGCCACGGGAGATGCGGCCGTGCGGGGGGCGCGGCGTGCCGATGATGGTGCGCGATAATGGCTACTGGGCCTTTGCCGCCCAAGTCGTGGTCACGTCCTCGACTGGCGAGGCGAAGGCAAGACCTTAGTCGCGGACTGACAAGGTGAGATGCGCTGACCGGGCCGCACCGACATTGACGTGATTATCGTCGACGCCGTCGTAATAGTGTGCACCGAAAACGTTCTGAATGTTGAGCTGCAGGCTGACACCGGCGCGGACCTGGTAGCGTGCGAGTGCCGATACAGTGGCGAAGCCCGGAATCCGCTGCAGATAACCGTTGGCATCTCGGAACGAGGTGGGCGCGCGGCTTGAAGACTGGTCAAACGCCCCGCCGATGGTAAGCGTCGAGGTTAGGTCATAGGTCGAGAAGAGCCGGACACTGTTCCGGGGAGCATTTTGCAGCGGCTGGCGCAGATCCGCATTCTTTGAGGAAATGATCTGCGCGTCGAGATAGGTATAGCCAGCGAGCACTAACCAACGCGGCGTCACCCGGCCTTGGGCGAGCAACTCAACGCCTTGGCTTCTGGCCGTACCCGCCAAGGTCGTCACGGTTGGATCCAGCGGCGAAGTTTCGCGATAATTAGTCTGGACGGTCCGAAACATGGCGGCGGATACCAGGGCGGACCGATGCAATTCCCATTTCCAGCCCGCCTCGACAGTCTGATTTCGCTCCGAGGCCAAATCTGCGTTTGAGGCGCTCAGGGACAGGCCCTCAGCGGACGGGTCGAATGAGGTGCCCCACATGAGATAGAGACGCGCCGCTTGGGCGGGCTTGTAAATCAGGGCGGCGCGAAAGGATGGCTCATTGTCCGTGTGGTCAAGCTTAACGGACGTCGGAACGGAATTGGCATAATGGGCGGCGAACCGATCGAAGCGGACGACGCCCTCGGCCTCGAAGACCTTCCCCCATTCCACAGTATCGCCGAGATAGACGCCAGCCGTGTCGGCGGAGAACCGGACATCCGACTTGGTTGACACGCTTCCGCTGAACGCCGTCGCCGCATAGGGGTCAATCAGGGTTGTCCCGGGGACATTGGCGTATCGGTAGGTCGTTGGATTGGAGGTCTGGTGCCCGGTCTCGCCGCCAAGCACCAACTTATGCGTTATGCCCCATAGGACAAATCGTCCCGAGAGACTGGCCTGATCATCAAGGAGACTCTCCGTCGAGGTCACGCCTCGCACCGTGCGTGCGACAGAGATGGACGCTTCCGGTGTTCCCGGCAGGACCAAGGCAGCAACCCCGGGCTCGGTGGCGCGGAAGCTGCGGTCGAACACGGCGTAGCGCAGTTGATTGCGGACCTGCCACGTCTTATCGAGCTGACTGCGAACCTCAAAGGTCGCCATGTCGACAGTGTCGCGGGAATAGTCGTTCTTAAAACCATAGAAAGACCGCCAGGTCCCGTCCGCTGGATGACTGATTTTCACCGGATTGATGATGTCGAGCCAAGGAACACCATAGTCAGGCCGACCCCAGTCGAACTGGTGGAGAACCCCGAGCGTTAGCTGGGTGGGCGTTCCAAGTCCGAAGCTGATCATGGGCGAAAGGGCGCCCCGCTGGCTATAGACCTCGTCCCGCCCGGCGGTTCCCGAGCTATGCAACATGGCATTGACCCTTAGAGCCGAGGCTGCAGACAAGGGTAGGTTCCGATCCGTCGTCATTCGGGCCAGGGCATCGGTACCGGCCGTGACGTCGGCGGTCTGGAAGGCCTGCAGGGCCGGTTTCTTGCTCAAAGAGTTGACAGCGCCGCCGGTGGAGCCTCGGCCAAACAGGACCGAGGATGGACCGGTCAGCACCTCGACGGTCTCCAAATCAAAGGCGTCCCGGTAGTAGCGACCGATGTCCAGCTGTCCGTCGCGATAGAGGTCGTTACGCGCGCTGAAGCCGCGGATGGCCACATTGGTTCCTTGGCCGCTGTCCTCGTCGGCATGGGCGCTCACGCTGGGATCGAACCGCAGGACATCGCGCAGGTCGCTGACGCCTTGAAGCGAAACCCGAATGCTCAAACGAAGTGCAACACCTTTTTGATGGGGTGTTGTTATGGGACAGCGGTACGACCAACTCAGCCTTGAAGAGCGGTGCATCCTTGCCGAGCTACGGTGCTCGGGCCGTTCGATCCGGGAAATTGCTTCAA
>CAIMFV010000011.1 GCA_903840435.1 uncultured Caulobacterales bacterium
CGTCCGAAAGGCAGAGGAACGAACCGTCGAGGCCACATGGCAGCGGGTCGGTACGCTGCTCGACGCGTTCACCTCACAAGAGTGCGCGAATTACCTTCGCCACGCCGGATATGCTTCCGTCCTATCCTGACAGACTCTAGCCGCGCAGACGCTATGAGCGGTCAAGAACGCCAGGGCGATAAGGCCGATCCACGCCGCCGGACGCATTAGAGCCTTTCCCAACCAAGTGGACACCGGTTGGCGGAAAAGAAAGGCGAAAATTCAAAACGGTAGAGCGCCGATCTGATGCAATCTGATCGAAAAGCGCATTAGACCACCAAGGTTGCAATCGAGTCCGCGGGCGCGGTCACCACATAGACCTCGCCGCGGGCCGCGACCCGGATCGCCTGCGGGCGCGCTCCGGCATTTCGGAACACCACCACCAATCCGCCATCGGGGTTGCGAAACGCCACCAGGTCTTCGGTGCCGTTGATACTCAAGGTATCGACCCGCCTTGCACCGGGCTTGATGAAGTGGCTGAACTGTTTCAGCACATGGTAGTCTGGATTAAGCCGGGCCGTGCCGGTCTTGAGATCGACCGACACCAGAGCATTCTGCGCCCAGCCCCAGGAGGACAGACCGCCCGTCGGTGTGGCGAGGTTCCAATAGTCATAGACCTCAGCGCCCGCCAGGAAGAAGTCTTTCATCAGGCTGAAACTGTATCGGGCGAAACGCCAATCATTCGCGCCGTCGCCACATTCTTGTTCCGACTGATAGATGGGCAGGTCCGGATGGGCGTGGTGCAAAAAGGAAATCGCCCGGCGACCGGCCCACTGCGCGCCTATGCCCTTGATATATTTGCGCGCCTCTGGGTCGGCATAGACCTTTTCAAACAGTCCGTCATCGCCGCGCTCAAGCGTGCCAAAGATCAGATCGACGCCCAGGGGCTGCATCTGGCGACCGAGTTTGGGGATAAATTTGGCGAGGCCCTCAGGCGTCCAGGTGCAACTCGGAAAGGGCTGGGCGGAGTTGAATTCATTTTGCGGCATGACCGCGCCGATCCGCAGACCCTCGGCCCGATAGGCCTCGATGAAGCGGCGGAAATAGAGGGCATAGGCTTCGAGATGGCGATCATCGAGCAGCATGGCGTTCTCGCCCTCATGGCAAACCTTGTCTGCCGGGAGCCCATTGTCTGGCAGGCTCGGCAGATAGGGGCGGGCGCAGGCATAGTGCCCATTTGCCTTCATCCAAGCTGGTGGGCTCCAGGGCGAGGCCCACAGTTGCATATCTGGGCGTTGACCAAGGGCCGCCTTGAGGAAGGGGATGAGCATTTCGCGATCACGGGCGATGGAGAAATGCTCCATGGCGAAATCGCCCGGCGTGTCATTCAGCGAATAGGCGCTGCGCGACAGGTCAGTGGCGCCGATGGGCAGGCGGCAAAATCCAAAACTGGCCCCGACATCAGGCGCAAACAATTCGCGCAAAACGCCCGTCCGCTCTGAGGCTGGCAGGGCGCTGAGCGCCACCCACCCAAGCTCGTTAAAGCAGCCGCCAAATCCTCGCACGGTTTGGAACGCGATATCGTCCCGCACCAAGACATCCATATCGAAATAGCTGGCGAGCGGCGTCCGACTGACGTCTGCTGAACGATCGACGAAGCTTTGGGACTCGGAGCTGGTGGTGAACTGCACCCCGCGCGACACGGCGGCGGAGGCCTGTCGCATACCCAGTCCAAGACCGATCCCCGAGGCCATCGCTGCCGTGAGTAGCTGTCGCCGGTGGGGGCTCGTCATTGGTCAGCGTCTCCGAGAGGGCGGGGCTGTCACCCTCGCGCCCAGGTTCAATGGGTTGCAGCAGCGGCGGTCAGATCAAGGCGGGCTTGCCACGGATCGGTCCCGCTGCGTGCCGTCCCATCGGGCAACAGTTGCATCACCTGGTCGGTCTTTGGCTCATGGCGCGGCCAGGGCGGAAGCCCCGCTCCATTTGGATCGCCACGGCGGGCAAAATTGAGCCAATAGGCGCTCATCAGCCTTGCCGCACCCGCGTCCTGATCGGTCAGGGCCTCTCCATACTTTGCCCGGACGGTGTCGAACACATAGGGAATTTCGGTTGCATGCGGTGCGCCAGACGCCCAGCTGGCGCGTTGGCTTTGTGCCACATAGCCAAAACGATATTGATAAGCCGCTTCGCCGGTCGCGGCGACGGCCCGGGCTACAAACCGCGCCGGTTCAATCATCGCTGCATCCATGGAAACGCGGGTTCCAATGGCGGTCGGATTGCCTGTCCCCTCTGGGTCATAGGCGCGCAAGGCCGTTGCGTGATCCGCATGCAGGGGCGCAAGGGCGTCATCCACGGTCTTGGCAAAACTAAAGCCAATATCGGCAGTATTGGCGCCGACAATAACCGGAACCTTGGCCACATGGTGCGCCTGGTAGGCCGCCTCGGGCGATTCCTTCACCACCTCGCCGTCCACCATGGGACCGGCAAAGTCGGACGGGCCGCCGGTAAACATGCTGGCGAGATTATAGCCGTCAATGATCTGCTCGGCGGGAAGTTGCCGTAGCTTGGCCAAGGCGTCGGCGCCGTCGCCCTCCACGCCCTTACGACGGGCAAAGGCAAGGCCCAGCGTTTCCGCAGACGGTGCGCCGACCTTATCGACGCGCATGTCACGGACGCCGAGCACGCTGTTACGCCCCCCACCCGATTCGATAATGGCCTTTTGAAACAGGCCGCGCGCTTGGGGCGCCGCCATCAAAAAATGGACGGAAACGCCGCCAGCAGATTCCCCAAAAAGCGTGACATTGTTCGGGTCGCCGCCAAACGCCTTGGCGTTGTCGCGCACCCACTTCAAGGCAGCGATTTGGTCCATAATCGCATAGTCGCCCTTTGGCTCTTCTGGATGGTCTTGGCGCAGGGCTGGATGGGCGAAAAAGCCAAGACGGCCGAGGCGATAGTTGAAGCTGACCAGGACCACGCCCGATTCAGCGAGTTTGGCGCCGGAATAGACCTCTGGCGAGGAGCCACCATTGACGAAGCCGCCGCCATAGATCCAGACCATAACCGGCAGCGACTTGGCAGATGGATCGTGAGGTCGCCAGACATTGGCCACCAAACAGTCTTCGTCGGGCGTCGTTCCCAGGGGGGCTGCGTCGCTGGCGAACGGCTTTTGCATACAGTCATGGCCATAGGCGGTTGCGTCGCGCACGCCGGACCAGGGGGCACCGGGCTGAGGGGGGCGCCAGCGTAAGGGACCGACCGGTGGCGCGGCGAACGGAATGCCGAGAAAGGCGTCGACAGTTCCGGAAGTCACGCCGCGCACCGCGCCCAAGCTGGTCTTGACCTGAGGCGCAGGGTCAGCCGTGGCGGCGCTAACCCCACCTGCGAAGGCCAGCGCGAGACCAAGACTAAAGCTTAACTCTGTTCGCCTGGACCAGCGCTTCATGCGCCTTCTCCTTCGTCTGCAGTCTTAGGGTTTGAGGTGGCGAGGGGCGATTTTCACCGAAACAGGTGCTTGCAACTCTGCCGCATTGGCGCCGAGGGCGAAACTGTAAAGACCGCCGCTCACGGCCCAATCCTTACCGCTCCAATTGGCCAAGAGGCGTGGATCCAAGGTCATGGTCACCTCCTTGGTTTCGCCGGGCGCGAGATCGACCTTGGCGAAGCCCACCAGCCGCTCGGTTGGCTTGCCTGCCATATTGGTGAGGTAGACCTGAGCCACGTCAGCGCCA
The DNA here is from genome assembly GCA_903840435.1 of uncultured Caulobacterales bacterium. Lineage (GTDB taxonomy): Bacteria > Pseudomonadota > Alphaproteobacteria > Caulobacterales > Caulobacteraceae > CAIMFV01. Next base: position 3,708 of record CAIMFV010000011.1, read on the forward strand.
GGGCGCGATCCAATATTTTGCAGGCTGGCGCGCGCTGTCACTACACCTCCCTTGACTTCGATCTTCAGCCCCTCGCGCTTGAACTCTGTATAGCTGAGGCCAAATCCGAAGGGGAAGAGCGGCGTGGCGTGGGTGCGTGCGAACCAACGATAGCCGACGTCGGAGCCTTCAATGTCATAATTGACCGGAACAACCGTGCCGCCTGTCTCACCGCCAAAATCCGGCTCTAAGTCGCTGCCATCCACCTTGGGTCGCGGCAACTGGTCGACGCTGGCCGGGAAGGTCACAGGCAGACGACCGGAAGGGGTGGTTTCACCAAAGAGGACGGAGGCAATCGCTTGCCCGCCGCGAATTCCGGGATACCACGCCTCAACCACAGCGGCTGTCTTGGCGAGCCAGGGCATGACCACGGGGCTGCCGCTCTCCAAAACCACGATGGTCTTGGGATTGGCCGACGCGACGGCGTCGATCAAGGCATCCTGTCCGCGCGGTAGGCTGAGATCAGGCAGATCAAGGCCTTCGGTCGACCATTGGGTGGCAAAGATGATCACCACATCGGCGGTTTTCGCCGCCTCGACCGCGTCCGTAATATAGCGGCCATTACGGTAGACGACCTTGGCGCCTTTCGCTTGCGCGCGGATTGCGTCGAGGGGAATTGAGCGTTGATAGGCCTCGCCCATCAAGGCCGCAAACGGGCCCGCTCCGCCATTGCTGAGCAACAGGGCGGGGCCGCCCTCGCCTTGAACCTGCGACGAGCCCGCGCCGGACAAGACGCCCGTGTCAGCATATCCGCCAATCACAACAATCTTTTTTGCAGTTGCCGCCAAGGGCAGGGCCTTATCGACGTTCCGCAGAAGGACAATGCCTTCCTTTTCGGCCCGCTCTGCGGCTTGGGCATTGGCCTTCAGATCAATCGGGGTCTTGGCTGCGGGATTAGCGTCTGCGCCCACCGCATAAAGGGAGCGGACAATGCGCGTGGCCATATCGGAGACCCGCGCCGCGACCTTGGGGTCTTTGGCGGCGAGCTCGGCCAAGGGTTTGCCGAAATAGAGCTGGCGGTCAAGCTGATCGCCCGACTCCTGATCAAGGCCGTTGAGGGCATTGGCGACCCCATCGAGCGCGCCCCAGTCGGACATGACCCAGCCCTTATAACCCCAGTCCTGTTTCAAGACCTTGTTGAGCAGATAATCATTGCCACAGGCCTTGACGCCATTGACGAGGTTGTAAGAGCACATGACCGATCCCGGATGACCGGTTTCAATACCAATCTCAAACGCCAAGAGGTCGCTTTCGCGGGCGGCAGCATCGGAAATCTTCACGTCATCGAATTTGCGCCCGGACTCTTGTCCGTTGAGGGCGAAGTGTTTGATTGTCGAGACGATATGGTTTGACTGGATACCGTCAATTGAGGCGCCCACCAAAATTCCGGTAAGCAACGGGTCTTCTGACAAATATTCAAAGGTGCGCCCGCCGCGCGGTTCTCGGATAAGATTAGAGCCTCCGGCCAAGAGAATATTGAAGCCCTTGGCCCGGGCCTCTGCGCCAATGGTCGCGCCACCAGCCCGTAAGATGTCAGGATTCCAGGTGGCCCCGAGCGCCATGCCTGACGGCAGCGCAGTCGCCCCGTCGCCCCGCAGGCCGCCGACCCAGGCAACGCCCAGACTGGCATCGGATTCGGTCATGTTCGGCACGCCCAGCCTTTTGACGCCAGGAATGAAGCCCGCCCCGGGAACCGCGCCTTCGGGGACTTTCGAGCCAAAAATGGGCAGGGCCATCGGACCGTGCAGCACTTGCAGCCGCTCGTCCGGCGTCATGGCCGAAACAGTCGCCGCAGCGCGGGCATCGATATCCTTGACAGGATCAGCCTTGGCCAGACCCGCGCTCACCGTCAGGGCCAGGAGGGAAATCATCACCTTCACGGGAACAGCCTCTCTAAGAGAAAAGCGGGGCCGTCCAAAGGGGACGGACGGCCCCGTCAAGTTTGGGGAGTAGGGAAAAGCAGAAACGCCGAGCGAGGAAGCCCCGCTCGGCGCGAAACGCAGGCCTAGAACTTGGCGCCGAAGCGGACGCCATAGGTTTGCGGGTCGGTCGTGGTGACCGTACCATTGGTTCCGGAGACACTGGCATAGGTGACGGCGACATTGTCCTCGAGGTTTTTCACATAGCCCTGCACGTACCACTTATGGCCCGGCGCATTATAGGTCAGCGTCAGGTCGGTCGATGAATAGCCGGGCTGCCAGAACTGAGCGCGGATGGCGGTGGAGATCAGGGCGTATTTGTCGGTGTATTTGAAGTGCACGCCGGCCACGACGTCGCCGCCATTGGCCAGAGGCTGGGTGTAGGCATAGCCCAGACTGACGGTAAAATCTGGTGACCGGTCAAGGTGCTGGCCGGAGAAGTCGACATAGTCAGGCGTTGCCGCATTTGGCCCGGTCGGAATGAGCCACTTCTTATAGGTGGCGTCTGTCCAGGTCACCGCCCCATCGAAGCGGTTATGGGCGTTCAAAAGATAGGCGCCTTCCAACTCGATACCGTCAACCGTGGCGGCTGCGGCATTGCTGGTCACCTGACAGGGTCCGCCGCAGATATAGCTGAGCTGACTGATTTGCAGATTATTGTAATCGTAATGGAAGAAGTCAGCGTTCAACCTGAGGGTATTTTCGAGGAATTTACCCTTCAGGCCGACTTCATAGCTGGTTAGGGTTTCGGGCTGATAGAAGAGTGCCGCAGGCGTTCTCAGCGATGATCCATGACAGTTGACCGAGGTCGCGAGACATCCGTCATTCATGCCGCCCGCCTTGTAACCGGTGGCCGCCGTTGCATAGCCAAGAATGCTCGGCGCGATGTCGTATTCAAGCCCCAACTTCCAGGTGGTCTTGCTGGTTTGGACCTTGGCGTTGTTTTCCGAATCTGTGGTGGAGAAATTGACCGGATCGGAGAATTGCGCGTGGGCGATGGTGGCGCCGTGGCGTGCCTTGTCGTCATCGGTGGACCGGATACCCGCGGTAATCCGCAGCTTGTCGGTCAGCGAATAGGTGCCCTGGCCGAATACGCCGAAGGACTGGGCGTAGCCGGGGGCTTGCGGGAAGCCGAAATCATAGCCAACCGTACCCGCGCTTGGCGCCAAGAGCCCGAACAGGTCCAGGCGAATGCCGTAATGTTCGCGGAAATAATAGAGGCCGGTTTGAGCCTTTAATCGGTCATTGGCAAAGGCAAGTCGCACTTCGTTGGATTGCTCATCATAGGAGCCGGAAAATTTTCCAGGAAAGCCAATGCCGATGTAGTAGCTAGAGACATCATCGCGGTCATATTTCCGATAGCCGCCCAGATAGGTCAGGGTCCAGTTGTCGGTCGCCTTATAGGTGACTTCGCCGGAAACACCCCACGTCGAGTCGTCATTTTTCAACTGACCATTATAGGCGTAGTTGCGGGTCAAGGCGGCCGAGGACGAAGGGCTCAGATAGGTTGGATCCACCCCGCGTTGCCCCACTGCGGGCGTCGCAAGCGGGGTCTTGAAGAAGTTCGAGATTTGAACATCGCCCTCGCCTTGGTTGACGCCCTTGATCGAGGAGGCATCGGCCTTGACCAAAACGGTCAACTTGTCCGTCGGCTTCCACAAGGCGCTTAGGCGGCCAGAGGTATTGTCCGTGAACTTCTCAGCCCCTGCGCTTTGAGGGACACCCTGGGTGATATAGCTATCCCGGCTGTCATAATTGACGGCGGCGCGAACGGCTAATGTCTCGCTGAGCGGGAGGTTTACCACCGCCGTCGCTTGGGTGGAATTATAGGCGCCATAGGCGAAATCGACCGATGTGCTCTGATTGTAGGTCGGCTTGGCGGTGATCACATTAACCACGCCCGCCGTGGTGTTGCGGCCATAGAGCGTGCCTTGGGGTCCGCGCAGGACTTCCACCCGGTCGATATCGAAGAAGGACACTTCCTGGGCTTGCGGACGGGCAATGTAGATGCCGTCGAGGAGGAAGGACGCCGAGGGGTCGCCTTTTTCGGTGCCGTCAGTCGAGGTCACGCCCCGGATGGTAATTTGCAGACCATTGCTGCGGTCGATGGAAAGGTTCGGCACGACCGACGCCAGGGTCGTCGGGTTGGTGATGCCGTCGGATTTCAGATTATCGCCCGTGACCGCGGTCAGTGCGATCGGGGTCTTTGAGGCCAAGGATTCGGTGCGGTTGGCCGTCACCACCACTTCTTGCAGGGTGGCCGTCGGCTGATCTGCCGCCTGGGCTGCTGTTTGGGCAAGGCCACACAGGGCGAAGGCGGAGACGGACAATAGGATTCGCGTACGCGTTATCATTTTTGGTTCCCTCCCAGAGCGCCCTGAGCGCCTGCTCTTTGAGCAGTGCGTGATCCCAGAGGCCGAATGTGTCGTAATGACAACGTTGACATATCGGTTGACAGGCACCATGTCAACGCTGTCATAATTTCAAGATCGCGTTGAAATCCAATTCCGCTTAGAAAGCCGTCCATAGTTGTTTCCGGCCACATCGGCCGTTTCTGGACTCCACCATGACGCGTGAACGTCCCCCACTCCAAAGAACCGGACGAAACGGTAAGGCCACCATGCTTGATGTGGCGCGCTTGGCGGGTGTCTCCGGCAAGACCGTCTCACGGGTCATTAATGGCGATGGGTATTTTAGCCCTGATGTTGCGGCGCGGGTGACGCAGGCCGTCGCCGATTTAGATTTTCGGCCCAACATCGCGGCCCGATCCTTAAAAAGCGAGCGTAGCTATAATCTCTGCCTGCTGTCGGAATATCTTTCCAGCACCTATTTCGCCGAGATTGTCGCCGGCGCCGCCAGCGCCTGTTCGGAACGCGGTTACCATCTGGTGATCGAGCAGCTTCACGCCGACCGGCCCCGGCGGAGCGCCATGCTCGGTTTGCTGGGTCGGGTGAGCCTGGATGGGTTTATCCTCCTGCCGCCGCAGACAGATGATCAGGATTTGCTCAGCGTCCTCGACGAACTGAAGGCGCCCTATGTGCGCATCTCCCCCGCGAGCCAACCCGAGCGCTCCAGCTGTGTGCGGGCCGAAGATGCCTTGGGGGTTAGCGACCTCGCTGATCATTTATGGCGCATGGGACATCGCCGATTTGGCTATGTGTCGGGCCCCTTCAGCCACGCCGCCACCCATATTCGGCGTGAGAGTTTTATCGACGCCCTGGTGAAAAATGGGGCGGAGCGGGATGCGATCCGGGTTGCGGAGATGCCCCCGCGCTTGGACCGGGCGGTCAAGAATGCCGCCTTGGAAATCCTGGTGCAGACGGGGGCGAGTGGCCTCGACGCGCTCTTGGCCCACCCCGATCCTCCGACGGCCGTATTCGCATTTTCCGATGGCATCGCCTTTGGGGTCTTGTCCCGGGCCCAGACGCTTGGCCTCGTGGTGCCCGACCAGCTAGCGGTCGCGGGTTTCGACGATAGCGAGATCAGTAAGATCGTTTTTCCTCGCCTGACGACAATTCGTCAGCCGGTCTCGCTCATGGCGACTGCTGCAGTGGAACTCCTGATCGATCACCCCAATCCGCCCGCGACAAAGGTGCTAGGCGTAGAGCTGGTTATTCGCGGCTCGACGGAAAGCCAACTCGCCTAATTTCAAGATCGCCGCAAATTCCTAGATCTGCGGGAGGCGCGCGAGAACGGATTTCCAATAGAGGGTCGCCTTCGTCTTCGCGGCGGCATCCAAGAGCTTGTCGTGTCCGATGGCGATGGTGGCCTTGCCTGCGGATTTGTCTGAAATCACCACAGAAACCTTGGAGCCGTCTTCGAGATCAAGACGCCAATAGCGCCAGGTTTCGGTTTGCGACTGGCGGGGTGCGGCCGTGGCCAAGGCGTCGTTAAATTCCTCCAAACCCTCCACAGCGGCGCACCACAGGGCGAGAGCTTGGTCCTTGTCGCCGGTAAGGGTTCGGCTCGCATTGGCGCTAAAACTGCCGTTACAGGCTTGCCCCGGCGCGCGCTTGCCCACCATCCGCTCATACCCTACCGCCACCATTTGCCGCCACCATCTGCCGATACCCGCCTCGGAAACCATCTCGACGATCTTGGCATGGGAGAGGTCCGCGGCTCCACCAGCATCGAGGAAGGCTTTCCATTCCTGCCAGCTGCGCCCGGTTGCGGCTCTGACCGCTTCGTCCGACAGTCCAGGGTCCTCAGTCATCTGAACGCCTCCAAGACGCGGAGCGGGGGATGGGTGCCCAGCTTGGCGCGAGCGCGGGGCTGAAGGCAAGGGGGCGCGCATCGGTCGGCGCGGCGAAAAGGTGTGCAGCGGCCCGCAATGTGATAGGCCTTTGGCATGACTGACCCCACCGATCCGAAATCCGCCGAAACCCCGATGGCGCGGGCCCTGCGCATGAAGCGGGCGGCAAATGACGCCAAACCCAAACCGCCGGGCCGCGAGCGGAGTGGCGCCAAGCAGATGTCGGGCATCGCCGCAGGCGCCTCAAAGCCCTGGCTAAAGAAATAAAGCCGCGCCAACCGGCGGGTCAGGGTGTGTTCAACATCCGATCCAAGGCTTCGGCAATCGCAGTCATGGCCGCAAGGTTTGGATGATAGGGCGCCCACCGGGTCCCATCAGGGCCATGGGTGTTCCAGCCATTGACCCACGGGGCTGCTGAACAGAGGTCATGGCCGAGCGACAGATCCGACGCGTGCAAGACGCGGGCGCCATTTTGCTGTGCAACCTCGTCTGTTACGGCATTGATCCGCGCCAAGCGGGTGCGAAATTCGCCGAGCTCGGCCGCCTGCAACGGGGCCTTGTCGGGGCAACCGCCCTGGGCAGGCAGGAGCGTCACATAGTTGACGAAGATCAGCACCGCCTTGGGCGAACGGTGATGAACCGCCTGGGCGAGCTCGGTCAGGTCGGCGCGCAGCTTAACGAACCGAGGCTCTAAGGGTTCAGCATTGGTGGTTGGGCACGCACCGCGCGAGGCGTTGCGGCAAGAGGCGGCGCCGAGATCGGCCATATAGCCCACGTCATTGCCGCCAATGGTCACCGTGACCAGTTCCGTCTCCGGCCCCAGACCGTCGATCTGCGGCGGCAAGCCAAATTGACGGTGGGTCAGGAGGTCTGGTGTGGTGGCGCCGCTGCAACTTCTGTCAGCCAAGCTCAGATGACGCTTGCGGGCCAATTGCTGGGCATAGTTGTCGCGCGAACGCCAACAGGGCGCCGGTGCGGCGGGGTCCTTCAGTCCAATGCTAGGCCCGGCGGCGAAAGAACTGCCCATCGCCACATAGGCAGGCGACGGCGGTGTCAGCGCCGTCGCCTGTAGGAGACCCATGGCGAAGATGACGGGAAGGCCGACCATCAGCCAGGCTTTTTAAATCGCAGCAGGAACTGATCGGTCTTGCCCCGCACCGACGGATCGAAGACGTTTTTGCTGTGATCGTCGGCCGGATTGGCGAGGACGGCGCTTTCCGCATCCAAGACGAAACCGGCGGCCTCGACCTCAGACTTGACGCTCGCCACATCAATGCGGTGCAGGGTATCGGTGTCTTTCAATCCCGTCCCCGCTGCATCGGCGTGGTCGAGGACGACAAAGACGCCGCCGGGCTTCAAAGCGGCAAAGACCGCCCGGTTGAAAGCGGGCACATCGGCCGGGCCCATGAATTTATCGTGCAGGTCGTGGTAGTTCTGCCGAATAAAGACCGCGTCGAGCCCAGTCGGCAGAGCCAAAGCGTTGACCGGTTGGGTGATCATCTGGACATTGGCATAGTCGGGGTTCGCGCTCAGGGCCTGCATCAGAGCCGTCACTTGCGGATGAACCTTGACCACTTCGGCGGGCTCGACCGCATAGACCTTGCCTGTCGGTCCGACGGCTTGGCTAAAGGCACGGACGAAGCGGCCAGCGACAATGTCGGCGACCTTGTCGCCGGGCTTCAAGCCTAGGAATGCCACCACCTCGGCGCGCTTCATTGTTGGATCGGTGAGCGCGTCAGCAGGGGCTTGGGCGGCGGCCAGACTTGGGGCCAGACTGGCGGTCAAGAGCGGGGCGGAAAAAAGGGTCGCAGCCAAGAGGGCGGCGGCGGTGCGTGCAGTTTTCATGGGGCGTCTCCTCAGGATCGGCGTTCGCACCACCAGCGGTTTATCGGCCCAAGGAAGCCTCCGCTGAGGCGCCGCCTCTTAAAGTTTGCTTACCACGCCGCCTCTGGCTTGTCCGCCCTAAACCCGCTCAATCGCTTGGGCCGCTTGATCCAGGAGTGCGGTGATCTTGGTCACCTCATCTGCTGAGACCGGGCCCCGGTCGAGCCGAACCCGCAAAGCGGCGCGCAGGTTCTGGACCGCCCGCAAGACTTCCGGTGCCGGTTCGCCGCCGGACCGCGCCTTGACCTCCGCCAAGCGCTCCAAGATGCGTGCGACCTGGGGCGCTGCCCGCTCGAGCTCGACCCGACCCTCTTCGGTCAAGGTGAACTGCTTCTTCGCCCCGGAGGCGACCCCCTCGATGCAGGCGGTTTCTTCGAGCAAGGCAAGGGTTGGATAGATGACGCCGGGCGAGGGGCTGTAGGCGCCGCCGCTGCGCTCATCAATGGCTTTGATCAGCTCATAGCCATGGCTGGGGCGACCCTGGATCAGGTGCAAGATCAACAGGCGCAGATCGCCATGGTCGAGCGCCCGACCGCCGTGTCGTCCACCGCCGCGTCCGCGGTGACCATGCTCGCGGCCATGGGGGCCGCGCTCTCCCAGGGCTCGGGGGCCAAACTCAAAGCTGTCTCGCATGTGGTGCAGGTGGGCGCGAAAGCCGCGCCCCATTGTCTTTAGTCTCATTCTCATACCTTCTGGTTCACGTCGATGATTTCGACATGAATTAGATATATCTAAAAAATATCGATTACAAGTCCCCTCAGCGAGAATCTGTCGCGGCATCGCCGGCGCTCGGCGCTAGGAGATTGCGGAACAGGCGGGCCATGATCGCAAGCACCACGGCAGCGGCAGCGATGAGGCCTGCATGAAGGAGCCAAAACTGCACATTGCTCATTTGATTGAGCCGTCCCGCCAGACCGCCGACCAACAGGTTGGCCAAGAAGAGGTGCAAGGAAAAGGCATTGACCACCGTGGCGCCCAACTGTTTCGGCGCGGCGCGGGAAAACAGCGCCATGCCGACGCCGTACATATTGGCAAAGCCCAAATTGTTGATCAGGTGAAAGGCGAGCCCCCAAATCAACCCGACCTTGACGCCGTGCACCAATTGCAACGATGCCAGCGCCAGGATCAGCGGTCCAAGTGCAGAGATGGCCGCGCCAAGGGCGACCTTCGTGATTTCGTTCGGATCCTTGCCGCGCTTGGCCCGCCAGCGCCAAAACACCACAGAGGCGGTCAGGGTGAAGGTCGAGATAAAGGCGTCCATGGACAGGAGCCAACTCACCGGCATGACCTGACCAAAGAAGACCAATTGATAGGCGTGTGCGCCCCAGGCGAGGTAGCCGTTGAAGATCTCCATATTGCCAACGGCCGCCACCGCCATGACCGGAATAATCAGGGTCAGCACCGCGAGCGTCTTCAGCTCGGTCGGGGTGAATTTTTGACGGGCCGCGCGGTCAGCTGTGATCGGACGGGCTGGTTCGGGCGGCAGCCGTTTCAATCCCGCCAGATAGATGACAAGGCCAATCAGCATGCCAAAGCCTGCGGTGCCAAAGCCCAGCCGCCAATCGACCTTCTCGCCCAAGGTGCCGCAGATCAGCGGCGCGACGATGACTGCCAGTTGCACCGAAAGGACATAGATTTGAAAGGCGTCAGAGCGGCGGTTGTCGTTGCGGGCATAAAAGCCGCCGACCTGGGCCTTGAGCCCGCCCGCATAGCCCGTGCCGACAACAAGGCAAAATAGCGCCAATAAGAAGCTTTCATCAAAGGCCATCAAAAAATGGCCCAAGGTCATTAAGACACTGCCCAAAACGATGGTGCGGCTGCGTCCGAGCCAGCGATCCGCCAACAGTCCGCCCAAAATTGGCGTTGCATACACGGTCGCCGCATAGACGCCCATAATCGCCGCCGCGAGCGGTTGGCCCGCCAGTGGCCCATAAACGTAGGACAGGCCCTGGCGAAAGGCGCTTAAGCCAAAAACATGACTGATATGGGCAGGTGTTAAGAGCGCGCCCAACATATAGAGCATCAGGAGGGACTGCATGCCGTAATAGGAAAAGGCGATAAAGCCCTCGGTGAAGGCCAGCGTGGCCAGACCGCGCGGGTGGCCGAAAAAGGATCGATCCGCAAGGACCGGATTGGACGAAAACCAGGCGTCTGTATCGGGCTCGCTGGCTTGATTTGGCGCCGAGGCGGCCGCGTCAGTCGTCATGCGCATCTGGCTCCTGTCGAATGTGCGCCAACGATAGGAAGGACGCCCGGATTTGTCCAACCTTGAAGCTGGATTGGCTGAGTCGATGGAGTGGCGCCGCGCCAAGAACTTGCTATGGAGGGCTATGCTTGCACCCTCGACCGATACCTTACTTTACGATGTCGCCATTATCGGCGGCGGGATCAATGGCGTTTCGGTGGCGCGCGATCTGGCCGGTCGCGGCGCTAAGGTGGTCCTGTTCGAGCAAGGCGATCTTGCCGGGGCGACCTCGTCCGCCTCGACCAAGTTGATCCACGGCGGCTTGCGCTATCTTGAGCATTATGAGTTTCGTCTGGTGCGTGAGGCGCTTTTGGAGCGCGAAGTGCTCTGGTCCATGGCCCCGCACATCATCTGGCCCTTGCGGTTCGTCTTGCCGCATCACAGCGGCCTGCGCCCGGCCTGGTTGCTGCGACTTGGCCTTTTTCTTTATGACCACTTGGGCGGACGCAAGCTGCTGCCCGCGACCCGCACCCTTGATCTGTCGAAAAGCCCCTTGGGTCGCGGCCTGGCCAAAGGCTTCGTCAAGGGGTTTGAATATTCCGACGCCTGGGTCGAGGATTCGCGCCTTGTGGTGCTGACCGCCAAAGATGCCGCCGAGCGGGGCGCCCACATCCACCCGCGCACCCGCGTCCAAAGCCTGATCCGCACCGCCGAAGCCTGGACACTAAAGACCCAGTCCGGCGATCAGCAGACAGAGGTGCGGGCCAAGATCTTGATCAATACCGCAGGCCCCTGGGTCGGCGAGGTCCTGGCCATGACCGGCTCAAACAGTCCGTCTAAGGCCCGCCTCGTCAAGGGCAGCCACATTGTGGTCAAGCGTCTGTTTGATCACGACCGCGCGTATATTTTTCAAAATGCAGATGGGCGCGTTGTGTTCGCCATTCCCTATGAGCGCGACTTCACCCTGATCGGTACCACAGACCAAGACTATCGCGACGATCCCGCCAAGGTCGCCGCCAGTGACGAGGAAATCGCCTATTTGTGCAAAGCCGTCTCCACCTATTTGGCGGCGCCCATCACGCCAGCCGATGTGGTGTGGACCTATGCGGGCGTTCGCCCCTTGCTCGATGATGGCTCGGGCAAGCCGGAAGAGGCGACCCGCGACTATGTGCTTGAGCGCGACGCCGTTGGGGGGGCACCGGTGGTTTCGGTGTTTGGCGGCAAGATCACCACCGCCCGCAGGCTGGCTGAGGCCGTGGTGGCGGAACTGAAAGGCTTCACCCCCTTTGCAGACAAGATGTCGTGGACGGGTAGCGCACCCCTGCCGGGGGGTGATTTCCCCTGTCAGGCCTTTGAGGCGTTCGTCGATCAGACCCGCGCCACCTATCCCTTCTTGCCTGAGGCCTTGGCGCAGCGACTTTGCCGCGCCTATGGCACGCGGGTTGAGCGTGTGCTGGGTGATGCGAAGGGGCTCGCCGATCTTGGCGCTGAGCTTGGCCACGGCCTGACCGCCCGCGAAGTGACCTATCTCCAAACCGAAGAATGGGCCGTCACCGCCGAAGACATCCTCTGGCGCCGCTCAAAGCTGGGCTTGCGGCTGACGCCTGCCGAGGTTGCGGCGCTACGGGCGCAGATGGGCGGGTAGGGGGCCGGGCCCGAAATAATTGAGCGATGCTCAAAATAACTATTGAACAGTGCTCAATTATGCGCTTTTCTCTCCAGGCTGGTGAGCGACCTTACGCCCGCCCCTTTCGGAGAGCCGAAATGATCAAACATTACAGCTTGATAGAGAACACGCCCCCGCGCGCCCGGACCCCTGTTTCAGGAGGGGCCGATGTTTGACACTATCGGGCAAATCCTGGTCGGCTGGTTGCTTGCCGATCTCCTAACCGGCATCGTGCATTGGGTGATGGACCGGTTCGGCAAGGAGAGCTGGCCCGTGGTTGGGCCGCTGATCATTCGCGCCAATAACGAGCACCACGCCGACGCGCTCGACTTTCTCGGCGCCAGCCTTTTGAAGCGCAATCGCGGACTATGGGTCTTGGTGGCGCTGATCTCGGGGATCTGGGTCTTTACCCTTGGGCCTTCGGTTTTATGGGCCACCACGACCCTGGTCGCTACGCTGTCGGGTGAAATTCATGTACTGGCCCACCGGCCGGGGAAGCCGGGTCTCGTGATGCGTACCCTGCGCGCCGCAGGTCTGGTGCAATCCCCCGCCCAACACGCCCGCCATCACCGCGCGCCCAATAGCGCCTGTTATTGCGTCGTCACCAACTGGCTCAACCCCGCCCTGGATGAGCTGGGCGTTTGGTCAAGGTTGGAGCGGGTAATGGGGAGGTGAAGAGGGGGGGCGTCACGGGCCATATGGCGAAGCCGCCTTGGCCATCAGAAGGAATTGCGGCTGTAACACCGCCCAAAAAAAGAAAAGGCGCGCCGGGCCTTCGGCGCGCCTTGAGGTTGGAAGGGTTTTTGGTTTTGACCTAGCGGAACAGGCCGAGCAGCGCCGACTTGGACGAGTTGGCGATGGAGAGCGCCTGAATGCCAAGCTGTTGCTTGGTTTGCAGGGCGGTCAACTGGGCGCTGACCTTGGCCACGTCCGCATCCACCAGATTGCCGACG
>CAIMFV010000012.1 GCA_903840435.1 uncultured Caulobacterales bacterium
CACCGCTCCCCCCGGCGTAGGCCGGGGTCCAGGGATGGGACCCGCAGACGGTTGGGATGATCTACTGGCCACCTGCCTTCGCCGGTATGAGCGGAAGATATTGAAAACACGAACCTTTCAGCCGCTCCCCCCGGCGTAGGCCGGGGTCCAGGGATGGGCCTGCAGACGGTGGGGAGGATCCCGTGGACACCTGCCTTCGCAGGTCATGAGCGGATGTAATTGAGAGCATACCTTTCAGCCGCTCCCCCCGGCGTAGGCCGGGGTCCAGTGCCGGGCCCGCAGACCGTTGGGAGGACCTTCTGGATACCGGCCTCCGCCGGTATGAGCGGATGAAAAAGGGAGCCTACCTAGGCACCGCGCATCCCAATTGAGGCCGGGGTCCAGGGGGGGCTCAGTCCTTTCGGATTAAGCCTTACACCTTGGACCCCGTCGACCTTAACTGACCGCTTCAGCCTCGGCGGCTTCGATTTGGGCTGCCAGATCGTCGGGGAAGCTTTCGAGGGCTTCGTCGCGATGGGTGGCGAGTGCCGCGTCGCGCTTGGCGGCAATGCGCTGAAGAGAGCGCAGTTGGGCGCCTGTGCCCGCCGGGATCAACCGACCGACAATGACGTTTTCCTTCAGGCCTTCCAAGGTGTCGCGCTTACCGTGCACCGAGGCGTCGGTCAATACGCGGGTAGTTTCTTGGAACGACGCCGCCGAGATGAACGAACGGGTCTGCAAGCTCGCCTTGGTAATGCCAAGCAAAACCGGCTGGAACAGGGCCGGACGCCCGCCACGGGCTTCGGCCTTGCGGTTTTCCAGTTCAGCGTCTGGCTTATCCAGATGGTCCCCACGGATCAGGCCCGTATCGCCCGGCTCCATGATTTCCACCTTTTGCAGCATTTGGCGCACGATCACTTCAATATGCTTGTCGTTGATCGGCACGCCTTGCAGGCGATAGACTTCCTGGATTTCGTTGACCAGATATTCGGCCAGCGCCTCGATCCCCTGGACCCGCAAGATGTCGTGCGGATCGGGATTACCGTCGATAATATACTCACCCTTGGAGATGAAATCGCCATCGTGGACAGCGATGTGCTTGCCCTTGGGGATCAAGAACTCCACGGCCTCGCCGTCATCCTCCGGCGTGATACGAATCCGGCGTTTATTCTTATAGTCCTTGCCGAACTCCACCCGACCCGACATTTCGGCGATGATGGCGCAGTCCTTTGGACGACGGGCTTCAAACAGTTCCGCAACCCGCGGCAGACCGCCGGTAATGTCGCGGGTCTTGGCCCCTTCGGTTGGCAGGCGGGCCAGCACGTCGCCGGGCTTGGCTTCGTCGCCGTCGGAAACCGAGAGAATAGCGCCCACAGGCAGCGGATAGCGGGCGTCACCGCCGCTGGCCAGCTTCCGGACCACGCCATCTTCAGTCACGGTCATGGACGGGCGAAGATCGGAGCCACGTGGGCTCGCCCGCCAGTCGGCCACAACCCGGTTGGCAATGCCTGTGGCTTCGTCAACCTCTTCGCGCACCGACAAGCCGTCGATCAGGTCTTCCAACTTCACCCGACCACCGACTTCGGTGATGATCGGGGTGGTATAGGGGTCCCACTCGGCCAAGCGATCACCGCGCTTGACGGTCGCGCCTTCCTTGACCTTCAAGCGTGCGCCGTAAGGCAGTTTGTAGGACTCGCGATCCTTGCCATCGACCTGGATGACGACCTGCATGTTGCGGCTCATCACCACAAGCTCGCCATCGGTGGCCGTGACGGTCGCCGCGCCGACAAACTTGATCACGCCCGCATTTGAGCCCTCGAAGAAGGACTGTTCCGCCACCTGGGCGGTGCCGCCAATGTGGAAGGTCCGCATGGTCAGCTGGGTGCCCGGCTCACCAATCGACTGGGCGGCAATAACGCCGACCGCCTCGCCGATATTGACCCGGGTTCCCCGCGCCAAGTCCCGACCATAGCAGGCACCGCAGACGCCGATCTCAGCTTCGCAAACCAGCACCGAGCGCACCTTGACCGAGGCCACGCCCGCCGCCTCAATGGCTTCGGCCATCGGTTCGTCGAGATAGGAATCGGCAGGCGCAATCACCTCGCCCGTATTGGGGTGCTTGATGTCCTCAGCCGTGGTGCGCCCAAGCACCCGGGTGCCAAGGCTGACCAGCACATCACCGCCTTCAACCACAGCCCGCAAGGTGATCCCACGGGTCGTGCCGCAGTCTTCTTCGGTGACGATCGAATCCTGCGCCACATCGACCAGACGGCGGGTCAGATAACCGGAATTGGCGGTCTTCAAGGCCGTATCCGCCAGACCCTTCCGGGCGCCGTGGGTGGAGTTAAAGTACTCCAACACGGTCAGGCCTTCCTTAAAGTTCGAGATGATCGGCGTTTCGATGATCTCACCAGACGGCTTGGCCATCAGGCCGCGCATGCCGCCAAGCTGCTTCATCTGGGCTTGGCTGCCCCGAGCGCCGGAGTGGGCCATCATATAGATGGAGTTGATTTCCTTTTCCCGACCCGTGGCAGCGTCCATCTTCTTGGTCGAGATTTCCAACATCATTTCGTCAGCGACCCGGTCCGTGGCCTTGGCCCAGGCGTCGACGACCTTGTTGTACTTCTCACCCTTGGTGATCAGACCGTCGGAATATTGTTGCTCATATTCCTCGGCGAGCTTGCGGGTTTCATTGACGATGGAGATCTTTTTTTCCGGGATGACAATGTCGTCCTTGCCAAAGGAGATGCCCGCCTTGGCGGCTTCTTTAAAGCCCAGCCCCATGATCTGGTCCGCGAAGATGACCGTCGCCTTCTGACCGCAGTGGCGATAGACCGTGTCGATCAGATTGCCGATTTCCTTCTTGGTCATCGGCTTGGCCACCAGCCGGTGTCCGACCATCGGGTGGTGCGGCAACAGCGCGGCGAGCTTCATCCGACCCGGCGTGGTTTCGATCACGCGGGCAATGACTTCGCCATCTTCGTTGGACTCCGCAAAGCGCGCCCGGACCTTGGAATGGAGGGTGACCACGCCCGCATCGAGGGCGGCGTCAATTTCGCCGAGATTGGCAAACAGCTTGCCCTCGCCCGGCTCGCCATCCTTGGCCAGCGACAGATAATAGAGGCCGAGCACGATATCTTGTGACGGCACGATGATCGGGCGGCCATTGGCGGGCGAGAGGATGTTGTTGGTCGACATCATCAGGACCCGCGCCTCGAGCTGAGCTTCCAAGCTCAAAGGCACGTGAACCGCCATTTGGTCGCCGTCAAAGTCGGCATTGAAGGCGGCGCAGACCAGCGGGTGCAGCTGGATCGCCTTGCCCTCGATCAGCTTGGGTTCAAAGGCTTGGATGCCCAAGCGGTGCAAGGTCGGTGCGCGGTTCAGCATCACCGGATGTTCCCGGATCACCTCTTCCAGCACGTCCCACACCTGCGGCTGCTCGCGCTCAACCATGCGCTTCGACTGCTTGACGGTGCCCGAGAGGCCCTTGGCGTCGAGACGCGCATAGATGAAGGGCTTGAAGAGTTCGAGGGCCATCTTCTTCGGCAGGCCGCACTCGTGCAGCTTCAATTCCGGACCCACCACGATGACCGAACGGCCAGAATAGTCGACCCGCTTGCCGAGCAGGTTCTGCCGGAACCGGCCCTGCTTGCCTTTCAGCATGTCGGCCAGGGACTTAAGCGGACGCTTATTGGCGCCGGTAATCACCCGACCCCGACGACCATTATCGAACAAGGCGTCGACGGCTTCTTGCAGCATGCGCTTTTCATTGCGGATGATGATGTCGGGCGCCCGCAATTCCATCAGCCGCTTCAAGCGGTTGTTGCGGTTGATGACGCGGCGATAGAGGTCGTTCAAATCCGAAGTCGCAAACCGACCGCCATCAAGTGGCACCAGCGGACGCAGCTCTGGCGGGATGACGGGGATAACCGTCATGATCATCCATTCCGGACGATTGCCGCTCTCCATAAAGGCTTCGATGATT
Source organism: uncultured Caulobacterales bacterium (assembly GCA_903840435.1). GTDB lineage: Bacteria > Pseudomonadota > Alphaproteobacteria > Caulobacterales > Caulobacteraceae > CAIMFV01. Next base: position 3,965 of record CAIMFV010000012.1, read on the forward strand.
TTCAGCCGCTTGGAGTACTTCTTTTGCTTCATGTCCGACGGATTGTCGGCCAGCTCAACACGCAGCCGCTCGGCTTCGCCGGGCAGATCGATGCCCATCAACAGGTTGCGGATCGCCTCGGCGCCGATTTCGGCCGAGAAGCTGTCATCGCCAAATTCGTCTTGATAGCGCATGAAGTCGTCTTCGGTCAGCAACTGGTGCTGCTTCAACGGCGTCAGGCCGGGTTCAGTGACGATGTACTGTTCGAAATAGAGGACGCGCTCAATGTCCTTCAGCGGCATGTCGAGCATCATGGCGATGCGCGAGGGCAAGGACTTCAAGAACCAGATATGCGCAACCGGCGCGGCGAGCTCGATATGGCCCATGCGCTCGCGGCGCACGCGGGCGAGCGTCACTTCAACGCCGCACTTTTCGCAGATAATGCCCTTATATTTCATCCGCTTGTACTTGCCGCACAAGCACTCATAGTCCTTGGTAGGACCAAAGATGCGGGCGCAGAACAAGCCGTCACGCTCAGGCTTGAAGGTCCGATAATTGATGGTTTCGGGCTTCTTGATTTCCCCAAACGACCAGCTGCGGATCTTTTCCGGGCTGGAGAGCGAAATGCGGATCTGGTCGAAGGTCGGAAGAGCTTGGACCGGATTGAAGATGTTCAGGACTTCCTGGTTCATCTTGGTTCCTTTCGCGGGACTTTAGCCCGCCAGAATGGTGTCAGTTCTTGGGTGACAGTGCGGAAGCGGGGTTCGGCGGTCGCAGGTAGTTCTGAAAAGAACCGACCGACGCCGCCGCCCGAAACGATTGCGGGACTTGGGGCCCTTAAGCGTTGTTCTCCAACTCCACGTTGAGGCCGAGAGAGCGCATCTCCTTGACCAAGACGTTGAAGCTTTCCGGGATACCCGCTTCAAAGCTGTCGTCGCCGCGGACAATGGCCTCATAGACCTTGGTCCGGCCCGCCACGTCGTCAGATTTGACGGTGAGCATCTCTTGCAGGGTATAGGCCGCGCCATAGGCTTCGAGGGCCCAGACTTCCATTTCCCCAAACCTTTGACCGCCGAACTGCGCCTTACCGCCCAAGGGTTGTTGGGTGACCAAGGAATACGGTCCGATGGAGCGGGCGTGGATCTTGTCGTCGACAAGGTGGTGCAGCTTCAACATATAGATGTAGCCGACCGTCACGGGACGCTTGAACTGATCGCCGGTTTGACCGTCGAACAGCACGACCTGTCCTGACTTGTTCAGACCCGCCGCTTCCAGCATGTCCTCAATATCGCCGATCCGCGCACCATCGAACACTGGCGTGGCGATGGGTACGCCTTTGGAAATATTCCGCGACAGCTCGATCAACTCTTCGTCGGTCGTCGGCAATTCTTCATCTGGGCCGTAGATTTCCCGCAAACGCTGGGTCAGAGCTTCGCGCTGCCCGCCCGCTTGCCAGTCTTCCAACAGCCGCGCCACTTGTCGACCGAGGCCTGCACAGGCCCAACCGAGGTGGGTTTCAAAGATCTGACCGACATTCATCCGCGACGGCACGCCGAGCGGGTTGAGCACGATGTCGACATGGGTGCCGTCGGCCAAGAATGGCATATCTTCGACGGGGAGGATCTTCGAGATAACCCCCTTATTGCCGTGACGCCCGGCCATCTTGTCGCCCGGTTGCAGCTTGCGCTTCACCGCCACGAACACCTTGACCATCTTCATCACGCCAGGAGGCAGCTCGTCGCCGCGTTGCAGCTTGTCGACCTTGTCTTCAAAGCGCCGGTCGAGCCGCTTGCGCGCCTCGTCGAACTGGCGACGCATGGCCTCCAGCTCGCCCATGGCCTTGTCATCGTCAAGCGCAATCTGCCACCACAGACCCGGCGCGATCTCGCCCAGCTTCTCAGCCGAGATTTCGCCACGTCCAAGGCCCTTGGGGCCGGAAACGGCGGTCTTGCCGACCAAGAGCTCGCGAAGGCGGCCTTGGATATTGCGGTTCAGAATGGCGAACTCATCGTCGCGGTCCTTGCCCAGACGTTCGATTTCTGCCCGTTCGATGGCCAGAGCGCGTTCGTCCTTATCGACGCCGTGCCGGTTGAACACCCGCACCTCGACCACCGTGCCCGCCACGCCCGGCGGCAAGCGCAGGCTGGTGTCGCGGACGTCAGAGGCCTTTTCCCCGAAGATGGCGCGCAGAAGCTTTTCTTCCGGCGTCATTGGGCTTTCACCCTTCGGCGTCACCTTGCCGACCAAGATGTCGCCCGGCATGACTTCGGCGCCAATGGCGACGATACCGGCTTCGTCCAGATTGCGCAGGGCTTCTTCCCCAACATTGGGGATGTCGCGGGTGATTTCTTCCGGTCCGAGCTTGGTGTCGCGGGCCATAACCTCGAACTCTTCGATGTGGATCGAGGTGAAGACGTCTTCCGACACGATACGCTCGGAAATGAGGATCGAGTCTTCGAAGTTGTAGCCGTTCCAAGGCATGAAGGCGACGAGGACGTTGCGGCCCAACGCCAATTCACCAAGCTCGGTCGACGGACCGTCGGCAATGATATCGCCCGCACGGATCTTATCGCCGACCCGCACCAGCGGACGCTGGTTGATGCAGGTGTTTTGGTTCGAGCGCTGGAACTTGGACAGGCGGTAAATATCGACGCCGGGCTTGGTCGGGTCGGTTTCGTCGGTGGCCCGCAAAACAATCCGGGTGCCGTCGATCTGCTCCACCACGCCGGTGCGACGCGCCACGACGGTCGCGCCCGAGTCCCGCGCCACAACGCCTTCCATACCCGTGCCGACCAGCGGCGCGTCTGACTTGACCAAGGGCACGGCCTGACGCTGCATGTTCGAGCCCATCAGCGCGCGATTGGCGTCGTCGTTTTCAAGGAAGGGGATCAGGGCCGCCGCCACCGAGACAACCTGCTTCGGCGACACGTCCATAAAGGTGACCTGATCACGGCCCGACAGCATGACATCGCCATTGATCCGGCAGGGCACCAGCTCTTCTTGGATCTCGCCCGTCGCCGACAGCTTCACATTGGCCTGAGCAATGGTGTGCTTGGCCTCTTCCATGGCCGACATGTAGATCACGTCTTCCTGGGCTTGGCCGTTGACCACCTTGCGATAGGGGCTCTCGATAAAGCCGTACTTGTTCACCACCGCATGGGTGGCGAGCGAGTTGATCAGACCGATATTGGGACCTTCCGGCGTCTCAATCGGGCAGATGCGGCCATAGTGGGTTGGGTGCACGTCTCGGACTTCAAAGCCCGCCCGTTCGCGGGTCAGACCACCCGGGCCCAGCGCCGAGAGGCGGCGCTTGTGGGTAATTTCCGACAAGGGGTTGGTTTGGTCCATGAATTGCGACAGCTGCGAGGAGCCGTAGAATTCCCGGACCGCCGCCGCCGCAGGCTTGGCATTGATCAGGTCGTGCGGCATGACGGTGTCAATATCGACGCTCGACATCCGCTCCTTAATCGCCCGCTCCATGCGCAGCAGACCCACGCGATACTGATTTTCCAGCAGTTCGCCAACCGAACGCACCCGGCGATTGCCAAGATTGTCGATGTCGTCGATCTCGCCGCGCCCGTCGCGCAAGCCCACCAAGACCTTGAGGACTTCCAACACATCGTCCTTGCGCAGCACCCGCACATCGTCGGGGCAGTCAAGCTCGAGGCGCATATTCATCTTCACCCGACCCACGGCCGACAGGTCGTAGCGCTCGGAATCAAAGAACAGGCTGCGGAACATGGCTTCTGCCGCGTCAGACGTCGGCGGCTCGCCCGGACGCATGACCCGGTAGATGTCGAATAGGGCGTCTTCGCGCAGTTGGTTCTTATCGACGCGCAGGGTGTTGCGCATATAGGGGCCGACCGTCACATGGTCGATGTCGAGCACTTCGATGGTGCCAAAGCCCATCTCGCCCAGGGCCTGAATGGTGGTGACGTCAAGCTCATCGCCAGCCTCGGCATAGATCTCGCCGGTCTCCATATTGACCATGTCGCGGGCCAAATAGCGGGTGACGAGGCTTTCAGGCGGCAGGAGCAAGGTCTTGGCGCCCGCATCGGCAAACTTCTTGGCATTACGCGCTGAAATCTTCTGGCCAGCCGGGGCCAATTCTTCGCCCGTATCGGCGTCGATCAGCGGATATTCCGGCTTCACACCGCGCCAACGATCTGGCCGATAGGGGGTGGCCCAGCCGCCTTCGCGCTTTTCAAACGGGATGGTGGCGTAGAAGGTCGTCAGAATTTCTTCGTCGTCGAGGCCGAGCGCATAGAGGAAGCTGGTAGCGGGCAGCTTACGGCGACGGTCGATACGCACATAGACAATGTCCTTGGCGTCAAACTCGAAGTCGAGCCAGGAGCCGCGATAGGGGATGACACGCGCCGCGAACAAAAGCTTGCCAGACGCGTGCGTCTTGCCCTTGTCATGGTCGAAAAACACGCCCGGCGAGCGGTGCATCTGGGAGACAATGACCCGCTCTGTCCCGTTGACGATGAAGGTGCCCTTCTCGGTCATCAGCGGGATATCGCCCATATAGACGTCCTGCTCTTTAATGTCCTTGACCGAGCGGGCGCCGGTTTCTTCGTCGCTTTCAAACACGATCAGCCGCAGCTTCACCTTCAAGGGCGCCGCATAGGTCATGTCGCGCTGAATGCACTCTTCAACGTCGTATTTCGGATCTTCGAATTCGTAGGACACATATTCGAGCACGGCGCGCTCGTTAAAGTCCTTGATCGGGAAGACTGACTTAAAGACCGCCTCCAACCCGTCGCCATTGCGATCCGCGGGCCGCACTTCGCGTTGCAGAAACTGTTCGTAGGAAGACCGTTGAACCTCGATCAGGTTCGGCATGGTCACCGCTTCAGGGATGCGGCCAAACGACTTGCGAATACGCTTCTTGCCGGTAAAGGTCTGAGCCATAAAATTTTGGTCCTCACGCGCGATAACGCGACCTGCGTCGCGCCGCTGCAAAATGTCGATGCACCCACCCTTCAAACCGTGCCTGCGCACGGTTCGGTGCTGACCAATGCTTGCCTTCTGCGGCAAGCTCTCCCTCGTCGGATCCAAGGGCCCGGAGCCCGACCTCGGAGACTCGCGCAACACTCCCAAAGGACAGCCTAAGGGCCCACCTTGATTCGGTCGTTTTTGCGAGAACGGCGGACTTAAGCGATTTCCCCCGCGAAGGGAAGAGCTGACCTGTAAATTTTTCGGGAATAGCGCAGTTTTTGCTTGACCCGGCGCACGACGCATCGGCGCGCACCGGTTTCCCTGGCTTGCGAACATCGCTAAGGAGGGGGGAAGCGTGGCGCGGAGGCGCTGAGCTCAAGGACATTGCCCGCATGAAGATTGCCACCTGGAACGTTAATTCGATCAACGCCCACCTGCCCCAGGCGCTGGCGTGGTTTTCGCAAGCCGCGCCTGACGTCGTGGCGCTGCAGGAATTGAAATGCGTCGACGAAAAGTTCCCGTACGCCGCGTTTGAGAGCCTGGGCTACAATATCAGCGTCTTTGGCCAAAAGACCTATAATGGCGTGGCATTGTTGTCGAAATATCCTTTGGAAGACGTGGTGCGCGGCCTGCCCGGCGACGACGACGATTTACAAGCCCGCTTTATCGAAGCCCTGGTTGCCGCTCCCCGACCCTTTCGGGTCGCAGGGCTCTACCTGCCGAACGGTAATCCCATTGGTGGCGACAAGTTTACCTATAAGCTGAGCTGGATGGACAGGCTGACCCTCCGCGCCAAGGCCTTGCTCGCGCTCGAAGAACCCTTGGTGCTGATCGGCGACTATAATGTCATCCCGGAAGCGCAAGACTGTTATGATCCCGCCGCCTGGTCCGGTGATGCGCTCTTCCAGCCGGAAAGCCGCGCCCGGTTTCGCGCCTTGAAGTGGCTGGGATTTACTGACGCATTGGAAGCCGCGGGCGCCGATCCCCACGCCTATACCTTTTGGGACTATCAGGCTGGCGCCTGGCCGCGCGATCACGGTATTCGCATCGACCATATTCTCGCCTCTCCCCAAGCGGCGGACCGACTGGTCTCTGCCCAGGTGTTCCGAGAGGTGCGCGGCCTGGAAAAGCCGTCCGACCATGTGCCTGTCATGGCGGAATTTGCCGATTAGGGTGCCAGACATGGACGGGCTCCTCCACCTCATTATCTGGTGCGGCGTTGGCGGGCTAGGCGTCTGTCTCGCCGCGAGCGTTTGGAATTGGTGGATGGAGCCGACGCGGCGGGCTTTGCGACGGCTGGCCCAGCTTCTCGGCGGCACAGTGGATGTGGCAGCCACGGCGCCTGGGCGGGGTCAAGGGGTTGGCGTCCGCATTGAGCCCGCGGGCATTGCCGTGGTGGCGAGCCCCCGCGACCAGGGCTTGGTCTTTGCCTTTGAAGAATTGGCCGGTGTGGAGTTGATCGCCAATGGCGACGTGCGTGCCCGGGCCTTTGTTGGCGAGGCGCGGCTGCCGCTCGACTCCCGCCGCTTAAAACTCGATCAAGCCAGCGTGCGCCTCGTCTTTGAAGACGTCCGCCACCCCGAATTCGAGCTCCTGCTCATCGAGCCCGAGGATCCGGCCGAGACCCGGGACAAGGGCTATGCCGCCGCGCTGCGGCTCTACGCCCATCTCGAAACCGTGGTCAGGCGACGCAAGCCGAGTGACCGCGCGGAACGGGGCATGGGCCCCGAGCCCACCGCACCGGTCGCAGGGTTCCAACCCGACTTCGACGAAGACTGACCGCCCGCCCCTGCCCTCAACACGCCGCGACCTGAGCGCGCGCTACTGCAAGCCGCAGGGACCTTTCAAGAAGGTCTCAATCGCCTCGAGCATGCGCACATTCTCTTTCGGCGACCATTTGTTCAGTTGGTGACCCCAATCCTTCAGGGTGACGAAATCAACCGTCTTGTTGGCGCTTTTCAAGGCGCCATACATGGCCCGCGACTCAGAAATATTGACGGTTTGGTCCCGGTCGCCATGGATCAACAGCACCGGGATTGACACCTCCCTGGCGTGCTGCAGCGGGTCCATCCCATCAATGGTTTCGTGCTGAAATTCGCGCTCAAAATCCCCGCCTTCATTGGTCTCGCCCTTGAAGGTGGCCAATTCCATCACACCTGCAGCCGGGATTGCACATTTATAAAGGCCATTGGGCCGAATGGCGCCGGCAATGGCCGCATAGCCCCCATAGGAGTAGCCGAAGATGGCAAGCTTTTGCGGGTCGGCGAGCTTTTGGCTAACCAGCCATTTGACGGCGTCGTCATTGTCGTCCTGCATCGTCTTGCCCCACTCCTTATCGCCAAGCTTCCACAGCTTGAGCCCCCAGCCTTGTGAGCCACGATATTGGGGCTGGATGACTGCATAGCCGCGTGAGGAGAAGAAGGCATTCCAGTTGGTGATATCCCAGCCCCGTTCGTCACGAGCCCAAGGGCCGCCATGGGGCAACACGACCGCCGGATAGGGTCCTCGCCCAAACTTCTCTGCTGGCGGCAGGGTCAAGAAGGCCGGGATCGGAACGCCGTCGCGCGCGGTGTATTGAACGAGACGCGTGTCGCCCAGTGCCGCCGGTTTCAGGTCCGGAAAGGACTTGGCCAGTAGCTGCAGCGGCTTGGACGGAATGAACAGATAATATATGGGCGGCTGGTTTGGACCAGAATATTCAACGATAAAGCGGTCCCGCTCATAATCCATCGAGACAATTTTTGGGCTCGCCCCGACAGGGTTGGGTATCGTCTCAGCTTTTCCGGTGGCGGCGTCGGTCCAGACCAGGTCTTCGACCTTCGCCTTGAAAGCCTTCTTCAAACCCTGGTCGATGCTGTCAAGTTTAGGGTCGACCCACAGCGTGCTTTCTTCCCCGTCGCCGACGCTAACCCCTATGATTTCGCCAAAATCGGCCTTAGCGTTTGAGGTTATCAACCCATTCATGCTAAATATAGCGCTTTCAAATATCGGCGGATCGAACTTTCTTTCTCGAATATGATAGGGAAAAATTTTCATTTTATCTGAGCCAAGATTGGCCGCTAGATAGACGAGGTCCGGATCGGACGAGGCGCTAGCAAATTCAATCGGATCCCGATCCTTGGCAAACCACTTAAAATGGGTGTCGAACGCGCCGGTGGTGGGATCGCGCAGTTGCACACCTTCGAAGGTTTTGCCGCCTTCATACCCGACAAAGGATCGGGCGACGATGCGACCGTCGAGGTTGGCTCGGAAACTGCCAAATTCTTCAGCACCATGCGAGATGCTTTCCAATTCGCCGGTTTGAATATCGACCCGGTAAATATCCTCACCCTGATCAATGTGGGAGATCAGAATGTGCCGCGGGTCCTTCGGCAAGAGGTCGAAAATCTGCGACCGCGCCCTTGCATTTTGGTCCTTCTTCCCACTGACCGTCATCCACTCACCATGACCGGAAATGTCGGTGATCATATTGCGGAATAAAAACTCCGGTTCACCATTGGCGTCGTCGTCTAATTGGCGGAACTGGACCAGCACGCGATCATTTTTGATAAAATAAACCGCCCAAATGGTTTGCTGAACCGCTTTTTTGGACGCTTCGCCGACGCTAATCACCACTGGCTTAGCGGCGAGGTCATCTGTCGCCCAGATTGTGACGTAACTAGTTTCGCCGTCGGGTGAAGTTACGGCAGCAATATGTTTGCCATCCGGCGACAATGAAACATCCTTGATCGCAGGCAAACGTGAGAGAAGCTGTAAACTTGGCGCAGGGATTGCGGGCGACGAAGCTTGCGCTCTAACATCCAACCCCAAACCAAGTGCCAAAACAAAGACCATCATGCTCCAGTAATTTGCGCTACGCATGAGCTTTTAATTCCCGTTTCTTGCGAGTTAACATCAAGCGTGCCAAATTTACACCATATAGGCCGTTTTATGGATAATAGGTACGAAACCAAACTAGACAAGAGGGCATTTTTCATTCAGTCATCTTCAAATGGGGTAAAAACCACCAAATGGGGGACTGTTATGCGACAAATTCGTCGGCTCACGAGCTTGATGGCCTCGACCGCACTTGCCTTTGGAACCTTATCAACTGCCGCCTATGCCGATGAGCAGGTAGTCAAAACCGCAGGCGATGCGCAGACCGCGCCGTCCGACAAGGCCCCGCCTGCGCCGATGGCCGCGCCGACGGCCAAATCTGCCACGGACGTTCAATCTGTTCTGGTCACTGGCAGCCGCATCCGCCGCAAAGAGGTCGAGTCGTCCTCTCCGATGGAGGTCATCACCCGTGAGGATGCGGAACTTGGTGGCGTGACCGATGTTGCCGAAGCCCTACAGACGTCAAACCTCGCCAGCGGCGTTCAATCCAATAGCCAACTCTCAGGCTATGTGGTGACCGGCGGCTCGGGCGTCCATTCCTTCGACCTGCACGGCGTCGGCGCCGATCGCACGCTCGTGCTTCTGAATGGCCGCCGTCTCGGCCCAGCAGGGGTCGGCGGAACTGTCGGTCCGGTTGACCTGAACGTTATTCCGCAAGCCGTCTGGGATAGCGTCGAAATTTTGAAAGACGGTGCCTCGTCCGTCTATGGTTCAGATGCGATTTCTGGCGTCGCCAACATTATCACGCGCAACCGATTTGACGGCTTAGAACTGAATGCGTCTGGGGATACAGCGGCCCGGCAAGGCGGCGGCTCCAGCCTGATTGACGCCTTTATCGGCAAGGTTTCGGAAAAGGGATATATCAACGCCTCGATCAGCTATGCCCGCCAGGAAGCGCTGCGACAGTCGCAACGCTCCTATCTGTCTTGCGCCAGCAGCTATGTTTTTGACCCGACCACAGGCGCGCGCGCTGACGTTCTTGGAACAAATGGCTCGCCGAAGTGCTTCAACCTCTTAAATAATAGCTTCCAGTCCTATGGCTATGGCGGTGTCTTCCAATGGGATCCTTCGGCGTCAAACTACGCCTATCCCGCCGATGCACTCGGATTGCGCGGTGTTCTGCCCAATTGGGTACGAGCAGGACGCGCCAGTCACCCGGACACCTATCCTTATGAAAACACCACCTCTGCGCTTTCGGACGCGGCGACAGCGGTCAGCCCCTCGTCCAACGGCACCTTCTTCCTGCAAGGTGGTTACAACATAACGCCAAAGATCGAGGCCTATACGGAAATCCTGTTGACCGAGCGGCGGTCGTCACAATTTGGCGCGGCTCAATTCTTCCCCTGGATCGATCCTGCCAATCCGGAAAATACCGTTGCGTCGGGCTTTCAAGCTGTTGGCGGATTAGGCTATGTCCGCCCGATCATCGCCTATCCCATTCGCACGGCGCAAGTCGTGGACTATTCCCGCTTCGTCGGCGGCTTTAAGGGTGGGTTTTCAGTCGGCATGCTGCAAAACTGGGACTATGACGTCTACACGACCTTCAGCAATAATAGCGGCTATTACAGCCAGAATTTCATCTATGGCGACCGGGTCAATGCCACAACGGGCCCTGGCGTCGCTTGTGACCCAACGCAAATAACAATCTCAGGCGGGTCCCAGTGCCCGACCATTCCTTGGCTCGATCCACGCATCTTGGCTGGAAACTTTAATGCCGAGGAACAGGCCTTCCTATTCGGACGGGAAACCGGTCACACGATTTATGACCAATCCTCAATCGTCGCCGAAGCTAATGGTGATCTTTTTGATTTGCCAGCGGGCAAGGTGGCGGCATCGGTTGGCGCCTCCTATCGGCGCGATTCCATCAATGACCGTCCCGGCTACAACGCCCAAAACTACAACTACTGGGGATATAGTACCGCAGGCGTGACCCGGGGATCAGACTCGGTTGATGAAGTCTATGGCGAAATCGAAGCCCCCTTGCTGCGGGGGCAGCCCTTTGTCGACAAGTTGGACCTGAATGTTTCAGGCCGCTATGTCGATTATCGCTCTTCCGGAAGCTATGGCATCTACAAGGTCGGTCTCTATTGGCAGATCACGCCTGAATTTAAACTGCGCGCCACCCATGGAACCTCAATCCGGGCCCCTGCCCTCTATGAGCAGTTCCTGGCCAACCAGACATCTTATGTAAATATTGTTGACCCCTGCACCCTGTGGGGAGACTCCACCAATGCCAAGCTACGCGCCAATTGCGCGGCCGCAGGCATCCCGGCAACCTATGGCGGGGCACTGGCTTCGGCGGAAGTTCTGCAAGGGGGCGGTGCACATCTGAAAGCCGAATCGTCCAAGGAGTCGACCGCAGGCATTGTTCTGACGCCGAAGTTCGCCAATCTGTCGATTGCCGTCGACTGGACGCAACTGACCGTGACGAACGAACTGGCCAACTATGGCGCGCAAAACATCGTCAATGCCTGTTATGACAGCCGCTTCTCCTACCCGAACGCGTTTTGCACTTATTTTACACGCGACGCCACCTCGCACGACGTCGTCCTGATCAACGATAATTTTGAGAACATTCAGACCGAGTCCTATGCGGGCATCGACCTGACGGTCAAATACCGCTCCGCCCCTTTAAGCTTTAAGGGGATGGAAGTCGGTCGGCTGAGCGTCAATGCCTATGCGACCTGGAATACCACCAATCGCCAGCAACTCGTGGCTCAGTTCAGCCAAAATAACCTCGGCCTGATCAATTACCCTCAATTCGTAAGCGATATTGAGGCCAATATTAAGCGCGGCGACCAAACCTTCTATTGGCGCGTGGATATGATTGGACGCTCTTCCGATGTCTCTATCGATGGAGGTCCGACCCAAACCTATGGGCCAACCGGCGCTTTGGTAAACTACAAATACTATGTAAATTCAATACTTTACCACCGGGTTTCGTGGGAAATTAAGAAGCACGCGTGGAAGTTTGAGGCGGGCGTCATAAACCTCTTCGATCAACACCCGCCTGCCTTGTCCTCTGGGGAGTTCCGCGTCGGCGTCTCCGCTCTCAATGGCTATGACCCGATTGGTCGGCGCTTCTTCGCCTCCATTCAGAGGAAATTCTAAGGCACGAGGCTTGAGCGACGGTTGGGCGGACTTAGGTTTGCCCAACCTGATCCGCCTCCAAGCCTCGGGTCAGCGACCAAAGACCTAAAGAAAAGGCGGCGCTGTCCCCAGCGCCGCCTTCTCTCATGTATCAAAGCAAAAAGGGTGTTTAGCGCGCCTTGGCGGCGGGCTTGCGGCCACCTTGGCCGAGGCCGCTTTGCTTGGCCAGGTTCGACCGGGCAGCCGCATAGTTTGGCGCGACCATCGGATAATCCTTCGGCAGGCCCCACTTGGCGCGGTACTGTTCCGGCGTCATGTTGTACTTGGTGCGCAGGTGACGCTTCAGCGACTTGAACTTGCGACCATCTTCCAGGCAGATCAGATAATCGGCCGAAATTGACTTCTTGACCGAGACGGCTGGAGCTTGCGCCGGAGCGGGAGCTTCAGGATCAACACCGGTCGAGATTTCCGACAGAGTCTTGTGAACTTGATGGATGAGAGCGGGCAAGTCGCTCGCGCCAACCGAACTGTTGCTGACAAAGGCAGAAACAATTTCGGTGGTCATTTCGATGAGATCAGGCGAATTCGACACGCGAAAAGCTCCTTCCGTATAGTTGCGCTGTCTTGTGTTGGACAGGCTGTATAAAGAAATTTGCCAGAACACAACTGTTCAAATGGGAAGTCCGCGTATTTTTAAAAATTGACAGGCTTTATTCACCATGTTGAGACCGAAAAAACACTATTTTTGAGACAGTTTGGCAGTTTCGGGGCTGAATGGGGGTGAGATCGCAGCAACCTCGCTTAGACGCCAATCGCGATGACGTCGCGGAATACAAAGCAGGACGCCTTAGATTTCACGCTCTTTTCAGTCGAATATCAAATCGTCGAATCAGTTTGGTTAAGCCAAGTGGCGGTTTGGCGAACTTGGTCTAGATTGCGTTTGACAGCCTCCCTGCTCATCTGCGGCGTCACAGCGCCAAAGTGCAGATGGTCCACCACCGTCAGACCACAGACCCTGGCCAAATGGGTGTCGAAAAGGTTCCTGACCGCAGCAAGGGCGCCCGTATCCTCGACCCAATGGCGCGGCGCGCCGGACGAGGTAATGCTGAGGAGCTTTTTTCCCATGAGCCGCGGCGACAGGCTGTCATTGTCCGGTCCAAACCCGAAGCCAAAACCGAGCACGCGGTCGATATAGCCCTTCAGCATGGCGGGAGGAGCATTGATCCAAAACGGATAGACCAGCACAAAGAGGTCAGCCCCACCAACCGCCTCCCGCTCACGGCGGACATCTTCGCGCACCTCGCCCTGGGGAGAGATCGGCATTTCGTCGGCGTGCAGGCAGGGATCGAAGCCTAGGCGATAAAGGTCGCGGATGACCACCTCGCCGCCCAGCGCTGCGGCGGTCTCAGCAAAGGCGTTGGCGACAGCTAGGGTGTAGCTCTGCGCATTGGGGTGCGCGACGATCACGGCCTGTTTCATGGCGAGCTCCCGGATGAGGACAGCCCAACCCTAATGCTAAGGCGCAGGGAGCGCCTTGCGCCACCTCAACCCTTGCGCCGCTTTAGGCTGAGACGATGGGGAATTTCGAGACCGGCTTGCCGGTCGCCGCCAAGATGGCATTGGGGAGCGAGGCCATCATCACGGGCGTACCGGGCTCTCCAACGCCGCTCGGCGGATTGGCGGAGGGCAGAATGTGCGTCTCCACCTTGGGGGCCTCGTTATGGCGCAGCACCCGATAGCTGTCGAAATTCTTTTCGACCGGCGCGCCCTTGTCGATCTCGACCTTGCCATAGAGGGCCGCCGATAGGCCATAGCAGGCCCCGCCTTCCATCTGAGCGGCAATCTGGTCAGGGGTCACCGCAACGCCACAGTCCACCGCCACGACCACGCGCCGCACCTTGGGCTCACCGTCGATGAGTTTCATTTCACAGACATTGGCGACCACCGAGCCGAAACTTTCGTGCACAGCGCAGCCGCGCGTCCAGCCCTCGGCCAGAGGCTGGCCCCAGCCTGCCTTTTCGGTCGCCAGATCCAGCACGGCCAAATGCCGCTTGGCCCCTGCCCGGTTATAGAGCTCGCGGCGGTAGGCGACCGGGTCAATCCCAGCCCTGTGCGCCAATTGGTCAACCGTATGCTCCATGACAGGCGCCGTATGGGTCGCCCCGACCGAGCGCCACCACAGCGTCGTAATCGGCGATTTTGGCGTATAGACCTTGGCGTCAACCACCGGCGTCGCGGCAAGATAGGGCGAGCCTTCCACGCCTTCGACGGTTGTGCCGTCGACGCCCTTCTTGACCATCATCGAGGCCAGCATGGTGCCCTTGGCAAAGGACTGCACCACCACCCGATGGCGCCAGGCCACGGGATAGCCGTCCTTGCCAACCCGGACCGACACCGCATGGTGGGCCATGGGACGATAGTGGCCGCCGCCCATATCATCCTCGCGGGTCCAAACAAGCTTCACGGGCCGAAAGCCGCCGACGTGCTTGGCCACATGCACCGCCTCGACCACATAGTCGGAATCATAGCTGGAGCGGCGGCCAAAGCTGCCGCCGGCGAACAGGGTTTCGATCTCGATCGAGCCCGGCAGCGCGAACACCACCGTCGCCGCCGACAATTGGTCGAGCGAGTGACCTTGGGCCCCATAGGTCAGTTTGCACTTCGACCCATCGACCTGAGCAACGCAGTTCATCGGCTCCATGGGCGCATGGGCGAGGTAGGGAAAATCATAGGTGGCGTGCAAAACGTCGGGACCCTCGAAGCTGTCCTTCGCCTCGCCCTTGCTGGCGAAATCGGTCCATTGATCGTCCTTAGGGGTAATCTCACCCGCCGCGATCTTGCGGTAGGTGGCTTCCAATTCGGCCGAAGAGCGCGCTTCGGCTGCGCTGTCGTCCCAGGTGAGCACGAGGGCGTCGCGGCCCTTCCGCGCGGCATAGACCCCGTCGGCGACGACGGCCACACCTGTCGGAATGGCAAAGACGTCGACAACGCCCTTCACCTTGCGCGCCGCCGTGGCGTCAAAGGATTTCAGCTTGCCACCAAAACGCGGCGAATGGGCGACGACCGCGGTCAGCATATTGGGCAAGCGCACATCTTGCGTGTAGCGCGCCGTCCCCGTGGATTTCGCCAAACTATCCTTACGCTTAACCCGGTCTGTGCCGATCAGGGTGAAGTCTTTAGGGTCCTTCAGCGTCGGGTCCTTGGGCGGAACAATCTTGGCCGCTGCGGGCAGAAGCTCGGCAAAGGTAGCGGACTTGCCGTTGGCATGGGAAACAACGCCCGATTTGACATGAATCTCAGAGATCGGCGCCTTCCACGCCTCGGCGGCTGCCTGGACGAACATGGCCCGCGCCGCTGCGCCAACCTTGCGATATTGCAGCCAGCTATTGGCAATGGCGGTGGACCCACCCGTCCCCTGTATCCCCATCAGGCTATTGGCATAGACCTTGGCATCGGCGGCAGACGCTTCAACGCCGACCTTTGACCAATCCGCATCGAGCTCTTCCGCCACCATGGCCAGCAAGCCGACATGGTTGCCCTGGCCCATTTCCTGGTGCTTGTTCATCACCGTGATCTGGCCATCGGGCGCAAACTTCAAAAATGGACCAAAGGCCCCGAAATCGCGCTTCGGTGCGCCGGCGCCCATAATGTCGGCCGGGCTACAGCCGACCAACAGGGCGCCAGACGCCATGACCGCGCCAATGACAAAGCCGCGACGGGTGGCAGACAGGTCGTCGCCCCCAGCTGGGTTAGGGGCGAGAGCCGTATCGGAGAGAAGGCGCATGCTCTGTTTCCTCAGGCTTCGGTTTTGGCCGACGCTGCGTCAAGGATCGCAGCGTGAATGCGTTGATAGGCGCCGCAGCGGCAGAGATTGCCGCTCATGGCCGCATCAATATCGCCGTCAGACGGTTTTGGGTTCTGCGCCAACAGGGCCGCGGCCGACATGATCTGTCCAGACTGACAATAGCCACACTGCGGCACATCATGCGCCACCCATGCGGCTTGCAGCGGGTGACGCCCTTCGAGCCCTTCGATCGTGGTGATTTTGCCAGCCCCGACAGCGCTGATCGGCGTTTGGCAGGAGCGCACCGCCGCTCCGTCGAGATGAACCGTGCAGGCGCCGCATTGCGCGACGCCACAGCCGTACTTTGTCCCGGTCATGCCCAGTTCGTCGCGCAAAACCCAGAGCAAGGGGGTGTCCGGCTCGGCCTCCACAGTGTGGATCTGCCCATTGATGCTGAGACTAAGGCCCATGTCACGCCCTCCCTTGACCGCGTCAATCGCGCGTTATTTAGCGATTTGGGGCGAAGCGTGGCTAAAATCAATCGCCGATCCGATTAAACCGCAAATCAGTGGCGGCAATCAGTCAATTACGCCGCGTCGCGCCAAAATTGGCTGAGATCTGCGACCAGATCATTTGGGTTCTCGATCCGACAAAGTCGTGCCTTGGCGGCGCGACGCCCCTCTGCCGTGCCAGCGCTGCAGGCGCGCTCAACATACCAACCCAGATGCTTGCGGAATATTTTCAGCCCCAACCCATCCCCATAGAAGCGCAAGGTCTCGGCGAAGTGGACGAGCACCGCTTCAAGGATATCGGCTTGACTGCGGGCCTCTGCATCGCCCTGCCCGGCCAAGGCCTGATCGATGGCCCCCGCCGCCCAGGGCTGACCATAGACGCCTCGCCCCATCATCACCGCCGCCGCGCCAGAGGCCGAAAGCGCGGCCCGCGCTGAGGCGACATCGACAATATCGCCATTGACTGAGACCGGTATCGCCACAGCGCGGACCACGTCGCGGACGGCGCCCCAATCCGCGTTCCCTGAATAGAATTGCGACCGGGTCCGACCATGCACTGTGACACCGGACGCCCCATTGCGCGCAGCGATCTCGGCGAGATGGGGTGCAACCTGCGTGCAGGGGTCCCAGCCGAGCCGCATCTTTACCGTCACCGGGACGGACACCACCGCTGTCGTCGCCGCAATCAACCGCTCGGCAAGATTTAAGTCTCGCATCAGGGCAGCCCCGCTGCGGACGCCGACCACTTCCTTGGCTGGACAGCCCATATTGATGTCAATCAGGTGGGCGCCCGCAGCTTCAGCCAGCTTGGCGGCATTGGCCATGGCCAGGGGATCAGCGCCGACCAGTTGCACCACCATGAGGGGCAAATCGTCGCCCCCTGCCGCCTTGCGGACGATATCTGGCCGTCCCTTGGCGAAATCGGCACTGGCGACCATTTCCGTCGCCACATAGCTCGCGCCCGCACGCACCGCCGCGCGCCGAAACGGCAGGTCGGTGACGCCGGTCATCGGCGCGATCTGCACCCGACCGCCCAACGCAACCGAGCCAATCTTCAGCGGAGGAATAGGCGCTTGACCGCTCATCGTCGCCCTATGCCTGAGACCGCAGCTGAATTAAAGCAGCAAGCGCAACCTTCGCCCAAGAGACCCACCCTCCATGTCCCGCCTTGTCATGCTCTTTTGCCTTCTGCTCGCCAGTTGGCCCATCACCGCGCAGGGCGCGCCGGGGCTTTGGCAGGTGAAGCACGGCGACACCACCATCTATCTGTTCGGCAGTATCCATGCCCTGTCGCCGGATTTTGATTGGAAGACAGAAAAGGTCGACACCGCCATCGCCGCCAGCGACGAGCTTTGGTTGGAAGTGGCCGACCTTGACGATGCAACCAAGGCCCGAACCCTCGTCAGCCAATACGGGCTCGACCCAAGCCATCCCTTAAGTGCGCGGCTCGATCCCGACCACCGCGCCGAACTGACCACGATCTTGCAGGGGCTCGCTTTGCCACCATCGGCGCTCGACCATATGCGCCCCTGGCTCGCCTCGATCACCCTCACCCTCTTCCCGCTGCAAAAAATCGGCGTCGATTCAAACTCGGGCGTCGACCTCTCGATCAAGCGCCTGATCGACGCCCGCCACGAACCCGTTAGGGGCTTCGAGACCTATGAGGAGCAGATCAAAATGCTCGCCGAGCTTGGCGATAAGGACGCGCTCGACATGGTCAATCAGTCCCTCGACTCGTTCAATGACACGTTGAAGGACATGGCTGAGCTCGAAACGGCGTGGCGCGACGGTGATGTCGACAAGATCGATCACCTGATGCGGTCGCAAACAACACCCGCCCTCTATGCGCGCTTGATTGTTCAGCGAAACCTCAAATTCGCCAACAGCATCGCTAAGCGTCTTAACGCGCCTGGAACCGCCTTTGTGGTGGTCGGCGCAGGCCACTTGGCAGGCGCTGACAGTGTGCAGGCGCACCTGCAAAAGCTGGGCTTCACCGTCAAAAGGCTCGACAACCCTTGAAGCGACGCCCTCTTGCAGTTCGCGCACGGCTCCGCGCATAGTCGCATTCGCGATGATACCGAGTTCGCACAGCATAAGGACCGCCTGTGACTGATCCTAACGCCGACGCGCGCAAGACGCGCGTGGAATTGACCGTTCGCAGCGTGCTCCTCGGCGCCGCCATCACCGTGGTGTTCACCGCCGCCAATGTCTATCTTGGCCTGCAGGCTGGTTTGACCTTTGCCTCGTCAATCCCCGCAGCCGTCATTTCGATGGCCATTTTGCGCGGCTTTAAAACCTCGACAATCTACGAAAACAATATCGTCCAGACCGTAGCCTCGGCTGCGGGCACCTTGTCCTCGGTGATCTTTGTGCTGCCAGGCCTGATCATGATCGGCTGGTGGACGGGCTTCCCGTTTTGGCAGTCCTTCTCGGTCTGCGCCATCGGGGGGGTGCTGGGCGTGATGTACTCCATCCCCTTGCGGCGGGCCCTCGTCACCCAATCCGACCTGCCCTACCCGGAGGGCGTGGCGGCGGCTGAGGTGTTGAAGGTTGGCGTCGGCTCGCGCGAAACGGCCAGCGAGGCTGCGGCGGAAGGCAAGGCGGGTCTTGTCGCCGTGGTGGGAGGAACCTTGGCGTCTGGCCTCTTCGCTGCCCTCGTTGCGACACGGCTCTTTGCGGGTGAGGTGACGAAATATATTTGGCTCGGCCCCTCCGCCACGGGCATGGGCTTTAATCTGCAATTCGCCCTGCTGGGGGCTGGCCATCTGGTCGGCCTCTCTGTGGGCCTTGCCATGGGGTTTGGGCTTTTGCTCGCCTGGGGCGCGCTTGTGCCGGTTTTGAGCCTCTTTCACGCCGATGGCACCGCCTCGGCTGTGGCGCTCGACGTGTGGAAACATCAGGTGCGCTTTATCGGCGCCGGCGCAATCGCGTCTGGCGCGCTTTGGACCTTGGCCAAGCTCGCCCTTCCGGTTTGGGGCGGCCTGACCTCGGCCCTGGCTGCGGCGGAGCGGCGCAAAGGCGGCGAGCGCCTCGACATCACCGAACAGGACATTCCGATTGCTTGGGTCGGCGCGGTGTCGCTGGCCTGTCTTCTGCCGCTCGGCGTCTTGATTTGGAGCTTTATTGCCGGGGGTCCGCTTGCGCCCTATGCCGCGCCGATCATTCTGGGCGGCCTCGTCTTTACGGTGACGGTCGGATTTCTCGTCGCGGCCGTGTGCGGCTATATGGCGGGCCTGATTGGCTCCTCAAACAGCCCCGTTTCCGGCCTTGGCATTTTAGGCGTGGTGGCGGCTGCAGGTCTATTATTGTTTGGTATCAAGCCCTTGGTGGGACAGGCGGGCGTTCCGGCCCTCACTGCGCTCGCCCTCTTCCTAACCTCCGTCGTCTTCACAGTCGCCACCATCTCAAACGACAACTTGCAAGATTTGAAGACCGGACAGTTGGTCGGCGCGACACCGTGGCGGCAACAATTAGCCCTGGTGTTTGGCGTCATTGCCGGGTCCATCGTCATCCCCCCGATCTTAGACCTTCTGAACTCAGCCTATGGCTTTACCGGCGCCGCCAATGCGGGCCTGCACCCCTTGAGCGCGCCGCAAGCCGTGTTGATCTCGACCCTCGCCAAGCAATTGCTCGGCGGCGGCGCAGACTGGCGTTTGCTTGGCGGCGGCATGGCGCTGGGCGCGGGGCTGATCCTGATCGACGAAACGCTTGGCCGCTTGGGGAAGCTGCGCCTGCCGCCGCTTGGGGTTGCCATGGGCATCTACCTGCCCGCCGGGACGATATCGACCGTCGTGGTTGGCGCTGTGGCAGGCTACGCCTTTGATAAGGCGGCGGAAAAGGGACCCCATGCGGAACGGGTCAAGCGCTTGGGCGTCATCATGGCCTCTGGCCTGATTGTCGGCGAAAGCCTGTTCAGCGTTGCGCTGGCGGCCGCCATCAGCGCCGCCAAGACCGGGCTGATCAAGGTGCAAGACACCGACTTCCCGCTTGGGCTGGTTGGCGACAGCTTCGATGGGATTGCGTGGCCTCTGGCCGGGCTCTGCTTCATCGCAGGCACTGTGGGTCTCTACCAATGGACGCGCACGCTTGGCTCCCCAAAGCCACGTTAGGCTGAGCGTCCCAAGGCCTGCACCCTAGGGCGACAATTTCGCCCAGATCACGCCCCAAATGGCGCTTAAGCTAAGGTGTGTTCGGTCTTTGAGGGAGTAGGACCTATGAAGCGCCCACGTTTTGCTCTTCGCCTGACAGCGGCATGCCTTGGTTTAAGCTTTGCCGGGCTAAGCCTACCCGTCTTCGCTGAGACGACCAGCCCAACCGCAAAACCGCCAACCGCATCGCCAGCGGCAGTGCGCCAATGCTTCAGCATGCGCGATTGGTCGGGCTGGAAGGCCGTCGATGACAAGACCCTGCTTTTACGGGTCAATCTGCACGACATATGGCGCGTCGATCTGGCCAGCGAGTGCGGCATGCTGACCTCGCCCGGTGTTCATTTGGTCACGGAAGTGCGCGGCACCGATCAGATCTGCACAGCCATTGATCTTGATCTAAAGGTCGCAGACCAGGGAGGCTTTAATGTGCCCTGCTTCGTCAAAACGATCCGGCAATTAAGCAAGGAAGAAGCCGCCGCCGTTCCAAAGAAAGATCTGCCCTAAAATTTGTCAGGGAAAAGGGGAACCCGATTTTCCTCAAAAGACAAACGACCCGCTTAGAGAGGAGGGGCTGACCGACACGCGTCCACCCCCTGCGACAAAGCCGACCTGCGACAATTGGTGACCTGCACTTACTGATCTTTTCCGGCCAAGCCTTGCGAACCATCGCGTTGAGATGGGTTCAAAGGGTCCTGCCGTGCGTATAGACGAAGTCTCCCCCCAGGTTACACCGCCGCCCAACCTTGCCCTCACGGGCGTGGCACCGTCGGAAGACAGCCAAGTCTTGATCGATTTGGTCCGCGACCATGACGTCGCCACCCTCAGTGTGTTGAAGGCGATCATTGCCAAGCTGGCGAAGATCGAGGCCGAACAGGGCGAAGCCGTCGCGCTCGCCACCTTAGACGCAGCGCTCGCCTGCGCCAACGGCCGCCAACTGCAGGCGCGCTGAGGCAGGCGATCCGGCGCAGAGCATTTTCCGACGAAGGGGTGGCCGGTTCGTCGTAGAGAATGCTCTGTTTTTAGAGAGTAATGAGAGAATTCCGATCCAATGAGATCGGAATTTCTCTAGGCCTCTTCGCCGGTCGCGTTCAACTTGGGCGACACTCGCAAAGCCGTAATTTGGTTGCGTTGGCGGCGCAGCACCTGAAACCGATGGCCATGGAAGATAAAGGTCTGGCCCGGTTCTGGGATGGTTTGGGCCTCGTGGATGACAAGGCCCGCCACCGTCACCCAATCATCATCGGGCAGGTTCCAATCCATGGCGCGGTTTAGATCGCGGATGGTGACGGCGCCATCGACATTGATCGAGCCGTCCTGCTGGCGGCGGACACCTTCCACGGCAAAGTCATGCTCGTCCTCAATCTCGCCGACGATTTCCTCCAAAATGTCTTCCAGCGTGACCAAGCCCATCAACGCGCCATATTCATCGACGGTCAGGGCGAAGTGTTGCTTGCGCTTCAAGAAGGCTTGCAGCTGGTCCTTCAAATTGGTGGTGTCGGGAATGAACCAGGGCTCGCGCGCCACCTCGGCGATCTTAACCGCATTGACGTCGCCGTCACAGGCCGCGATGGCCCGCGCCAAGTCCCGCGCATGCAAGACGCCGATAATGTTTTCCGAATCGCCGCGATAGAGCGGAAGGCGCGTATAGGGCGCCTCCAACGCCTCAGCTACGACCTCCTTGGCGGGGAGGTCAGCATCGATCATGACGATATTGCGCCGATGCACCATGACCTGCGTCACATCCATGTCGGAGAGGTCCAGGACGCCGCCCAACATGCGACGGTCACGATCCTCCACCAAGCCTTCCTCGTGGTGGTATTCAATCGCGCCGCGAATTTCCTCCTGCGCGGCTGAGGCGTCTGCCTCGGGCGAAACCTCGAAACCGACCAGCGCCAAGACCCGCACGATCAGCCATTGGATCGCAGCAATGACCGGCCCAAAAACCCGTACGGTCAGCAAGGTGGGCCAAGATAACAGGCGGCTAAAATCATCCGGCCGACCAATGGCCAGGGTCTTGGGCAACACCTCGGCATAGATGAGCACAAGCAGTGTCATCAGCCCTGTTGAGGCCAAAACGCCCCACGGACTGGGCAGGTGGCGCTCGAACACGTCCGTGGCATAGGCGGACGCGACGATATTCATCAGGCTGTTGCCGAGCAAAAGAGCGCCAATCATCCGCTCGGGCGCATCGACCAAGCGACTAACCCGCCCAGCAGCGCGGTCCCCTTCCCGCTCCAACTGGTGCATCCTGGCGCGCGAGACCCCGGTCATCGCTGTCTCGGCGGCGGAAAACAGCGCCGACAGGCTCAACAGGATAAATATCACCAAAGCGGCAACGCCTAAGGCGGCGAACATGGAGGAGCTTCCTTTGCGAACTTGGGCTTTCTAAGCCATTTCGACCGGTTTCTGAACGGCTTTCGGAACTCGTGTCTGTCAGCTTCTTTCAGAATCAGACAGACACTAAATTCCTTTGTTTTTGTTTGTCTTTTCGGAAAAACCGGACCCCACTTTTTCCTGACAAACGCTAGGCAAACAAATGGGCCTGCCGGCGACGCAGCCAATCCAGCAGGAAAGCATTCACGGCTTCCGGCTTTTCCTGTTGCGTCCAGTGCCCTGACCCGGCCACGCACACCGTCTCCAAATCGGCGATAAAGGCCCCCATGCCCTCCGCTGCGGAAGGCGGCAGCACTGCGTCCTTTTCGGCCGTGATCATCAGGCACGGCACGGTGTCGATCGTGGTGGCGACATCGGCCGACCGTTCCCAGTTGCGGGTAAAATTGCGGTACCAATTGATACCGCCGGTAAAACCAGTGCGGCGAAAGGTATCGACGAAAACTTGGAATTCTTCCTCGGTGAGGAAGGTCTCGCGGGGGTCGATGGCGGAATTATAGGCCTCCACCAGTCGGACGAGCGGAAAGACCGATTGATCGCCGCTCTTCTGGCTCGCGAACCCCGCCGACTCAACCGGCCCCGGCAAGGGCCTGCGCATGAACATGTCGAAGACATCGGGGGTGCGCTGGGCGAGGATTTGGTCCGCTTCGTCCGGCTTTTGGAAATGGACAATATACATCTCCTCGCCCATGCGCGCCCGCATGATGGCGATGGGATCAATCGGGGGGCGCGGCATGAAGGGGGTATTGAGCCCGACCAAGCCTGCGCACCGCTCCGGATAGCGCAGCCCCAGTTGCCACAAGACAATCCCGCCCCAATCGTGGCCCACAAAGATGGCCTGTTTGACGCCGTGATGGTCGAGGAGCCCGATGAGATCACCGGTTAGGTGTTCCATGTCATAGGCCTCAACCGCGGTCGGCGCTTCACTCGCCCCATAACCGCGTTGATCCGGCGCCAGCGCCCAAATACCCGCATCGGCGCAGGCCTCTAATTGCCGCCGCCAGGAATAGCCAAGCTCTGGCCAACCATGCAGGAACACCACGGGCACGCCGTCGGCGCCCTTGGTGTTGGCGCCCGCCGCATACCAACACAGGCGAACGCCATTGATTGTGGCGCAATGGGGCGGTGTGGTGGGAAAGGCGGACATGAGCGCTTCCTTTGGGCATTGAGGGGCGGCGAAACATCGGCGTCTTGAACGCGCTTGGCAACCTTGCAGGCGCGTGCGCGCTCTTCGCCCTTTGCCTTTCACCCCCAAAGGCTGGCCGTGTTTCAAAAATCTTCGCCAAAACGCGCTGCTTGACCCTGACGTCACCGTTGCACTTGCGGTGCCAAGGCCTATCATCAGAAAAAACCTAGGGTCTACCTTCGGGGGCGGTCGCGTCACCTCGGGGAAGGGCCTTCGCCAATCAGACCAGGGAGGGGCACGCCCCATGAACCTCGATTTTTC
This sequence comes from uncultured Caulobacterales bacterium, assembly GCA_903840435.1. GTDB lineage: Bacteria > Pseudomonadota > Alphaproteobacteria > Caulobacterales > Caulobacteraceae > CAIMFV01. The sequence continues at coordinate 28,133 of CAIMFV010000012.1, forward strand.
GCCCGAAGATGTGGCCTTCCGCGCCGAAGTGCGGGCCTTTATCGCGTCCGCCTATCCGCAAAGTTTGCGCGGCAAGCAGGACGAGGGTGAGGAACTAGCGAAAGAAGACTTTCTTGCCTGGCATCGCATCTTGGCCAAAAAGGGCTGGGTGGCGCCCGCCTGGCCAACCGAATATGGCGGCCCAGGTTGGACCTCGGTGCAACGCTACATCTGGTCGGAAGAATGTGCGCTGGCCGATACGGTGCCGATCTTGCCGTTCGGCATCAACATGGTCGGGCCGGTGATCTATACCTTTGGTACGCCGGAGCAAAAGGCGCGCTTTCTGCCGGATACGCTTTCAGGGGATATTTGGTGGTGCCAAGGCTATTCCGAGCCAGGGGCGGGATCAGACCTTGCCAATCTGAAGACCAAGGCCGAGCGCGACGGCGACCACTACATCGTCAACGGGCAAAAGACCTGGACAACCCTTGCCCAACACGCCGACTGGGGCTTTTTCCTGGTCCGCACCGATCCGGCGGCTAAGCCGCAGGAGGGGATCAGCTTCCTGCTGATCGACATGAAGTCGCCCGGCGTCACGGTTCGCCCGATCATTACCTTGGGTGGCGAGCATGAGGTGAACGAGGTCTGGCTTGAAAATGTCAGGGTGCCAGTGGAAAATCGCATCTTCCACGAAAACAAGGGCTGGACCTGCGCCAAGTTTTTGCTCGCCCATGAGCGCTCGGGAATTGCCGGTGTGGCGCGCTCGAAGCGTGGTGTCGACCGGATCAAGTCGATGGCCCGCAACGAGGCGCAAGACGGCATTCCCCTGCTGCGCGACAGCTTCTTCAAACGTAAAATCGCCGAGCTTGAGATTGATCTCTTGGCCTTGGAGTTCACCGAGCTGCGCACGCTCGCCTCCGAAAACGCCGGACGTGGACCGGGGCCGGAGAGCTCCCTCCTCAAGGTCAAGGGCACCGAAATCCAGCAACGGATCACCGAGCTCGCCCTCGAGGCGGCCGGCCACTATGGCATGCCCTATTTCCGGGGCTTCGGCGCCGAGGGCGACAATGCGCTGCCCATTGGCCCTGACTATGCCCACCGCACGGCGCCGACCTATTTCAACGTCCGCAAGACCTCGATCTATGGCGGCTCGAACGAAATTCAGCGCAATATCATCGCCAAGATGGTCTTGGGCCTCTAACCCTCCCCTCCGGAAAACTCAGGGTCGCCCCATCGGGCTGAACCGACCAAAGGACAGTGTTTCCCATGGATTTCAATTTCTCAGACGAACAGAACATGCTGCGCGATACGGTGGCGAAATTCGTGCAAAATCAGTATGATTTCGACACCCGCCGCAAAATCACCCGATCAGATTCCGGCTGGCGCGCCGACTATTGGAAGGTGATGGCCGAGGAGCTTGGCATTCTTGGCGCCCCCTTCGCTGAGGATCACGGCGGCTTGGGCGGTGGCGCGATCGACAATATGATCGTCATGGAAGAGTTCGGCAAAGGCTTGGTGATCGAGCCCTATCTCGGCACGGTCGTCATCGGGGGCGGCTTCTTAAAGCATGGCGGCGGACAGCAGGCAGAGAGCCTGATCGGGTCCATTATTGCGGGCGAAGCGGTCTTCGCCTTCGCCTATGCCGAGCCACAAGGCAGGTACAATCTGGCGGATTTGACCACCACCGCCAAGAAGGACGGTGCGGGCTTTGTGCTGAACGGGCGCAAGGCGGTCGTGGTCGGCGCGCCTTGGGCCACGCATCTGGTCGTCTCGGCCCGCACGTCAGGCGCCCAACGCGACGCAGGCGGCGTGACCTTGTTTGTCGTCCCAGCTGACGCGGCGGGGGTGACGCGCCGCGACTATCCGACGGTTGACGGCTTGCGCGCCTCGGAAATTCAATTCGATCAGGTGAAACTCGGGGCCGACGCCGTGATAGGCGAGCTCGACGGCGGCCTGCCGCTCCTCGAGCGGGTCACAGACGAAGCTATCGCTGCCCTATGCGCCGAGGCAACCGGCGTCATGCGCCGCATGCACGAAACCACCCTCGACTATGCCCGCCAACGCAAACAATTCGGGGCGCCGATTGCCAGCTTCCAGGTGTTGCAGCACCGCATGGTCGACATGTTCATGAACGTCGAACAAGCCGTCTCCATGACCTATATGGCGACCCTGAAGCTCGGTGACCCGGCGGCTGAGCGCATGAAGGCCGTCTCCGCTGCCAAGGTGCAGATCGGCAAGGGCTGTAAATTTGTCGGGCAAAGCGCCATTCAAATCCATGGGGGCATGGGCATGACGGACGAATTGGCCGTCGGCCACTATTTCAAGCGCGCGACGATGATTGAAGGTCTGTTCGGCTCGGTCGACCATCACTTGCGCCGCTATGAAGGCTTAAGCCTGGGCGAAGCCGCCTAGGGTCAAGCCTGCTTAGCATTTCCCCCAATGCCCCCCTCTTCCCCACCGAAAGGCTCAGGATCTCTTGCGGCTCATTCTCCCTCTCGCCCTTGTCCTCAGCCTCTTGGGGCAGACCTCTGTGCAGGCTGAGCCAGCGGCTCCAGCGCTCGGTCCGGGGCATCTGACCCCGGAAAGGGTCTTTGCCGACCCTGATCTTTCGGGAGAAACAGCGCGGGGCGTTAAGCTGTCGCCCGATGGTCGCCTCGTCACCTTTTTGAAGGCCAAGACGAGCGACCAAACCGCGCTTGATTTGTGGGCCGCGCCCACCGAAGGCACAGCGCCGCCGCACCTTCTGATCGATTCCTCCGCGCTCGAGCCCAAGGGCGCGGAACTGAGCGAAGCCGAAAAGTCACGCCGGGAACGTCAGCGCATTTCGAGCCACGGCGTGGTTGATTATGACTGGGATGATCAGGGCAAGGTGATCTTGGCCCCGGCCGGCGGCGAAATCTATTTGGCCGATGTGGCGACGGGGGCGGTGGCGCGCCGGATCGCCAAACCGGCCTCAGGCAGCGATGCGACCGATGCCAAGGTCTCGCCAAAAGGCGGCTATTTGAGCTTTGTGCGCGACGGCGCCGTCTTTGTCGCGCCACTGCGCGCAGGCCCGGAAAACCAGATCACACCGTCCGCCAGCGCGAGCATTACCTATGGCGTGGCGGAATTCGTCGCCCAAGAGGAAATGGGCCGCGACACCGGCTATTGGTGGCGCCCTGATGACGGGGCCATTGCCTATGCAAGGGTGGATGAGAGCGGCGTCGACAGTGTGCCGCGCTTTGACATTGGCGCTCACGGCGCGACTGTTGTTGCGCAAGCCTATCCGCGCGCTGGGCGGCCAAACGCCAAGGTGGCGCTGTTTATCCATAGCTTGAGCGGCGGCAAGGATGTGGCTGTCGATCTTGGGGCCAATAGCGACATCTATCTGGCGCGTGTCGATTGGGCGGCAGACGGCAGCATACTCTATGTACAGCGCGAAAGCCGCGATCAAAGGACGCTCGACCTCTTAGCCGTCGATCCGAAGACAGGGGCTGCGAAGGTCATTCTGACCGAACATGAAAGCCCGTGGATCAACCTCAATTCAGATTTTCGCGCCCTCAAGAGCGGTGAATTCTTGTGGGCCTCGGAACGGACCGGCTTTAACCACCTCTATCTCTACAGCAAGGATGGGACCCTGATCCGGCCGGTGACGTCTGGCCCCTTCCCCCTGTTATCCCACGAACGCAATGGCGCGATTGTTGGGCTCGATGAACAAAAGGGTCTTGTCTATGTCCTGGCCTCGCCCGCGACCCCGATTGAGCGCCACCTGTTCGTCGCCGATTATCGCCACGGCGGCACCTTAAAGCCGATCACCTCTGGCCATGGCTGGTGGTCCATCGCCATGAGCAAGGCAGCCAATGCCTTTGTTGGCGGCTATTCTGACCCCGCCACCCCGCCCCAAACCGCTCTCTATGGCATTGATGGCGCAAGACGCCGCTTCATTGTCGAAAACAAGCTGGACGCCAGTCACCCCTACTTCCCCTTTGCCGCGACGCGTCCGGAGCCCGAGTTTGGCACCTTAACCGCCGAGGATGGTCAAACCCTGCACTATGTCTTGATCAAGCCGGTCGGCTTTGACCCGAAAAAATCCTATCCAGCCATTATCGAGGTCTATGGCGGGCCCGGCGTCCAATTGGTCACCCGGGCGTGGCGCAGCCCCGGCGAGCGCCTGTTTTCGGAAGCGGGTTATGTGCTGTTCCAGCTCGACAACCGGGGATCGTTCAATCGCGGGCTTGCCTTTGAAGCCCCCATCTTCGGCAAGCTGGGGGAAGCCGAGGTCCATGACCAGCTCGTCGGCCTGCGCTATGTCCAATCCTTGCCTTACGTGGACCCGAAACGGGTTGGCGTTACCGGCTGGTCCTATGGCGGCTATATGACCTTGCGCCTGTTGACCGAGCCGGGGGCAGGCTTTGCGGCTGGCGCGGCGGGCGGGCCTCCGTCCGACTGGCGGCTCTACGATACCCACTATACGGAGCGCTATATGGGTAATCCGAATGTCAGCGCAGAGGCCTATGATCGCGCCGGGCTGATGCTGCGCTTGAAGGACCTCAAGGGCCGCCTCCTTCTCATGCACGGCATGGCAGACGACAATGTGGTGTTTGAAAACTCCACCCGCATCATGGCCGAGCTTCAGACCCAAGCCATCACCTTTGATCTGATGCTCTATCCCGGCCAACGCCATGGGGTGCACGGTCAGACGCTGCGGTTGCAACAGATGCGCACCTGGCTGGAATTCTTTCAACGCACCTTGGGCGGTCCGCGAGATCGCTAGAGTATCCGTGATGGTCAAGCCGCGCGCGGCAGGGTTGGGAATTTCCAACTCCATTACCTGAAACATCTCATTTTCCACCTTGACGCGACGCATTTTGCCTGAATTATTTCTTTGGGTTGCAAATAGACCCTAAGGTTGCTCGCCATGGCGTTTAATCCCAATGAACCGCGCGACAAATTCGGGCGATGGACGAGCTTTGGTGGCGCCCTGTCCGGCGGTGACGGCCGTCGGCGACCGCGCCCCATTCGGCCGCAAGATCGGCGGGTACGCCGCGAAACCCGGCCATTTCGAGCCTTTGGCATCAATGGAGAGGTCCGCTATCTCGGCGAGCATGGTCCCGCCTCCCCTGACACGCCTAGGGGTACGATCGAAGACTCAAAAAATCACGATTTGAAAGTGCGCACCAAGAATGAGCGCTCGGAACCGAAGCCTTGGGAAAAGCTGGCTACGCAACCGATCCCGAATATACAAGAAACTCATCCACATCATGAAAATGTTTGACCTTTTTAAATATAATTTAAAAGAATATAAGTGAAATGATTGTATTGATTAATCCCCCTTCTTTAATTCATGATTTTTATACGGCCTATACCCAAGACGATGCGAGTACCGGGTCGGCGTTAGCGCAAAAGCTCCCGAAACAATTTCTTCGCCCAAAAATACGGCACTGGTATCGCCTTGCCGACAAGTCAAACTCGTCAATACTGATACCCTCAGCAATATTTCAAAGCTCCCATGACCAATTCGGCAGGTCGACCCTTTTCAGTGCTTTTGGGAGGATGGAAATCGTCCTCGAAACCATCGACGAAACTCGATCCGGCTTCCCCGGAAACGATCCGCGAGGCGACATGGCGCACGATCAAACCGATTGCGACACATGGCCCCCCGCTTATCTCGTCATCAAACCCCGCCTCGCCGCGATGTCCTGCGCGAAAAGGGGAAGAACGCGCTACTATATTGCCAAATATACACAGTGGGGTGCGTTTCGATTCTGGGCCGACTATGACTCAGATAAGGCCGATTTCTGGAACCCGGTCATTGAAAAAATGAGCAATTCGATGCGGCAAGTGAAACGACTTGAAACGCCTTACTGAAGTCGGAAGGGAACGTCCCCTTCCCCAATCCCGCCACCCCTGGCTGATCTGGCCAATCTCGCCCCCTAGACCTCGATTAGCAACGAGAGCTTGACCAAGGCGAGCGGATCACGCGGCATAATCCATTACCTGAAACATCTCTTTTTCCATCTTGACGCGATGCGTTTTGGCTGAATTATTTCTTTGGGTTGTAAATAGACCTTAAGGTTGCTCGCTATGGCGTTTAATCCCAATGAACCGGGCGATAAATTCGGGCGGTGGACCAGCTTTGGCGGTGCCCTGTCCGGCGGTGACGGCCGTCGGCGACCCCTTCGGTCGCAAGATCGGCGGGTGCGCCGGGAAACTCGGCCATTTCGAGCCTCTGGCATCAATGGAGAGGTCCGCTATCTCGGCGAGCATGGCTTTGGGGAGATTGGGCGGGGCGGCGGCGCGGTAAATTTTAGGCGATATTAATTATTGTAAATTTTTATACGTATAATCTCAGAAATAAAAGATAGTATTATTGGGGATAGTATGAATAAATACGCGTTAAAATTAATGACGGCCTTGTATTTATTTAGCGCATTTTCAGCTAAATCATCGGATAGTGACATAAATATTTCAATGAAAGTCGTTTTTAATTCTATTCGTCACGAATTTGGAGCAATGCGCGGAAGCTACATCACGCCAAGATCGCTCGTCAGCGAACAGTTTGTCGAGGCATTGCAGGACGTGACCGACGAGACCAGGTTACCCGATGGAAACTATCTCATCGCCGGTTGCAGACCTCATAGCTGTATCGAAGAGGCTGCGGTTATCCTGACACCAGCCGGAGGGATCATAGCGATGGGCCTGATAAATTTTCATTGCCACGTCTCAACGGCCGGTGCGACGGCGTGTGACGCAAACCCTCATCTCTCAATATTTCTCAAGTCCGGGGAAGATAAGACGAGCCTATCACAGCGGCTTATAGATTGGGCAAAACGTCAAACGTCAATTGAGGCGACGGAAACGCGCAATTTTGGGATTGGCCGTTGAACAAACTCAATTTTTAAAATTTATTTCAAGCCATAAAACTTCTCCTATTTTCAAGTTTATCCAAATTCACATCACTATGTTGATTTTCAACAGCTGCTAGCAATCTGAAGCATCGGCCAGGACCTTGAAACTTTCAACAGGACGCTACGTCCAGCGCCCGCGAGACCACCGGCTCGACCGAACGAGTTGCGCATTAGCGCCGTGCCAAATGCCGGGGACGATGCTCGCGGCCTCGCAAAGGCGGCGATTGGGCAAGGCCGTTTCGCGGCCTTAAGGCCCCCTACCCCTTAGGTCTGGCGCCCAGAAGGGGATTGAGCCACACTGTTTTTGGCGCGATCACGACGCCGAACGACATTTGCGGGAGGCGCGCCTTGGACTTTTCCCTACCCTCTGATCTCGTCGATTATCTGGCCGAGCTTGACCGGTTCATCGCGGCAGAAATCGCGCCCTTGCAAGCGCAAGATGACAATGAGCGGTTCTTTGATCATCGCCGCGAGTGGGCGCGCACCGATTGGGACCAGGGCGGCTTGCCGCGTCATGATTGGGAACAGCTTTTGGGGGAGGCGCGCCGTCGCGCCCGCGCGGCTGGCCATCTAACCCGCGCCCTGCCGGTGGAGTTTGGCGGGCAAGGCTGTGGCAATCTGTGGATGGCGGTCATTCGCGAGCATCTGGCCGCCAAGGGGCTTGGCCTTTTTAATGACCTGCAGAATGAACATTCGATTGTGGGCAATTTTCCCATAGTCATCATGTTGCGCGACTTCGGCACGCCCGAGCAAAAGGCCGAGTTCATCCCAGGGAGCATTGCAGGAACCCACCGCATCGCCTTTGGCCTGACCGAGCCCGACCACGGGTCGGACGCCACCTTTATGGAGACCCGCGCCGTGCGCGAAACCCGCGACGGCGTATCGGGCTGGCGGATTGATGGCGAGAAGATGTGGACGACGGGTATGCATGTCGCCACCCATTGCGCCACATTCGCAAGGACTGAGGGCAAGGATGGCGATGCGCGCGGCATCTCCTGCTTCCTGGTCCCGTCGGAGACACCGGGCGTCAAGGTCGAGGAATATCTTTGGACCTTCAACATGCCGACCGACCATCCCCGCGTCAGCTTCACCAATGTCTTTGTGCCCGATAACGCGCTCTTCGGACCGCCTGGAGGCGGCTTGGCCTTGGCCCAGTCCTTTGTGCATGAAAACCGTATTCGACAGGCGGCAAGCTCGCTGGGTGCGGCGGTCTTTTGCATCGAGGAGAGCGTTGCCTATGCCAAGGCGCGCAAGCCGTTCGGCAAGCCGCTGGCTGACAACCAAGCCATCCAATGGCCCTTGGTGGAACTTGCGACACAGGCTGAGATGTTGCGCCTTTTGATCCGCAAGACCGCGTGGGAAATGGACCAGATGCCCCACCCAGAGGTGGAGAAGCGCCTCTCCGACAAGGTCTCCATGTGCAATTACTGGGCAAACCGCCTGGTTTGCGAAGCCGCTGACCGCGCCATGCAGGTCCATGGTGGCATTGGCTATTCGCGCCACAAACCCTTCGAGCACATCTATCGCCACCACAGACGCTATCGCATCACCGAGGGCTCGGAAGAAATTCAGATGCGCAAGGTCGCGGCCTTCTTATTTGGCAAACTTGGCCCCCGTCGCGAGCCGAAACCGACTTAAACCTGGTGATAGGCCCGGTACCAGGCGACGAATTTCGGCAACCCCTCTTCCAGCGGCACCTTGGGCTGATAGCCACAAAGGGCGTGGAGGCGGCCAATATCGGCGAATGTGGCGGTGACGTCGCCGGGCTGCATGGGGTGGAAATGCTTGTCCGCCGGGCGGCCAATGGCGGTCTCTAGGATCTCAATCATGCGCAAAAGCCCAACCGGGCGGCTGTCGCCAATATTGAACAGGCGATGGTCGCCGTCGCGTCCCGGATGATCGAGCACGCCGATCACACCATCGATAATATCGTCAATATAGGTGAAGTCGCGCGCCATGCGTCCTTCGCCAAACACAGGCAGGGGTTCGCCAGCCAAGATTTTAGCGGTAAAGCTATAATAGGCCATGTCTGGGCGGCCCATGGGTCCATAGACGGTGAAGAAGCGAAGGCCAGTGGCGCGAAGGCCGTAAAGCGGCGCATAGGCCTCGCTCATCAATTCCGCCGCGCGCTTGGTGGCGGCATAGAGCGATACGGGGCGTTCAGCCGGATCGGATTCAGAAAACCCTCCTGACGCCGCTCGGTCGCCATAGACGGATGAGGACGAGGCATAGATGAGGTGCGGTCGGCTCTTGCCATGCCGACAGGCCTCGAGGGCTGCCAGATGGCCCGCCAGATTAGCGCGTTCATAGGCAAAGGGATGATCGAGCGAGTAGCGGACCCCCGCCTGGGCGGCCAAGTGGATCAGAGCCCGGGGCTCGGCCTCTGCCACGAGACTGCGCAAGACCTCAGGCTCAGCAATATCGGCGCGGACTAGCCGAAACTTGGGGTGGGACATCAGCTTCGCCACCCTGGCTTCTTTTAGGGCTGGATCGTAATAGGCGTTGAAAACATCAACCCCGATCACGGTTTCCCCCCGCGCGAGCAGGCGTTCGCAGAGCGACGATCCGATAAATCCCGCCGCACCGGTTACAATCAGGGTCAAGCGCCTCGCCTCTTCAGCATGGCTGTCCTCATCTCTGTCCTAGGGCTGACTGTGGGGCACGCCCACCCGTCGCCGCACGCGCTCCTACCCCGGATGGCCGCCTTCGCCAAGCCCAGGGCGTGCAGCCACCTCCGCACCTGCGTCGGTCAGCCGACACACCAACCATTCGGGCGCAAGCGGATTAGAGAACCACCGCTCAGCCCAACCACTGGCAATGCAGGCGCGAATCACTTGGGGCTTGATCGGTTGGCCTTCGGCGTCGAACAGAGGTAATTTACGGCCGGGCTGATCGAGGCCCAGTCGAAGATAGGCCAATTCAGCCCGTTTTGGCGCAGACTTAGGGTTTAAACCCGGTTCGGTCATCGCTCGCCCTCGCCAATTCCTCACCGAGCATAAATTAACCCCTGCTTTCCAGACAAGCGCCGCGATTCGTCCCTTTCGCAGCTTCGATGAAACCGTTAGCCTTTGTTTGAAGACTAAAGAATCTCAGCTTCCGGAACATTGGGGCGCCCGACCCACCAGGTGTCAGGTCCCACTCCATAAGTCCGGCAGGGACACAGTATGACTTTGGAGACCCCGCCGCCGATCCCGCCGACGCCGACCGAGCCCCCCTTCTCGCTCGCGCCCAACGCCAAGATCGCCCGCCGTCAAACGAAATCCGCTAAGCGTTCGTCAAAGCGCGGCATGAGCCGTTTTGCCTATATCTTTGCTGTGGTGGGCTCCATCTTGTGGGGCATGTGCGTCATTGCCTTTGCCGTCGGCTATAAGTCGATGGATTGGGCGTTTGACTATCAGCCGATCCAGATGGTGCTCTTGGGTCTGGTGTCCATTCTTCCCGCTATTCTGATGGGCATTATCGCCCACGCCTTTCGCCAGGCCGACGCCTTGCAAGACGAAACGCGCCGCAGCCGCGAGGCGACCGAGCGCCTTGTCGGACCGGTTGTACTGGCGGCGGGCGAGACCGCCTCGCTGGTTGATCATCTGCATCACGAGATTGACCGGGCCGTGGGTGTTGCAACCCAGGCCTCCGAACACCTCGCCCATTTGCGCCTGACCCTCGCCGAAGAGAGCGACCGGATGAGCGCCACTGTGGCTGAAGCGGAACGGGTGACCCGGCTCCTTGCTGAAGGCCTTGGTGCTGAGCGAATGGAAATGGGCGTCCTGTCGGCAGAGCTCGAAGGTCGTGCGGCCTCCATTGCGGGCGCTATTCAACGGCAAGCGAAAATGGTCTCCGAGGCCTCTGATTTGGCCGAGACCCAGATCCGCGAGGCAGAATCGATTTTAGCCGCCCGCGCGGCCGACTTGGCGGCGGCAGCGGCAGATGCCGGAGAGGTTGGCGCGCTCGCCAGCCAGCAGTTTCAGCTGACCGCCGAGCAGTTGGAAGACGTCTCCGCCAAGATCGCCGGACGGGTCGACTCCCTCACGCTCGCCCTCTCAACCGAACGCGAGCAATTGTCCCACGCGGCTCAGGCCTTGATGGTCGATCACGAACTGGTCAGCGGCCAGATGAAGTCGCAACGCGAGCTTCTGATCGATGCGGTGGCTCAAGCTCGGATCGGGTCACAAGACCTGCATGTGGCCGCCTCGTCGGGAGCCGAAGCCCTGCGGCAACTGATTGCGGAGGCTGCTGCCCAGGTAGGCGCCTTGGTCGAGACGGCGCGCGCTGAGCAAGAAGAACTGGAAAACCAAGCCCGGTCACGGCTGAAGCTTTTCGGTGCCGCCATTGCCGAGGAGCGCACGGCGATTGACCAAACCACCCGCCATGCCCTGCACGGCTTTCTCAGTGCGGCCGACGAGGCACGGCGCGCCGTGTCGAACGAGATCGAACAGCACCGCGAGCAAACGGTTGGGGCCACCAAAGAGGCCATCGAAGAACTGGGACGGGCGGCAGAGGGTGCGCGTCTGTCGGCGGCCGCCCATCTGGAAGAAACGCGCCGTTTGGCCGAAACCCATGTCGGAAAGGCCCGCGAACAGCTCGATCAATTAGGGGAAAGCGCCTTTATGGCGGCGCAGCGGGCCGATGAAATATTTGATTCTCGCCTCGCCTCCGCCCGACGCTTGATCGATGAATCGGCGCGGATTGTCGAGGATGCCGGTTTGAAATCGGCCCAGAAGATCGAGGTCGGGCTGAACGCCACCCGCGAAGCCTTGGCCGAGCTCGAAGCCTTGATGAGCGAAGTGGACACCCGCGCGGGGCGCATGCCTGCCCAAGCCCGCATGAGCGTCGAAGCGGTGCGCGACGCCGTCTCCAAGGGGGTCAATGATTTGACCGAAGCGGCCAGACGGGCAGCCGCCGAAACCCAGGTCATCGACCTCGCCTTCCAAGAGCGGGTCAAGCGCAACTACGAAATGCTCAACCAATCCGTGCGGTTGATGAGCGAGGTCGCCGGGTCCGCCGATCAAGCGACCTTGGAAGCGCGCACGCCGAGCCTGCAACCGCCGCCGGTGACACCTCCGCCGCCGGATATTGCCCGCGCCATGGAAGAGGCGCGCGTGAAGGCGCTGGCCGCAGTCACCTCAGCGGTGGAAGAAAAACGCCGTGCCGCCGCCGGAGGCACAGGGCCAGTGAGTGCGCCGGTGGCTGCTCGTGGCGGCGATGATGCCCCCCTCGATCTCAGCGCCGCATCGGCCCGACCAAAACTCCGATTGACCCCAACCGAGCAGGACCAAGCCGTCGGCGCGGTGTTTCAATCGCCAAGTGAACCCCGGCGCGAGGCCCGACCCGGTGCTTCGGACAGTTGGTCGCTGCGCGATCTCCTCAACAATATGGATGATCCCCAGCCGCCGCCAGGACGGCCGGCTGGCGAGCGTTTGGTGCTTGAACTGCACAGCCTTGGCATCGACTCCGCTGCCCTCCTGCCACGGTCGCGGGTCGAGGACATTGCCAAGGCGCTCAATCTCGGCGACCTCGATGCGGGCCGCAGCCACATACGTCGTCTCGCGCCCGCAGCCACCCGACGCTTGGCGCGACGGCTCGATGCAGAGCCTGCCGTTCGCAGCGAAGCCGCCAAGTTCGTCGCCGATTTCGGCGACCGGCTGATCGATTCGCTCGCCAGGGAAGGTGCAGCGGCTGACCTGCTGACCACCGAGGAGGGCCGCGCCTTCCTGCTTCTCGACGCGGCGATCAGCCAGCAAGGCTAGGCCCCGCATGGAGCTCACGGCGGTCCGCGAGGTCTTCCCGCTCGCCAGCGCATTTCGCATCTCGCGCGGCGCCAAAACCGAGGCGGTGGTGGTCCGCGTCAGCCTCACCGTGGACGGCCAACTTGGCCAAGGGGAAGCGACGCCCTATGCGCGGTATGGCGAAACCGTCGAAGGGGTGCTCGCCGAAATTGCCCAGATTTGGCAAAGCTTCGCCGCCAATCCCAGCCGCGAGCGCCTCGCCGATATCGCCCCGCCGGGCGCCGCGCGCAACGCGATCGACTGTGCGCTTTGGGATTTGGACGCCAAACGCGCCGGGGTCAGGGCCTGGACGCTCGCCGGGATTGATCGGCTCGATCCGGTCAAAACCGCCTATACAATCAGCCTCGACACCAAGGATGCGATGGCAGAGGCCGCCAAGGCCGCCGCCCGCCGCCCCTTGCTGAAGCTAAAAATCGGCAGCGGAGACGATCTCGACAAGATTGCCGCCGTGCGCATGGCGGCGCCGCGAACACGCTTGGTCATCGACGCCAATGAAGCCCTTGATCTCGACACCTTAAACCGTCTGGCGCCGGATCTGGTTCAGCTGGGGGTGAAGATGATCGAACAACCCCTCCCCGCCTCTGAAGATGCAGCGCTTGCCGACTATCGTGGCCAGATTCCCCTGTGCGCCGATGAAAGCCTGCACACGCGTGCCGAGCTCGACCGCCTCAGCCCTCTCTACCATGCAGTCAATATCAAGCTCGACAAGACCGGCGGACTGACCGAGGCGCTTGCCCTGCGCTCAGACGCCCGCGCTCGGGGAATGATGATTATGGCGGGCTGTATGGTGGCGACGTCCTTGTCGATAGCCCCGGCCATGCTCATCGCCCAGGGCGCGGAGGTGGTCGATTTGGATGGTCCCCTTCTACTCGCCAAGGATCGAGAGCCCGGTCTCACCTATCTGGGATCGATGATTTCGCCGCCTTCGCCTCAAATCTGGGGGTGATGGACAGGCTCTGGCGAGGTGGCGAGACGCCGCGCCAAAATCAGCGCCGCCATGACGCCCAAGAGCGCCATCAAACTCATGGCGAGATAGGCCCGGGCGCCTGACAGCTGGAACAGGGCCCCGCCTGCAAGCGTGGCAAGGCCGGTCGCCAGTCCATAGGACAAGGACGCCAGCAGGGTCTGGGCCGACGAGGCGTGGTCGCGCGGGGTCAATTGCGCGATCAGCAGCAACGAGCCGATATAGGTCGCAGAAAAGGTCAGGGCGTGCAGCGCCTGCAAAGGGAAGACGAGCCAAAAGGGCGCCGAAAGGGAGAGAGCTGTCCACCTGATGACTGCGCCCGCGCCACCGGCGACAATCATGCCTACCGCGCCTAACCGCGACCGGAGCCCTGTACCAAACCAAAGAAACGCAACTTCGGCGGTGACGCTGACGCCCCACATTGCGCCAACCAGTCCTGACGAGGCTCCCTGAGCCCGCCAGGCAATGGCGGAAAAAGCATAGTAGATCGCGTGCGATCCTTGGATCAGGCTTACGGCCAAAAGCAGGATAGCGACATTGGTGTTACCCAGGAATTCGCGGTGGGCGCTGAGGCGCGTGCGGAAACCGGCCGGAGCAGCGCCGTCCAGCACCCGCTCCTTCGGCAAGACCACTCGGGCGCCGATGGCGCAGGCGAAGGCTGCAATTGCCGACCAAACCACGGCGACGAGCGATCCGGCGACGGCAACCACCAGGCCGCACAAAATATTGGCCGCCACATAACCCGCAGAGCCTATGCCACGCGCAATACTATAGGAAAAACCGTCTCGGGCAGCGCGACGCAAGGTAAAAACATCCGCCAGCGGCGAGACGGCGGCAATGGCGGTGGCGGCGATCAGATAGAGGATGAGCCAGGGCAGAAAGCCGCTGAATGCCAAGAGCGCCGCATAGGCGAGGCCAGCCACGAGGGCGAGTAACATCATCGGCGTTCGGCGCAACGAAAAGCCGTCTGCCCAAACCGCCAGGATCGGACCCAAGGCCACCCGAAGCAACATCGGTACTGCGATGATGACGCCGATCTGTGCCGCCGAAAGGCCGCGCGCCTTGAACCAGACCGGAAGGTAGGGCATCGTCGCACCTGTCCCCATATAGATGAGACAGTAAAACAGGCCGTGGCGAAGAGCAGCGCGCATGCTCTAGGCCTAAATAGGTTTGCGACGAGAAAAAAGGATTACCTGAAATGACCGCAAGGATGGCGCCCACCCAGGCGAAGCGCGTGGTCAGCCTTGCTGGACTTAGCGGCGCAATGGCCGTGGCCGAGGGGGCCTTCGGCGCCCATGGTGTCGCTGATGCAAGTCTTCGCGCCCTGTTACAGACGGCCGCCATCTATCAGTTGGCTGCAGCCTCGGCGGGGCTCAGCTTAGGACTGGCGCGCCGATTTTTTCTCGCTGCGGCGTTGATTTTGGTCGGCGGCTTTATTTTCGCAGCCAGCCTCGATGCGATTGTGCTCACCCAGGAAAAGCGATTTGGCGCGATAACTCCAATTGGTGGCTTGAGCTTAATCGCCGGGTTTATTTTGGTCTTCCTTGGAGCGCTCCGGTCGCCTGAGGATTGATCGTTGCTCTTCCCGACTGGCGCATCGTCCCTACATAGAACAAACGCTTTAGAAATTGGACGCGAACCTCCCCATGACAGATAAAGTCCCCGTTACGGTTCTGACTGGCTATCTCGGCGCTGGCAAAACCACCTTGCTCAATCGGATTTTGACCGAAAACCATGGGCACAAATATGCCGTGGTGGTGAATGAGTTTGGGGAAATCGGCATCGATAACGACCTGATCGTCGACGCCGATGAAGAAGTCTTCGAGATGAATAATGGTTGCGTCTGCTGCACGGTGCGTGGCGATTTAATCCGTATCATCAATGGCTTAATGCGGCGTCCCGGTCGCTTTGACGCCATACTGGTTGAAACCACCGGCCTCGCCGACCCCGGCCCCGTCGCGCAAACCTTTTTTGTCGACGAGGAAGTGCGGGAAAAAACCCGCCTCGACAGCGTCACCACCGTCGTCGACGCCAAGCACATTCATCTGCGGTTGGACGACAGCCGCGAAGCGCGCGAGCAAATCGCCTTTGCCGACCAAATCGTGTTGAATAAGTCCGACCTGGTCTCGGAAGACGAACTGCGCGGTGTCGAGGCGAGGCTGCGTCGCCTCAATCCCTTAGCGCCCATCCACCGGGCCACGCGTTCGAATGTGGATCTCGATCTGGTGCTTGGCCGCAATGGATTTGATCTCGATCGGATCGTGTCGCTCGAGCCCGACTTTCTCAATCCCCCCCATGGCGAGCCGGGCCACGTTCACGACCAGGATTGCGGCCATGACGACCATGGCCATCAC
Source organism: uncultured Caulobacterales bacterium (assembly GCA_903840435.1). GTDB lineage: Bacteria > Pseudomonadota > Alphaproteobacteria > Caulobacterales > Caulobacteraceae > CAIMFV01. Next base: position 44,100 of record CAIMFV010000012.1, read on the forward strand.
CACGATCATCATCACGATCATGATCACCATCACCATGCCGACCATCAGCACGATGACGATATTAAGGGCATCTCGCTTTCCACCACCAAACCGATCGATGGGCAAAAAATTACCCGCTGGCTCAATGAACTCCTGGCCGCACAGGGCCCAGACATCCTGCGCGCCAAGGGCATAATCGACGTCGCGGGCGAAGAGCGTCGGTTGGTGTTTCAGGCCGTGCACATGATTTTGGAAGGCGATTTGCAACGGGCCTGGAAGGCTGACGAGCCGAGGTTCAGCCGTCTGGTGTTCATTGGCCGCAATCTGGATGAAGCCAAGCTAAAAGCTGGGTTTGACGCGACGGTCGCCGTCTGAGCGGCGGCCAAATCCGACCAGGACTACGGGAAAAATCGCAATTAAGACGTCGACTGACTTTCGTCCGTCACCAAACTGTTATGGAGCGCGGGTAAGCACCCTGTGGAAGCGCGCGATGATGTGACATGCGTGCAGGGAGACGACCATGTTTAAAAGCTTTGCGATCACGCTGACGGCGACCCTTTTGGCGAGCGTTGCGGCTCAAGCGGGCGACATCACTGGCGCGGGCGCCACCTTCCCGGCGCCTGTCTACGCCAAGTGGGCGGAAAGCTATAAGGCCCAGGCTGGCACACAAGTGAATTACCAGGCCATCGGTTCCGGCGGCGGCATCAAGCAAATCAAGGCCAAGACGGTCGCCTTCGGCGCCTCTGACAAGCCGCTTACCTCCGACGACCTGAAGGCCGCGGGCCTCGTGCAATTCCCGACCGTGATCGGCGGCATCGTTCCCGTGACCAACCTCCCCGGAATCAAGCCCGGCGAATTGCGCTTGAACGGCGATGTGCTGGCGAAGATTTTCTTGGGTCAGGTGAAGAAGTGGAATGATCCGGCAATCGCCGCGCTCAATCCTGGCAAGGCCCTGCCTGCCCTACCCATCACCGTGGTGCACCGCTCCGACGGTTCCGGAACGTCCTATGTGTTCACCTCCTATCTGTCGCTGGTCAACGCCGATTGGAAGGCCAAGGTCGGTGCCAATACCGACGTGGCATGGCCAGCGGGTGAAGGCGGCAAGGGCAATGACGGCGTGGCCGCGCTCGTCAAGCAAACCCCAGGTGCGCTTGGCTATGTTGAATATGTCTATTCGCATGGCAACCATCTTGACTACATTTCGCTCTCTTCAGCGAGCGGCGCCTATTTGGAGCCGAATGAGAAGACCTTCGCGACCGCCGCCGCCAAGGCCGACTGGGCCCATACGCCCGGCTTTGCGGTTTCGCTCCTCAATCAACCGGGCGCGGCTTGGCCAATTTCTTCGGCGACCTTCATCCTGGTTTATGAAAAGCAGGATGATGCCGCTCAAGGGGCAAGCGTTCTGAAGTTCTTTGATTGGGCTTACAAGAACGGCGATGCGCAAGCCTTGCAACTCGACTATGTGCCGCTTCCAGCTTCGGTGAAGACCTTGGTCCGCAAGACCTGGGCCAAAGCCGTTCACGACGCTTCCGGCAAACCGGTCTACGTCTCGCAATAATCTACCCATGGATGGGCTGACACGCCACTTGGCGGGTCAGCCCTGATTGCGAGCTGGAATATGACGATGACCGTAACACCTGCCTCGACAGACCCCGCGCCGCTCGCCCGAAAAGCGGCAGGGGCGACTTTCGATCCCATCTTCAAGGTCCTGTGCGCCAGCGCTGCTACGATGTTGTTGGTGACACTGGGCGGCATCGTCATTTCTTTGGGCCTTGGCGGCTGGCCCGCCCTGTCGAAATACGGTCTTTCATTTTTTCTATCGTCCACCTGGGACCCGGTCGCTGACATCTATGGTGGCGCAGGACCGATTGCCGGCACTTTAATTACGGCGGTTTTGTCACTGTGCTTCGCCTTGCCTTTGGCCTTCGGCATTGCGGTCTTTTTGGTTGAGTTCTGCCCTCCCCTATTGCGCCGCCCGATTGGTATTGCGGTTGAGCTCTTGGCGGGCGTTCCCTCCATCGTCTACGGCATGTGGGGCCTGTTCGTCTTTGCGCCGCTGTTTTCCCAATATGTTGAGCTCCCCTTGATCGCCATGGCGCCTCCAGGCTCGATCTGGGAACAGATTGTTCAGGGCATTCCGAACGGCTCTGGCATCTTGTCGGCCTCCATCATTCTTGCCGTAATGATCCTGCCCTATATGGCGGCAACTTTGCGCGAGCTCTTTTTGACCATTCCGCAAAAGGTCCGCGAAAGCGCCTATGGCCTTGGCTGCACCACGCTAGAAGTGATCTGGTCGGTGACCCTGCCCTATGTTCGCCGCAGCGCTATCGGCGCGGTGATGCTGGGCCTTGGGCGGGCTCTCGGCGAAACCATGGCGGTCACCTTCATCATCGGCAACAGCCACGCCTTCCCCAAGGGCATATTTGACGGGGGTTCGACCATCGCCTCAACCATCGCCAATGAATTCCAGGAAGCGACATCCGACCTGCACACCTCGGCTTTGATCGCGCTCGGTCTCGTTCTGTTCGGCCTGACCTTTAGCGTTCTTGCCATAGCCCGCGCGCTGCTCGGCGCGCCGAAGAACGGTTGAGGCTCCCATGGCTGGTTTTAATCGTGTCGGACGCCGCAAGATCGCAGACGCACTGTTTGTGGCTTTCTGCACCCTGGCGGCGGTCATTGCGCTCTTCGCTCTGGCTGCCATTTTGACCTCGCTGCTGGTCAAGGGCGTGTCAGGGATCAACCTGGCGGTCTTTACCCAATCCACGCCTGCACCGGAATCAAATGGTGGCCTTGCCAATGCCATTGTCGGGTCGGTGCTCCTCTGTGGCGCCGCCATGATTGGCGCGCTCACTATTGGCGTGCTTGCCGGGACCTGGCTGGCAGAGTTTGGCGGCACAAGCCGCTACGCCGCCGTCATCCGCTTCTTGAACGACGTTTTGCTTTCAGCGCCTTCCATCCTTATCGGCCTGTGCGTCTATTATTTCGCTGTCCGGCCCGTGCATGGCTATAATGGCTGGGCCGGCGCTCTGGCGCTGTGCTTGATCGCAACGCCGGTCATTACCCGCACAACCGAAGACGTGTTGAAATTGCAATCGCGCCAATTGCGCGAGAGCGGCGTCGCCCTTGGCGCCCCCTTCTGGGTGACGGTGCAAAAGATCTTGTGGCGAGCGGCGGGTGGCGGGATTATTACCGGCGCGCTCTTGGCCTTCGCCCGAATTTCTGGCGAAACTGCGCCGCTCTTGTTCACCTCTCTGGGCAACCAGTTCATGAGCTTTGACATGTCAAAGCCGATTTCCAACCTCCCGGCCGTCATCTTCCAATTTGGCCTTTCGGCCTATGACGATTGGCAAAGGCTCGCCTGGGTCGGCGCGCTTTTGATCGCCGGCGCTGTGCTCACCATCAATATCTTCGTGCGCCTCATTTCCCAGGAGCCCAAACGCTCATGACCGACGCCTCGACCCCTACGGCCCCGGCGCCCGAAGCGCTAGAGACCTATTTGGAAAGCGTCCCGGCCGACAATATCAAGCTGGAGACCCGCAACCTCAACTTCTTCTATGGCAAGAACAAAGCGCTGCACGACGTCTCGATTCCCTTCTTGAATCGGTCGATCACAGCCTTGATCGGACCATCGGGATGCGGCAAGTCGACTCTGCTTCGCGCGCTCAATCGGATCTATGCGCTTTATCCGGGGCAAAGGGCCGAGGGCGAAATTCTGCTCGATGGCCGCAATGTGCTCGACAAGGGCGTTGACCTGACCGAGCTGCGTGCCCGGATTGGCATGGTGTTCCAGCAGCCCACCCCCTTCCCCATGTCCATCTATGACAATGTGGCGTTTGGCGTGCGTCTGTATGAAAAACTCAGCAAGACCGACATGGACGAGCGGGTCGAGCAATCGCTGAAGCGCGCCGCCCTCTGGGAAGAGGTGAAGAATAAGCTGCAAAGCCCTGGGCTTGGCCTATCTGGCGGGCAGCAACAACGGCTGTGCGTCGCCCGGACCATCGCCGTACAGCCAGAAGTCATCTTGCTCGACGAACCGGCATCGGCTCTCGATCCCATCTCGACAGCCAAGCTGGAAGAGACCTTGGTGGAGCTCAAGGCTGACTACGCCATCGTCATCGTCACCCACAATCTGCAACAGGCGGCGCGGATTTCCGACCATGCCTCGTTCATGTATCTTGGCCGGGTGATCGAGTTCGCCCAGACTGAAAAGCTGTTCGACAATCCAAAGGTGGCTCGCACCTCGGACTATATTACCGGACGGTTTGGCTAGCTAGCGAGACGCGCACCTCCGTCACCGCCGGTGCCGGCGCCGGTGCCTTCGCGAGATCGGGCGGGTTTGCGCCCGTGGCCAAGCGTACGAACATGAGACACAGGATCGCTGCGACAGCGACCTGTAGCCGTTTTGAGACAAAATTTGCGACGCGCGCGACCATGTCCTAGGGTCCAGGCGGGAGAGAGGCCACTCTCCGCAAGGTTTAGGCCGAAAGCGTGAGGGTCGGGTGGCGTGGCGCTCCGGTCTTGGAGGCGAAAGCACATGATCCCCTTCGTCAGGCAGATGAGCTTCGACTATGGCGTCGTGCAACAGGTAAGCCCGTGCATCCGCCGGGTGGTCGCCAATAATCCAGGCCCCTTCACCTTTCTCGGAACAGGGACCTATATTGTCGGCTCAGGCGAGGTCTGTGTTATCGATCCCGGCCCGCAGGACGAGGCCCACCTCGCCGCCATCCTGGCCGCGACCGATGGCGAGGCCATTACCGCCATCGCCATTACCCACAGCCATATTGACCATTCTCCCCTCGCACGGCCCCTGGCCGCGCGTACAGGCGCGGTGATTTTTGGTCGCTCAGATTCGGCCAAGGGGTCGGCAGAAGAGGATAGCGAGGCGGGGTTTCGTCCCGATGTGGAGGTGGCAGACGGCCAGCGCCTCACCGCCCCCGACTGGACCTTGGAAGCCATTTTGACTCCCGGTCACGCCTCCAACCATGTTTGCTACGCATTGCAGGAAGAAAACGCCCTGTTCACTGGCGACCACATCATGGGGTGGTCAACAACCATTGTCAGCCCGCCCGATGGCGACATGGGCGACTATTATCAAAGCCTGGACCGCATAGCGGCACGCGGCTTTTCTACCCTGTGGCCGACCCACGGCCCGCCAGTGACCGAACCGGACCCCTTTATCGCCGCCTATCGCGCCCACCGCCTGAGCCGCGAACAGCAGATCCTCGACCAGCTGGCCCATGGGCCGAAAAAGATCATTGACCTGGTCACGCTGCTCTATGCCGAGGTCGATAAGCGGCTGCACCCGGCGGCGGCGCGCTCGGTCCTCGCCCACCTCATCCACCTTGAGCGTCAAGCCCGGGTGCGGAAAACTGACGACCACTATGGTCTGAGCTGACTGGCAGTGACGCGGGCGGAAGAGCGTTGCCTCAACCGCGGCTCTGCGGTTGAGGCACTAGGTCTATTTCCGCTTAAAACTTGCCATTGGCGTTCTTCCACTCCGTCGCCGGGGGAATGGCCTCAATCGTGTCCCAGTGTTCGGCGATCTTGCCGTCCTTCACTCGGAAGAGGTCATAGAAGGCACTTGGCGTTCCGGCAAAACTTCCTTCGCTGACGGCCAGGACAAAGTCGCCCTTGCCTAAGATGCGATGGGTGCGGCTATAGGTCATTTGCACGCCTGCCGCCGCCATGGCTTCCAGTGCCGCGCCAAGTCCTGAAAGTCCGTCGGCGATGTTTGGATTGTGCTGCACATAATTATCGCCGTCGAAATAGCCAGATAGCTTCTCCATCCGCCCCTTGATCAGGATGTCGTCGATAAAGCCACCGACCAAGGCCTTGTTTTGCGCCGTTTTGCCAAGGTCCGTCGCTTGGCTTGGACCGTCGATCATGGAATGACCGCTCGGATTTGGCGGTGCCGTCTCTTGCAGATTGTCCCAGTGTTCAACAATCTTGTCCCCGGCAAAGCGGAAGATGTCGAAGCCGATTTTCGGGCCGAAAAAGTTGTAGTCGGTATGGGCGAAGACAAAATCGCCATCTTCAAACACCCGCACTGTATTGACCCTCGCCGAGCCGGGCGGCAAGGCGGCCAGAACGGCGCCAAAGCCTGCCAAGCCATCGCCGACAGCGAGATTATGCTGGATATAGGTTTCCGGATGGATCGCCGCGGCCGGTCCAGCGTCTCCCGTTTCGATTGATTTGAGCAGGTCGACCACCAGCTGTTCACGAGGCGTCATGCGGCTTCTCCATCTTGCCGTTGCGAGTGGCGGAGACTTAGGCGGCTTGCTTATTTTTTGTAAGTACCTACATATTTGTAAGTATGAAATCTCCACACCCCGCTTTGTCCCGCCCCGCCGAAACGCTTTCAGAAAAAATGCGACAGGGCGACTTGAAGGTTGCCGCCTGTCCGTCGCGGACCGTGCTCAAGCACATGACGAGCCAGTGGGGGGTGCTGGTCCTGATCACGCTCGAAGGCGGTACTCAGCGTTTCAGTGCCTTGCGGCGGGCCATAGACGGCGTCAGCGAACGGATGCTGGCGCAAACCCTGCAATGGCTAGAACAGGATGGACTGGTCGACCGCATCGCCTTTGATGTGGTTCCGCCGCACGTGGAATATGCATTGACCCCCTTAGGCATCGACGCAGCCGCGCGGGTGCGCTTGCTGGCCGACTGGATCGAGACCAACTTGCCGCACATTGAAGAGGCACGGACCGAACGGGCGCGCACCCGCAAGGGCGAGATCTAGAGGAAGCCCCATATCTCGCCTCTAAGGCCGACCTTGCCCCCCTAAAGCGTTGGCAATTTATGGTCGCCGTGGCGCGCGCGCAGCAGCTTTTTGTCGATCTTGCCTGTCGCACCGAGCGGGATATCATCGACGAACAACACATCGTCAGGGGTCCACCACTTGGCGATCTTGCCCTCTAAGAAGCTGAGCAGATCTTGCTTGGTCGCGGTTTGGCCAGCCTTCAGCTTGACCAGCAAAAGCGGCCTTTCGTCCCACTTGGGATGGGGCAAGCCAATGACGGCGGCCAGTTCGGCCTTGGGGTGGCCCGCGGCGATATTCTCGATCTCGATCGACGAGATCCACTCGCCTCCGGATTTGATCACATCCTTGGCGCGATCGGTGATCTGCATAAAGCCCGCCTGATCGATGGTGGCCACATCGCCCGTATCGAAATAGCCCTCCTGATCAATGACATCTGCCTTTCCCTTGAAGTAGGACTTGACGACGATGGGCCCCTTCACCATCAGGCGGCCAAATGTCGCGCCGTCATGGGGCAGGGTTTTGCCCTCATCATCAAGCAGCCGAATATCCACTCCCACCGGCGGGCGACCTTGCTTGAGCCGATAGGGGATTTGATCGTCGAAGGGCAATTCCTCCAAATCCGCCGTCATGGCGGCAATGGTGCCAAGGGGAGAGGTTTCCGTCATGCCCCAGGCGTGAACCACATCGACGCCGAAGCGGGCTTTGAAGCTGCGAACAATGGCTTCGGGCACGGCCGAGCCACCGATGACGACGCGTTTCAAGCCGGTGATCGTTTCGCCCGCCGCATCGAGATGTTGCAGCAACATTTGCCACACGGTCGGCACAGCGGCGGAGAGCGTCACCTTCTCGCAGGTCATCAATTCGTGGATGGCGGCACCGTCCATGCGCGGCCCTGGCAAGACGAGCTTCGCGCCCACCGCCGGGGCTGAAAAGGCGAGCCCCCAGGCATTGGCATGGAACATCGGCACGACCACCAGCACCGAATCCCGCTGCGACAGGCCGATCACGTCGGTCTGCAAGGTGATCAGGGTGTGTAAGAAGTTGGAGCGGTGCGAGTAGAGCACACCCTTAGGGTCTCCCGTGGTGCCGGAGGTGTAGCAGAGGCCACACGCCGTTAGTTCGCTGAAGCCGCCCCAAACCGCATCGGTCGGCAAACCGGCGATCAAGGTTTCGTACATTATCACATTTTCGCCCGCGCCTTCTGGGCGGTGGGCTTCGTCAGACAAGATGACGACCTTCTCGACCGACGGCGCCTTGTGCAGATTGGCAAGCAGCATGGGCGCAAAGGTCAGGTCGGTGAAAATGATCTTGTCGCCAGCATGGTCAGCAATCCACAGGATCTGATCCGGATGCAGGCGAGGATTGAGCGTATGGCAGACCGCCCCCATGCCCATAATGCCGTACCAGACCTCGATGTGATTGGCCGTGTTCCAAGCCAGCGTGCCGACGCGATCCCCAAGTCTGACACCAAGCGTCTGCAAGGCGTGGGTCACCTGTTTGGCCCGGCCATGGATGGTGCGCCAATTGGTCCGGACGATTGGGCCTTCCACTGAGCGCGAGATAATTTCCCGATCCCCGTGCCAGCGGGCGGCATGATCAAGGATCTTATCCACCGTCAGCGGAAAATCCTGCATGAGTCCCAACATCAGCGCCTCGCCTCCCTCTTCTGTTTCCCCTAGTTTGACCATCAAGACGGCCTCTGCCAAGGGCCGGACGACAGCAAAGGCGCGAAAGCGATGGGCTGGACACTCAGCGCTCTAATGCGCGCGCCACTTGCCGGCCCAGCGGCGCTTCGGCGTCGACGCCGTTCCAATCGGTCACGGGGGCCGCTTTAGCCAATTGGTGCTCCAGCACGGCCAGATCAGCGTCAGAGGCGTCACCTTGGCGGCCAGCCACGCGGGCGCGCAGCACGTCAGGCCGGGCCTCGAGCCAAATCCCCCTGGCCCTCGGTGAAAGGCTTAACGCGCGCGCGCGCAGCGCCGGGTCTCGAAAGGTCGCGTCCAGGATGACCGAGCGCCCCGCCGCCAGAACCTGCTCAGCGCCACTGAAAAGGGCCTCATAGACCTGGCCGTCGACCTGGTTCGAATAGGCGACTGCTGGCAGAGGTGTCAGCGGTGCGACGCCTGCAAGGCGCTTGCGTACCTCATCTGAGCGCAAAATGACGGCCCCCGGCGAGGCGCCCAGCCTTGGGGCCAAGGCCCGCGCGAGGCTTGTCTTGCCCGAGCCGGAGAGCCCGCCAACGCAAATCAACTCGGGTGGCTCAGTTTCTAGCGCCTGCCGGGCCGCCGCCAGATAGGCGCGGGCCGCCTCCCCTTCCCCCTGATGCCCGCACACATGGCAACGGACGCCTGCCCGCACCGAGAGGAAGAGCGGCAAGGCCGCGAGGCCGCGATAAAGCTCGGAGAGATCAAAATCGCGCGCGGCTGCATCCAGCCAGCCATTCAAGGCGCGGTTGGCGGCCTCGACCTTACCGCGAAAGCCCAAGTCCATCAGCAAAAAAGCCAGATCATAAAGAATATCGATCTCGCTCAAGCGATCATTGAACTCGATGCAGTCGAACAACCGACACTGACCGTCCTCAACTAAGATATTGCCCAGGTGCAGGTCGCCGTGACACTGGCGCACAAACCCTTCAGCCGCGCGTTGATCCAGCAAGGGCCCGTGCTCGGCCAGTCGGGCGCGGGTCGCACCCGCGACTTCCGCCACCGCCTTTTCACCCAGAAGCGCGGACAGGTGTCGCCAATGGTCGGCGTTCGATCCCACAACATAGGCAAGCCCTTCGGCCCCGCCACCCGCCTCACCCTCTGGCGCCTCAGCATGAATTTTCGCCACCGCGCGTCCGAGCGCTTCGGCTAGATCACCGTCGAGCGCGTCGGGGCGATTGGCGAGCACGGCGGTCTCATCAAAGCGCCGCATCTCCAAAATGAAATCCACCGCCTGCGGGTCGTCAAACGCCACCCAGCGAAACCCCGCGCCGTCCGGCGCAACGCCAAGCACTCGCCGATAGATGTCCGGGGCCATGCGCAGATTGAGCCGCAATTCGCGCGCCACCGCGATCTTGCGCTTGTCGGGAGAGGTAAAGTCAAGAAAGCCGAAATCGACCGGTCGCTTCTGTTTCAGCACCCGATCTTCGAACAGATAGACGAAGCTGATCGGTGTTTCGATGCGGCGTTCACATTGCGCCGTGCTGCCTGCGCCCGCGCGCAACCAATCGGCGACGGCTGTGTGAACCGGCGGGGTCACGGATAGAGCCTTTGCGTCTCCCAACCCGATTGTCCGGGAAGACGGCGAAACTGCATGCGATCATGCAGGCGAAAAGCGCCGTCGCGCCAAAACTCCATCGCCACGGGACTGAGGCGAAATCCGATCCAATGGGGCGGGCGCGGAACGGGACCTAAGCCATATTTCAGTGCCGTTTCCGCCACCCGCTTTTCCAACTCAAATCTTCCCTTCAAAGGCCGCGATTGGTCAGAGGCCCAGGCCCCTAACTGGCTCTGGCGAGGTCTTGAGGCGAAATAGGCGTCGGCTTCGGCGTCGGTCACTTGCAGGAGAGCGCCGCGCGCGCGCACCTGTCGGCGCAGCGACTTCCAATGAAACAACAGCGCCCCCGTCTTCTGCCCTAATGCCTGAACGCCCTTGGCGCTTTGCGCATTGGTGTAAAAAACAAAGCCGTCGGCGTCATAGCCCTTCATCAAGACCATGCGCAGGTCGGGCATGCCGTCGGCGTCGACGGTGGCGAGCGCCATGCCGGTTGGATCATTGATTTCCTTGGCCTCAGCCTCTTTCAACCAGGCGGCAAACAGCCGATAGGGATCATTCTCGGGAAAGAGCTCGCGGTCCAGCGCGGCGGAGGCTTCGGCCTCTGGGGGGGCTGTCATAGGTGGGTCCCTTGGCAAGGTGCAGTCGCCAACGATGTGGGTGTTTTGCCGCCAAAGGTCCAGCCATTTGCGCGGGCGCTGGCTTCAGTTAAAAGGCCCCTATGTCGCACAATACCTTCGGCCATCTGTTTCGTGTCACCACCTGGGGCGAGAGCCACGGCCCGGCCTTGGGCTGTGTGGTCGACGGCTGCCCCGCAGGTCTGCGGCTCGATGAACAAGACATCCAAGTCTGGCTCGATCAGCGCAAACCTGGCGGCAATCGGTTTGTCACCCAAAGGCGCGAACCGGATCAGGTGAAAATCCTTTCCGGCGTCTTCGAGGACGACAAGATTCGCGCCCGGTTCGGCGGCGCGGTGACAACCGGAACGCCCATTTCGCTCTTGATCGAAAATCTTGACCAGCGTTCCAAGGATTATGGCGAGATCGCCGCTGCCTTTCGCCCTGGCCATGCGGACCAAACCTATTTCGCCAAATATGGTCTGCGCGATTATCGTGGCGGCGGTCGGTCGTCTGCGCGCGAAACGGCCGCCAGGGTTGCCGCCGGGGCGGTAGCGCGCAAGGTCTTAAGTGACGGGGTGCGTATCCGGGCCTATCTGGTGGAAATGGGAGGCCGCGCCATCGACCGAAGCCGCTTCGATCTCGATCAGATTGGCGAAAATCCTTTCTGGTGCCCTGACGCCGTCACGGCCAAGCTGTGGGAGGCCGATCTTGATGCGGTTCGCAAGCAAGGCTCATCCGTCGGCGCCATTGTCGAGGTGATTGCCGAAGGCGTTCCCGCCGGATGGGGCGCGCCGATTTATGGCAAGCTAGACAGCGAGCTCGCCATGGCGCTGATGAGCATCAATGCGGTCAAGGGTGTCGAAATTGGCGACGGCTTTGCGGCGGCGCGGTTAACCGGCGAAGCCAATGCCGACGAGATGCGCCATTCAAATAATGACGGCGTGCGCTTCCTCTCCAATCATGCTGGCGGCGTGCTCGGCGGCATATCAACCGGCCAAACAGTCATCGCCAGAATGGCGCTGAAACCCACCTCGTCAATCTTGAGCCTGCGCCAGAGCGTCACCGAGACCGGCGAGGAGATCGACATTCAGACCAAGGGCCGGCACGACCCATGCGTCGGCATCCGCGCGGCGCCGGTGGCCGAAGCCATGATGGCCTGCGTGCTCGCTGACGCAAAACTGCGCCATCGCGCCCAGATGGGTTGAAGGACGATGGGTTGAAGGACGATGGGTTGAAGGACGCCAGCTATTTTGCCAGTTGCTTGAGCGCCTCACCCTCAAGCCTGCGAATGGTCCAGTCGTCCATCGCGCGGGCGCCCAGGCTGTCGTAAAAGGCGATGGCGGGGGTGTTCCAATCGAGCACCGACCACTCGAACCGGCCAAGCCCCTCCGCGACACACCTTCTGGCCAGCCGCTGCAACAGGGCCTTGCCCACCCCGCCACCGCGCGCCTCGGGCCGGACATAGAGGTCCTCAAGATAGAGCCCGCACCGCCCAACAAATGTGGAAAAATTATAGAACCATAGGGCAAACCCGACGGCCTCCCCATCCCGTTCAGCGATCTCGCAAAACACCCGCGGATTTGGACCAAAGAGGGCTGAGCTCAATCCCTCTTCGGTAGCGACCGCCTCATGGGCGAGGCGCTCATAGGCCGCTAGTTCGCGAATGAAGGCCAAAATGATGGACGTGTCGCCAGGTTCGGCGGCGCGAAGGCTGACAGGCATGGTGTGGTTTCCGCTTGGGCTGCTCTTAAGGATGAGCTTGATACCAATCGACGCCGGAGGCGTCGCGGCGGCGCTCGATCTTCCCCCGCCGCCAGAGACAGTTCAGATGGGCGAGGCTTTCCCCCGTGGCCATACCGATAACGTCTGGCCCGATGGGTCGGGCGAATAGGGCGCCGAAGACGTCCACCGCCCGCTTTGGCTCGGCCAGCACCCGCTCAAGCCGGGTTAGGGCGCGCTCATGGCCACGAATCAAATGGTCGATGCGGGTGTGCAGGCCATAGAAGGGATCGTTGTGCGACGGCAGCACCAAGACATCGGCAGAAATTTGCCCCTTCACATGGGCAAGCGAAGTCAGCCAATCTCGCATGGGGTCGGCGTCTGGCTCGGTGGGAAAGAGCGACACATTTGACGAGATGCGCGGCAAAACCTGATCGCCGGAGATGAACAGATTGAGCGCTTCGCACGAGAGACAAGCATGTTCCGGCGAATGGCCCGATCCGATCACCACTCGCCAGTTATGCGCCCCAATGCGGATCGTATCGCCAGCGCTGAGGCGGGTATAGCTATCGGGCATGGCATAGACGCCTTTGCCGAAGCCGCCAAAACGGGTGCGATAGACCTCGATGGCCTCCTCGCTCCAGCCCGCCGCGCGGTAGAATCGCACGCCGTCTTCGGGCGCTTCGCGGCCAGTGTCGGCGCACAACATGCGACAGGAGATGTATTCGAGCCTACTCATCCACAGGCGCGCTTCAAATTTTCGCACCAACCATCCCGCCATACCGCAATGGTCAGGATGCATGTGGGTGACGAAGACGCGTGTGACGGGACGTCCACCAAGGGCCCGAGCAAAGGCGAGCCGCCAGGAATCGGCTGTGGCTTTAGTCTGTATTCCAGTGTCGATAATGGCCCAGCCCTCGCCATCCTCGATCGCATAAACATTGATAAATTTCAGGGACATATCGAGCGGCTTTCGCAACCAAAGCACGCCAGGCGCCACCTCCACAGCCGAGCCATCGCCTGGGTGGGGCGTCGTCTCGAAGGGGTAGGTCAAGACCGGCTTTGGCTCGTCTATCGGGGGGTCACTCATCTTTTCGCTATCCTTGGCCACGCCACACCTTGCGCCCAATCGAGGCTTGGCGTCAAAATCACCTTTGTCGTGCACGCTTGACCGTGGGGGAGGCAAGCGGCTTATGAGGGTGGTGAACAGGGCCGTGCGCGGCCTGATAGGAGAGGTTGACGCATGAAACGCTTAGGGTTGGCCCGAGCATCGATGATTTTGGCGGCGATGGCAGTGTCGTTTGCAGCGGCGCTGAGCTCGCCCGCAGCCGCGGCGGACCCACCGCCGAAGATCACCAAGGAAGATATCGCCAAAGGCATGAAGGATGGACCCGGCGTCATCACGCAAATTGGTCTGACCTGCACCCTGACCAATGCGCGTTCTATCGGCCAACTGAACCTGCCTGCCGATCCCAAGGCGCCCGGATCGAAAGCCCACCCCGTCGACGCCTACGAATTCGCCTGTAAAGAGGGCCTAGGCTACACCGTCCTGGTGGATAAGCCGAAGTCGACCATCATCGACTGTTTGACAGCCCAGGGCCAAGCTGTTCTCGGCTGTCGCCTGCCAGAAAATGCCGATCCGAAGGCCGGTCTTTCCCCGATGGTGGCTGAAACGGGTCGCACCTGCGAGGTCGCCTCAGCGAGGGCATTAGGCGCTGCCCCGGACGGCACGCATTTTTACGAAGTCGGCTGTAAGGCTGGCGACGGTTATGTGCTGCGCAAGGAACCCGGCAAGGCGACGGCGGCCTTTACCTGCATGTCGATGACCGATTCGAAGCTCGCCTGTAGCCTGACGACACCGGATCAGAACAAGACCTTTGCAAAGGGCTTAGCAGCGGGGACGAAGAAGACCTGTGCTGTCACCGATATTCGTTTCGTCGGCTCGACCACCTCTGGAATGGACGGTTATGAGGCTGCCTGCGCCGACACGGGCTACATGTTCACCGTCGACCTGACAGGCGCCGTCAAGCAAACCGTCGACTGCGCCCTTGCCGCCAACTTCCTCGGTGGCTGTAAACTGACGGACGCGACCAAGGTTGAGACGGCTGAAGCCAAGCTCTATTCTGACCTGTCGAAAAAGGCTGGATTTGACTGCACCGTGGCTAAATATCGCCTGATTGGTGTCATGGCTGGCAATACGGATTTGGTCGAGATCGCCTGCTCCAATCGCCCTGACGGCGGCGTCGGCGCCTTTGCCGAAGACCCGACCAAGACCAAGATCTATGACTGCTTGCAAGTCGGCGGACTGGGTCAAGAGTGCAAGCTTGGCACGACGCTTCAGCCTGTTTTGGCCAAGCTTTCCGCGGGCCTCGCCTCGAAGGGCAAAGGCTCGTGCGTTGTATCGAATGCGCGCTATATTGGTGACACTGAGGACGGCTCGTCTGTCATCGAAACCGCCTGTTCAGACGGCGGCCTTGGCTGGGTGATGAAGACGACGCCTGCCTATGCCGTGCAAACCTTGGTGCCCTGTGCAGCGGCCAGTGGCTCCAATGCCTGCAAGCTCCCTTCAAACCTGAAGAAGTAGCCCGCAGCGCCTCGAAGTCGAAAGCGCCCGTCAGCCCTGTGCTGGCGGGCGCTTTTTTGGCCGAAACCTTGACGCGTCGCACGCAACGGGAGACGGTCCACGAAAGCAGATCGGTTGAGGGAGATGATCACCGTGCGTAGGCTAGCCCCCGCCCTGTTGGCGGTTACGATCCTCTTCGGCGTCGGAGCGTCAGCTTCGGCGCAAACGGCGCCTGTACCGGCGGCTGACCATGCCAGCCCAGAGGCTGTGCGTCATATGCTCGCGACCATGCATTTGCGCGACACGATGAATCTGATGCTCGATAAAATGATGGATACGATGTTGGCGAAAATGCCGTCGAATATGACCCCAGAACAAGCCAAGGCAGTTCAAGGGGCCATGCACGCCGAGCTCCCGGCATTTATCGATTCGACCCTGAACGATTCCGTCACCGTCTATGCCCAGAACCTCTCCGCCAGCGAAGTCGCGGCGATGGAATCCTTTTACGCGAGCCCTGCGGCCCAGTCGGCGATCGCGAAAATGCCTGCAATCACTCAGCAACTCATGCCGCTGATCATGTCGAGAATTCCCGAATTGACCCGCCGCATGGTGGATCACATGTGTGACACGCTCTCCTGTACAGCGGCCCAGCGAACCGAAGCCCAAGCCCAAGCTGCGGCACAACTCAAGAAGTAGGGTTAGATCGTCGTTCCACGCCTTACAGCACAGCTTCGATGAGCGAAGGTCCGTCGGCAGCTAGGGCTCGCGCGAAGGCTGCATCAAACTCTTCCGCCGTCTGGCACACCACGCCCGCCATGCCAAAGCCCTTGGCCAAGGCCACCCAGTCGAGCGCCGGGTCGCCGATGCCCAACAGGTCTTTGGCGCGCGGCCCTTGGACGCCGGATTTGGTGCGGTCGAATTCGATATTGAGGATCTGATAGGCACGGTTGGCGAGGATGATGGTGACCACGTCCAGCCCTTCGCGCATCACCGTCCACAGACCTTGCAGCGTGTAGGCGGCGGAACCGTCGCCGATCACCGCAACCACCTTACGCCCCGGAGTCGCGACCGCCGCCCCGATGGCGACCGGCAAGCCCTGGCCAATCGCTCCGCCGGTCACAGTCAGCCAGTCATGGCGGCGGGCCGCGCGGGTCTGGAGGAAGAGCGGCAGGCTGGCCGTTATGCCCTCGTCGGCGACGACGGAATCTTCCGGCAAGTGGCGGGCGAGCGAATCGCCAATCGCGTAAGGATTAAGCTTGCCGGTTGGCGCAGCGTTCGGAGCCTCATAGGCGGCGACCGGAAAATCCTTTGGCGCGTTCAACCGCTCCGCCAAGGCTTCCAGCGCATAAACCCCGTCTTCCTCAGGCGTCGCCAAGGTGAGTTCCCGGCAGCCCTCTGGCACGAGAATGGAGGGCATATCGGGATAGGCAAAAAAGGCGACGGGGGTGCGGGTGGCGGCGAGCACCATCAGATCCGACCCTTCAATATCTTTCAGAGCCATTTCGCCGAAATAGAGCATTTTCGCCGTGGCGAAGCGGCCCGAACCGCGCAAATGCCGGGCAACAAAGGTGTCGACCAAAATGCGCACGCCAGCAGCTGCGATGCGGGCTGCAGCCGCAAGCCCTTGCTCACTCATGCCATTGGTTCCGAGCATAAGGACGGGCTTGGCCGCAGCTTTCAGCGCCTCGGCCACTGCGTCAATCCGAGCATCGTCTGGCCGGGTGCGGACAGGTGTCGGCGCTTGGGCACTTAAGATTGGTGCCTCCGACCAAGCACTGTCTCCGGGCAGGATCAGGGTTGCGACGCCCCGCTGGCCCATCTGGCTCGCCACAATGGCCTCCGCCGTCAAGGGAGCTATATCGTCTGGCCGATCGGCAGACTTGACCCAACAGGAATTGGGCCAGGCGAGGCCAGCAATATCGGAGGTCAAGGGCGCTTCGAAGCGGCGGTGATAGGTGGCGTGGTCGCCAACAATATTGACCATGGGCGAAAAGGCGCGCCGGGCATTGTGCAGATTGGCCGATCCATTGGCGAGCCCCGGCCCCAGGTGCAGCAAGGTTGCGGCGGGCCTTCCGGTCATGCGGGCATAGCCATCGGCTGCGCCTGTGGCCACACCCTCAAACAGGCAAAGAATGGGACGCACGCGCGGCTCGCGGTCAAAGGCCGCCACCATCTGCATTTCGCTGGTGCCCGGATTGGCGAAGCACAGCTCCACCCCATTGTCAGCCAGCGTTTTTAAAAGTGCGTCCGCCCCGTTCATTCTTGCGACCCCTGCCCCGGTTTTGCGTCGACCTATAGAGAGCTTGTCCGGCCAAAGCAAAGCGCCATGGCCTTTGTTCAAGCGCGCCCTTGCCTTCCCCAAGGTGGAGACGGCACAGTTGGTGTGACGATGCCCCCCTGGCGACAACGAGGCCTGCATGACACCCAACCCAACGGCCCTTGGCTTCAGCGCCGAACGCTTGGCTGCAACCGACACATTTCTAAAAGCCCGCTATGTCGATAAGGGGCGGCTAAAGGGGCTTTCTTATCTTGTCTACCGCCGGGGCGAGGTGGCGCATCAGGCCGTCTTTGGCTTGGCTGATGCCGAGCGCGGCGTGAGCCTAAGAGAAGACTCGATTTTCCGCATCTATTCGATGACCAAGCCGATGACCTCGGTCGCCCTGATGATGTTGGTCGAGGAAGGTAAGATCGCGCTCGACGATCCTGTGACCCGCTACATTCCCGAATGGGAAGCATTGGGCGTCTATGTTTCGGGTCTCGACGGGGCCTTTGTCACCCGCCCACTGGCGCGGCCCATGTTGGTGGTGGATCTGTTGCGCCACACCTCTGGCCTGACCTACGGATTTCAAAACCGCACCACGGTCGACGCCACCTATCGAAAGCGCAAAATCGGCGGCGTCGATCTGGCTGGCGACCTCGAGGGCATGGTGCGGGCCTTGGCCGATATCCCGCTGGAGTTTTCCCCCGGCGAGGCGTGGAACTACTCGGTCTCCACCGACATTGTCGGCTATCTGGTGCAGAAAGTGTCTGGCCAACCCTTCGAGGCCTTTTTGCGCCAACGCCTGTTTGCCCCGCTTGGTATGCAAGATACCGACTTCAGCGTGCCCCCGGAAAAGCAAGACCGCTTCACCGCCTGCTATCTGCGCGGCCCTGGCGGAATAAGCCTGGAAGATGACCCGACCCGCAGTCGTTATCTGTCCCCGCCCAGCCTCGTCTCCGGCGGCGGCGGGCTGGTTTCGACCTTGAGCGACTATTTGCGGTTTTGCCGTATGGTCTTGAACAAGGGCGAGCTTGACGGCGTGCGCTATCTCAGCCCCAAGACCCTCCAACTGATGGCCGCCAACCATCTGCCGGGCGGTAAGTCCCTGACGGAGATGTCGATTTCGCTCTTCAGTGAGGCGACCTATGCCGGGGTCGGCTTTGGCCTAAGCTTTGCCACCACGACGGATCCAGCGGCGACCCTGTTACCCGGTTCAAAGGGCGATCTGTGGTGGGGTGGCATGGCATCGACGTTTTTCTGGATCGATCCGGTCGAAGACTTGATCGTTATCCTGATGACCCAAATGATCCCATCTGGCGCCTATCCGATCCGCCGCGAATTAAAGACCCTGGTCTATTCGGCGCTTACCGAGTCATTCGGTTGAAGCCAAATTCGGCATGTTAAAGTTGAATTCGGCTTAGGTTGGCTCGGGTTTCGCTGCGGCCTCGTTCCACCCCTCCAAGCCAACAGCGAAGGGACGCGCAGCCTTGGTCGCAGCGATCCATGCCCACCCTCCGCCGTCGTCGGTGGCCATGTCGATCCGAAACCCAGACGACTCGACGAAATCTTTGAACGCGCGGCGATTGGGGATGAACCAATTATAAGGGTCCCCCGTTTCGGCCGCCTTTGTATAGTAGGTCATCGGCAGAAGTTCGTGGATCAACGCTCCCTGGTCTAGGATTTGGCGCTGCTGGGTTTCCGATAAGGTTTTGTCGAAGACAAGCTTGTCAATTATGGGCGAGTCCGTAAACAAGCGGCCATTTGCGACATCATAAATTCGGTCTAACGCCAACAACGGATGGCGAAGATGATAAATTAAACCCAGAAATAAGACGATATCAAACGTACCATGTTGCTGGGGCGACAGGTCATAAACACTCGCACGAACATAATGGCAGTTATCAATTTCCAATATTTCTCGTGTTTTATAGTATCCTGTCGCCGCAGGATCGTCGGGACCGAGCGACACAATTTCTCGGGCTCCGCGCCGTGCACATTCAAAACTGAAAAATCCATTCCATGGGGCGATATCTAAAATTCGCAGACCCTCCAGACGCTGAGGAATGCCAAGGCTATCCATGTGGGCGCATACATCCTTGGGGCCGGTGGTCTTGTGCCCCGGGAAAACTTCCCAATTTTGAAATGTATAAATTCCATCAAAAAATTCGGAAATTTCGAAGCCGTCCGGCGCGTTCGATCTCATTTAATTTGACCTTAAGTCGATTTATTTATCTTTATTTACTACCTTAGTTTGAAATATGCAACGGACCACTACGCGGCCGTCCGCGCCTGGGGCGGGATTCGAGCCGAAACAGCGCTGCGATTTACGTGGCCAAAGGCCCGGGCGCTTTACCCGCGAAACGAGAGATAGCCGCGCTCGACCATGCGCCGTGCGCCCTCATAGGCGGCGGTCAACTCTTGATAGGTGTTTCTGAGGTCGGCCAGGCGCTTGATCTGCTCGGGCTTCAACTGGGCCGGTTCAGTGCTCAGCGTCATCGCCTCCTTGACCCATTGGGCGCGGGCCACGGCGCAGGCCACCGCCATGCGTTGAAACGCCTCCATATCCACCGGACCCAGGGCTTGGGCGAGTATTTCGCGGTTTGAGGCAAAGGCGGTGTAATCGATCTTCTCCAAATGTCCGCGTAACTTACGCTGCACATTCGGATCTGAATCGGCTTCCGGCACAAAATGGTCGCCGCGCAAGACGGATGAAGAATAGGACGGCATTGGCTTGCCCTCGCCTTAGGTGTTTCCTAAGCAATCATCCGCCCAAGCCTGTTAATTTGCCGTTTAGCGAGAGCCCTATTTTTGGGTGAAGAGAGGGAGGGATGAAGGGGGCGGACTCACGACCCTGCCTAATGGTCTCGTCCCGCTTGTTTTGCACCTCCACGAAATTTATCCCAAGACTGCACCTCGGCGGCTAGACAATGGGGTCCATGGCGCCAATCTGATCGAAGGGCTCGGCGAACGGGTCGTGCGCCTGGGCAATGTTGGACAAGGAAACCTCCGATGAATTTCAACCTGTCGCTGGCGCTTGCCGCAAGCCTCGCCCTGACCACGACCACTTTGGCCACGACCGCTCTGGCCGTCGAACCGCCGAACCCTCCAGCCGCCAAAGCTTTTCAGATTGGCACGCTTCAGGCCTGGAGCCTGCATGATGCTGACTTTGGCATCCTGAATGATGGCAAGACCTTTGGGGCCGATGTGGGCCCGGTGGAGGTCGCAAAGGTGCTGGCCGCTGCCGCCATGCCCACCGACAAAATCCCCGTCAGTATTGACGCCCTGTTGATCAAGACCGGCGACCGGCTAGTGCTGCTGGATACAGGCCTTGGCCCCTTTGCCGCCAACCAACTGGTCGCCAGCCTGAAGCTCGCCGGGTTTGAGCCCGGACAGGTGACAGATATCTTGATCACCCACAGCCACAGCGACCATGTGTTCGGGCTGACCACACAGGCCAAGACGCTGACCTTCCCCAATGCGACCGTGCGGATGACCAGCAAGGAATGGGACTGGATGAAGTCCTTGGCCCAAAACGCTGCGGTGACAGCCCTGATCGCCTCCAAGGTGAAGACCTTTGAACCCGGCGCTGAACTGGCGCCAGGCATTACCGCTGTGGCGCTGGACGGCCACACGCCGGGCCACTCGGGCTTTGAGGTCCGCTCCGGCACGGCGCGGCTGTTGGATGTTGGCGACCTGGTCCATTCGTCGGTGGTGTCGCTCGCCAAGCCGGAATGGGCCATGGGCTTTGATAGCGACAAGGTGCTCGGCAAGGCCACCCGCCGGGCCGAACTGAACGCGCTGGCCAAGAGTGGCGAACTCGTCTTCGCCCCCCACTTCCCCTTCCCCGGCGTCGGCCACATTGTCGCTCAGGGCGATGGCTTCGTCTGGAAGCCTGGGGTGGAGTGAGGGGCACCAGACTTATTGCGACGGAGTGCACGAACTGTCAGGCCGGAATCTAGGCCAGCATTGTGACATTGCAGGGAATTGAATAGCTTGAGAGACGCGCGTCTCCGTCGTCATTTGCGAGGTCACGGTGTCCAATTCGGCGTTCGCAGCTTTAGATCTGGCGGCTGTGGTGGCACTGACAAGCGTAGCCTACCTAGGCCTTGAATTTCTGACCCGGCGACGCAGGCCCCGTTTGGTCGCGATTGTCTCGTCGCTTCTCTTGCCCCTGCCCCTGGCCGCCTTCGCCATCTCGTTTTTATTGGCGCCCAATCCCTACCATCATGAAGGCGCGGGGTTCGGCTTCTTTATCTTTGCGTTTTCTGAAGTCTTCGTACTTCCAACCACGATCGCCACAAGTTTGGTCATCTTTTTCGTACGGCGTCATCTGACGAAGCGGGTCGGGTCGCTTTAACTTTGGACGCCAAGTCAGGCGACCAAGCGGAGATCGTCCGTTAATTTCGCTACGGCGTCTCTTCGCCCAGCAGGTCGTGGACGAAGCGGGCGACGCCGGGGGTGCGGGATAGTTTTAGCTGTTCGGCGTGGAAGATATGGGCCAGTTGCGCATAGGTTCGGTCGAAGTCGTCATTGACGATCACATAGTCATATTCAGGAAAATGTTCGATCTCGCCCTTGGCACGGTGCAGACGGCGCGAGATCACATCGTCTTCGTCCTGCGCCCGCGCTTCTAACCGCCGCTTCAGCGCTTTTAGGCTTGGCGGCAGCACAAAGACCCGCACCACTGCCTCATCCGCCCGCTCGGCGATTTGGCGGGCGCCTTGCCAGTCAATATCGAACAAGACATCGTCGCCGCGCGCCAAGGCCTCCATCACCGGCGCCTTGAGCGTACCATAGCGGTGATCATGGACATGGGCCCATTCGAGAAAGGCGCCCTGTTGCACCAGGTCTTCGAACTGATCTGGCGTGACGAAGTGATATTCCCGACCATCGTGTTCGCCCGGGCGTGGCGGGCGGGTGGTGCACGAAATCGACAGATCAAGCGTTGGATGATCAGCAACGAGGCGGCGAGACAAGGAGGTCTTGCCCGCACCCGATGGACTTGAAATCACAAGCATCAGCCCCCGCCGCCACGAGGGCGTGTCGGCCGCGCTGGACGCGTGAGAGGATTCGGATCGAGACGACATCTTGGACCTACTCCGAACCCTGCGCACAGCCTGCCCGAAGGTCAAGCCCTGCGCTTCCCCGGACAAGGCCCTCGCCTTGCCGCTGTGTCACCGCCGCCATGTCAATGTCTGAGCTGGGCACGGGCTTTTTCAAACTCTCGCCAACGCTGCACATTGCGTTGGTGCTGCTCCAAAGTTGCAGAAAAAGCCGCGCCGCCTGTGCCGTCAGCGACAAAATAGAGGTCTTGCGTATGGGGCGGATCAAGCACAGCGGCCAGCGAGGCGCGGCTTGGATTGGCGATGGCTGTGGGCGGCAGCCCCGTGTGCAGATAGGTGTTGTAGGGCGTGTCTGCCGCCAGCTCCGAGGCCAAAATGCCCCGCCCGAGCGGTCGGCCCTTGGTCACGCCATAGATAATGGTCGGATCGGCGTCCAATTTCATGCCCTGACGCAAGCGGTTGATATAGACCGCGGCAACCTTGGGCCGATCGGCATCCGAGGCGGTCTCCTTCTCTACGATGGAGGCCAGGATGATCGCTTCTTGCGGCGAATGCACAGGCAGGTTTGGCTGACGCTTGTCCCACAATTGCCCTAGGGTGCGGTCCATGGCCTCGCTCATGCGCGTGACCACCGAGGCACGGCTATCGCCCCTCAGCACTTCATAGGTTTCAGGCAGGATAGAGCCTTCCTCAATTTCAGGCGCCTCGCCGACCAACACATCTGAGCGCAGCAAGATGTCGCGCGCTTGCGCGGCGCTCGCCCCTTCCGGAATGGTGATCCGGTGGCGCACCACGTCGCCAGATTTGAGCTTTTCCAATACCTTGGCAATCGAGCCCCCAACGGGGAAGGCATATTCTCCCGGCTTGATCCGGTGCGCAGCACCGCTGATCTCGGCCAGGGCCATGAAGATCGGGCCATTGGCGACGACGCGCGCCCGCTGCAACTCTCCAGCGATCTCTGCCACGCCCGAACCCTTGCGCAGGACGACGGTGATCGGCGACTTGTCGGCGCGCGATGGCCCTGGGCTAATATAGAGCACGAGCCCCAGGGCCGAAAACACCAGACCGATCACCGCCAGGGTGGTTAGACCGCTGGCCAGTGCTGCGATAAGTTTCGCCCCAGGGGCGCTTGGCTGGCGCCCACGCCGTCGGCGCGGCGGCGAGGTCATGGGACCTTCGCGAAGATGACCGATGCATTGGTCCCGCCAAAGCCAAAACTGTTCGACAAGGCGACATTGATCTCGCGAGCCTTGGCATGGTGGGGCGTCAAATCAATGGCGGTCTCCACCGACGGGTTATCCAGGTTCAGGGTCGGCGGCGCCACCTGGTCGCGGATCGCCAAGGCACAGAAGGCGGCTTCCACCGCACCTGCGGCCCCTAACAGGTGGCCAATCGCCGACTTGGTTGACGACATATTCACCCGGCCAGCCGAATTGCCCAACATGCGCTCAACCGCGCCCAGTTCGATCTCGTCACCCAGCGGCGTCGAGGTGCCATGGGCATTGATATAGTCGATATCGCCCGGCGTCATTTTTGCGTCTTTCAAAGCCGCCGCCATGGCCCGGAAACCGCCATCGCCATCTGAGGCTGGCGAGGTGATGTGATAGGCATCGCCCGACAGGCCATAGCCCATGACCTCGGCATAGATTTTGGCGCCCCGGGCCTTGGCGTGTTCGTATTCTTCCAGCACCAAGACGCCCGCACCTTCGCCCATGACGAAGCCGTCGCGATCCTTGTCATAGGGGCGCGAGGCCCGCTCCGGCGTGTCATTAAATCCCGTCGACATGGCGCGACAGGCGATAAAGCCCGCAATGCCCAGCTTGCAAATCGCCGCCTCGGCCCCGCCCGCCACCATGACGTCAGCGTCGCCATATTTGATGATCCGCATGGCGTCGCCCACAGCGTGGGCGCCAGTAGCGCAGGCCGTCACCACCGAATGGTTCGGCCCCTTAAACCCATGGCGGATGGAGACATGGCCCGACGCCAGATTGATCAGGGCGGAAGGAATGAAAAACGGGCTGACCCGGCGGGGGCCTTTTTGCTCCAATTCAACCGCCGTATCGGCGATTGTGGAAAGGCCGCCAATGCCGGACCCGATGATAACCCCGGTGCGCTCGCGGCTGGCTTCGTCTTCTGGCGCCCAGCCCGAATCGGCAACCGCCTCTTCAGCCGCCGCAATGGCGTAGAGAATAAAATCGTCAATTCGGCGCAGTTCGCGGGCGGGCAACAGTGTTTCTGGATCAAAGACGCCTTCGCCACCCGGCGCGCCACCGCCGCGACCATCGACGCGCGGCACTTCGCAGGCAACCTTGCAGGCATAGGCCTCGGTATCAAAAACCGTGATCGGCCCAGCGCCCGACTTGCCCGCCAGCAGGTTCTTCCAAGTCACTTCGCGCCCATAGCCGAGCGGCGTGATGAGTCCGATACCGGTGATGACGACGCGGCGCATGGGAGGGGCTCCCGTTGTGAAAACCTGTTGCGGGGCTGTGGCCCTAATGGAATCGGCGCGCCGCTCCGGTCAGAATACCGACCGAGCCGACGCGCCGCAAACCCGTCCGGCAAAAATAACCACCGGAGATACCTGTTGGAAGGCGAAGTTTCGCCTTGCCAAGCTCGACCTAGGCGCCGAGACGCTCATTGATGAACTTCACCGCGTCGCCGACGGTCTGAATATGTTCAGCAGCGTCGTCGGGAATTTCGATGTCGAATTCTTCTTCGAACGCCATGACCAGCTCGACATTGTCGAGGCTATCGGCGCCCAGATCATCGATGAAGCTCGCCTTTTCGGTCACCTTGGCTGGATCCGCGTCAAGGTGCTCGATCACGATCTTGCGCACGCGTTCGAGGGTATCGGACATTCAGTTAAACCCTTTTGTTGCCTGGAACGCGGCGGATTTGCCTTCCGGTCAAACGAGCGCCGCCGCGTAGTTGATGATCTCTAGCGAAGAGCCGGTCAGAGATAAATGCCCCCATGACCAAACACTCCGACCTCGGCGGCCCCGACCGCCTTGGCGCGACGCCTAGCATACAAATTTTCCGCCGACTAGCGCCCAACGATGAGCGCCCAACACCTCCGGCTTCCGCCTCACATCGGAACCAAAGGGATTTGGCCAGCTTAAATCATCGCCATGCCGCCATTGACGTGCAGGGTTTGACCGGTGACGTAGGATGCTTCATCACTGGCGAGATAGACGCAAGCCGCAGCGATTTCTGACCCTTCGCCCAAACGACCTGCGGGGATGCGCCCAAGGATGGCGCTCTTTTGCGCTTCGTTCAGGGCATCGGTCATTGGGCTGGCAATAAAGCCTGGCGCGATGCAATTGGCGGTCACCTGACGACCGGCGACCTCGGCGGCCAAAGCCTTGGTGAAGCCGATCATGCCCGCCTTCGACGCCGCATAGTTGGTTTGGCCGGGATTGCCCGTCACGCCCACCACCGAGGTGATGCCGATGATCCGTCCGTAGCGGCGCTTAAACATGCCCTTCAATGCCGCGCGGCTGAGGCGGAAATAGGCCTCCAGATTGACCCGCAGCACGGTCTCCCAATCCTCATCCTTCATGCGAAGCAATAGCCCGTCGCGGGTCAGTCCTGCGTTCGACACCAAGATGTCGATTTGGCCAGCCTCCGCCTCGGCCCGCCCGATCAGTCCATCGACGGATTGGGGGTCGGCAAGATTGGCGGCAGCGATAAAGGCGCCCTCCCCCAACTCATCCGCCAAAGCGCGCAACGCCTCCTCGCGGGTGCCGGAAAGCACGACGCGGGCGCCCTGGGCATGAAAAGCCCGCGCAATCGCCCCGCCAAGGCCGCCTGTGGCACCCGTGACCAAGGCGGTTTTTCCAGAAAGATCAAACATTGACGGTGTCCATTTTATGGGGGGTTTCAGAGGGCGCGGTCGAAGGCCGCTATCAAAGCGATTGCGCGAAAGCTTCCAGATCCTCGGGCGTGTTCAGCGCCACCGATTGCGCTTCCGGCGCTAAACGCTTGCCCATGCCGGTCAGCACCTTTCCCGCGCCCAACTCCGCGAAACGGGTCACGCCGCCTTCACTCGCCATCCACAACACGCTTTCGCGCCAGCGCACGCGGCCAGTGACCTGGGCCACCAGCAGCTTGCGGATATCGTCGGGCGAGGTGATGGGACGCGCCGTGACATTGGCGACCAAGGGTGCCAGGGGGGCGGAAATCGTCACCTGGCCCAAGGCCTCAGCCATGGCCTCTGCGGCTGGCGCCATCAAGGGGCAGTGAAAGGGCGCTGAGACATTCAAGGGAATGGCGCGGGCGCCCAATTCTTTGGCGCGGGCGATGGCGCGCTCGACCGCCGCAGCATCGCCCGAAATGACCACATTGCCGGCATTATTATCGTTGGCCACGGTGCAGACGCCGATTTCAGCGCCAGCGAGGGCTGCCGCTTCGGCCAGGGCCACATCGACCTTTGGCCCAATCAGCGAGGCCATGGCGCCGACCCCGAGCGGAACCGCCTTCTGCATCGCTTGACCGCGCAATTTGAGCAGTCTCGCCGTGTCCGACAGGCTAAAGGCGCCTGAGGCGGCCAGGGCCGAATATTCGCCCAGGCTGTGACCCGCCACATACGCGACCCCCTCGACTCCGATATTGTAGTCCTCTTGCAGCACCCGCACGACGGCGAGGCTGACGGCCATCAGGGCGGGTTGGGCATTTTCCGTGAGGGTCAGGTCCGCTTCCGGCCCGTGGCGCATCAGCTGAAACAGGTTTTGCCCCAAGGCGTCATCCACCTCTTTAAAGACGTCGCGTGCGGCGGCAAAGGTGTCGGCAAGCTCAGCCCCCATGCCGACGGCTTGACTGCCCTGTCCTGGAAACACGAAGGCGAGGCTCATGAGGCTTCCCGTTGTTAGGGCGCGGGCCGGATCGCTCGCCCTGCCCCGCACCATTTCGATTTTGTGACGTCTCCCGTAATCCCGACGGGGCGAAAGGAAAAGCCCGAAGTTAGAAAGCCCGATCGCAGACGATAACCCGCTTGCATTAGACCGCCGGGGCGCCCACCTTCGTCAAAGGCGCATATTGTTGCGGCCTGTCCTTCGGAAGGAAATCTCCTGATGCGCGCGAATTCCTGGCTCCGTAATCCGCTCTCAGCGGCTTTTGCTGCTGCGGCGTTCTCAGCGGCCCTGTCATTGGCGCCGACCGCTGACGCCGCTCTGAAGGAGGGAAGCCAAGCGCCGGACTTCACCACCACAGCCGCACTTGGCGGGGCAAGCTTTACCTTCAAGCTGTCGGAGGCGCTGAAAAAGGGGCCTGTCGTGCTCTATTTCTTCCCGGCAGCCTTCACCCCGGGCTGCACCGTCGAAGCCCATGAATTTGCCGAAGCCACCGCCGATTTCACCAAGCTCGGTGCCACCCTGATCGGCGTCACGGCCGGAAATGTTGAGCGTGTGGCTGAGTTTTCCAAGGTCGAATGTCGCGACAAATTCGCCGTCGCCGCCGACCCCGGCGCCAAGATCGCCGCCCAGTACCAGTCGACGCTGCCTATGCGTCCAGGTTGGTCGGACCGCACCTCTTATGTTATCGCGCCAAGCGGCAAGATCCTTTTGACCTATTCCGACCTCAGCCCGAACAAGCACGTCGAGAAGACTTTAGCGGCGGTTCAGGCGTGGAAATCCGGCGCAAAATAAGGCGTCAGACGCGGCGGCCCTTGCGCGCTCAAGGCTTTTAGCGTAAAGCCCGCCGCTTCACTGTGAGGCGGTCCGTGGGGACGACCTCGGCGGGACATATGTCGCGCCTATTTCCCCTCCTGGATCCATCGCTCTTTCCGGATCTTCCGCCGGTCTCGAGCGCCGCCTCTCGCTTCGGAAGAGGATTAGCCATGGCATTTTATGAACACGTGGTCATTGCGCGCCAGGATATCTCGCCGCAACAGGCCGAAGCTTTGAATGACTCCTTGAAGGCGGTCATCGAAGAACATGGCGGCGCCGTCGCCAAGATCGAATACTGGGGTCTTCGCAACCTCACCTATCGGATCAAGAAGAACCGCAAGGGCCACTATTCCTTGCTCGCCCTCGACGCGCCCTCGCCGGCGGTCAAGGAAATGGAACGTCAATTGTCGCTGAACGAAGACGTGCTGCGCTTTTTGACCGTTCGCGTTGAAGAGCTCGACCTGGAGCTGTCGCCCATTCTGTCCCGCCGTGACCGCGAAGGCGGACGTGGCGAGCGTGAAGGCCGTGGCGACCGCGAAGGCCGTGGCGATCGTCCTGATCGCAGCTTTGACGATCTGCTCGTCTGATCCGGGGAGAAACGCACATGACCGATACAACCGCAGCCCCCGCAGCCAGCGCAGGCCGTCGTCCCTTCTTCCGCCGCCGCAAGGTTTGCCCGTTCTCGGGCGCTGGCGCGCCGAAGATCGACTATAAGGACGTCAAGCTCCTGCAACGTTACATCTCTGAGCGGGGCAAGATCGTTCCCTCTCGCATCACCGCAGTTTCGCAAAAGAAGCAACGCGAATTGGCTAAGGCCATCAAGCGCGCCCGCTATCTTGCGCTTCTGCCCTATGTCGTGAAGTAGGGGGCGGAAACCATGAAAGTCATTCTTCTCGAACGCGTTGATCGTCTCGGCGCCATTGGCGATGTGGTCTCGGTGAAGGACGGGTTCGCCCGCAACTTCCTCCTGCCGCGCTCCAAGGCCTTAAGGGCCACCGCCGCCAATCTGAAGGTCTTCGAAGCCCAACGCCATCAGATCGAAGCCCGTAATGCCGACGCCAAGGCTGCGGCCGAACGCGCGGCGGCCAAGCTCGACGGCTCCAGCTATGTGCTGATCCGCCAAGCCGGTGAAAGCGGCCAGCTCTATGGATCGGTGTCAGGCCGTGACGTGGCTGACGCCGCCAATGCCGAAGGGGCGCGGGTTGAGCGCTCGCAAGTGGTGCTCGACAAGCCGATCAAGACCCTGGGCGTTCACGCGGTCAAGGTTCGCCTGCACGCCGAAGTGGTCGTGACCGTCAATGTCAATGTGGCCCGCTCTGCCGATGAGGCCGATCGTCAAGCCCGTGGCGAAGACGTGATCGCAGCCCGCTTTGACGAAGACCGTCAACAGGCCGAAGAAGCCGCCGCCGACATGCTCGAAGGCGGTGCTGGCCTTGCCATGGTTGACGCATCCTTCGAATAGGGCTCGCGACCATTGCCAAATCATCACGGCGTCGGGGCTTCCCCGGCGCCGTTTTTTTTCGGCTGAAAGCGTTCTAGGGGGCAAAGCCCAAGTCATAATGGCGGGATAGGTCCCACCTCAAGTTAGCGGCTAGTCGGACAGCCCGGTCAGATCGCGGGCGATGGCGGTGAAAGCATCGCCACGCACTTCGAAATCTGGAAATTGATCGAAGCTGGCACAGGCTGGCGAAAGCAGAATAACCGCCCGCCTCCCCTCCGCACTGGCGTCGGCATAGGCCGACTCAACCGCACGTCCGAGGTCCCGGCTGACCATATAGGGTGCGGCCCCTTCCAAGGTCTTGGCAAAGTTATCCGCTGACTCGCCGATCAGATAGGCCTTTTCGATACGCGGGAAGAGGTCGCGTAAGCTTTCGATACCGCCGGCTTTTGCCCGCCCCCCGGCAATCCAATAGAACTTGGAATAGGCGCTCATGGCTTGGCGCGCCGCATCGGCATTGGTCGCTTTGCTGTCATTGACGAAGGAAATCTGGCCCTTGCGCGCCACTTCCTGCATGCGGTGGGCAAGGCCTGCAAAACTCATCAGTCCTTCCGCCGCCTCCTGCGACGACACGCCCAGCGCCATGGCCGCCGCATAGGCGGCTGCCGCATTTTGCCAATTATGCCGACCGAGCAGGGCGCGCGCGCCATGCAGATCGGCCACCTCGACTGCACTTTCGCCGCCGGCATCATAGAGAAGCCCTTGCAGCACATAGACGCCTCGGCTCATGGCACGACCGGCAGAGATGGGTCGGATGATGCGGCGATTAGCGGCGGTGATCTCGGTGCAAATCTGTTGGCCGTAACAGTCGTCAACGCCGATGATCGCCGTGTCGCTCGCACCTTGGTTGCGAAAGATGCGTTTCTTCGCCGTCACATAGCCATCCATTCCGCCGTGGCGGTCCAGATGGTCTGGCGTAATGTTGAGCAAGACCGCCGCATCCGGCTTCAAGCTAGAGGTCAGGTCGAGCTGGTAGGACGAGAGCTCAAGCACATAGACCACGCCGCCGTGCATCTCTTCGAGACCGAGGACGCCGTATCCAATATTGCCGCCGACCTGCACATTGCGCCCCGCGCCCTTGCAGATATGGCCAATCAGCGCCGTCGTGGTCGACTTGCCATTGGTGCCGGTAATGGCGCAGATCTTCGGGCGGCGGTGCTCTGGGGCGGCGGCGACGGTGCGGGCAAAGAGCTCGACATCGCCAATAACTTCAACACCTGCCGCATGGGCCTTCTTGACCACCCAATGCGGCTCGGGATGGGTCAAGGGCACGCCGGGCGACAGCACGAGAGCAGCGAAATCACCAAGGTCGGCGGATGACAGGTCAACCAGGTTTAGGCCCTCTGCCGCCGCAGCCGCGCGCGCCGCAACGCCATCATCCCAGACCTCAGCCTGGGCCCCGCCCGCGAGCAGCGCCCGCGCCGCCGCAAGTCCCGACCGCGCCAGTCCAAAGACGGCGACGCGCTTTCCTTCAAAGCCGCGGACGGGGATCACGAGCGGTCTCCTCTTCTCTATCGAAGTTTCAACGTCGCCATGCCGATGAGCGCCAGCACCACAGATACGATCCAAAACCGGATGACGATGGTCGATTCGCTCCAACCCAGCTTTTCATAGTGGTGGTGGATAGGGGCCATGAGGAAGATACGCTTGCCCGTGCGCTTGAAATAAAGCACCTGGATCGCCACCGATAGGGTCTCGATGACGAAGAGGCCGCCAATCACGCCGAGCACGATCTCGTGCTTGGTGCAAACCGCAACCGCCCCCAAAAGACCGCCCAAGGCGAGAGAGCCTGTATCACCCATAAAGATTTTTGCTGGCGGGGCATTGTACCATAAAAAGCCCATGCCCGCGCCGATCACCGTGGAGCAAACGACTGACAACTCGCCCGCGCCGGGCACGAAATGTACCTGCAAATACTGGGCAAAGAGGTGATTGCCGACCAGATAGGCGATCACGCCAAAGGCGGCGCAGGCGATCATCACCGGGACAATCGCCAATCCGTCCAGCCCATCGGTCAGGTTTACGGCGTTCGAGAAGCCCGCAATGACAAAGGCGCCAAAAGCCACATAGAACCAACCCAAATTCCAAATCAGCGTTTTAAACAGCGGAAAGGTCAGGGAGGTATTGAAAAAGGCGCTTTCCGGCGAGGCGGGGGAATATCTGATCAACACAACTGTGGCGACTGCCGCAATTAGAAATTGAAACACCAGCTTGGTGCGGCTTGAAACGCCCGCCGTCGACTGCTTGGTCACCTTGGCGTAGTCGTCCATAAAGCCCAACAGGCCGTAGCCTGCGGTGACCATCAACACCACCCAGACATTGACGCTGGTCAGATCGGCCCACAGCAAGGTGCCCGTTGCCAGGCCTGCCAGGATCATGAAGCCGCCCATGGTCGGCGTGCCTTTTTTCTCCAGCACATGGCGCTCGATGCCATCGGTACGGATGGGCTGCCCCTTGCCCTGCTTCACCTTCATCCACGCAATGAAGCGAGAGCCCATGCCAATGGCCACCAGTTGACCGGTGAACAGCGCCATGGCCGAGCGAAAGGTGAGATAGTGCAGGAGGTTCATCAGCGGCACGTGCAGATGAATGCGCTCAAGATAGTCGTACAGCAGATAAAGCATCAGCGACGTCCCCCGCGACGAAGCGCGTTTACAATGGCTGACGCGCGCGAGCCGTTAGAGCCCTTCACCAACAGCGCGTCGCCAGGACGCATTTCGGCTTCGATCAAGGGGGCTAATTGGCTCGCTTCCTCAGCAAACCCGCCCCTAACTTGATTGGGCAAGGCGCGCCAGAGTGCGCGCATGTGGGAGCCGGAAAGATACACAAGTTTGATGTCGGCAGCCGCGATTGGGCCCGCCAAAGCGGCATGCAGCGCCTCGGAATCGGAACCAAGCTCCAGCATATCCGTCAAGGCAAGGATGCGCCGCCCCACCACCTCGCGCTGCCCAAAGGCTGAGATGACGGCGGTCATCGACACCGGGTTGGCGTTGTAGCTTTCGTCGATCAAGGGATAGGTAACCCCTGAGGGCGTTGTCAGGTGTAAGACTTCGCCCCGTCCCGCCAAGGGCCCAAACCCTTCAAGGGCCGCCAGGGTCAAATCCTGGGCAAGGCCAAGGCGCTCGCAGACAAGCAGGGTCGCCAGCGCATTCGGTCCCCAATGGCCGCCGGACTGAGCCAATCTGAACCTAACCGTACGACCTAGGAGCTCGGCGGTGACCACCTGCCCCTCTCCCTCAGGGCGGGTTTCGACCAGCCGTGCTGCGAGACCCTCGCCAGTGCCAAAGGCTAAAACCTCAGCGCCCGCAGCCCGGGCGCGTTCGGCCAAAAACTCGAACCAGCCATTGTCGGCGTTCAATACAGCCGTTCCGCCG
This sequence comes from uncultured Caulobacterales bacterium, assembly GCA_903840435.1. Taxonomy (GTDB): domain Bacteria; phylum Pseudomonadota; class Alphaproteobacteria; order Caulobacterales; family Caulobacteraceae; genus CAIMFV01. The sequence continues at coordinate 76,857 of CAIMFV010000012.1, forward strand.
GGCCCTAATCCGTCAAAAATCTCCGCCTTGGCCTTGGCGACACCGAGCTCTCCCTCGACGAAGTTTTCGATATGAACCGGACCCACGGTTGTGATGACCGCCACATCTGGGCGGACACTGCGCGACAGCGGCGAAATCTCGTCGGCATGGTTCATCCCGATCTCAAACACTGCCCGTTCCGTTCCGCGGGGCATTCTGGCCAGGGTCAGGGGCACGCCGATGTGATTATTGTACGACTTGACCGAGGCATGGCTGTGACCGCCAAGGGCCAGCGCCGCGCCAATGGCCTGGGTAACACTGGTCTTCCCGACCGAGCCGGTGACAGCGGCACAGGCTAGCTTGGTCGGGCGTCGCCGGGCGGCTTCGCCAAGGGCTTGCAGGGCTGCGAATGGGTCTTCGACCCGCACATGGGGTCCATCTATCGGCTTGGCTGATAAAACCCCGGTTGCGCCTGCGGCACGGGCCTGCGGGATAAAGTCATGACCATCGCGGGCGGACGCCAAGGGGATAAAGAGGTCGCCGGGCGCAAGACTGCGCGTATCGATCGACACCCCGCCGACTTCAAAGGTGCCGACCTCTTGGCCCCCGACGGCTGCGGCAATCTCTTGGCTGGACCACAAGGGATCGGCCATTTCAATCTCGTCCTTCGCGGGCTTGCAGCGCGATCTCAGTTTCACGCACATCGTCAAAGGGATGGGTCACGCCACCGATGGTCTGGCCCTGTTCATGCCCTTTGCCAGCAACCACCAGCACATCACCAGGACGAAGGTCTGCGACGGCGGTCGCTATCGCTTCGCGACGATCCCCAATCTCTATGGCGTTCGGGGCCCCCGCCTTGACCATGGCGCGAATAGCGGCCGGGTCCTCAGAGCGGGGATTGTCATCGGTGATATAGACGCAATCAGCGAAGCGCGCCGCCGCCTCCCCCATCAAGGGGCGCTTGGTGCGATCACGGTCGCCGCCCGCGCCGAAGACCACGACGAGACGCCCTTTGGTGTGGGGCCGCAAAGCCTCAAGCACAGTTTTTAAGCCGTCGGGCGTGTGGGCGTAGTCGACATAGGTCTCAGCCCCGTCTTTCGTGGCCCCGACCCGCTGCAAGCGACCAGGAGCGCCCTTAAGCCCCTCCAAAGCCGCGATCACCTTTGCGGGGTCTTCGCCTGCACCGATGCATAGACCCGCCGCCGCGAGCGCGTTCGCGGCTTGAAAGGCGCCTGCCAGGGGCAAGCGCACCTGATATTTGCAGCCGCGATAGGTGAGATCAAAATTCTGGCCATAGGGTTGCAACACCCGGTTCGCCAGTTGCAAGGCCTCGCCCTCTTCACCGAAGGCGAGCAGGGTCTGACCGCGATCATAGGCCGTCACGGCAAAGCGCGCGAAATCGGGACTATCGGCGTTCAACACCGCCACCCCGCCGGTAGGTAAGAGCTGATCAAACAGGCGCAGCTTGCAAGCCCGGTAGGCCTCCAAGGTGCCGTGATAATCGAGATGGTCTTGGGTGAGATTGGTGAAGGCGGCAGCTTTGAGCGAAAGCCCGTCCAAACGCCGCTGGTCGAGACCGTGGGACGACGCCTCGACTGCCAGATGGGTGACCCCCATCTGAAAAAGCTCCGCCGCCATGCGTGCCACGGCTTCAGCGTCGGGTGTCGTCAATCCCGGCCCCGTCAGGTCCCGGTCGGCCAGTTGTAGGCCTAACGTGCCCAGGCTTGCCGACCTATGCCCCAGGGCGGTGAAGATTTGCCGACAAAAGGTGGCGACTGAGGTTTTGCCGTTCGTCCCTGTCACGGCGACCACGACCGGAGGCTCAGCCCCCCAAAAAGCCCGCGCAGCGAGAGCGTAGAGACGGCGCGGGTCAGTGGTGCGGATCAGCGGGGCTTGGCTATTCGGCGCGAGATCAGGGGTTTCCATCGGCGCGATGATCGCTGCCGCCCCTTGACTGAGTGCCTTATCGATAAAGGCGCGGCCATCATGGGTGGTTCCCGGCAAGGCGGCAAAGACGTATCCGGGAATGACCTTGCGGCTGTCGGCAGTAATTCCCGTGATCAGGGGATCTAGGTCGAAGGTGCGCGCCACCAGCTCTGATAGTCGGCGCTGCGGACCGCCGGGGGTCATTGCGGCGCATCCTCCTCGATTGCGGGCGCCTTGGCTGCGGTGGCGGTGACTGCCGACTTTACCCGCTTCACATCGAGGAATGGCGCGATGCGGTCAATCACGCGCCCCGCCGTTGGGGCGGCGTTCCAGCCTGCGGTCGCGAGGCCAAAGGTTCCCGGTGCGGCCTTGGGTTCGTCCAAGAGGATCAAGACCAGATAGCGCGGCGAGCCCACCGGCCCATCGGTCGGGAAGACGGCGGCGAAATTGGTAATCCGGGTATTGTCGAGATAATGACCATGGTCTGCCTTTTGCGCGGAGCCGGTTTTCCCGCCGACGCGCAGACCCGCCATGTCGGCCTTGGAGCCTGTGCCGCTCAAGACATTTTTCGCAACAAGGCCAGCATGGCTTGGGAGGTCTCAGGCGAAATGACCCGGTGCGTCTCCACCGCATCGCCCGGTGTTCGTTTGCGAATGGTCAAGGGGATCAATTGCCCACCATTGGCGACCGCGCCATAGGCCTGAGCGAGTGCCAGCGGTGTAACGGATATGTTCTGACCAAATGAGACGGAGGCCAAGACATTGTCGGTCCAGTCTCGCGGCGCCAAGGGACGAGCCGATTCCGCCAGTTCGATCTTGGCCGGTTCAAACAGACCAAAATTCTTCAAATAGGACTTCATCCGATCTGAACCGGCTTGCAGCGCAATGCGCGAGGCGCCGATATTGGACGAATAGAGGTAGATCTCCTCAAAACTCAACGGGCGGTTTTTCGGGTCGTGGTCATGAATGATCCGACCACCCAGATTGAGCGGATGGGTGGCGTCGTAATAGGAGGCCATCGAGGCGGTGTGACTGTCCAAGGCCATGGCGAAGGTAAAGGTCTTAAACGTCGACCCCACCTCATAGACCGACGAGCCCGCATGGTTGGTCAGCGCTGCGGGATCGGCATCCGCCACACGGTTCGGGTCGAAGTCCGGCAGGCTCGCCAGGGCCAAGACTTCGCCGGTATTGACATTGGTCACAAGGCCAACCGCCGCGCGGGGGCCATAGACGCTCAAGGCATTGCGAAGTTCAGAAACAAGTGCCCCTTGCACCCGCAAATCCATGGATAGGGTCATGGCGCCGCCACCAGAGGCCGCGTCCCGCACCGGGGTGTCGAAGGCTTTTTCGGCCCCCGCCAAACCCTTGCCCTGCGGATCAGCAAAGCCAACCAAATGCGCCGCGTCGGCCCCCAGGGGATAGGACCGCCTTGGCTCTTCTTCAAAGCCAACGCCCGGCAAACCAAGATCATGAACCCGGTCGCGCGCCTCTTCATCCAAGCCGTTCAACAGAAGTTCGCGCTTGCCAGAGGTCAACACCTGATCAAGACGATCCCGCGCCAGGCCCGGAAGCGCCTCGAGCAAGCCCCGGCGGGCTTCCTTGACGTCCCAGATCTCGCGACTGTCGATATAGACGCCATAGTGCGGAACATCCAAGGCAACCGGCGAGCCGTTGCGATCCACCAAGTCGGCCCGCTGCAAGGCCGGTTCAATCACGCCCGCCAGCCCACCCTCTTGCGGATGCACAAGCGCGGCTGCACCGGCGCGAAAGGCCAGAAAAGCAAATCCGAAGGCGAAGAGGGTCAGCACGCCGAAAATCCGCAATCGCGTACTGTCCACGGGACGGTTGCGCAGCCGGGCGCGTTCAAAAGCGTGTTCAATCTTCCAAATCAGCTCGACCAGCCCAGCCAGGATTTGGCCAAGCCTTGGCGGAGGCGAATAGCTCGCGGCGTTATCGTGCATCATTGGGCGATGCTCCCTTGCGGCCGGGAGATCGTGGCGTCCGGGCGAGCATCGGTATGTCGGGCGATTTCTGCCAAATCCTCAGGCGCGGCTTCCTGACGCGCGCTCAAAGGCGCCAAGGCGAGATAGTGCTGCGATAGCCGCTCCAGGCGCGAAGGACTTTCCAAACGCCCCACCGCATCGCGGAGCCGTCGGACCTCGCGGGATTCGTCGGCAATCTGGCGGTTCAGATCGGTGATCTGGGCCGTTTCTACGCCTGCACGGGTTTTGACCAGATAGACGATCAACATCAAAATGATCAGGCAGCCCAGCGCCAGGGTCTCGGCCAAGTTGAAGCCGCGCACCCGAAACCTGAAAAATTTGGTGACTCGCGTCTTCATGCCGCTGCGCTCCAAATCGGTGCGCCGGTGCGCTGGGCCGAGCGCAATTTCGCCGACCGTGCCCTGGGATTGAGGGCGATTTCAGCAGCACTTGGCGCAAGACAGCCCTTGGTGGTCAGGACGAAGCTCGGCGGTGGCCCTGGCTTCACTTCGGGCATGTGACGCGAGACACCCTGGGTCTTGCCGGAGCGTTCGGAAAGGAAGGCTTTCACGATGCGGTCTTCGAGAGAATGAAAGGTGACAACCGCAAGTCGCCCGCCCTCGATCAATGCCGCCTCCGCCGCGAGGAGACCAGAGGTCAACTCATCAAGCTCCTCATTGACCGCGATCCGCAGGGCCTGGAACACGCGTGTCGCGGGATGCGTGGGTGCGCCCTTCCGTCCGCCGACCGCACGTTCAACCGTTTCGGCCAGATCGAGGGTTCGGGTGAAAGGCACCTCTTCCCGACGCCGGACCAAGGCCGCCGCAATGCGCCTTGAGGCGCGCTCTTCGCCATAGACCCAGAAGATTCTGGCCAGTTCTTCGGGTTCGGATGTGTTGACGAGATCAGCGGCCGTCGCCCCATCGGCTCCCATCCGCATATCAAGCGGGCCGTCGCGCATGAAGGAAAAGCCCCGCTCGGCCTCGTCCACCTGCATGGACGAAACGCCAATATCAAAGACCACGGCATCAACACGTCCGCCGCGCAAGGCGGCGGCTGAGGAGACTTCTAGGCCTTGGCGCAATTCAGAAAACCGCCGCGGCGCTAATTCAAACCGGCCTGGATGGGCTTGCGCCAAAGGCGCCGCGAAGGCGTGAGCGCTGGGATCGCGGTCAAACGCCAAAACGCTCGATCCCGCTTCGAGAAAGGCTTTTGAATAGCCTCCCGCGCCGAAGGTTGCATCGACGATCAGTTCGCCCGGTTGGGGCGCAACCTGATCTAAAACCTCTTGCAACATAACCGGCAGGTGAGGTGCGCTCATGCCCCCGCCTCCGCAGTCTTGCGGCCCAGGGCGCGCTGTTGCTCGCGAAGGCTGGCCAAACCCGCTCTGGCGGCGGCGCGGGCCTCATCGCGACGAGCGCGGAACGCCTCGCGCTCCCAGATCTGAAAGCGGTCGCCCAAACCCACGACGGACACCCAATCCTTGAGCCCAAAGGTATCGCAGAGCTCTTCTGGCAAGGTGATCCGACCGGCGGCGTCAAAAGCGAGTTTATGCATTCCGCCGAGCACGACCGTTTCCAAAGCGCTGCGCAAGGGATCGCCAAACGCCAACTCATCGGTCAGAGCCTGATAATGGGCAAACAGCGGCGCGCCACCGCCCTCGATGCAGTCGGCTTCAATGGATGGGAAACAAAAGACACCGTCGAACGGGCCGAGGGTCTGCGCGCGGAACTCCGCTGGCACAACAATGCGCCGCTTCTGATCCAGTTGCTTCTCAAACGTCGAGAGAAACACCCGCGTCGTCCCTGTCTAAAGCGGTCGGCCTTCTGCCGAGCGCTGAAAAATGGGTTATCATGGGATTGAATGGGATACAATGACACTGACTATGTAAAATTGTCCCTAGACGGCAAAAAAAATGGCCCTCGCTACGGGAGCGAGGGCCGGTGCAATGCAGCGATGTGAGGAAAGGCGGCCGTTCGAAACGACGGTCCGGGCCGTGCGGGCGAAGGCCCGGTGACGGCTAGCGCTTGACGTTGCGCGCCAACAGCGCGTGGAAGGCCGAAAACAGCTTGGTCATTTGCGGTGCCTTATAGGGAAACACCTCCGGATCATCCATCGAGTGAACAATCATGGCCACGTCGGCCTCGAAGAGCAGCAATCGGCCATCGGGACCTTCGGCGCAGTCGATGGCGAAATAGTCGAGCGGGATCTTTGCGTGGATTTCAGCGAAAGCGGCGCTGTGACGCACGGCGAAGCCGCTATCAAAGGTGCGCATGGCCTCGGCTTCTTCGGCGCGCTTGACCTCGTCTTCTCCCATGCCAGCATTGAGATAATGCACCATCCAATGAGACGAGATGGCAAGGTGACTGATGAAGGGGACCCCGTCGATCAAAGCGACGCGGTATTTGCGATAGAGCCCATCGGGGCTCGAATAATCGACGAAGGCCGCCACATAGGCCTCGGCGGCTTCAAAGGTCTCCAGATAATCGGTAAGCGCCGCTGCGGAGGCGATGCGTTCAAGCGATTCCCCGGCATGGGAGCCGACCGGGCGCACGATCAGGGGGTAGGAAAGGTTGGCAAGCTCGGTTGACACCGGGGGCTCGCCCGCCGCCAACCGCTCAAGGTCGCTGCGGGTGACGCGAAGGCTTTCTGGCGCCCGGACGGTCGAAGAGCCTGCAAAGCTCGCCGCCACCTGGTCGCGGCCCATGGCTTTGATCGCCTGAATATTGCGGTTCAACACCGGGCGAGGCCATCTGGCGACCATGGGTTCGACGCTTCTCAAAATCGACTGGGACGCGTCTGACTGCCCGATGGCGACAAAGGCCACATCATGGTCCGGCACATCGGCCAAGGCCTCACCGGTGCCCATATAGAGGTGGTAGAGGGTCGCATCAGATCCTTCGAGCAGGAAGTCGAGCGGCGTATTGGCCATGAAGTCGCCTGGCATGACGATGGCAAGAATTTTCAGCCCGCCCGGAGCGCCCGAACGCTCATAGACCCGACAGAGCTCTAGCGCGTGATGTTGAGATTCAAGACCGGGCTCCTTGCGCCCGGTCAGCTGCAAAAGGCAGCCAATATCCATCAAGGCCCCAGCGTCATAGGGATTGGTGCGCGCACGGGCGACCAGCCCGGCCCAAATCGGCTGCAAATCGACGCCAGCATAGGCGCCGTGGGTCAGAGCGGCCAATCCAATAATCTTGTTTGGGATGACCGCTGGGCGCGACGGGTCGCTGGTCATGGCGTAGTCCCTTCTAACTCGGCACCAAGGCGACGGACGCCGAGCACCAAGTTTTCGATATCCGATTCGTTGCTTCTCGGGTTGAAGAAGGCCGCACGTATGGCGATCTCGCCGCGAATTTTTGTCGTTGACGGAGCAACTTTGCCCTCAAGATGCAATTGCCTGACAATGGCCCGGTTGAGGCGATCCGGTTGCGCGGTCCGATAGCGAAAGCAGACAATATTCAGGTCCGCATAGGCTAAGAGCTCAAGTTCCGGTGTCTGTTCGATCCGACGCACCAGATGGCGCGCCAACCCAATGCTCAAATCAACATTGGCGGCGATAGCTTCCCGACCCGTATGACGCAACACCATCCAGGTTTTCAAGGCCCGGCAAGCCCGCGAAAGGTCAGGTCCAAGGTCGGTCGGCCAGACCTCACCCGCCGCCAGCCCGTCCGGTTCGCGCGTCAGATAGGCCGCCTCGCTGGAAAAGGTCTGCAAGAGCTGGCTTTTTTGGCGCACCAGCAAGAAGCCCGCATCATAAGGAACCTGACCCCATTTGTGAAAATCGAAGGCAAGGCTGTCGGCTTGATTGAGGCCAGCCAGCCGATGGCGCTCTCGCTCCGAATGGATGCACTGGGCCCCGAAGGCCCCATCGACATGAAACCAGAGTCCCTCTTGGTGGGCGATCTCAGCCAAGGCGCTCAAATCATCAAAGGCGCCAACATCGACGCTGCCTGCGGTTCCGATGAGCATGAAGGGCTGAAGGCCTGATCGTCGGTCGGCGGCGATTTGCTGCGCCAAGGCGACCAGATCAAGGCGATGGGCACCGTCAGTGGGTATGCGCCGCAGCGCCTCGGCGCCAAGGCCTGCCATGTCCATGGCCCGGTCCAGACACCCATGCGCTCCAGACGATGCGTAGGCACACAGCCGCGCCGCGCCGATGCCGCGCCGTCGCACCGCTTCGCCCAAAGCAACGCTACGCGCGGCGAGGCAGGCGATGAAATTGGCCTGAGAGGCGCCGGTGGTGAAAAGCCCCTCCGACGTCTCGGGAAAGCCAAACCAACCGCGAACCCAGATGGCGATTTGCCGCTCAAGGGCAATGCCGACATGGTCACGACCGCCGCAATTCATGTTCAACCCGGCCATCAACAGCTCGGCCAGCACGCCTGCGGGCAGGCCTGCCCCTTGCGCCCAGCCCATAAAGCCCGGATGGCGGTTGCCGCTAGCATAGGGAGCAATGAGCCGCAGATAGTCTTGGTAGACAGCATCCAAGGCGGCGGGGGCAGGCAAGGCATCGCTCAGGAAATAGTGTCGCACCGCATCGGGCATGGGCTGCCAAACAGGGCCTTGGCGCAAAGCGTCCATATCCGCAACAAGGTCATCGACCATGCGGTGAGCGAGGGTCTGATAGTGTCGCCAATCGGCGGGATCGCGCATTTCTTCCATCTGCGACTCAAGCGGTGCGCCGTTTGTAAAGACCACCTTAACCGTCCTTGCGCCATGTCAGTAGGATTCATCCTTCACCGCCCCTCACCTCGGGGCGCGGAGCGAGGCGGAGACAAAGATGACGGGCAAGATCCTGATCGGCGACTGCATCGAAAAAATGCGCGAACTTCCGGACCGTTCCGTTGATCTGGTGTTTGCCGACCCGCCCTATAATCTCCAGCTCGGCGGCGATCTGTTGCGGCCCGACAATTCGAAGGTCGATGCGGTTGATGATGACTGGGACCGGTTCGACAGTTTTGAGACCTACGACACCTTTACCCGCGCTTGGCTGGGTCAATGCCGCCGCGTCTTGAAAGATGAGGGCGCGCTGTGGGTCATCGGCAGCTACCACAATATTTTTCGCGTCGGTTCCGCCCTGCAAGACCTCGGATTTTGGATCTTGAATGATGTGGTTTGGCGCAAGACCAACCCGATGCCGAATTTTAAAGGCACCCGCTTCGCTAACGCACATGAAACCCTGATTTGGGCCGCCAAGTCGAAAGGCCAAAAGCGTTATGCGTTCAATTATGATGCGCTGAAGGTCTGCAATGATGACCTGCAAATGCGCTCCGACTGGTTGTTGCCTCTGTGTACCGGCGACGAACGCATCAAGACCGAGGCAGGCGACAAGGCCCACCCCACCCAAAAGCCAGAAGCTCTGTTGCATCGGGTTCTGTTGTCTTCCAGCCGCCCCGGTGATGTCGTGTTAGACCCCTTCTTCGGCGTGGGCACGACAGGGGCTGTGGCCAAACGCTTAGGGCGCAGCTTCATTGGCATTGAGCGAGACCCGACCTATGCCGCCTTGGCCGAAAAGCGCATCGCCGCTGTGCAGCCAACGGCCTTGACTGACCTTCAGATCACGACCTCAAAAAAGGCCGAGCCCCGCATCCCCTTTGGCATGATTTTAGAGGCTGGCCTCTTAAGCCCCGGCGACGAGCTCTTTTGTCCAAACGGATCGCGGCGCGCGCGGGTGCGGGCCGACGGCAGCCTGACACTCGGCGAGCTCTCCGGCTCAATCCACAAGCTGGGGGCCATGGTCGATGCCGCACCCGCCTGTAACGGCTGGACCTTCTGGCACGTGAAGACCGACCGGGGCTTTGCGCCCATCGACGTCTTGCGCGAAAAGGTTCGGGCTGGGTTGAGCGAAACCGTGAGTTGAACTGAGCTCGGTCGATTGTTTCACCGCGCCACCTGTCGCTAAAAATTGCGGAGACGGATGGCCAGATTTCGTGGCCAAGGCTTTGATTCCGCTCTAAGCCAGCATCATCGCCTCCTGTTTTTGTTTAGGCCGCTCACGTGCTTGCTCCCCTCCTCGCTACCCTCGCCTTGGCGAGCCCGACTGCGTGTCCGACAGACCCGCAAGCCAGTGCCGCACCGCGCGTTGTGGCGGTCCCCGCCTTGGCGGGACAAAAGCTTGGCAAGGTCAATTATCCTGACGCTGTCACCTTGGCCGACCACGAACTGGCGCTAACTTTTGACGACGGCCCAGATGACGACCACACTCGGGCGGTTCTGGATATTTTGGACCGGCACTGTATCAAGGCGACCTTTTTTCTGGTGGGTCAGGAGGTCGACGCCGACCCAGCCCTTGTCCGCACCATCGCGGCGCGCGGCCATAGCCTTGCCGCCCACACCTACACCCACCCCGAACGGCTAGGCGCTCTGCCCCTCGACGCGCGCGAGGCCGAGATCGATCGGAGTTTCGCCGCCATCTCCAATGCGCTCGCCGCCGAGCCTGCCGAGGTGAAGGCCCGCGCCGTCCGCTTTTTTCGCTTCCCCGAATTGGTCGACGATGACGCCTCACTCGCCTATCTGCGCGAAAAGTCTGTGACCGTATTCAGCGCTGATTACGGGATCGATGACTGGACAGAGGTTGGCCCGGATGAACTGCTCCGCCGCGCCATCGCCTTTACCGAGGAGCGGCGCAAGGGCGTCATTGTCCTGCACGACTTCAACCCCAACATGATCGCCATGCTGGACCAGATGATCACAACCCTCGAGGCGCGCGGCTATCGGTTTGTGCAGATTGTCCAGGCTGGCGGATAGCAAGCGGCGGCTTCACGTCTATCAATTCGACCTCGGCCCTGCACATTCCGGCGTAGGCCGGTATCCAGCGGATCATCCCGACCGTCTGCAGGCCCGTCCCTGGACCCCGGCCTGCGCCGGGGTGAGCGGTTTTTATCTGGGATATCAATTACATCCGCTCATACTGGCGAAGGCCGGGGGGTGCGGCTTAGAGGTATCTTCTCAATTAAATCCGCTCATACCGGCGGAGGCCGGTATCCAGGAGATCATCTCCAAACCTCAGCGGGCCTGTCCCCGGACCCCGCCCTGCGCCGGGATGAGCGGCGGAAGGGTGCGTAATTTCAACCTCCTCCGGCGACCTTCAATGCCTTTGCAAAGACGGTCGGCAAAGCGGTCTGTAGGCGAACTCGCTCGTGCCAGGTGTTGTGGCTTCCCCGGCTTGGCGCCTCTGCGGTCAAAACTGTCAGCTGCAGTCGGAAGTGGGTAAAGACGTGGTTGACCTCGCCAGCCATGCGCCAAGCCGCTCTCATGGGGGCAAAGATTTCGGCCTCATCCTCCGCGAACGGCGTGTCGCGCCACGGACTGGTGGGGAAACCGAGCATGCCACCCAAAAGACCGCGATCTGGCCGGGTTTCGGCAAGCACCGCGTTCCCGCACCGGAGGATAAAGACCAGACCATATTTTTGCGGAGTGGTCGCCTTCTTCAATTTGACGGGAAAGTCCTCAGGTCTGCCCTGAGCATAAGCCTGACACGCTGATCGCACCGGACACGCGCCGCAGACCGGCGCTTTTGGTCGGCAGACCGTCGCACCCAGGTCCATCATGGCCTGAGCAAAATCGCCATGACGTCCGTCGGCGCCGACCGCCACCAGCCCCGCTGTTAATGCCCTTAAGCTCTCCTTTGCATTGGGCAGTGGCTTCTCCACTGCGTAGAGGCGCGAGACGACCCGCTCGACATTGCCATCCACCACCACGGCGGGCGCATCAAAAGCAATCGCCGCCACGGCCGCAGCCGTATAGGGACCCAGGCCAGGCAAGCTGCGCAATTGCGCTTCCTCGCGGGGAAAGCGCCCACCGTGTTGGCTGGCGACCGCGCGCGCGCAAGCCAAGAGGTTGCGGGCGCGGGCATAATAGCCAAGCCCAGCCCACGCGGCCATGACCGCTGGGTCGTCCGCCCGCGCCAGATCCTCGACAGTGGGCCAGCGCGCGGTAAAGGCGTGAAAATAAGGTGCGGCATGGGCTGTGGTGGTCTGTTGCAGCATCACCTCCGACAACCAGACTCGATAGGGATCAATGGCTGCGGTGGAGCCCGGCGGTCGGCGCCACGGCAGGTCGCGCGCATTCGCATCGTACCAGCGCAGCAGGTTTTGGCGGAGGGATCTTGGGGACATGCTCATCAGTCGCCAAACCCATCCTAGAGCGCTATAAAGGTCAACCATGAAGCGGCGCTTGCCCGACGATCGTGAGACGGCGGAAATTCTCGCCACCCGGCGGACCCGCCCCGCCTATGCTGCCGCGCCCCCGGCGGCGCGCGCCGTGGCGCGTCTCATCACGCCCTTCGACCAGAAGTTCGGCGGCGGACCGCAGGCATTGAAATCGCGGTGGAAAGAGATTGTCGGCGAGACGCTGGCCCGCTTTACCGAGCCGGTGAAGGTCAGCAAGCCCCGTGGTGGTGGCCCCGCCTCGCTGGAGCTTAAGGTCAGCGGCCCGGCGGCTGCTCTCATTCAACACCAGGCCCCGGAAATTCTACAACGCGTGAACCTCTTTTTGGGCGAAGGCGCGGTGGACCGCCTGCGCATCATTCAAGGCCCAATCACGACGGCCTCGCCAAAGACCCGCCACCGCCGGGCCGCGCCCCTCGACGCAGCCGCGGAGGCCCGCCTGCGCGACAGCCTCAATTCAGCCCCAGACAGCCCCTTAAAAGAAGCCCTGCTGCAATTGGGTCGCGGCGTTCTCAGAGCGGAATTGGAAGGGCGCATCCGCTCGCCCCGCGCCAAATCCCCGCTTAGCTAGGGCCAGATTTACAAGATCGCCAGCCTTCCCCCCAAAGGCGAACACCCCTTGCCAGAAAGATCGGGCGGTGAGAGGGAAATCTTAAGCTTTCAGAATCTCCGAAACCGGGGAATCAGCCTTTAGTCGCCGATCAGAGTCTACAGGGACCCGCCGCCATGTCGCGCATCTTCCGTCTTGCTTTTGCTGTCATTGCTTGCGCCGGGCTGCTCAGCGCCTGCGGCCAGTCGAGCCAATCTGCCGCCAGTGGCGAGATGGACATGGGCGATCCGAACTCCAAGGTGACCTTGGTGGAATATGCCTCGGTGACCTGCATCCACTGCGCCCGGTTTGACCATGACGTCTTCCCCGCCATCAAGGCCAAATATATCGACACGAAGAAGATCCACTATGTGTTCAAGGAATTCTTGACCGCACCGGCGGAAGTGGCGGCGTCTGGATTTGTGCTGGCGCGCTGTGCGGCAAAGGACGGCGGCAAGGAACGCTATTTCCAAGTGATTGAGGCTCTGTTCCGGGCTCAGGACGAAATGTTCCAGACCCAGGACTATCGCGGTCCCTATCTGCGGGTCGCCAAGTCGGTCGGCATGAGCGAGGCGCAATTCAACACCTGCCTGAATGACGAAGCTGCGCTCAATGGCGTGCAGACCCGCATGCAGGCAGGCATTGACCAGGACAAGATTAACGGCACCCCGACCTTCATCATCAATGGCAAGCAAGTGGCTTCGGGCGAAGTGACCGAACAGACCTTGGCGACGGCCATCGATACGGCGCTGAAGGCCGCCCACTAAGCCGCGATAATGCAGTTCCAAAAGCTGCGCATCTCGGGATTTAAGTCCTTCGTCGATCCGGTCGAATTTCGCATTGAGCCCGGCTTGACCGGGGTGGTCGGCCCCAATGGCTGTGGCAAGTCCAACCTCTTAGAAGCCCTGCGCTGGGTGATGGGCGCGACCTCGGCCAAGGCCATGCGGGCCGACGGCATGGACGATGTGATCTTTGCAGGCGCCAGTGCCCGGGCTTCGCGCAGCCATGCCGAAGTCATGCTGGTGATCGACAATTCTGATCGCACGGCTCCCGCCCAATTCAACAGCCATGCGGTTTTAGAGGTAACGCGCCGCATCGACCGAGGCGCGGGCTCAACCTATCGCGTCAATGGCGCCGAGACCCGGGCGCGCGACGTGCAACTCCTGTTCGCCGACGCCTCGACGGGGGCCAATTCTCCCTCGCTCGTCAGGCAAGGTCAGATCTCCGAACTGATTGCGGCCAAACCTTCCAATCGCCGCCGCATCCTGGAAGAAGCTGCGGGCGTCTCTGGCCTGCACAGCCGCCGGCACGAGGCTGAGCTTCGCCTGCGCGCGGCCGAGGCCAATCTGGACCGCCTCGACGATGTCACCCGCGAGTTGGAGCAGACCTTGGGTCGGTTGCGCCGCGAAGCCCGACAGGCGGAAAAATATCGCAAGCTGTCGGCGGAAATCCGCAGCTTGCAAGGTGCGGCCCTGATCTCCCGCTGGCAAGAGGCGAGGACCGCGCTTGATGCCGCTCGCGGCGTGGCGACCGCGTCTGAGGAGGCCTTGGCCACCACCACCACCGAGGCGGCCAAGGCGAGCGCCGCTGCGGCGACCGCCTCGGAGCAGTTGAAGCCCTTGCGCAAGGAGGAGGCTGTCGCGGCGGCCGTCCTGCAAAGGCTTGCTCTCGAACGCGACCGCATTGAGCGCGATTTAGACCAGGCCAAGACTGACCTCGCGCGCATCGTCGCCGAAGCCCAACGCACTGACCAAGATCGCGCCCTCGAAGAAGAAAGGGCCGAGGACGCCGCCGCCTCGGTGGCGCGTCTGCAGCTTGAGTTGGACACCGTCACCCGCGCCTTGGCCGAGGCGCCCGAACGTCTGCCCGACCTCGAAGCTGATCTCGCCAAGGCCATCCTCGCGCGCGAGCGCACCGACGCCGAGATCGAGCGTTTGGCCGGACTGGCGGCCGCGGCAGAGGCGCGAAAACAGGCAGCGCGGCAACGTCTTGAAGACGCTGAGCGGGCCTTGCGCGTGCAGGAGACCCGAGCCGAGGAAGCCCGCAGTCGCGTGGCGCGGGCTGAGCGCGGACTAACCGACACGACGCGAGAGCGCGCCAGCCTGTCGCTTGGCGAAAGCCCTGATGTCGCCGCCGCCAAGGCCAAACTCGCTCAGGCCGAAGCCCAGTTGGCCACGGCGCGCGATCAGGTGGAATCCCTCGAGGCCGCCCGCGCCGACGCCCAAATGGCCGAAGCCGATGCGCGCGAAGACCTGCGCCAAGCCCAAGAGCGCGCCACCCGGCTAAAGGCAGAAGGCGACGCCCTCACCTCGCTGACCCGATCCGCCTCAAAGACCCCCTACCCGCCCGCCCTCAACCAAATCTCCCCGCAACGCGGATATGAAGCGGCTTTGGCGGCGGCACTTGGCGATGATCTCGATGCGGCCTTAGATGTACGTGCGCCAAATCACTGGGCCGGGGCCACGGCGCGCCAACCCGATTGGCCAGAGGGGGCAAGCCCGCTCTCCGCCTGGGTTACGACCCCGCCAGAACTCTCGGCCCGCCTGGCCATGACCGCGCTGACCACCCGTGAAGACGGCCTCCGTCTGCAAAAGCTCCTGCCCGTCGGCGCTCGGCTTGTTTCAGTCGAAGGCGATCTTTGGCGCTGGGACGGACTGGTTACCCGCGCCGAGGCCGAAAAGCCAGCGGCGAGGCGCTTGGCGCAAAAAGCCCGACTCGAAGAAGTGACCGCCTTGGCTGCCGCTGAAGCGCCGATTGTCGCAGCCCTTGGCGCTGCCCATGCGGTGGCGGTGGAGCGGGCACGAAGCCTCGATGCCAGCTTGCGCGACGCCCGGCGCGCGCCTGTGGAATGCGAACGCGAGGTGCGGCTGGCGCGAGAGGCGGTCGAACGCTACGCCCGCGAAACCGCCCGTGCCGAGGCGCGCGCCCAATCGCTTGACGAAACCTTGCAACGTTTTCAGGCCGATCTAACAGCCGCCCGGTCGGCATTGGTGGCGACAGAGGCCGATTGGCAAACAGCGCTGGCCGCAGTTGAGGCGGCAAGGGCCGATGCCCCTCAACCCGCAAATTCCGGCGATGCGGAGGCTGCTGCGCTGGCCGCCGCCCGTCGCGCAGGCGCCCTTGCGCGCGAGGCTGAACTGGCAGCCCGCGGTCGGGTGGAAGCCGAGATCAGGGCCAAGGAGGGGCGAACCCGCCGCCGCGATGGCCTTGCCCGTGATCTGGCCGATTGGCAAAGGCGTGATCATGAGGCCCGGGCACGCATCGACGCTCTTTTGGCCCGCCGCGCCGCCCTAGAGGGCGAACGCGCCGAGGCTGCCGAGCGACCTGTTACGCTCGAGGCCAAGCGTCTTGATCTCACGGGGGAGCACTTCAAGGCTGAAGCCCGGCGCACCGCCGCCGCCGACCAGCTGGCCGAAGCCGAGGCGCAGCTCAAATCCCTCGACCGGGCCGTCCGCGAGGCTGACGAAGCCGCGGCCATGGCCCGAGAAGCCCGTGCCGCAGCGCTTGCCCGACAGGAGGCCGCGTTTGAGCGCCTCACCGCCGCCGCTGACCGTCTGCGGGAGACGGCCCGGATGGAGCCGCTCGAACTGGCGGCCAAGCTTGCCGAAGACGCCATCGGCGTACCGTCGGATGCGGCAGGTGTGGAACAATTGCTCCGTGATTTGGAAAAGGATCGCGACGCCTTGGGAGCGGTCAATCTGCGCGCCGACGAAGAAGCCACCGAACACGCCTTGCGGCTTGACGCCATGCGTTCGGAACGCAGCGATCTGGTCGGGGCCATCGCACGGCTGCGAGCGGGCATCGAAGACCTGAACGGAGAAGGTCGCGAACGCTTGATGGCGGCTTTCAGCGTCATCAATGAGGCTTTCAAGGCCTTGTTCAAAACCCTGTTTGACGGCGGCGAAGCGGAATTGCGGCTGGTTGAGAACGAAGACCCGCTTGAGGCCGGTCTCGAAATCTATGCCTGTCCGCCGGGCAAGCGGCTCGCCACCATGTCGCTGATGTCGGGGGGTGAACAGGCCTTGACCGCCACGGCCCTGATCTTCGCCGTCTTCCTCGCCAACCCCTCGCCGATCTGTGTTTTGGACGAAGTGGACGCCCCCCTCGACGACGCCAATGTCGACCGGTTCTGCCGTCTGTTGAACGAGATGCGCCAGCGCACCCAGACCCGCTTTATCGCCATCACCCACAATCCCGTCACCATGAGCCGAATGGACCGCCTGTTCGGCGTCACCATGCCCGAGCGCGGCATCAGCCAAATGGTCAGCGTCGACTTAGTGCAAGCCGAACGGATGGCCGCGCAATAGGCCGCCTCGATTCCACCCGCTCATATGGGCGAAAGACTCTCGGGGTCATCTCCCACCCCCAGCAGGCCCGCCCCTGGATCACGGCCTACGCCGGGATGAGCGGTGGAAAGTTTCGTAATTTCAATATCTTCCGCTCATACCGGCGAAGGCCGGTATCCAGGGGATCCTCCCCAACCGTCTGCGGGCCTGTCCCTGGACCCCGGCCTGCGCCGGGGTGAGCGGTGGAAAGGCGTTTGATTTCAATAAGTTCCGCTCATACCGGCGAAGGCCGGTATCCAGGGGATCATCTACA
>CAIMFV010000013.1 GCA_903840435.1 uncultured Caulobacterales bacterium
AGCAGGCGGCTAGGCTAGCGTACAGGATGAAGGTGAGGGGTGCGAGGCGGCGAAACATGGATGGGCGTCTCCGGCTGAAGCGCTTTCCCATTAGCATTGAAATCGACTATTGGGACGCATGTTCTTTATCGCCACTCCCCGCCCATGAGCCGCCCGCCCCTCATCGCGCTACGCGAAGCCCGTCTGCAAGATGGTCCTGCGCCCCTGTTTGACGGTGTCGATCTGGCGCTTGAGCCCCGTGCCCGCGCGGCGCTGGTGGGGCGCAATGGCGCGGGAAAGTCGACCCTGATGCGGGTCCTCACCGGCGAGGTTCAGCTCGATACGGGCGAGCGATTTTTGCAGCCCGGTCTCAAATCAACCCATGTGCCGCAAGAGCCTGAGATTCAGGGTGACAACCTGCGCGACTATGCCTGTCAGGGCGGCGCGGCGGCCTGGGAGGCGGACGCGCAACTGGCCCGCTTTGGGCTCGATCCTGAAAAGGGTTGTACCGGCCTTTCGGGCGGGGAAATCCGTCGGGCAGCCTTGGCGCGGGCCTTCGCCGAGGCCCCGGATCTGCTGCTGCTCGACGAGCCGACTAACCACCTCGACATTTTTGCTATTGAGACGCTGGAAGAGGCGTTGCTTGAGATGAAGGGCGCACTTTTGGTGGTCAGCCACGACCGCGCGTTTTTGGGGCGTGTGACCAATCGCACCTTCTGGCTGGCCCATCGCAAGGTGCGCGTCTTCGACCAAGGCTTTGCAAAGTTCGAGGCCTATGCCGAACAGGTGGAAGCCGAAGAAGCGGCCGCCTTTCAGCGCCTTTCCAAGGCCATTGCTCGGGAAACCGAGACCTTTTACCGCTCGATCACGGCGCGCCGCACACGCAATGAGGGCCGGGCCCGCCAGCTGGCGGCCATGCGCCAGCAAAAGGCGGCGCTGATCCGCGACAGTTCCAAAACCATGACCTTGGAAATGGAAACCGGCGGGTTGGGCGGCAAGCGGGTGATCGAGGCCAAGGGGCTTTCCAAACGCTTTGGCGATAAGATCATCGCCGAGGCCTTTTCGCTGCGGGTTTTGCGCGGTGACCGTCTGGCTGTGGTGGGGCCAAACGGCGCGGGCAAAACAACGCTCGTTAAGATGTTGCTCGGCGAGCTCGCCCCCGATGCAGGCGAAGCCATCCTGGGCACCGGTCTCGCCTGCGCCTATCTCGACCAGGCACGTGCCGAGCTCCGCGCCGAAATGACACTGTGGGACGCCCTGACGCCCTTAGGTGGCGACAGTGTGCTGGTGCGCGGCCAACCCATGCATGTGGCGGCCTTCGCCAAGTCGTTCCTTTTCCGCGAAAGTCAGCTTCGCCAGCCCGTTTCCACCCTGTCAGGCGGAGAGCGCAATCGCCTGCTGCTCGCCCGCGCGCTTGCCCGTCCCGCCAATCTCCTTGTGCTGGACGAACCGACCAATGATCTCGATATGGAGACCTTGGACCTCTTGGAAGGGCTGTTGGCCGATTATGACGGCACGCTGATCTTAGTTAGCCATGATCGCGACTTCATCGACCGCCTGGCCACCTCGACCTTGGCGCTCGATGGAACCGGGCGAGCGCAAGAATGTCCCGGCGGCTGGAGCGACTTCTTGCGCCAAAATCCCGATTTTTTCACCGCGGCCCGTCGCGAGAGCCGTACCTCGCCGCCGCCCATGGTGGCCAAGGCCCCTCCTGCCAAACGCGAGACGGCGAAACTGTCCTATAAGGACCAAAGGCGGCTGAGCGAGGCGGAAGCCGAAATGGAAGCTCTGCCGCGCGAGATTGAAGGACTTGAATCCCGGCTGGCGGATCCGACGCTTTTTCAACGCGATCCAAAGGCTTTCCAAACTGCCCTCGACACCCTGGCCGAGGTGCGCACCCGCCTTGCCCGCGCCGAGGAAGACTGGCTGAGCCTGGAAGAAAAACGGGCAGCGCTGGCGGGGTGAGCGGTGTTTAGGTCGGCGCTCAATTAATTCCGCTCATACCGGCGTAGGCCGGTATCCAGGGGGTCAGCTGCAAACCTTGGCGGGCCCGTCCCTGGACCCCGGGCTCCGCCGGGGGGAGCGGCTGAAAGGTGTGTGATTCCAATATCTTCCGCCCATGACCGGCGAAGGCCGGTATCCAGGGGGATCATCCATAAACCTTGGCGGGCCCGTCCCTGGACCCCGGCCTCCGCCGGGGGGAGCGGCTTAGAGGTATGATCTCAATTAAATCCGCTCATGACCTGCGAAGGCCGGTATCCAGGAGATCATCCACAAACCTTGGCGGGCCCGTCCCTGGACCCCGGCCTCCGCCGGGGGGAGCGGCTTATAGGTACGGGCTCAATTACATCCGCTCATGACCTGCGAAGGCCGGTATCCAGGGGGATCA
>CAIMFV010000014.1 GCA_903840435.1 uncultured Caulobacterales bacterium
CCATGGCATAGGCCATGGCGAGATAGCCAAAGACCGGCTTTTTCGAGAAGGTGGCGACCACGTGGCTGATAATGCCAAAGCCGGGCAGGATCAGAATGTAAACTTCCGGGTGACCGAAGAACCAGAACAGGTGCTGGAACAGCATCGGATCGCCGCCACCCGCCGGGTCGAAGAAGTGGGTGTGGAAGTTCCGATCCGTCAGCAACATGGTGATGGCGCCCGCCAAAACCGGCAGGGACAAGAGAAGCAAGAAGGCCGTCACCAGCACCGACCAAACAAACAAGGGCATGCGGTGCAGGGTCATGCCCGGCGCGCGCATATTGAAGATGGTGGTGATGAAATTGATCGCCCCAAGGATCGAGCTCGCGCCCGCCAAGTGGATGGAGAGGATGGCGCAATCCAGCGCCGGACCCGCATGGTAGGTGCCGTTCGACAGCGGCACATAAAGCGTCCAGCCGCCGCCAAAGCCCTTGCCGGGGCCACCATCGACCACGAGCGACAGGCACAACATAGCCCAGCTGGCGCACAACAACCAAAACGAGATATTGTTCATACGCGGGAAGGCCATATCTGGCGCGCCGATCATCAAGGGCACGAACCAATTGCCGAAACCGCCGATCATGGCCGGCATGACCATGAAGAAGATCATGATCAGACCATGCGCGGTGATCACCGCATTATAGCCATGCGGGCTCGCTTCGATGATGCCGAGTTGGGCGAGCCAAGTGCCGGGTTTGAACAGCTGGATGCCCGGATAGGCGAGCTCCCACCGAATCAGACCTGACAAAGCGCCGCCGACAATGCCCGCCATGATGGCGAACAGGATGTAGAGCGTCCCGATGTCTTTGTGATTAGTGGAAAACAGCCAGCGCACCAAAAATGGTGGCTTGTGGTCGTGAGCCTCGTCGGAGGCGTGAGACGCGGCGGATGATGCCATGGGATGAGTGCCTCTCAGGTAAATCTAGCCAGCCGTCGCGGCGGCGGCGGTCGCGGCCGTCTTGGCGGCGGAGGCGGCTGGAGCCGCTGCCGGAGTGGGGGCGGGCGCCTTGGAGGCGACCCAAGCGTCGAAGTCGGCTTGGCTTTTCACATCGACTTCAATCGGCATGAAATAATGCTGCACGCCGCACAGCTCATTGCACTCGCCATAATAGATGCCGGGCTTTTCCGCCTTGAACCAGACGGTATTGAGCTTGCCAGGAACGGCGGTGGATTGAACGCCAAAGGCCGGGATGAAGAAGGAGTGCAGCACGTCGGCGCCGGTAACCAAGACCTGGACCGTCTTGCCTGCAGGCACGACCATCGGATTATTGACCGCAAGTTTGAACGGAACACCCTTCGCCTTGGCGTCGGCTTCGCTCAACGGATTGGAATCAAAAGAAATCGCACCGAGCGCCTTGGGGTACTCATAGGACCAATACCACTGGTTGCCGGTCACTTTCACGGTCAAGTCGGGCTTGGGCATATTGTGATAGGCGCCCAGGAGCCGGAAGGAAAAGATCGCAATGAACATCAAAATCAGCACGGGCCCCGTGGTCCAGATGATTTCAATGGTCGTGTTGTGGCTGAATTGGGCTGGCGTTGGATTGGCGCGTTTGTTGTAGCGGATAATGATCCAGATCAGCAGCCCCAAGACGAAGAGCGTGATCAGGGTGATGATGGGCAGGAGGATATGATCGTGAAAGGCGATGGCCTGGGTCCGCATACCGTCTGGGCCATCGCCCGACGGCTGCAAGCCGAGCCCTCTTGGTGTCGGTTGACCGACCAGGGTTTGAGCTGTCGCTGCCCCAGCCAACATTAAGGTCGTTAGGCCGAGCGTCGCGGTCGTCGCGACAGACTTCAGCTTTCGATATAACATGCGCGCCGTCCTCATCTGACGAAAGCCAGGACCTTGTCCTCGTTGTCTCGGTTGGCGGCCCTGCTGGCGGGCCTGCGCCCACTTGGCAACAGCCCCTCCACGAGACCTCCGACGCTCCGACGTCATGGCTCTACGCTGTGCGACTTAGCTCGCCTCATGGCCCTTGCCAAGGCGCAACCCCCATCAATCGCGACGAAAGTTGAAGCCGACGCGGGAGATTGGCGAAAAAACTCAGTCTCACCCCTTGTCCTTACGTTTACGTAAAGGGTAGATTGAGGCCATAAACCGGGAGGAACACATGTCGCAAGGCCTCGCTCGGAATCTCGCCGCCACCTCAGTCGGTCCAGAAACTGTCTCCACCGGACGGGGATATCGCAGTGGCGATCTGCGGCGACTTGATCGGACCTTCAGCATCCGTCAGCTATGCGTTGAGTTTCAGGTGACACCGCGGGCTTTGCGCTTCTACGAAGACAAGGGCCTTCTATCCCCAGCCCGCGACGGAATGAACCGGGTCTATGGCAGCCGGGATCGGGCACGCCTGCAACTCATTCTGCGCGGCAAGCGGGTTGGGTTTAGCCTGTCTGAAATTCGCGAAATTCTTGATCTCTATGACGAGAAGGATGGCGGCGCCGCTCAGGCGGCCAGGTCCTTGGCGAAGTTTCGCGAGCGTATCGAAGCCCTAAAACTTCAGCGCGAAGATATTGAAGGGGCGATTCAAAACCTTGAAGCCGGTTGCGCGCGACTGGAAAGCCAGTTGGCGGCCATGCGACCTGACCTGCTGCCCGAGGCTGACGCCTATGATTCGGTGTTGCGCGCCCGCCTTGACGGCCATGCCGAGGCGGCAAAATAGGCCTGCCATATCGCCGTCACACCTTTTCGCCACCCTAGCCCTTCCCTCTTCTCACGAGCCGAAATTCCACCATGACCTATAAAGCCCCGCTCCGCGATTATGCCTTCCTCTTGCGTCATGTGCTGAAGCTGGAAGATCACGCCGACCTGCCCGCATTTGCTGGGGCCGATATCGACACGGTGGAGCAGATTCTCGAAGAAGGGGGTCGCCTGTGCGAAGAGGTGCTCGCCCCCCTCAACACGGTCGGCGACAAGCAAGGCTGTGTCTGGTCGCCCGACCACACGGTCAAGACGCCAAAGGGCTTTAAGGAAGCCTATCAGCAAATGGTCGCGGCGGGCTGGCCCAATCTCGGTGGTGATCCGGCCTATGGCGGCCAAGGCTTGCCAGCTGTGGTGCAGACGGCCTTTCAAGAAATGGTCTCCGCCTCGAACATGGCGTTTGGCATGTATCCCGGCCTGACGGCGGGCGCCTATGCCGCCATTCACACCGGCGGTTCAGACGAACAAAAGGCGCTCTATTTGCCAAAGATGGGTTCGGCCCAATGGGGCGGCACGATGAACCTGACCGAGCCGCAATGTGGCACCGATCTTGGCCTGTTGCGTACCAAGGCGGTTCCGCAGGCCGATGGC
Source organism: uncultured Caulobacterales bacterium (assembly GCA_903840435.1). Taxonomy (GTDB): domain Bacteria; phylum Pseudomonadota; class Alphaproteobacteria; order Caulobacterales; family Caulobacteraceae; genus CAIMFV01. The sequence goes on from CAIMFV010000014.1 coordinate 3,335, forward strand.
ACCTACAAGATTTCCGGTCAGAAGATCTGGATATCGGCGGGCGAGCACGACATGGCCGAAAACATCATCCACCTGGTGCTGGCCCGGATCGAGGGTGCGCCGGCGGGCGTCAAGGGCATTAGCCTGTTCATCGTGCCGAAATTCATCCCGACCGCCACGGGCGAGCCCGGCGAACGCAACGCCGTCTATTGCACGGGCTTGGAAGAGAAGATGGGCATTCACGGCAATGCCACCTGTTATATGTCCTATGAAGAGGCGACGGGCTGGCTGATCGGCGAGGAAAATTCCGGCCTCAAGCTGATGTTTGTGATGATGAACGAGGCCCGGCTCGGGGTTGGCGTGCAAGGCCTTGCCCAGGGCGAAGCCGCCTATCAAGCGGCAGCCGCCTTCGCCAAGGACCGGCTGCAAGGGCGCTCGCTGACCGGACCGAAAAATAGCGCTGGACCGGCTGATCCCATTCTTGTCCATCCGGATGTGCGCCGCATGCTGATGGACGCGCGCGCCATATTGGAAGGCGGTCGCGCCTTCATGCTCTGGACCTCTTTGCATGGCGACATTGCCCGGACGAGCTCTGACGAAGCAGCGGTCGAAAAAGGCAATGATTATATGGGTTTGATGACCCCGGTCGTGAAAGCCTTCTTGACCGATAAGGGCTTTAAGATCGCGTCCGACGCCATGCAAACCCATGGCGGCTCAGGCTTCACCGAGCATTTCCCCGCCTCGCAATATCTGCGCGATAGCCGCATTACCCTGATCTATGAAGGCACGAACGGCGTCCAAGCCCTCGACCTGGTGGGCCGAAAGCTCGCCGCCAGGGGCGGTCGGGCAGTGATGAGTTTCTTTGCCGAAATCGACCAGTTTCTCGCCGCCCAGGCGGAAGATGCCGCCATGGGCCCCTATCTGGCGGGACTGAAAGATGCCCGCGAGAAATTGCAGGAAGGCACCTTGTGGCTGATGCAAAACGGTTTGGCCAATCCAGACAATGCCGGGGCGGCCTCGACCGACTATCTGCACCTCTTCGGCCTGACCGCCTTGAGCTATATGTGGGCCAAGATCGCCCGGGCGGCGCTGGACCAGATCGCCAAGGGGGATCAGGACCCGTTCTACGCCAATAAGCTCACCGTCGGGCGCTACTTTATTGAGCGCATCCTGCCCGATGCGGGCGCGCACTTGGCCAAGCTGAAGACCGGCTCGGAACTGATGATGAGCCTACCCGCCGAAGCCTTCTAAAGGCAGCTCGCGAGACTGAAGACAGAACCTTTGGGGAGATGACGTCATGAGCGTGCTCAATATTGATCGATGCGAGCCGATGCAGGATGAAGAAATCCGCATGTTCGAAGACCAGATCGGCCGGTTTTTCGATCAGCACGCCCCCGAAACCCGCGTGGCCAGTTGGCGCGCGGCTGGCGTTGTCGAACGGGCCATGTGGACCGAGGCTGCAGAAGCCGGTCTCCTTTGCCTGTCCATGCCCGAAGCCTATGGCGGCATTGGCGGCGACTATCGCCACGAGGTCGTCTTGATGGAACAATTGGGCAAGAAGGGCGTCGACGGTTTTGGCGCCTCTTTGCACAATTCCATCGTCGCCCCCTACATCCTGCATTACGGCTCGGAGGAGCAAAAGCAAAAGTGGCTGCCGCGTATGGCGTCTGGCGAGCTGATCGGCGCCATTGCCATGTCCGAGCCTGCGGCCGGGTCTGATTTGCAGGGCATCAAGACCACCGCCAAAAAGGACGGCAACCACTATGTGATCAGCGGCCAAAAGACCTTCATCACCAATGGCCAGACCGCCAATTTGATCATCGTCGTCGCCAAGACCGATCCGAGCTTGGGGGCCAAGGGCACCTCGTTGATCATAGTTGAAACCGATGAGGTGGAAGGCTTTGCGCGGGGGCGCAACCTCGACAAGGTCGGCCAGGACGCCCAGGACACCTCCGAGCTCTTTTTTAATGACGTCCGCGTGCCGACCTCGAACCTGATTGGCGCGGAGGAAGGACGTGGCTTTGTCCAGCTGATGCAGCAATTGCCGCAGGAACGCTTGAACATCGCCGTCCAAGGCGTGGCGACCATTGAGCGGGCGCTGGAAGTGACCATCGCCTATGTCAAGGAGCGCAAGGCCTTTGGTCAACGCCTGATCGACTTCCAAAACACCCAGTTCAAGCTCGCTGAATGTAAGACCGAGGCGACCGTGGCGCGCACCTTTGTCGACCGCCTGATTGCCCTGCACCTTGAAGGCAAGCTCGACGCCGCCACAGCCTCCATGGCCAAGTACTGGGTGTCGGATCTTGAGAACAAGATTATCGACGAGTGCCTGCAGCTGTTCGGCGGCTATGGCTTTATGAATGAGTACCCGATTGGGCGCATGTATCGCGACAGCCGGGTCCAGCGCATCTATGGCGGCTCGAATGAGATCATGAAGGTCTTGATCGCCCGCACCCTTTAACCCCCCCCATTTCGATCAAACCGCCCATCAAACTGCAAGGAAAACCCCATGGCTGACGCCTATATATTTGACGCGGTGCGCACGCCGCGCGGCAAGGGCAAGAAGGACGGCGCCCTGCACGAAATCACCGCCCTGTCTTTGGCGACGCAAGTGCTCGAAGGTCTGCGCGACCGCAACCATCTGGACACCTCAAAGGTCGACGACGTGGTGCTGGGCTGCGTCTCGCCGGTTGGCGAACAAGGCGCCGACATTGCCCGCACCGCCGTCTTGACCGCCGACTATGCCGAATCGACGGCGGGGGTGCAGATCAACCGGTTTTGCGCCTCCGGCCTCGAGGCCTGCAACATGGCCGCTGCCAAGGTGATGACCGGCGAGGCCGATATGGCGATTGGCGGCGGTGTCGAAAGCATGAGCCGCGTGCCCATGGGCTCCGATGGCGGCGCTTGGCCAATGGACCCGTCTTCGGCTTTTAAGACCTATTTCGCGCCGCAAGGCGTTGGGGCGGATTTGATTGCCACCCTCTATGGTTTTAGCCGCGACGATGTCGACGCCTATGCGGTGGAGAGCCAAAAGCGCGCCGCCAAGGCCTGGGCAGAAGGCCGGTTTTCCAAATCCATCCTGGCGGTACGCGACCAGATGGGGGCCGTGATCTTGGATCGGGACGAACATATGCGGCCCGACGCTACCATGCAGTCCCTCGCCAGCCTCAACCCCTCCTTCACCATGATGGGCGAAATGGCTTTCGACGCCGTGGTGCAAGGCAAATATCCGGAAGTTGAGCGCGTTAACCACGTCCACCATGCGGGCAATTCGTCGGGCATTGTTGACGGCGCTGCAGGCGTTCTGTTCGGGACAAAGGAAATGGGCGAGGCGCTGGGTCTTAAGCCTCGCGCCCGCATCAAGGGCATGGCCTCCATCGGCTCTGAACCTTCGATCATGCTGACGGGCCCGTCCTTGGTGACGGAAAAGCTGTTGAAAAAGCTTGGCATGGCGGTCGGCGACATCGACCTTTATGAGTTGAACGAAGCCTTCGCTTCGGTCGTCTTACGCATGATGCAGGCGCTCGACATTCCGCACGACAAGATGAACGTCAATGGTGGCGCCATTGCCTTTGGTCATCCGCTGGGCGCGACGGGCGCAATGATCCTCGGCACAGTGTTGGACGAGCTCGAGCGCTCCGACAAGGAAACCGCTCTGGTCACCCTGTGCGTTGGCGCAGGCATGGGCACGGCAACCGTCATTGAACGCGTCTAATCGCGCCGCCTGTTTTAGGACCCCGTCTCGTTTTTAGGACCCCGCCTATTTTTTAGGACCCCGTCTATCTTTTAGGACCAAGTCTCATGGAAAATTTCACCCTCGACATCGACGCCGACGGCGTCGCCCTGGTCACCTTCGACGTACCGGGCCGGAGCATGAACACCATCACCGCCAAGGTTATGGCCGAATTTCCGCAAGTTATTGAGCGCATTAAGACCGACCCCGCGATCAAGGGCGCCGTCATCACCTCGGGTAAGGCGAGCGGCTTTTGCGCGGGCGCCGATCTGGGCGAGATGGGAACCAACGCCTCCGGCGCCGCCCCGAAATCCCAGGACGAGGCCTTGAAAGCGCAATTCGACGGCGCTTTCTCCCTGAACCGCACGCTGCGCGCCTTGGAAACCTGCGGCAAGCCAATCGCGGCTGCCATCAACGGCTTGGCTTTGGGCGGCGGCTTGGAGATTGTGCTCGCCACCCATTATCGCGTGGTCGCCGACCATCCAAAGATCCAACTGGGTCTGCCTGAAGCTAAGGTCGGCCTCTTGCCGGGCGCGGGCGGAACCCAGCGGCTGCCACGTCTGATCGGCGTGCAACAGGCGGCATCACTGATCTTAGAAGGCAAGCCCTCGTCGCCTAAGGAAGCTCTGAAAATGGGCTTTGTCGATGAGGTTGTGGCGCCCGACCAGGTGGTCGCCGCCGCCAAGGCCTGGGTTAAGGACAAGGGCGATCCGGTGGCGCGTTGGGACAAGAAGGACTATCGCCTACCCGGTGGCGGCCCCAACACCCCCGGCGGTGCACAGGTCTTCATGATGGGCAATGCTTTGTTACGCAAGCAGAGCCACGGCAACTATCCGGCCCAACTCAACATCTTGAAATGCCTCTATGAAGGCCTGCAGGTGCCGATTGATGCCGGTTTGCGCATCGAAACCCGCTATTTCCTCAAGACCATGGCGACGCCACAAGCCAAGGCGATGATCCGCTCGCTCTTCCTCTCCATGCAGGAACTGTCCAAGGGCGCTGCCCGTCCGGCAGGCGTCGCGCCCTTTGGGGTCAAAAAGGTTTCGGTACTGGGCGCCGGCATGATGGGCGCGGGCATTGCCTATGTCCAAGCCCTTGCGGGCATCGAAACCGTCTTGATCGACCAATCCCAAGAGGCAGCGGAAAAGGGTAAGGCCTATTCCAAGACCTTGCTCGACAAGCAGGTTGCGCGCGGCAAGATGGACGCGGCCAAGGCCGAAGCCGTTCTAGCGCTGATCACCCCCACCACCGACTATGCCCATGTGGATGGCTCGGATCTGGTGGTTGAGGCGGTGTTTGAAACCCGCGAGATTAAGGCCGATGTGACCAAGAAGGCGGAGGCCCATCTGCGTCCCGACGCCGTGTTCGGCTCCAACACCTCGACCCTGCCAATTACCGGACTGGCAGAGGTGTCGGTGCGCCCGGAAAACTTCATCGGCATCCATTTCTTCTCGCCGGTCGACAAGATGGGCCTGGTCGAGATCATTATGGGCAAGAAGACCAGCCAAGAGACCTTGGCCAAGGCGGTCGACTATGTGCTGAAAATCAAAAAGACCCCCATTGTGGTCAATGACAGTCGCGGCTTCTACACCTCGCGCTGCTTTGGCACCTTCGTGCAAGAAGGTTTGGAGATGCTGGCCGAAGGCATTGCGCCTGCCATTATTGACAATGTCGGACGTGCAACCGGCATGCCGCGCGGCCCGTTGGAAATGAACGACGATGTGGCGCTTGATCTTGGCTATAAGGTGCGCGAACAGACCCGCAAGGATCTGGGCGACGCCTATGAGGCCGGTCCGGTCGACACTTTGATCGCCAAGATGGTGGTGGATTTGGGCCGCTTTGGGCGGAAGAACGGTAAGGGCTTTTACGACTATCCCACCGATGGTCCAAAGACCCTCTGGCCGGGCCTTGCCGAGATTGTCCAGCCCAAGATCAGCCACTCGTCGGCTGAACTGATTGCGGAAATCCGCACCCGGCTTCTCTATCGTCAAGCGGTCGAAGCGGCGCGCTGCGTCGAAGAGGGTGTGGTGACCGATCCGCGCGATGCCGATGTCGGCTCCATTTTGGGGTGGGGCTTCGCGCCCTGGACCGGCGGTCCGCTGACCCTGATCGATCAGGTTGGCGCGGCAAAATTTGTCGAGACCTGCGACCGCTTGGCGCAAAAATACGGCAAGCGCTTTGCCCCGCCCAAGCTGTTGCGCGACATGGCCGAGAAGGGGGAAACCTTCTATGGCCGGTTCGGCAAGAAGGCGGCTTAACGCCCTCTCGCGCCCTGCACCTAAGCCCAGGGGGTCGGACTTTCCGGCCCCCGCACCTGCGTTGGGCGCTCTAGCTCAAGCGAAACCGCAGCGTCACGCCCAAAGTATCTGAAACGCTGTGGTGGGTCGCTGACGACGGCGCAGGTGCCCCCCAGATCTCGGTCTGAGAGCCATAGTCGAACACATGGGCGTAGCTAAAGGACAGCGCGACCCGGTTCGGAACCAGGGCGGCGTTCACGCCGGCCGTCAGCGAGGTTTGGGCGTCGCTTTTCACCGCATAGACCGAACCGCTGCCGCCAAGATTGTTTTGGTCGGTCTGATAGGAAGGGGCGAGATGCAGGGCGAGATTGGCATCAAGTTTCGGCGTCAAGATGCGATCATAACCAAGGGTTGCGCCATAGCGCCACTGATCCGCCGCCACACGATCATAGGGACCGGACTGGATCAGATTGGTTCTCGAGCTAAAATAATTGGCCGAGACGGAGCCGTAAAAGATGTTCGCACCGGCGAGGCGGGTCGCAGCCGCAGTCAGGGTGGTTTCCGTCCCCCCGAGGGCCGCAGAGCCGGATTGGGTCGCGGTGGCCGACTTGGCGCGGATAAGGTTGGGGGCGTAGGTCCCGGATAAATCGATTGAAAACGGATGCGCGCCTTGATCGATGACACGCCAGGTCGCGCCAAGCGTCGGATCGGTAAAGCCAACCGAATTTGTCGCGGCGACAACTCCTGTCGTCCTGTCCGTCGTTGCGGAAGACTGCTGGTAGCTAGCGTGCAGATTGATCGATAAGTGGTTCGTGACCCCGTAGAGGAGGGTTTCTGTTTCGCTGTCCGAATGTCCCGAAACACTGCCCGTCGCCTCGCCCAGCGCGCCGAGATTTTCATGTGAACTGGTGGCGTAGCTATAGCCGGTTTCACTGATTGCCTGACCTGCCTCAGGGATATAGCCGGGCTGTCCCAGCTGGGTGCGAAGCGGCGTCGCCGTTGGGACCGATTGGCCCCAGGCCACGAGCGGCGCCGCGACGGCGCAGACGCCCAAGAGGAGCGAAATGGACTTGATGATTTTCATGGGAACGTCCTATACTAAACATGAGAGAGACAATTTCCATGTTATTGGCCGCCTTTACATGAATGGGCGATGAATGTGGGCGATATATCGCGTTCATAAAACTATAGTTTGGTTGTAAATCCGAAATGTTTTATTTGATTTAAAAAGACTATATTTATATTAACATTCGAATCGGGCTAAATTGAGCGATGAATATTATTAGATAGCGACTTATAAATATCGAAATCTCTATTCAATCTCACGCGCCACGCGGCTGACACGGTTGTGCCAATTGCGGCGGGCAATCGGGCGTTTCGGCAATAGACGCCGCAATGCGACAGAAATTCCGTCTTAGATTCAACGCTCTCAACCGTCATGACCGAAAGCTGTTCGGCGATCACCGCCGTTGGAGGCGACATGAGACGGTTTCTGTTTTTTTCTTTGATCGGCTTGGGCGTACTCGGTGCAAGCGGCGCGACAGGGGCGGCAGAGCAAGCACCTGACCCGGCAGGCTGGTATGGCGGCATTGGATTGGGTGGGGGCCTCGGCCACGGCGGTGGAGATGGCGGCCATCAAGGATCGATCACCGGCTTGGTCGGCTACCAGTTCAACTCCGCATTGGGTGCCGAAGTTCAATTATCAGACAGCTTTTTTGGTCATAGGCGGCCGCCCCTCACCGAGGACGCAGACCCGACGCACCGCGACTTTCATGTTTCAGCCGCAGCCTATGGCGTCGCCTATCTGCCCGTTACGCCGAAGCTGAAATTGCTGGCGCGCGCAGGCATTGGCGATTCGACCTTTACAGCAGTCTCGAGCGGTTCGCGCGAGCATTCGGACTTGGCAAGCCTCAATCTCGGCGTCGGCGCGGTGTATGCGCTCAGCTCAACAAATGCTTTGCGGCTCGATGTGACCCACAAGGATTTCGAGCACCATGCGGGCGAAACTGACGAGACGACCCTCAGCTTCATTCACCGTTTCTAGACCCAACCCGCCTTGGCGTCCGAGCCCTGGGCTCGGACGCTGCTAAAACCTGACAGGTCTTGCCTTAAGCGCTTTGGCTATTGGCATCGGTCACCACCGTGAAGGGTAGCGAGGCTTCCGTGCGTCTGGCCCTGGCGACGATATCTTGCAGCTGTGCCCGATCTTTGCGGGCGGTTCGGAGCGCGCCCTCGACAAAGGTCAGGTTTTGCCGCTCCTTTGAAGCGTGCTCACGCAATTGCGCCAGCTCAGCCTTCAGCGCCTCGAGCTCGGACGCGGCCTCTAGACGTTGGGCGTCGGCTGCGCTGCGCATGGCCTCAACCTCGGCCAGAGCTTGGTCCCGCGCATTGGCGACCTGGTCGTGTGCGGCCTGCAACCGCTCGAAATCAACCTTCAACTCACCATAACGCCGATCACTTTCCTGGATCGACTTTGCCTTGTCTTCCACCTGGGCGCACAAGGTGTCGAGGGCGGATAGGGTCGAAGCAAGTCGTGGGCGCAGCGCCTCCAACTCAAGCACCTTGCCCTCTGACGCGTGGGCCGCTTCACGCGATTGGCGCAACAGGGCCTCCGAATGGGCGAGACTTTCGTGCGCCGCTGCCAAGTCCTGGCGCAGTTGGGCAACTTGTCCGGTAAGCTCGACCTTTTGGTCATTGGCCACAGCGCTGGCGCGGATGGAGTCGGCCTGGGCTTCGCTCAGGCGCCCTTGCAGCGTATGCACTTCTTCAGACAGCCGATGTTGCTCACCCTCCAGGGTCAGGATGCGTCGGGTATATTCCGAAATGTCCGCCGTCCTTGCGTCCAATTGGGATTGCAAAAAGGCGCACTCGCGGGTTTTCAATTCCAAGCTATCGGCCTTGGTCGCAACGCTCAGTCCAGCCTCGGCGACGGCGCGCGAGGCGGCCTCCAGACGGCACTTCAAGTCGATCACCTCGCCGCGCGCCGTTTCTTCCGAAACTGACAAGCGCGAGATTTCCACCTCTGCAGCCTTCAAGCGTTCTGCCGTCATATTGGCGTCGAGCTGGGCAGAAATCAGCGCGTCGGTCTGCGCCTTGACCCGCTCTTCAAGCTTCGCAAAAGCGGCCGTGCGGGCCTCGAGGCTGGTTTGGGCCGACTCAGACGCCTGACTCAAATCACGGATTTGGCGCACCTGCAGGGCCAGACGCTCAGACTGGTCGGCGACCAAGGCCTCACGGTCGCAAAGCGCCTTGGTCTTGGCTTCGTGATCGCGCGCCAACTGGCCGAATTCGAGGAAGATATGCTCGACCTCGCCAGCCAGATCGCGCAAATGCCGCATGGATGTCTGGACACTTTCGCAGCGCGTTGCGAGTCCTTCTTGGTGGTAACCAAGAGCTTCAATTGCCGCTTGGAGTTTAGTATCAATATTATCGCCGGGTCTTAGCTGATTTAACGCCTCCCAAGCGAGGGTAATTTGGTCGTTTTGTCGGGACTTGGACCCCGATCTCAGGTCGAACAGCTTCATGACTGACCTCTGAAAAATGAATTAAGAAATTCGTCTCAAAATGGGAACCTAATGTCAATCGGACTGTCAATAGATGGGAATTTTTCGCCTCAGGGCTGAACCCTGTGGCAAGCTTGCACAGATCTGCCGCGCCTTGGGGCATCTCTGCCAACCTCAGCTACGGAACCTTGCCGTGCATCTCTCGCTCATTGCCTTGCTGGTCCGCGACTATGATGAAGCGCTGGCCTATTTCGTCGATCGATTGGGCTTCGCACTGATCGAGGACAGGCCGCTCTCGTCTGCCAAGCGATGGGTGGTGGTGGCGCCAGATCGCGACGCGCAGACCCGAATCTTGCTGGCCAAGGCGGTGGGGCCTGTCCAGGAAGCCGCCATTGGCGATCAAAGTGGCGGACGAGTGTTTCTCTTCCTCACCACTGAGGATTTCCCTAAGCGCCATGCCGAGCTCGTCAGCCGTGGCGTGACCTTTCTCGAAACACCCCGCACAGAGCCCTATGGAATGGTTGCCGTCTTCGCCGATCTTTACGGCAATCGCTGGGACCTCATTGGCCCAAGCCCCCCGGCCTGATGCACGACCTGCCCCGCCTTTTGGGGCGGAGCTTCCCTTGCGGGTCGGAAAGAGAGTAAGATTTCAAGCCAGATAACTTATGGTCGGTGGGACGGAGTCCGATCCATGCAAGGCTGCAAATGGCTATGCGTCCTTCTTGCTGGCGGGGTTGTGTTCGCAGGGAGTAGTCCCTTTGCCCGTGACGCCGAGGCAGATGGCCAAAGACCGGGGTTTCTCAGTTCTGCCGAGACCAATTTCAAATTTGCGCTGCAGGATGTTTGCCTGGCCTATGTGGCGAATCAAGAAAGCGACGTCTTGAAGCCTGGGCGGGGCATCTCGCCAATCGGTTGGGGCGCTCAGCGGATATTCAAGTCGACCGAGGTCGTGGCGCACTTGATTGGCGTCGCGGGCCGGATCAATGTCGGTGTGAAAGACACGCCAACCGGTCGACTATGCATCATCGAGGCTAACCTCGGCGATGGGGACGCCTACCGCCGCATCCTGCTGCAGGTTGCGGATGAGCGGCCGGAGCGGTTTCAACCGGCGAAAAGTCAGATACCTGCGAACGCATTCGCCTATCGCGACTTCTTATGCGCCGACGCCAAGTCTTCTGCGCTTTCAATCCTCATGAGCACAGCAAGGCCGCGTCAAAGGCCGGTCGCCCTGGTGACGGTTTCCGCTCAAAGCCCACGTTCGGCACGGTGCGACCAAGCGGAGATGTCGCCACCGCTCTCTCCGCCGTCCCAATAAAGCGCGAAGACGCGCATGCCGATCCGAATAGGGTCGACGCATTTACGCTCGTCACCGCCACCCTCTTCGTCGACCAAGACGCCTTGGATGCCGCTTGGCGTTTTGCGGAACTGACGATGAAGGCGCCATTTCACCGCGCGGCGGCAGTCGATCTCAATGGGCCCAACCCTGCGCTTCATCCTGGAGTTTGAGGCCCGCGAAACAGATCGGCCAGTCTTGCGTGCAAGCTTAGCGGCGTTCGAAGCTCACATTCCCAAACCGTTACAACCCGCCAGCCCAACGCGCTCAAACGGCCGTGGTTTTCGAGATCGCGAGCACGATTACGGCTTATCTTTTCTTGCCAATACTCCGCGCGCGTCTTGGGCGACCGCGCGCCGCGCGAACAATCATGGCCGTGCCAAAAACAGCCATGCACGAACACAACGGTCTTGCATCCCGGTAAAACAATATCCGGTGCGCCGGGCAGGTCGGCGCGGTGGAGGCGGTAGCGCAGACCTAATCCGGTCAGCAGTTTGCGGACGGCGCGTTCAGGACCGGTGTTTTGTCCTTTTACCGCCCGCATCACCGCAGACCGCTGTTCTGGGGAAAAAACGTCAGTCATATTCCCGCGTTCTGGGCTCATCCGACCCCTTTAAGCCGAGGCCAAAGGCCCTTCCTTAAAGGCCCTCGAACAACGCCGTGGACAGGTAGCGTTCGGCAAAGCTTGGAATAATGGTGACGATGGTCTTGCCGGCATTTTCTTCGCGCGCCGCCACTCTGAACGCCGCCGTCAAGGCCGCACCCGACGAGATGCCGACCGGCAGCCCTTCCACCGCCGCCGCCTTGCGGGCCATGGCGAAGGAGTCGGCGTTCGAGACCTTTTCAATTCCGTCGATCACCTCGCGGTCCAAGACGCCAGGAACAAAGCCTGCGCCTATGCCCTGGATCTTATGCGGTCCCGGGGCACCGCCGGAGAGGACGGGGCTATCTTCAGGCTCGACCGCAATCATCTGTAAGCCCGGCTTGCGCGCGCGCAACACTTGACCCACGCCGGTGATCGTGCCGCCTGTGCCGACGCCAGAAATGACAATATCCACCTTGCCCTCGGTGTCGTTCCAAATTTCTTCGGCCGTCGACACGCGATGAATCAAAGGATTGGCGGCGTTTTCGAATTGCTGCGGCATGACCGAACCTGGAATTTCGCCCAGCAGTTCCTGGGCCCGCGCCACCGCGCCGCGCATGCCTTTTTCGGCACTGGTCAATTCGAGTTTCGCGCCAAGCAGGGCCAACATTTTGCGCCGCTCAATCGACATGCTTTCCGGCATGACGAGGATGAGCTTGTACCCCTTGGCCGCCGCGACAAAGGCAAGTGCAATGCCGGTATTGCCGCTGGTTGGCTCAACAATGGTCGAGCCCTCGACCAAGACCCCTTGCGCCTCAAGGGATTCGATCAAGGATACGCCAATGCGGTCCTTGACGCTGGAAATCGGATTGAAGAATTCGAGCTTGGCCAGAACCTGGGCCTTGGGCTTCAACTCCGCTGATAGCCGAGGAAGGCGGATCAAGGGCGTGTCGCCAATGGTGTCGATAATGGAATCGTAAATCTTGCCGCGACCGACGCGTTTGAAACGCGCGGCGTCGTAGGCGTGAGGATGGGGGTCAGTCATGTTGCGACCTGGGAATGAAGGTGTGGCGGCCCTTTAGGCACGGAACATAGGGAGCCGAACTGCATTTGTCTTCCTCTCGCCGCACAAAGTTTGATCACAGCTTGGGGAAGAGGGCTCACTCGGTGGCTGGGCGAAGGCAAGCTTGGGCAAGTGGCGACAACAGATGCTCGCTCATCCACCGGGCAACGGGAACGGCCACCCCGTCGCCGGTCAAATGCAGAGCGGCAAGCTTGCCTTTGGGCAGGATATAGTCGTCACCAAGCCCCATCAGGCGCGCCGTCTCGCGCGGGCTAAGGTCGCGGGTGCGCACCTCACCCCCCTCAACGGAAACCAGGAATTGCCGCGAGGACCCACCGCCTGGCGTGCGCAAACAGCCCGCCACGCCGTCAAACCTGACCTCGGCCCTTTGCTCAGACCCTTCGGCCCCGGGTCGGGTGCGCCGAAACAGGGTCCCTACCTGGCGTCCCGGTGCTGAGCGGGCCTCGGCAAGCTTGCGCTGATGCGGTGGCGCCAAAAGCCCCAAGAGGCGCGTTGTCGCATCGGGAGGATGCCAGTCCACTTCCGTGTCCGCCAGTAAGAGGTCAGCCAAGCTGATATTGCGCTTTGGCGGCGCGGGCATGCGCCACCACACCCAGTCGCGTTGCAGGTCGGGCGGAAACCCGGCGACGGCGCGCTGCAGGCGCGTAGAGTGATAGGGAAGGTGCGGACCTTCCATGCAGAGCCTGTCGGGTTGGCGCTTGGCGGCGATAACAAACAGCCTCGGTCGCGACTGGGGCAGAAAGAGCTCCGCATCCACCTCCAAAGCCCCGACAAAGTAGCCTTGTGACCTCAGGGCCCGGCACAGCGCCACCAGGTCCTGGCCTGCGTGGGAGCTCAACAATCCAGTGACGTTTTCAACCACAATGACGCCCGGCGCGCGCCTTGCCGCGCCCAAGGCCTCCATCAGCCGCCAAAAGCCAAAAAAGGCCGAAGACTTGCTGCCCGCCAAGCCTTCGCGTCGACCGGCGAGACTGAAGTCTTGACAGGGCGACGATGCCCAAGCCAAGGCCGCCCCTCCCGGCAGGTCGGATGGCGCCAGGGAGAAGACATCAGCGCAGACAAGATCCAGCGAGCCGAAATTGGCGCGATAAACGGCGGCCTTTCCGGTATCGAAATCATTGGCGAACAGCACCTGAAACTGCCCAGAAAGCCCTTGGCGGGCCATGCCGCCACCGGCAAAAAATTCATAAAATCCAAGGTGCCGCAAAGGGTCTATCGCCTCTTCCGCTGCCGACTCAGCCGTCAAAGCCGCAAACCCAGTCTGGTCAGGGCCTGTCGCAATCGCAAGCGAGGTTTTAATCCTGGGCGCCAAGCCGCTAGCGCCGGGACCCAGAAGGCGCCACATAGCGAGGGGAAGGCCTTCTTTCCCCGCCCCCAAACCCAACTTGACGCTCCAACGCGGCGATCCCCATGTTCCCGACCTCCCGGATTCTGGCGCTTGGTTTCGCAAGCGTAGTGATTGTGGCGGTGCTCTCCGCATCCGGGGGGCCGTGGGCGGCACCTGGCTTAATCGCCGCCTTCGGGCTCTTCCTCGCCACCCTCTGGCTCGCTCGCGAGCCCTCCGATCCAAAGCCTGCACGCGAGGTCAGTGAACAGGCTGAAACCCTCAGCCATGGCCAAGACAACAGCTACGCCGCAGCCCTCGACGCGATGGCCGATCCGGTTTTTATCGTCTCTGGCGCCGAGCCCGACGATCTGGCCGGGCGACGGGTGGTCTTTGCCAATCTCGCCGCCCAAAGTTTGCTGCGTATTCCTAAGGAAGGCGCGCTGCTTTTGTCGGCAGTGCGCCGGCCAGAGGTGCTTGAGACCATCGACACCGCCCTCTACGGCGTCGCCAGCGCGTCAGTGACCTTTGAAACCGGCGGGGCACAGAACCGGTTTTGGCGCGTCCGTGCCTCGCCGCTCGCCTCTTCGCCCGGCCAGAGCCTAGGTCTGGTCGAAATGCGCGACGAGACAGATGCTAGGCGCAATGAGCGGATGCGCGCTGATTTCATGGCCAATGCCAGCCACGAACTGCGCACGCCCTTGGCCTCGTTAACCGGTTTTATTGAGACCCTGCGCGGGCATGCCCGTGAGGATGAAAACGCACGCGACCGGTTCTTGTCGATCATGGCGGTTCAAGCCGACCGGATGTCGCGGCTGATTGATGATTTGATGTCGCTGACACGGATTGAGTCCAACGAACATATCCGTCCCCAAGGTCGGTGCGACCTCAGCCTCGCCGTCAATGACGTGGTCGATGCGGTGGCGATGATGGCGCTGGAGAAAAAGGTAACCTTTGCCCTCGACCTGCCCCCCCGCGACCTCGCCGTGGCGCTCGGCGACCGGGACCAAATTCTGCAAGTGATCCAGAACCTGATCGACAACGCCCTAAAATATACCCCAATTGGCGGGGAAGTTGTGGTGCGGGTGCGCTCAGGGCTGAAACTTGAAGCGGCGGCGGCGTCAGACGTGCACAGCCCCCGTCTTGCCGCCTTGGAGGGCGGCAGGCTCTCCCTCGTCTCGCCCGACCATACGGCCGATGAGATTTTCCATCGGATTGAGGTCGGCGATTCGGGGCCCGGCATGGAGCGCCGCCACCTGCCCAGGCTTTCCGAGCGCTTTTACCGGGTCGAGGGGCAAAAAAGCGGGGAAAAGTCCGGGACGGGCCTGGGGCTCGCGATTGTCAAACATATTGTCAACCGTCACCGGGGCGGGCTTTGGGTGGAGACGGCGCCGTCAGCGGGCTCTGTCTTTGCTGTATATTTTCCAGCAGCCCCCGCCAAAGCCGATGCTTCGCCCGTCACTGTCACCAAAGCGTCGTGAGACTGTCATACGTACAAGACACTTCCCGGCCTATAGCCGGAGGATTAGTCTAAGGTCTTGAGTTTTCCCGCGCCCCATTCCGGGCGTTGGAACCGTCCGATGAAGGGACCGCGCTGAAGATGAGCGAACATACTCTGAAATTCTACGGCGACGAACTGGCGCAACTGAAGGCCGAAGTCAGCCGAATGGGCGGCATGGTCGAAGCCCAGGTCGAAGACGCGGTCGCCTGTATCACCCGTCGCGACGCCGACCTCGCCCAATCCATCGTCGGACGGGATCCGAAGATCGATGAGATGCAGCGTGATATTGAAAAGAAAGCGATCAAGATGATCGCTTTGCGTCAGCCGGTCGCGCAGGATTTGCGCCGCACCGTGGCGGCGCTCAAACTCGCCTGGAATCTTGAGCGGACGGGCGATCAAGCGAAGAACATTGCCAAACGGGCTCTGATCCTGGCCGAGGTTGAACCGATCACGCCCATGACCCGCGCCATAGACCGCATGGGCAGGTTGGTGGTGGCGCGCCTAAAAGAGTCTTTGGATGCCTATGCCGCCTCTGACCTCGAGCGCGGTCTGGCCGTGTGGCGCGCCGATGACGATGTCGACGAGCACTATAATAGCCTGTTCCGGGAACTGCTCACCTATATGATGAGCGACCCGCGCACCATCGGCGCCTGCGCGCACTTGCTGTTCATCGGCAAGAACCTTGAGCGGATCGGCGACCACGCCACCAATGTCTCGGAAATCCTCCACTATGAGGTGACCGGCGAGGAAATTGACGGCGAGCGGCCCAGATGGTCCAGCCTTGAGGCCGAAGGTCTCGACGGAGGGGACGTTTGACCCCCTTCATCCTAGCTGTTGAGGACGAGGACGCGCTGTCGACGCTGTTGTCCTACAATCTCGAAAAGGAAGGTTACAAGGTCGCCGTCGCCGCTGACGGCGAAGAGGCGCTTCTCATGGTTGATGAGCGCCAACCCGACCTGATCGTGCTCGATTGGATGCTGCCCAAGGTTTCCGGCATCGAAGTGTGTCGGCGACTGCGAAATCGGGCTGAAACCCGCAACATCCCGATCATCATGGTCACAGCCCGCGGCGAAGAGAGCGACCGGATACGGGGCCTCGACACCGGCGCCGACGATTATATCACCAAGCCCTTCTCGATGACCGAATTGACGGCCCGAATTCGGGCTGTGCTGCGCCGAATTCGACCGGGTCTAGCCGAAGACTTGGTGCGTCACGGGGACATCACCATTGACCGCGTGGCGCATCGCGTGAAGCGCGAAGGCAAGGAAATTCACTTGGGCCCGACCGAGTTTCGCCTGCTCGACTATTTGATGCAGCACCCGGGGCGTGTCTTTAGTCGCGAGCAGTTGCTCGATGCGGTTTGGGGCTCAGATGTCTATGTCGAGGCACGGACCGTCGATGTCCATATTGGTCGCCTGCGTAAGGCGCTGAACCAAGATGAGGGCAGCGATCCCATTCGAACGGTCCGCTCGGCGGGCTATGCGCTCGATGTGGATGCCTGACCGCCGGATAATTTCGTCGGTTCCAATGGGTTTTCCGGGGATCGACGCCATAATCCGTTGACTTCGAAGGTCGGCTGAGTATAGTCCGCCGCTCTCGCCCGCAGGCATCCTCGCGGGCGTAATCATTTTTGATTGAAGCCTTGCTGAGCCGAATTGCGGTGACGATGGGGTTTCACAGGCTCTGGAAGGCGTCACGTTCATGTACGCGGTGATCAAAACCGGCGGGAAGCAATACCGGGTTCAACCGGGCGACTTGCTCGTGGTCGAAAAGCTTGAAGGCGATGTCGGCAGCGAGATCAAGTTTGACTCGGTGCTGATGGTCGGCGGTGAAGGTGCGGAAACCGTGGTTGGCGCGCCCATCGTCGAAGGTGCAGCGGTCAACGCCACCCTGATTGAAACCCGCAAGGGCGACAAGGTGAAGATCTTCAAGAAGATCCGTCGCCAAGGCTATCGCCGGACCCGTGGACACCGCCAGTTCGAAACCGTGCTGCGCGTCACCAGCCTGACCGTTGGCAAGACCACGGCCAAGTGGGACGGCGTGGTGGACCTGACCCCGAAGGCGGTCTTGGATGCCCGCGCCCGTGGCCTCGCCCCTCGCGAAGCCGATGCTGGCGTTGTTGACGTGGCAGAGGTCGAAGCTGCACCCGTTGTGGAAGCTCCGGCTATGGACGCTGCAGAGGCACCGGCGAAAAAGCCCCGCGCGCCGCGCAAGCCCAAGGCCGAAGCCGCGTCTGATACCGACGCCTGATTGACGCATTAGAACCCCAAGGAGACCCCCATGGCTCACAAGAAATCTGGCGGTTCGTCGCGCAACGGTCGCGATTCAGAATCGAAGCGCCTTGGCGTAAAGAAGTACGGCAACGAGCAGGTGCTCGCTGGCAATATCATCGTGCGTCAACGCGGCACCAAGTTTTGGCCGGGCGCCAATTGTGGCATGGGCCGCGACCATACCCTTTTCGCCAAGGCGACCGGGTCGGTGAAGTTCACAACCAAGCGCGACAACCGCACCTATGTGAGCATCGAGCCGACCACCCTTGCCGAGGCCGCCGAATAGGCGATCCTTCCAGCTGGACCGGATCGCAGATGTGATCCGGGCTGATAACGACCTTTAGGGGAGTCCGGATCGCCGGGCTCCCTTTTTTCATGCCCCCAAGGTCGTTTGCAAAACACCGCCCTGCGGCGGATGACAATCTGGGGGGATAATATGCTGGATCGACAGCAAAGACCCATACTCGCGACCGAGCGTTTAAGGTTGCGCGCGCCAGACGCGGGCGACGTTGAGGCCTTGGTTCGGCTGGTCAATGACCCCGACATTGCGCGTATGACGACGGGGATCCCCTATCCCTATACGCTCGACCACGGGTGCGCCTTCATAGCCATGGTCGAAGCGGCTGATCCGGCCCATGACCTGCCTCTGCTGATTGAACATCAGCGCTACGGCCCCATGGGCATGGTGGGTTTGCATCGCCGCGCCAGGGCATGGCCTGAGATTGGCTATTGGCTGGGAAGAGAGTTTTGGGGCCTGGGCTTCGCCACGGAGGCCGCCAAGGCGCTGGTAGAGTTTGCCACCCAATCGCGCGGCCACCGGGTCCTGGCCTCGGGCCATTTTGCCGACAACCCCGCCTCTGGGCGCGTGCTGGAGAAGCTTGGCTTTCTCTATACCGGAGAGGTTATCGCGCGCGCCAGCTATGGGCGGGACGAAGCAGCCCTGACCCGGATGATGGTGAGGCTAGCCTAAACCCCCGCCGCGGCGTCGGTGGCGCGCACCAGAGCGTCGATGACGCCAGGCTCCGTCGAGGCGTGGCCAGCGTCCCAGATAATGTCGAGCTTGGCGTCTGGCAGCGCTTTTTTTAGCCGCCAGGCTGAATCCATTGGCGTGACCACGTCAAACCGGCCCTGCACGATCCATGTCGGAATTGCGGCCAGCCGGTGGGCTTCTTTCAGCAGCCAGCCGTCCTCGGGGAAAAACCCGCCATGGGTAAAATAGTGACACTCGATCCGGGCAAAGGCGATGGCAAAGGCAACTTCGTTGAACTTGGCGGGTCGCGCCTCTGGTCCGCGAATTGACAAGGTGTCGCCTTCCCACTGGCTCCAGGCCGCTGCGGCTTCCGCCTGGGCGCGCGGGTCTGTGCCGGTAAGGCGCTTGTGATAGGCCGCCATCAGATCGCCGCGTTCCGCCGGTGGGATCGGGGCCAAGAAGCGCTCCCAGGCATCGGGAAACAATAGGCTTGCGCCGTCCTGATAGAACCAGCTCAGCTCGCGCTGGGTCAAGAAGAACACGCCGCGCAGGATCAAAGCATCGACCCGATCTGGATGGGTCAGGGCATAGGCAAGGGCAAGCGTCGAGCCCCAGGAGCCACCAAACACCGTCCATGTCTGCACGCCGAGGCGTTCGCGCAGCCTTTCGATGTCTTCGATCAGTTTCCAGGTGGTATTGTTGTCAAGACTGGCATTCGGCCGCGACAAACCGCAGCCCCGTTGGTCGAACAATACCATGCGCCAGCGATAGGGATCGAAATAACGCCGCATGGTCGGATTGACTGCGCCGCCCGGCCCGCCGTGCAGAATAATGGCGGCGCGTCCGTGGCGCAGCCCACATTCCTCATAATAGATTTCGTGCCCGTCGTCGGTTGGCATCCAACCGTGATGAAAGGCTTCAATCTCTGGATAAAGGCCCCGGCGTGACGAGGATGGCGACGCGTTCATAGCTTCGGCTTTAACCGCGCAGACGGCGAAACACCAGTCCCGAAACCGCTGACGACCCTTTTCAACCGGCTTTGCGATTGACAAGCGCCGCAGACTTGCGACCTAAGACCTTCCATGTCCCTCGCCCCCGCTCCGGAAGCCAATCCTGCCGATGTCTCAGGTGTCTTGAGACTGGATGCGCCTGTGAAGCTCGATTGCGGCCGCACGCTGAGCGAGGTCGATATCGCCTATTGCACCCATGGCCACCTGAATGCCGATAGGTCTAATGCTATTCTCATCTGTCACGCCCTGACGGCCGACCAATATGTGGCCGCCGCCAATCCAGCGACAGGGCGACCGGGCTGGTGGCCGCGCATGGTTGGCCCCGGCAAGCCGTTTGACACCGATAAGTATTTCATCATCGCCACCAATATTTTGGGCGGATGTATGGGCTCCACAGGCCCCTCCTCCTTAGACCCGGCGACGGGATTGCCCTATGGCCTGAATTTTCCGGTCATCACCTTGGCCGACATGGCCAGGGCCCAGGCCGCATTCGTCAAGCAATTGGGGGTGGAGCGGCTGTTTTGCATTGCTGGCGGGTCCATGGGCGGCATGCAAGCCTTGGAATGGGTCAAGGCCTTTCCCGAGCGCGTCTTTTCGGTAGTCCTGCTGGCGACCGCCGCCCGTCACTCGGCGCAAAACATCGCCTTTCACGAGGTCGGGCGCCAGGCCATCATGGCCGACCCGGATTGGCGGGCAGGCGCCTATGCGCTTGCCGATGTCAGACCGGAGAAGGGTTTGGCGGTGGCGCGCATGGCGGCCCACATCACCTATCTGTCCGAGCCCGCTTTGCAACGCAAATTTGGCCGCGAGCTCCAGGCCGATGGCCTATCCTTTGGCTTCGACGCCGATTTTCAGGTCGAAAGCTATCTGCGCCACCAGGGTGCGGCCTTTGTTGATCGCTTTGACGCCAATTCCTACCTCTACATTACCCGCGCCATGGACTATTTCGACCTCGCCCAGAGCCATGGAGGCCGACTTGCCGACGTGTTTCGAGGCGCCTCTGCCGTGCGCTTCTGCGTCATTTCCTTTTCGTCCGATTGGCTCTATCCGACCGCAGAAAGCCGCACCATTGTCAGGGCCTTAAACGCCGCTGGCGCCGAGGCGAGCTTTGTCGAGATTGACAGCGATAAGGGACATGACGCCTTTTTGCTCGACGAACCGGGGATGATTTCGGCGGTGCGGGGATTTTTGAGCGCCTCTGCCAGGGCGCTAGGCCTGTGAGCGAAACGGTCTTTCCCCTGCCACTGGCGACCGAGCGCCAAGACTTTCGCGAGATCTTGCGTCTGGTCAGGCCCGGCGCGCGGGTGCTCGACGTCGGCTGCGGCGAGGGGGAGCTCTTGGCGCTGCTGCGCGATGAAAAGGGCGTTGACGGTCGCGGTCTTGAAATTCGGGCTGAACAGGTCTCGGCCTGCATCGCCAAGGGGATCGCGGCCATGCAAGGCGACGCCGACCGCGATCTGGACGAGTTTCCGCCCAAGAGCTTCGACTATGTGATCTTGTCGCAAACCCTCCAGGCCGTGCAGGCGCCAAAGGCCGTCTTGTCAGCCCTGGTGCGGCTCGCCAATCACGCCATTGTTTCCTTCCCAAACTTTGGCCATTGGCGGGTGCGCACCAGCCTGTTCGTCAAGGGGCGTATGCCCGACACCCCGGCCCTGCCCGTACCCTGGTACGAAACACCCAATATCCATCTGTGCACCCTGGCAGACTTTGTCGGCCTCGCCACCGAACTTGATTTGCGCATCGAGGCCTGCGCGGCGCTCAGCGCCAATAAGCCAGCCCGGCTGATCAATCCAAGATCCGAAGTTGAAAACTGGCGCGCCGAGTCGGTGCTCTTTCTGCTCAGTCGCAAGCGGAGCGATGATCCGAGCCCGCCCGCGAAATTCCGCCCCAGCCCAGACGCCGCGACGCGAGACCTTTTTCAATAGGCAGCGTCTAGGTATTGGGACAGGGGCTCAACCCCTAATAGCCGATCCCATAATGTTGCCCCCCCAAAAGCGAGCAAGTCTGAGTCATACCACCACTTTTGGATATTTAAATACACTTACTGAGGTAGCAACCATAATATACAATTAATAATAGTATTTTGCGCGGGCATTCATTCATATTTTATTGTTTTCATCAAAATGTGCATCAAATTAAATTTGATCAAAAAATCTACCTTGAGGCTATTCTCCGTCATGACAGCAATTGTAGCACACCTTACGCGCACCACCGACGCGTTGTGGGTCTTGCACAGGTTCGTGTTTGCGATGGTCGTCGCGATTGCCGGCTTAGGCGCGGTTAGGGTTTACGCCGAACCCGTCCTTTCACCAGAGCACCGAGAAATCCTCGCCCTGGCAGAACGCTATGCCCGTTGGGTTGCTCCTCACGGCAATGCAGATCTCGAAGCGTTTGGAGATGCGGCGCTCAAATTGAAAGGTCGGGAAAAGCTGGTGCGCTTGGAATATGTCGCTGAAGGCTTTTTGAGCCAAGATGAACTATCAAAATTTGAAAAGTGGAATACCATATTAGAACAAGAAGCGCAGAAAATTCATGACGACCGCTACCTAAATATTGCACGTATTGATAAATTGGACTCTCAAGCCTACGGGCCAGGTGGTCCAACCGCTGTCGCCAATCTCAAAAAATTATATGAGAATTCGACGGATTGGTATGTAAAATCAATTGGGGCAATAAATTACTACCAAGCAAGCGGTCAGGTTTTCAATAAATCTAATGTTGATTTATATATACAAGAATTACAAAATTCAATACCAGATTCTGGAATAGAATCCCATAATGCTCAATTGAATCTTTATCAACTCGCCTATGTCGGACACATTTCGAATTTCCAGCAGCTGTATTACTTCAAAAAAATTGTTGAAGAGTTTGAATATTTAAAATTTCCAATTCCTGATACGGGTTGGTTATTGACAATCGAGCGGGGTTTGTATGCAGAAAATGAGAGCCCGTCCAAAAGCGCCCTTTTGGCGAAACTGTATGCTCGCCTACACCCCCTGGACAAAAGCTCGCCATCAGCGGGCAGCGATGCGCTTGACCGAAACCTCTGTAACGACACAGCGGTGACGCTCGATGAAAAATACGCGTGCCTTGCCCATATCCCGCCTCTCACCCTCGCCAATTCCGAAAACCCTGAATTGACAATCAACCGTGCGATTCTCGCCGCCCAAACTGGCCATATTAATCAAGCCAAAAAGGACATTGCGACGGCTGAAAAAATAAAGGTGATGGTGCCCCAGGCCCACAAAGAAGCCTACAAATTTCTGGTTGTGGCGAAAGCCCTTGTCAAGGCGCGTGAAGCCGGAATTCAAGACGTTTTTACTCAAGCATTTGAAGTAAACCAATCGGTTCAAAACAATGAACACGAACAATATACGACCACGCTTAAATCCCTCGCGGAACAAAACGCCCGCAACAAGGAACTGTCCGACCGGCTGATCCTGTTCCAATGGGGGATTGTGGGCGTAACCGGGGTGGCGCTGGTTTTGGGGGCGCTGGCCTATTGGCACCGGGCGCGGTTGGCTGAGCAGTATCGGGCCGCCAAGCTGCGCGCCGATGCCGCCAACCAGTCAAAGAGCGAGTTTCTGGCCAATATCAGCCATGAGATCAGAACGCCGCTGAACGGCATTCTCGGCATGACCCAGCTGATGAGCGCCGATGCCGTGGCCCCCAAACAGGTCGAGCGCTTGCAGGTGGTGCAACAGTCCGGTCGGGTCTTGATGGCTTTGTTGAACGACCTACTGGATTTGTCGCGGCTCGAGGCGGGCCGGTTTGAGCTGGAGGAAGTGACCTTCAGCCTGAAGGACGTCATCGAGGGCGTGCGCCAGACCTTTTCATCGGATCGTCGGCACCACGCTGTCGCCTTCCATGTTGCGGTTAGCCCCGACGCCGAAGGCTTTTATCGCGGCGACCCGGTCCGCATCACCCAGGTGCTGGCCAATCTCGTCGCCAATGCCTTTAAGTTCACCGCCGAGGGTGAGGTCAGCCTGACCGTCGCGATGGAGGGGGCGTCG
>CAIMFV010000015.1 GCA_903840435.1 uncultured Caulobacterales bacterium
ATTGAGCGCCACCTAAACATCGCTCCTCCCGGCGCTGGCCGGGATCCAGGGACAGGCCCTAAGACGTTTGGGATGATCTCCTGGATACCGGCCTTCGCCGGTATGAGCGGATTTGATTGAGCGCCACCTAAACACCGCTCCTCCCGGCGCAGGCCGGGATCCAGGGACAGGCCCGCAGACGGTTGGGAGGATCCTCTGGATCCCGGCCTTCGCAGGTCATGAGCGGATTAAATTGACAACATACCTCTAAGCCGCGCATTCCGACGTAGGTCAGGATCCAGGGACTGGCCCGCTTAGGGTTTGGGGACGATAGCTTTCATCTCCACAGCCAATGCAGTCAAAGTTCTTTTTTCACTGGGGCTTAGGTCTTCTCGCGACGCTCAATATGACGCGGGTTCGTTGCTTCATCGGCGCATGATATCCGGGTTCATGTGGGCATTTCACTCTTACCACATGTTACATAGAACGGTTGACAGCCCACGGAGCCGGTGACGGGGGCGGGTGCCGAGCCTGGGTTTGACCAGAGCAGACGACCGATTGCGGAGGATCTCAAATTTCCTTAGGCTGCCTCCGTGCAGTGAAGGGAGCAAGCATGACGACTTTGTTGCCGGTCACCAAAGGAGCCGCTCTCGGGGCGACCCTCTCCCTTGTCGCTGCTATGACCTGTTGGTCGGCACCTCGAAGCGGGGTCTACACCAATGTATGTATGCACGGAGAGACCGGCGATCTCGGCGGCGTTAACATCCAATTCGTCGCGGATGAGCCACCCGCAGGGGTGGTCTGGCTTTGCGAAGGAGGATGTGGCTGGCCGATGCCGATGACCTCCATCCAACTAAAACGGGATACAATCCGTTTTTCCGTCACGGAGGACGATTTTGACGAAAAGGGTATGAGGGTGGGGTCGAATACCTACCGCTTTGAGGGACAATTCATCCGCAGTGGGCTCGCATTGACTGGCGATCTACCGAACTTTCGCCGATTGATTTTGACCCGCCAAAAACGCGAGCAGCCCACTCTGGCTAGAAATCCTATCGCTGGGCGTAATGAAGACTCGACCCCTTATCCCGTAAGGCGTTGCAACTCATCCGGGCGCTGATCAAGGAAAAGCCACTTAAGCCCGTGAACACCCTTAACCAGCGAAGTCAGCGGGCATGAGTGGTATGATTTTGAACAAGGCTTTTAGGGCGGGTCAATCCGACCAATTGCGTCGCCCCGAACGTGGGGTTTGAATTTGCCAAAGCCATCCCCTCACTACGCCCCACCCCATATTGAGGTTTGCCCGCGACGGTCCGGTGTTCCTTGCCCAAGCTGGGCCTGATGTAAGATAAATTTAAGGTCTCCCGCCCATCTTTAGGGATGAGCATGGCAAGCGTCTGTTGGCCATGCGGAACGCAAGAGGAGCCGACGATGGAGCCCAATTCGCATCTCCTGGCGCAGGGTCGCCATGTTGGCGCGTGGGCGGTCCTGATTGGCGCTGTTTTGCTCGCCTGTGTCTCAGGCTTGATGCTCAGCCTCGGCGCCTCGCCGCTGTTGGCCGCGACCTCACTTCTTTTGTCCTTGGGTGTGCTGGCGGGCGCCATTCTGCAAGGCCGCGCCGAACAGGCCAAGGGGGCTGCCCTTACGGCCAAGGTCCATGCGGCGGAAGCGGCGCTGCGCGCTAAGCTTGAGGCGCCGCCGGTGGAAGACCCCGCTGCGCGCGAGATGCAGAGCCGCGCCGAAACCGCAGAAGCCAAGCTCGGTGCCATCCAATCCATGGTCGGCGATCTTTCGGTCGCCCTGTCGAAACTGTCGGCGGGCAGTTTGGCCTATCGCCTGGAAGCGCCGTTCGAGGCCGAGTTCGAGCCCTTGCGCAATGATTTCAACCTCGCCCTCGAGCGCTTGAGCGTCGCGATTGCCGGTGTCGTGGCCCAGGCCGACGATATCCACTCTGGTGCAGGCGAAATCGCCCAGGCCGCAGATGACCTCTCCCAACGGACCGAACGCCAAGCCGCCAGTTTGAACGAGACCGCCACAGCCCTTGAGCAGGTGACGGTGACGGTGCGCAACACTGCCGAAGGGGCCCGCGAAGCTGCGCGGCTGGTCACCGATACCCGGCGCGAGGCCGAACGCTCGGGCGAGGTAGTCAATAGTGCGGTTGCGGCCATGGGCGGTATTGAGTCCTCAGCGCAGAAAATTAGCCAAATCATTGGCGTGATTGATGAAATCGCCTTTCAAACCAATCTTCTCGCCCTCAATGCCGGGGTGGAGGCCGCGCGGGCTGGTGAAGCTGGGCGCGGGTTTGCTGTGGTGGCGCAAGAGGTTCGCGCGCTTGCCCAACGTTCTGCCGATGCGGCGAAGGAAATCAAAGGGCTGATCTCTGACTCGACCCAACAGGTCGAACGGGGCGTCGATCTGGTAGGACGCACAGGCGCGGCGTTGAATGCCATTGTCGACAAGGTCGCCGAGGTCGCCAATCTGGTCGAGGCCATCGCCGCCAGCGCCCAAGAACAGGCGTCCGGGCTCAATCAGGTCAGTGCGGCGGTCAATGATATGGACGGCGTCACCCAACAAAACGCTGCCATGGTTGAGGAATCGACCGCCGCCAGCCATCGCTTGGCCCGCGATAGCCAGGCCTTGAGCGAAATCGTCTCTCACTTTGATCTTGGCGCCTCGAAGAGCAATACGGTGCGCTCGCCCCGGCTCGACCACGCCCCACCGCGCGCTGTCTCAGGTTCGGCAGAGCGGGCCATTGCTGTTCCGCGCACCGGAGTTCCCGATCCGGCCCCGGTTCGTCAGGCGCCGCGTCCGCGCGTCGAGCCCCCGCGCACTGATGCCCGCGCCCTCCAGGCCAAGATCGAAGATAGCTGGGAAGAGTTCTAGCCCCGGCAGTACGCGGCAAAGCTTGGCGCCGGGTCAGGTGCGCCTTAAGACACGGCCATGACCGAAACCCACTCCAAGCTTCTGCCCGCTATTGCGCTGTTCGGCGCCTCTGGACGCATGGGACGTGCGATCTCGGCCTTGGCCGGCCCGGCTGTCACCGCCCGCGTCGGTCGGTCCTTAGGCGGGGAGCTTGGCCTCGTTTCAAGTGATGACGCCTTGGGCTGCGCAGAGGTGATCATCGATGTGTCGACCGCTGCCGCGTGCGCAAGCCTTGCCGCGCGGGTAGCGGGGAGCGGCGGACCTCCGATGGTCATTGGCGTCACCGGCTTCACTGCGGAAGAGGACGCAGCCATTGTCGCGGCGGCGCGGCACATTGCCATTGTCCGCTCTGGAAATTTTTCCCTTGGCGTCAATGTGATGCTGGGACTGGTGCGCCAAGCGGCGGCGCGGTTGTCAGCGCTCGATTTTGATATTGAAATCGCCGAGAGTCATCATCGCAACAAGGTCGATGCGCCCTCGGGCACCGCCCTCATGCTCGGCCGGGCGGCGGCCCTCGGGCGCGGCGTGGATCTCGCCTCTGTCGTGGTGCGTGGCCGTGACGGACTGACCGGACCCCGTCCCATCGGCGCCATCGGATTTTCGGTCCAGCGCGGCGGCGGCGTCATTGGCGAGCACAGCGTCGGCTTTTTTTCTGACGAAGAGATTTTGACCCTCTCCCATTCGGCCAGAGACCGCAGCCTCTTTGCCCGGGGCGCCCTCGTCGCGGCCAAATGGGTGGTGGGCAAGCCTGCCGGGCTTTATGACATGCAAGACGTCTTGGATCTCGCCTGAGTTCAGGGGCTATTGTGCCGGATTTGCAGGCTCTGGGCCTAAGATTTCGGCGGGGTCTTCGAAGGCGGCTTGCAGCTTGCGATAAAAATCGAGACGCGGGTCGCCCTGACCAACCGCTTCAAATCCACGAACCGGCAAGCCCTTGTGTGCGCCTTGCATAAAGTCCTTCCAAATCTCGGCGGGGGTGTCGCCACCCTGTTCGCCGGGCATGGGCCGGTTCTGATCATCGCCGATCCAGACGCCGCACAGATAGTCGGCGGTAAAGCCAATGAACCAGGCGTCACGGGAATTTTGACTGGTGCCGGTCTTGCCCGCAGCCGGGCGATCCAAGCGCGCGCGGTGTCCTGTGCCGCCAGGATCTGCGATCACCTTACGCATCATGCCGACCATGGCCGCATCCAAGTCCGGCGCATAGACCCGCAAGGCAGGTGCTGCGCTGCGGCGCCAAAGCGTCGCGCCCTTGGAGTCCCTGACCTCCGCCACGATCCATGGGTCGATCTTTAGACCGCCGCGCTGAAAGACTTGGTAGCCGCCTGCAAGATCGGCAAGCGTGGTCTCGTAGGCGCCCAAGGCGATGGGCAGCCCTGGCGAGACCGGCAAGCCCTTGACGCCAAACCGGTAGGCGAGCTGGGCCACCCGTTGTGGTCCCACCTCATCGGTTAGCCGCACCGCAACCGTATTGATCGAGTGGCTGAGTGCCTCTGTCAGGCTGACATTACCGTGATAGACGCCGTCGGCGTTTTCGGGCGCATAGTCGCCTTGGCGAAAGGGCGCATCGGGTCGGACATCGCTGGGGCTTAGGCCTTGCTCGAGCGCGGTCGCATAGACAAAGGGCTTGAAGGCTGACCCCGGTTGTCGCCGGGCTTGCAGGGTACGATTGAAGGGGCTCGTTTTGTGATCGAGCCCGCCGACCATGGCCACCACGCCGCCATCGGTGGCTAAGGCAATCAAGGCGCCGGTGGTCGCGCCTCGACGCTTCGCCTGCGCCACCCCATCGCGCAAGGCTTTTGTCCCTAAGCTTTGCAGTTTCGGGTCGAGGGACGTGACCACAACCAGATCATTGATCCCAACAGGGGCCACGCGTCGGGCCTCGGTTTCGGCCACGTCGAGCGCATAGCCCAAATCTCCCGACTCCTGCGGTTCGTCGGCCAAGATCGGGGGCGATGCCAGCGCCGCGCGCAGGGCAGCGTCGGTGATCCAGCCTTCTTTGCGCATACGATCCAGCACGAGATGAGAGCGTCGCAGGGCCCGCGCCATGTCATTGGTCGGATCAAGCCGACTGGGCGCCTTGGGCAGGGAAGCCAGCAATGCCGCCTCGCTCAGACTTAAAAGTCGCGCCGGTTTGGCGAAATAGGTCTGGGCGGCGGCCTCGACACCATAGGCGCCGGAGCCAAAATAGGTGCGGTTGAGATAGAGGGTCAGGATCGCAGATTTTGACAGGCGGCGTTCGAGCGCCAGTGCCAGGATCGCCTCCTGCACCTTGCGCTTCAATGAGGTTTCAGGCGTGAGCAGGGTTTCCCGCGCTACCTGTTGAGTCAGGGTCGAGGCCCCTTGGCGGGCCCGTCGGGCGAGAAGATCAACACTGACCGCCCGCGCCAGCCCGATCGGATCAACGCCGATATGCCAATAGAAGCGCCGGTCTTCGGCGGCCAGCATGGCCTTGGGGACATAGGGGGGGAGGTCGCTCAGCGCCACAGGAGCGCCGTGGCGAAAACCGCGTTGCGCCAAGACCTCGCCATTGCGGTCCAAAAACCGCACACCCGGGGGTCTGTTGACCGACCACAGCGCGTCCTTACCCGGGATCGTCGGCAGGTCGGCCAAGACCCAACGCCAGACAAACACGGCGAGAAGGATTGTCACCAGAGAAAGGCCGACGCCCAAGGCCCATTGGCGCGCGCGCCTGCGCTTCGCACGCTTCGCCTCCGTTTCCGCTAGGTCGGCGCGAATCGTTGGCGGCGTGGTCTTAGGCGAGGCGTTTGACGGTGACGGCAAAGTCGAAAGGCCTTGTGACGAAGGGGGCGCAAAAGGCCCTCGGATCCCCTCGACCCTCAAACTTGGGCCAAGGTCAAATCCAGTGTGGGTTTAGCAAGAAATCCAGTCTATTGAGCTTTTACATGAGCGCTAAGCCTTTTTGGCAAACCAAAACCCTTGATCAGATGGACGCGGCGGAGTGGGAAAGCCTCTGTGATGGCTGCGGACGTTGTTGCCTGATCCGCTTCGAAGACGAGGTCAGCGGCGAAGTCATTCCAACCCGTGTGGCCTGTCGACTGTTCAATGCTGCCACCTGCCAATGTTCGAACTATGTCGCACGCAAAACCTATGTGCCGGATTGTATCAAGCTGACCCCTCAAGCGGTTGAGCACCTGACCTGGATGCCGAAGACCTGTGCCTATCGTCGGGTCTTCGAAGGTCGGGGCTTGGCCGACTGGCACCCTCTGGTCTCCGGCGACCCCGAAAGCGTGCATCGCGCTGGAATTAGCGTGCGCGGCAAGGTTTTCTCCGAAGACCTGCTGATCGCTGACGAAGACGCGCTCGATTTCGAAGCCCCGGAATTTTTAGAAGACCCCGACGCGTGATAGGATGGTCTGATGGACCTCGAACCCGCGCCTTCCCAACCTGATATCAGCGATTTTCACGCGCCGGATTCGCGCGACTGGGCCCCAGAGTTGCAGAAGTCGCGTGTCTACGAGCAAATACTTTCCGACATTATACTCGGGCGGCTGCCTCCTTCGGCGCCCCTTGAAGAAAAGCGCCTCGCCAAGCGCTATGATGCCGGGCTTTCTGGCCTGCGCGATGCGCTGGGCCGTTTGGCGCTCGAAGGCTTGGTGGTGCGCCGCGCGCGGATTGGCACCATGGTCGCGCCTTTAGACCTGCACGCCATCGAACACGCTTTCGAGGTGCGCAGTTTACTTGAAGGCCGGTCGGGCGCCCTTGCGGCGCGCAATGCCAGCGAGACCGATATCGCCGCCATCCAGTCGGCGTTCGAGGGCGCCGAAGACGCCGTGGCGCGCGGGGACCTGCGGGCGCTGTTAGAAATGGATCGGGCGTTTCACCGAGCAGTGGCCTTGGCGACCCACAATCCGCTCCTCTCCAAGTTCATCATCTCGTTGCAGAATATCGCCACCCGCTATTGGATCTTCGCGATGGAGCGGCAGAGCCCTGAGGATCAACTTAAAGACATCGCCTTGCATCGCGCCGCTGGCGACGCCATTGCCCGGCGGGACGAGGGTGAGGCGGAGGCCGCCATGGGGCGCTTGGTCGGCGACCCGCCAAGCGCTGCCCGCTGAATCGGCTGACGAGTGTCTGTCAGTTTCTTTGAGAATCAGACAGACACTAAATCCCTCTGTTTTCGTTTGTCTTTTCGGAAAAACCGGCTTCCACTTTTTCCTGACAAACTCTAGTTTGCGTTCGGGATCGAAGCGCTAATCAGGACCCGATCTTCGGATACTTCAGCAGAGCACACGCCGTCGGCGGCGTGGACCAAGGCCGATAGGTAGAAGGCCTGCACCCAATGGCCACCCAGACCTTCGCCAGCAGGTTCGCCGCGCAAGCCCGCCAGCACTTCGGGCCGCACCCGGGCGCGCGGGCCCTTGGCGTCGACCGTGATGTCAATATCTGCCCCATTTTGCACGGCCCGCACCACGGCAACGCCGCCCATGGGCAGGGCGCTGGCACCGATCTGAGCCATGTTGAGAAGCGCCCGCGCGGGAGGCTTCTGCATTTGGACGATCTCGACCTGCCAGTCGAGGCTCGGGCGCACATGGGTAAAGACCGATTGGGTCAATTGGCGCAGCGCATCGGCTTCAAAGGTTTCCGCCGCCGCCGAGGCGCCGAATGCAACGCGGGCGAAGGACAGCATGTCGGCAAGTTTCTTGGCGCTGGTCGAGATCAGATTGATCGCATCTTCCCGCATATCTTGGGTGGTCGGATCGTCGAGCAGATCGACGCCAGACATGATGGCGCTCGC
Organism: uncultured Caulobacterales bacterium; assembly: GCA_903840435.1. Taxonomy (GTDB): domain Bacteria; phylum Pseudomonadota; class Alphaproteobacteria; order Caulobacterales; family Caulobacteraceae; genus CAIMFV01. The sequence continues at coordinate 7,658 of CAIMFV010000015.1, forward strand.
CGGGCTGATGAAGTCGTGGCAGAGCCGGGCGGCCAAATGGGCGGCAAGTTCGGTCGGATTGGCAAGCGGCGGGCGGGGCGCGCGTGGCGCGCGCGCGATCGGGGTGACCGGCGGCGGCGGCGCGGCTTCGAGATCGGGAGACCAGGCGCCAAGGGGGGACATGCGAAGTTCGGTCATGCGGCCATCTGTTGACTGAGAAGCGGAAACGGTGAGGCGATTGGCGAGGCGAGGCAAGCGCCCCACGACCACAATCTGCGGACGCACAACGCTAGACGCCAATTTCCGCCAAAATCCCTAACGCAGATTAAACACTCGCAATTTCATTCAAAGCGCAAGAACCGGGTCGTCAGTCGGGAGTAGGTCATACAGTTTGCAGGGACGGAGGCCGTCATGAAGCTGAAACCCATTTTTCTGACGATCTGTTGGTTGGCCATCAGCGGCAACGGCCTCAGCGCTGAATCGACTACGGCTCCCCGGGCTTGGCGACCGAACGATATACCTTGGCAGACTTCCGCACCGAACGGCACGCGGTTCGCCCTCCTTGAAGGTGTACGAGAACGACGAGACGCCCCCTTTACCTACGGATTTTTCATCCCCGCCGGGGTTTGGGATTCGCCGCATTTTCATGCAACGACGGCGCGGGTTTTTGTCGTGTCCGGCGCGCTCAAGCTCGGTTATGGGAACAAACAAGATAAGCAGGCGGCTGTGACCTATCCGGCTGGAAGTTATGTGATCGTACCTGGAGGCGTCGTGCATTTCGACGGAGCCGATGAAGACACAGTTATCCTGGGCGTCGCCACGGGCCCTTGGTCTACGACCTATCTTGACGGATCAAAACCCGCCTCTGCTGGCACACCCATTCCTAAATAGGATTTAGGGTCGGCTAGGCATTCAACAGGTTCTTCGCCTTCGCTGCGATCAGCATGTTCTTTTGCAGCTTCTCAAAGGCGCGCACCTCAATCTGTCGAACCCGCTCGCGGCTCACGCCATATTCGCCGGCGAGGTCTTCCAAAGTGGTCGGATTATCCTTCAGCCGCCGTTCGGTCAGGATGTGGCGCTCGCGCTCGCTCAGGCCTTGCAAAGCGTCCTGCATCAGACCCATGCGCGCGCCATACTCCTCGGAATTGGCCAGGGTGGTCTCTTGGCTTTCGGCATTGTCGTCGGCCAACCAATCCTGCCACTCGCTTTCGCCGTCGGAGCGGAGCGGGGCGTTTAGCGAGGCGTCTGGCCCCGACAACCGCCGGTTCATGCTGATGACTTCGTCAGTGCTGACGCCGAGCTTGGTTGCAATAAAGTCGACCTGATCGTGGCGAAGGTCGCCTTCTTCCAGCGCGCTGATCTCGCTCTTGGCTTTGCGCAGATTGAAAAACAGCTTTTTCTGGTGCGCCGTCGTGCCGATTTTGACCAGGCTCCAACTGCGCAAAATATATTCCTGGATTGAGGCCCGAATCCACCACATGGCATAGGTCGCCAAGCGGAAGCCCTTTTCTGGCTCGAATTTCTTCACCGCCTGCATCAGGCCGACATTGCCCTCAGAGATCACCTCGCCAATGGGCAGGCCATAACCGCGATAGCCCATGGCGATCTTGGCCACGAGCCGCAGGTGAGAGGTGACCAGCCGATGGGCGGCTTGGGTGTCTTGATGTTCACGCCAGCTCTTGGCCAGCATGTATTCCTCATCCTTGGTCAGCATGGGGAATTTGCGGATTTCAGACAGGTAACGCGAAAGACCGCCTTCGGGCGACATGACGGCAATAGCGTTGGTGCTCATCTCGGTTTCCCCTTCGTCCCACATCGTCGCCCCGCGTCGTCAAGGGACCGAGGTCCGTTGCACCTGCCAGAGCTACGGGAGAGCTTCCGTCGTGGATGCGACCGATTTATGTCGCGCAAGGGGCGTTCGCAAGAAACCCGACTAAATAAGTTGGTTTATTCGTTCAGATCGTCGCGAGCCCGGCCTCCAGGCGGCCCATGTCCTCCGGCGGCGGCGTTTCGAACTGTAGGGCCTCGCCGCTGATGGGATGGCGAAAGCCGAGATGCGCGGCGTGGAGCGCTTGACGGTGCAGGTCGGCTTGGGCGAGGGCCTCAGCGAGCCTCGCCGTTAAGCCGCCGCCGCCATAGACAGGATCTCCCAGGCACGGCGCGCCCTTCGACGCCAGATGCACGCGGATTTGGTGGGTGCGTCCGGTTTCCAGGGTGACGCGCACCCGCGCCGCCAGGGACTTTGGGCCGCCAAAGGCCTTTTCGACAACATAATGGGTGATCGCTTCGCGGCCGCCGGAACGCACCACCGCCATTTTCTTGCGGTCGTGCGGCGAACGCCCGATCAGGGTGCGGATTATCCCGGACAGCGGCTCGAGGCTGCCGCGGGTGAGGGCGATATAGGCGCGGTCAATATCGTGGCGGGCAAAGAGCGCCGACAAGCCCTGGTGTGCCGCGTCGGTTTTCGCCGCCACCATGACGCCGGATGTGTCCTTGTCCAACCGGTGGACAATGCCAGGCCTTGCAACGCCGCCAATGCCAGAAAGGCTGTCGCCGCAGTGATAGAGGAGGGCATTGACCAGCGTGCCGTCCGGCGTCCCGGGGGCGGGGTGAGCTGCCATGCCCGCGGGCTTATCGATAACAATCAGGTGGGCGTCTTCGTAGAGAACGGCGAGGTCAAGCCTTTGGGGCTGGGGCAGAGCGGGCGTGGGCGGCGGTACAACCACCTGAGCGATCTGGCCCGCCTTTACCTTTGCCGAGCCAGAGGCCACAGGTTGATCGTCAAGCCTGACCCGGCCCAGCAGGATAAGGTCTTGCAGCCGCGACCGCGACAGATCGGGAAAGGCCACCGCAAGAGCGCGGTCCAATCGGACGCCGTGGAGTTCGGGGGACAGTGTCGCCTTGAGCACCTCGCCTGGGCCAGGTTCGGCGAGATCGTCTTCAAGAGCGTCGACCTCGTCCATTAGGGCTGTTCGACCAGCTTGCCGTCCACGATCACCCGATAGAAACACGAGCGGAACCCCACGTGACAGGCGCCGCCGTCGCCGCCGACCTTTACCTTCAGCCATAGGGCGTCTTGGTCGCAATCGGTGCGAATTTCGGTCACGGTCTGAATCTGACCCGAGGTCTCACCTTTTTTCCACAGCGCTTGTCGGGAGCGACTGAAATAGTGGGCTTGTCCGGTCTCAAGCGTTTTGGCCAAGGCTTCGGCATTCATCCAGGCGAGCATCAAAACCTCGCCGGTGGTGGCGTCGGTCGCCACAGCCGCAATCAGCCCAGATGCGTCAAAACGGGGCGTCAGGGCTGAGCCTCGCTCAAGGTCGTGGCGTGTATCAGAAGCGCTCATGGCTTGTCTTAACGCAGTCGAGGGCGCGACGAAAACGACTTTCATCACCCTTGGCTCAGGAGGTGCGCTATCGGAGCAGGCTATCGAGCCACAACCGCTTCATGCGCGCCTCATGGCCTTCGGTCGCCAGGGCGAGTTCTGTTTGACGGTGAAAGATCACGCCCATCTCGCGAGGCTTTCGCCAAGCAACTTCACAGCTATAGAGGACGCCATTGCGTTGCTCGATCATTTCGAAAGTGTCGGGCGTCATCACTTCATTGGTAAAGACAAGGCGAGCGCCCTCGCGAGTCAAATCTTTGATCCGACACTCGGCAGTCGCGCCAAGTTGTTCAAAAATCAGTCTTCCGCCCAACAAGACGCGCTTGCGCTCGCTTTTGCGGCCCTCAGAATCTGGGTCTTTCGGGGGCGACGACATAGGTATTGATCAACCTTTCGACGCCGGACGATTACCATCTGATCGTTAAGGTGGCGTTGATGGGGAGGTTGGGCCTCTGATCGCTGAAATCGCGATGGCGATCCCAACGCTCACGCCGATCAATGCCCCACAAAAACTCAAGACAAAGGCGGGGCGGGTGCTGGTCAAGGCAAGGACGAGGGGCCCGAGCGCTGATCCGATCAGCTGAGCGCCCCCGGTCATGGTGGCGCTGGCGCCCGACAGGTCGACCGACAAGGTGAAGGGCACATAATAGGGCGATAAAAAGAGCGAACCGAAGCCGGTCAGGAAGGTTGCGAAGATAAAGCCCGCTTCGGATCGTCCAAACGCAACCCATGCAAAAGCAACCACAAAGCACAGAAGAAAAAAACCAAAAGCTGTTCTGTAATGAATTCTGCCGCCGACCAGGGTGGCGAGGCCCGCGCCGAGCAACTGTCCGACCAAGCTGGCTTCGACGCTTTTGGCAAGGGTCGACGCGGGCAAGCCGTTCGCCTGGGCTAAGGGGCCGAGATAGGTGAAATAGCCGACGCCACCTGCCGAGGCGAGCAAGATGGCGATCAGCGCAATGGCGCCAATTAAGTTGGGCACATGACCTGCGGACGCCGTCGTTCCGTCACCGACCGACGCATCACGGATCGCGCCGGAATAGGCAGGAGGGGCAAACCAAGCCGCGATCCCCGCCAAGGCCCCGGTTGCCGCGAGACCTGCGAATACGCCAAACGCGCCAAAGCGTGGCGCCAGCACATCGCCAAGCAGTGCAGCGAAGACGAGCTGACTGGTGATCATTCCAGTGAGAAAAATTCCCGCCATCCTGGCCGGATCGGCATGGCGGCTGATCAGCGCAATCGCCAGCCACAACAGATAGCCTTCCGCCAAGCCGCCGACCGCCCGCAGGGCGAGCACGCCCCCATGCCAAACCAGGGGCGTGGCAAGGTCGCTCGCCACCACAATGCAGCTCGCCACGACCCCAAATTCTCGCAACCGCCGGGGCGGCAAGACAAGGCCGGTCAGTCCGGCCGTCAGCCCCATGGTCACCAATTCGATCATAGCCGAGAGACCGATCTCGGGCGTCGTAATGCGTCCGTCGGTTAACAAGCTTTCGCTCATGACCGGGGTGAGGCCGGTGATCATCAGGCCAATTGCGCCGAGCAGCAAAGCGGCGCTGGTTTGCACCCGTGTCACGCGCAAGGTCTGGTGGGTGGCTTCGATCATCCGTCCCTGGGGTCGACAAATTTTTTCGTCGATGTCCCCCTGTCACGGGGCCCGACCTTTTGCCAAGCCTAGACCGAGCCCTGTTTTTCCACCACCAGGATTCGCGCCTCCCCGATTGGGTGGGCCACATGGCTGTCGCCCACATCGGCAACAAAGACATCGCCCGCCTGCAAAACCACAGAGGCCTCGACGCCCGCCTGAAGATATTTCATCTCAACCGCGCCCGCAATCACGGCAAAGACTTCCGCCCCATCATTGACATGCCAAACATAGGGGGCGTTGGTCCAATGGACCTTGATGCTCGCCCCTTCAACCTGAGCAAGCTCAAGCGCTCCCCAGGCGCGGTCTGCGGTAAACCTGTGTGTCGCAAGGTGGATATGCGGCATGATGGGTGAGCCTTTTCCAAGGAGGGCGCCAGGGAGAGCAAAAGGATTGCTGAGGCCGGGATCGGCGCGGTTTATCAGGATTTCTTGACTTTGCAGCCCAAGACGCGCAAGGAAGCGGCACTTTCAGCGCAGTCCAGAAGCGCGCTCCACCGCCACGACCCCGGCCTTGACCCGTTCAAGGATCCCCCGGACGAGGGCGGCGAGACCCTCCGTCGACGTGATCGTCCACGGGGGTCGCTTGCGTTTGGGCTGGGCGAAGATTGGAGCGAACCATGTTCGAGGCTTTAGGCGATCGCCTGACAGGTGTGTTCGACCGGTTGACCGGTCGCGGCGTCCTGTCGCCTAAGGATATTGACGAAGCCTTGCGCGAGGTCCGTTTGGCCTTGCTCGACGCTGACGTCGCCCTGCCGGTGGTACGGGACTTTATCGCCAAGGCGCGCGAGGCCGCCACGGGTGAAGCGGTGCTGCGCGCGGTCAAGCCATCCGAGCAAGTGGTCAAGATCGTGCATGACGGCTTGGTCGACATGCTCGGCGGCGACGAGCCGACGCCGCTGTCACTCGCCGTTGCGCCGCCTGCGGTTATCATGATGGCCGGTCTGCAAGGGTCTGGCAAAACCACCACCACGGCAAAGCTCGCCCTGCGCCTGACCAAGCTTGAGCGCAAAAAGGTCTTGATGGCCTCGCTCGATACCCGCAGGCCAGCGGCCATGGAACAATTGGCGGCGCTTGGTCGCCAAGCCGAGATCGAGGTGCTGGCCATTGTCCCCGGCCAAAGCGCGCCTGACATTGCCCGCCGCGCCCTGAATGCTGGTCGGCTGGGTGGCTATGATGTTGTGATCCTCGACACGGCGGGCCGCACAACGCTCGACGAAGCCATGATGACCGAAGCGGCCGAAATCGCCCGCATCGCCACGCCGATTGAAACCCTGTTGGTCGCCGACAGCCTAACCGGCCAAGATGCGGTTCGCACGGCCAAGGCCTTCCACGACCGCTTGCCGCTCACAGGCCTTGTGCTGACCCGCACGGATGGCGATGGACGCGGCGGTGCAGCGCTCTCGATGCGCGCCGTGACCGGTCTGCCGATCAAGTTCCTGGGCGCGGGCGAGAAGATCGACGCGCTCGAGGTGTTCGGTGCCCGCCGGGTGGCTGGTCGCATTTTGGGTGCAGGTGACGTCGTCGCCCTGGTTGAAAAGGCCGCCGCTGAAATTGACCGCAGCAAGGCGGAGTCCATGGCCAAGAAGATGGCCAAGGGGCAGTTCGACTTAGATGACCTCGCCGAGCAACTTCGCCAAATGCAACGCATGGGCGGTATGCAGGGCATTTTGGGCATGTTGCCCGGCGTGCAAAAGGTCAAAAAGCAGATCGCCGAGGGCGGTCTCGACGACAAGATGTTTCGGCGGCAAGAGGCCATCATCCAGTCCATGACGCGGCTGGAACGCAAAAAGCCGGACGTGATTGCTGCCAGTCGCAAACGCCGTATCGCCAAGGGCGCTGGGGTTGATGTGGCCGATGTCAACCGCCTGTTGAAGCAACATCGCCAGATGGCCGATATGTTTAAGGCCATGAGCCGCGATGGCGGTAAGGGCCTCGCCCGCATGGCGGCGCAGATGGGGGGCGGATTGCCCGGTCAAGCGGGCCCACTCTCCGGCCCCGCGCTCGGCGCCCCTGGTCTGCCGCCCACGTCCGGTTCGGCCTTTGGCGGTGTTGATCTCGATCGGCTCAAGGCGCTCGGTGGCGGCAAACCTCCCGCCCCGACCGGCGGGCTTCCTGGCCTCGGCGGGTTTCCCGGCTTCAAGAAAAAATAGCTTCACCGCGCGGGTGCGTTTGACGTCCGGCGCATTCCCATCCCTCTCACCCTAAACCTCAACCCACCAAGAAAGACTGTTCCATGTTGAAAATCCGTTTGGCCCGTGGCGGCGCGAAAAAGCGTCCCTTCTATTCCATCGTTGTCGCTGACAGCCATTCGCCGCGCGACGGGCGTTTCATCGCCAAGGTCGGCACCTATAACCCCCTGTTGAAGCGCGATGATCCGAACCGCATCACGCTGAAGCTGGAAGAAATTCAATCCTGGCTGAAAAAGGGCGCTCAACCCACCGACCGCGTGGCGCGCTTCCTCGCCAATGAAGGCTTGGTGACCTGGTCTGCAGGCACCAACCCGAACAAGGCAGAGCCGGGCAAAAAGGCCAAGGAACGCGCCGCCGAACGCGCCCAACGCGACCTGGACCGTGCTGAGGCAGAAGCCGCTGCGCGCGCCGAAGCTGAAGCTGCCGCCGCTGCACCAGCGCCAGAACCCGAAGCCGAAGTCGAGGCTGAGGTTGCCGCTGAGGCCGAGGCGGAAGCCTAGGGGCGAAGGGCGCGCTCAGCGCGGCCAAATCCGATGGGAGACCGTTTGGTGATGGTGGCACGCATTGCGGGCGCCTTTGGCGTCCGTGGCGAGGTGCGTCTGCACACCTTCACCGAAACCCCCATGGCGGTTGCGACTTACAAGGTCCTCTTGGATGAGGCCGGGAAACCGGTCTTCACCCTGGAGGCTGCGCGACCGGTTAAGGATGGGCTGGTGGCCAAGACCTCGCCGGTCCTATCGCGCGAGGCGGTCGAGGGACTGAAAGGAAAGCGGCTTTTCGTCACCCGTGACGCCTTGCCACCGCCGGACGAGGACGAGTTCTATCTGGCCGATCTCATCGGACTTGTGGTGCGTGATGCCGATGCGGAGGCCACAAGCCCCCCCCTCGGTAAGATCAAGGCCGTGCACGATTTTGGCGCCGGAGACATTCTGGAAATCGCGCCAGACGGGGGCGGGCAGGGTCTGATGCTCGCCTTCACCCGTGCCAATGTGCCCGAGGTCGATATGGCAGCAGGTGCGGTCTATGTGCGTCTGCCAGCTGAAATCGAGGCTGATCCGCAAGAGGACGCCTATCCAGAGGCGGGGACGTGAGTTTCGACGTCTCGATCCTGACCATGGCGCCGGACGCCTTTCCCGGTCCGCTTGGGGTTTCGATCATCGGCTCGGCTTGGCGCGAGGCCGGCCTTTGGCGGCTTGAGGTAGTGGACATTCGCGCCTTTTCCGGTCATAAGCGCGGCTTTCTTGACGACACCCCGGCCGGAGGCGGGCCGGGTCAGGTTCTGCGAGCTGATGTGATTGGTCGCGCGGTGGATAGCTTGACGCTTTCCGACCGGCCCAAGATCTATATGAGCGCGCGCGGTAGGCCCTTGACCCAGGACCGGGTAAAGGGCTGGGCCAAGGGACCGGGATTGATCGTGCTGTGCGGTCGGTTTGAAGGCGTGGATCAGCGTGTGATTGAGGCGCGCGGGTTCGAAGAGGTTTCGGTCGGCGACGCCGTCTTAGCTGGCGGTGAAGCCGCCGCCATGGTGGCGGTGGAGGCGACAGTTCGGCTAGCACCGGGCGTGCTAGGAAATGCGGCGTCCACCGAGGCCGAGAGTTTTGAAGACGGGCTGCTGGAATACCCGCACTATACGCGGCCAGCCGTGTTTGAAGGTTTAGAAATCCCGGAGGTGCTGCGCTCCGGCCACCATGGCGAAATCGCCAAGTGGAGATTGTCGCAGCGCGAAGCGACCACGCGGGAGCGCCGTCCAGATCTCTGGGCCCGACATCTCGCCAACTTACAGGCAAAGGGCGAAAAGCCCCGAAGGAGCGATACAGATGAATATGATTGAGACGCTTGAGAAAGAAGAGATTGCGCGGCTGTTGGCCATTCGCGGCGTGCCGCAATTCCAGCCGGGCGATACGGTCCGCGTCAATGTGAAGATCAAGGAAGGCGAGCGCGAGCGCGTCCAGGCCTATGAAGGCGTCTGCATCGCCCGGTCCGGTGGCGGCCTGCACGAGAACTTCACCGTGCGCAAGATCAGCTTTGGCGAAGGTGTCGAGCGGGTTTTCCCGATCCTGTCGCCGATGATCGAATCCATCGAAGTGAAGCGTCATGGCGCCGTGCGTCGCGCCAAGCTTTACTATCTGCGCGACCGCCGCGGTAAGTCGGCCCGTATCGCCGAGCGTCAACGCGCCGTTGTGCGTCCGGATGCGGAAGCCTAAGACGTCCGCAGCTGATCTGAAGCCTGGGGCGCTTATCCCGCGACCCCAGGTTTAAGGCGAAGACCCGACGAAGTTGCTACGCGACGGCTACATCCGCTGTCGCGCTTGCAATCTTATGACCATATTTATCAGCTAGACGGACCTATCGGCCTTCAAAGGAAGAGATAAGTCCCTATGCGTCACGCCCTTCTCCCCGCGCTCGCCTTCGGTTTCCTCGCCACGACGGCGCTTGCCCAAAGCGCGCCGCCAATGGCCCCGCCTGCGCCTGCGCCTGCGCACGGCTGGCAGGCCCATAGTCCTGATCCCGCCAAGCGGGCGGAACACGCGGCCCGCAAGCTTCGCGACGCTCTGCAATTGCGCCCGGATCAAGAGCCCGCCTTGCAGGCCTTTATTGCCGCCGTGCGCCCGCCAGAAGGAGCGGGGCCAGGCATGCATCCCATGGCGGGGTCGGACGGGCAGGCCCTGTCGACGCCGGACCGCCTAGCCAAGCGGTTGGAATGGCATAAAGCCCGCCTTGCCGAGGCCGAAAAAAAGTTAGTCGCACTGAAAACCTTCTATGCGGCCTTGTCGCCTGCCCAGCAAAAGGCGTTTGACACCCTGCATCCTCACATGGACCCCCATGGCGAGGAGGGGGGACCACGCCGGTGGTCTGACGGCCCTCCTGGCGAAGCCCCGTGGGGTCATCCCGCACCCCCGCCCGGCCAACCCTAGGCGCAAGTGCGGCGCTCGCCCGCGCCCATGCGAGCGCCGCTTCTTATTCAGGCCGTTCCCGACTATGACAAAGAGATCGCGACGCTGATCCGGGAGGGGCCATGCCGCAGACCATGAAGGGCGTGTTGCTCACAGGCAATGGCGGCTTTGATAAGCTTGTCTATCGCGAAGATTTGCCGGTTCCGCCTGTCGGACCCAATTGGGTTTTGATCCGCGTCGCGGCGGCAGGCGTCAATAATACCGACATTAATACCCGCACGGCTTGGTATTCTCGCTCTGTCACCGAAGGGACGACGGAGGCGGGCGCTTTGGTTGGCTATAAGGCGGCGTCGGCTGCCGATGCGGGATGGTCAGGCGCCCAGCACAGCTTCCCGCGCATCCAAGGCGCCGATGCCTGCGGTCACATCGTTGCGGTGGGGGAGGGCGTTGCCGCCGCGCGCATCGGCGAACGGGTCTTGGTCGAGCCTGTGTTTCGCACCCCCAACTCAGGCGCCTATGCGGCAATCTATTTCGGATCCGAGGTCGACGGCGCGTTCGCAGAATACTGCCTTGCCCCGGCCGCGCACGTCCATGCCATCTCCAGCGCCTATTCTGACGCCGAACTGGCGGCGGTGCCCTGCTCCTGGTCAGCGGCAGAGAATATGCTCACGCGGGCGAAGCTGGGCGCAGGGGAGACGGTGGTTATCACCGGAGCCTCCGGCGGCGTGGGATCGGCTGCCGTGCAGTTGGCAAAGCGCCGAGGCGCGCAGGTCATCGCTTTGGCGAGCCCCGCAAAACAAGCCGACCTCGCAGCGCTTGGCGCGGACCAGACGCTTGACCGCGACGTCGACCTTGCGGCGCATTTGGGGTCGGAGACGGTGGATGTGGTGATCGATGTGGTTGGCGGTGCAGGATTTCCGGGCCTACTGGAGGTGTTGCGGCGCGGCGGCCGCTACGCCGTGGCCGGGGCAATTTCTGGACCCATTGTGGCGCTTGATCTTCGCACCCTCTATTTGAAAGACTTGAGGCTCCTAGGGTGTACGGTGCTAGAGCCTCAGGTGTTTGCTAATCTCATCGGCTATCTGGAGCGCGGAGAGGTCCGGCCTCTCGTCTCTGCGACCTTTCCGCTGCGGGACATTGTCAAGGCACAAACCGCCTTTTTGGCCAAGCAGCATACGGGAAAAATCGTCCTGATCCCGTGAGTTGGTTTCAGAGCGCGACCCGCTTCAAAAGGCCTTTTTCCGGGCGGCGGTCGTCGGGTCCGGCATATTGGGTGTTTAGATAGGCGACCATGGCGCCTTGGATGAATTGCGGACCGCCCTTCAAGCCGCGACGCCTGTCCTTCTGCCCCAATAGATGGGCCTGCAGGTCTGGATGCAGGCGCGCTGCGCCCTCGCGAGCCCGGTGAGGCTGAGCTCCGAATCCGTCTTGATAGACCCGTTCCGAGGCGTGTTCAGAGGTGCGTTCGGGGTGGGCCTCGCCCTCCGCGCCGCAGATCGCCACCATATTGCGGGACCGGCTCATTCTGATACGTCTCCCTTGCTCACCAGCACGCTGTGCAAATTAAGAACCTGTTAAGGCTTTGGCTAGGGATTTTCTTTGCGCCACCGGCGGCGCCTGCTATGGAAGCGCCCATGTTCAGGCCCCTTCCCCCCGCTCGAATTCCGCGCCCGGCGTGAGCCGAGGCGTCCGAATAGGACCTGCGCCCGCGCCGGGTAACCATCTATCGCCCTGACAAACCGATCCTTTTGGAAACCTCATTCCGATGCCGCAAGATTCTGATTCCACGCCAAGCCTCGACCCGCAGGCGCGCGATTATCGCGATACGGTCAAATTGCCGCAGACCCCCTTTCCGATGCGCGCAGGGCTGCCAAAACTCGAGCCGGAGATCCTAGCGCGTTGGAAATCTAAGGATATTTACCATGCTGTGCGCGCCAAGCGCCAAGCGGACGCCCGTCCGCTGTTCGTCTTTCACGATGGCCCGCCCTATGCCAATGGCGCCATTCACATCGGCCATGCGCTGAACAAGATTTTAAAGGACTTCGTCGTCCGCACGCGGTTCGCCCTCGGATATGATGTCGATTACGTGCCCGGATGGGACTGTCACGGTCTACCCATCGAATGGAAGATCGAGGAAGAGTTCCGCGCCAAGGGCCGCAGCAAGGATCAGGTCTCGAAGGCGGAATTTCGCTCTGCCTGTCGCACCTACGCCGCCCGCTGGATCGAGTTGCAAGGTGAAGAGTTTCAACGTCTGGGCGTGCTTGGCGACTGGGCGCACCGCTATGCCACCATGGACTATGCCTCTGAGGCAACCATCGTCAAAGAGTTCCACCGTTTCTTGATGAGCGGCCAGCTTTATCGCGGCTCCAAGCCTGTGATGTGGAGCCCGGTGGAGCGAACGGCTTTGGCGGATGCAGAAGTCGAATATCATGAGCATGTCAGCCCGACCGTTTGGGTGAAGTTTAAAGTCATTGAGGGCGCGGCTGAGCTCCTCGGCGCCCACATTGTCATTTGGACCACCACGCCCTGGACCCTGCCCGCCAATCGCGCCATCGCGTTTGGGCCCTCCATTGCCTATGGCCTCTATCAGGTCGAAACCCTGGAAGAGGGCCTTGCCTTTACGCCCTTTGCCAAGCCCGGCGACCGGTTGATCGTCGCTGATAAATTGGCCAGCGACGTGGCCGCTGCGGCCAAGATCGCTACCTGGACCCGTCTTGCCGACGTCGCACCCGACGGTCTCGTCGCTGCCCATCCTTTGCGCGGTCAGGGCTATGCGTTCGACGTTCCGCTGCTGGCGGGCGACCATGTGACGGATGATGCGGGCACCGGGTTTGTGCATACAGCGCCGGGCCACGGGGCCGAGGACTATGCGGTTTGGATTGCATCGGGGCGCCGCGACATTCCAGATACGGTTGACGCTGATGGGCGCTACTACCCGTCGGTGCCACTGTTTGGCGGGCTCGCAGTTCTGGAAACCGAAGGCAAGAAGGTTGGGAAATTTGGCCCGGCCAATACGGCTGTGATTGACGCCTTGATTGCGGCTGACGGCCTGTTGGCGCGCGGGCGGCTGGAACACTCCTACCCCCATTCCTGGCGCTCGCGGGCGCCGGTCATCTATCGCAATACGCCGCAATGGTTCATCCGCATGGACGTGCCGCTCGAAACGGGTAAGACCCTGCGCGAGACGGCACTCGCCGCCATCGACGCCACGAGCTTCTATCCGGAAACGGGCCGCAACCGGCTGCGCGGCATGGTCGAGAGCCGCCCGGATTGGTTGGTCAGTCGCCAGCGCGCCTGGGGCACGCCACTGGCCCTCTTTGTCGATAAGCGCACCCACGAACCCTTGCGTGACCCGGACGTGAATGGACGAATTCTGGCTGCTATCGCGGCCGAGGGCGCCGATGCGTGGTTCGTCCGCGAGGCCTCTGAGTTCTTAGGTCCTGACCGCGACCCCGCCGACTATGAAAAGGTCGACGATATTCTCGACGTCTGGTTTGATTCCGGCTCGTCCCACGCCTTTACGCTGGAAGGGCGCAACCAGTCCGCCTGGCCCGCCGACCTCTATCTCGAAGGCTCGGACCAGCATCGGGGGTGGTTCCAATCTTCGCTCTTAGAAGGCTCTGGCACCCGCGGGCGCGCGCCCTTCAAGGCCCTCCTGACCCACGGCTTCACCCTCGATGAGAAGGGGGAGAAGATGTCGAAGTCGAAGGGCAATTCGATTGAGCCCCAGACCATCATCAAGGAGAGTGGCGCTGACATCATTCGGCTCTGGGCCGCCATGGTCGACTATTCCGAGGACCAGCGGATCGGCAAGCAGATCCTGACCACGACCACGGACGCCTATCGCAAGCTTCGCAACACCTTGCGTTACCTGCTCGGCGCGCTGGCCGACTTTACCGAGGCGGAGCGGCTGGCTGTGGAAGAGATGGCGCCCTTGGAGCGCTATATCCTGCATCGCCTGTTTGAGACCGACCAAGCCGTGCGGGCGGCCTATGAGAGCTATCGCTTTTCCGAGGCGTGGCGCGCTGTCAGCGAGTTTTGCAGCCAAGACCTCTCGGCCTTGTCGTTCGATATCCGCAAAGACAGCCTCTATTGCGATCCGCAAACCAGTCCAACCCGGCGTGGCGCGCGGACCGTTATGGATTACGCCTTTGAGCGCTTAACCACCTGGCTTTCGCCCATTTTGCCGTTCACGACCGACGAGGCCTGGTCGACCCGGTTTCCGGAATCGGGCCCGAACGTCTTGCGCGAAATCCCTGAGACACCAGCCTCCTGGCGCAACCCCGACGAGGCGGCGCGCTGGACCGCCTTGACTGGCGTGCTCGAAGCCGTCAACGCCGCTTTGGAAGCCAAGCGAACGGAAAAGGAAATTGGCGCCTCGCTGGAGGCCCATGTTGAAGTGGTTTTGCCAGATAACCTCCTTGCTGCCTTTGCCGGGGTTGATGCCGCAGACCTGTTCCGGACCAGTGCCGCTGACCTGCGGGAGGGCGCGGACATCTCAGTCCACATCACCCGTGCCGAAGGCGAGAAGTGCGCGCGGTGCTGGAAGGTCTTAGCCGAGGTGCAGCCGCCAAAACGTCTGTGTTTGCGCTGCGAGGCGGCGGTGGATGAGTTTGATCGTCTGGCAGCGGGAGCCTAGCCTGTGGCAGACCTTCCCCAATCCGCGCCAACCGTTCGGCACTATGGCCTTTTGGCCTATGCGGTGGCCGCAGGCGTGGCGCTTGCCGATCAGGCGTCAAAACTCTTCGTCTTGGCGAAGCTGCATCTTGGCCTCATCTTACAGGTTCCGGTTTTCCCGCCGTTTTTCAAGCTCAGCATGGTGTGGAATCCGGGCGTGAGCTTTAGCCTGCTGCGCGCCGATACAGCGCTGGGTCGCTGGCTGCTCGTGGCCTTCGCAGGCGCTGTGGTGACGGTCTTGGCAGTGTTTGTCCGCAAGACTGACCGGCTTTTGACCGCCATCGCTATTGGCATGATTATGGGCGGCGCGATTGGCAATAATCTAATCGACCGGATTCGATTCGGCGCCGTGGCTGATTTTCTCGACTTTTCCGGCTGCTTTTTTCCGTGGGTTTTCAATTTGGCCGACAGCGCCATTACGCTTGGCGTCGTCCTCCTGCTGGTTGAGAGCTTTCAAGCTCCAAAACCGAAGCCCGAAGCCTAAGACTGCGACCGAAAGACTTTGCCTCAAAAAAAGCGCGAAGCTCACCCACATTGCACAACTGGCGTCTGCTGCATTTATAGGTTAGCAAGTCGCCTGATCTGAACACGGCCACTCGCCTGGAGCCTCGCCTATGCGTCTTTTGCGTTCTCGTCTGACCCCCGGCCTCGCCCTGCTCGTCATCTCTGCGGCGAGCATCGGCTTGAGTGGCTGCGGCGGTGGGGCGGAGACCCTCAATTTTGGCAAGGTCACGCCTGACGAGTTTCGCGTTGTCACCAAGGCGCCCTTGACCTTGCCGCCCGACTATTCCTTGCGTCCGCCCATGCCGGGCGAGCCGCGCCCGCAGGAATTGCAGCCTGAAAGCGCGGCGCGGCAGGCGCTTCTGGGTCAAGAGGCGCAAGTGCAGCGCTCGGCAGGGGAGAAGCTCCTGGTAGCGCGCGCCGGTGCGGACAAGGCCGATCCCTTGATCCGCTATGTGGTCGATGACGAGTTTGGCGAGGTGGCGCACAAGGACAAGAGCTTCGCCGATCGGGTGATGTTCTGGAAAAAGTCTGATCCAACGCCGGTCAATGTCGCGGCGGCGACGCCGATTGATCCCGAGGCCGAGGAAGCGCGCATTCGGGCCGTGATCGGTGACAAGCCAGTGATTATTCGCCGCGAACCGCCGAGTAAGGGCTTTAAGATTCCCGGCCTCTAAGGTCGCGTGCGAATACCGGCCTTGGGGGCCTCAACGCGTCGCAGGGCAACGGCGCGGATGGCCGAATCGGCCTAGCGTCTGGCGACGATGACCATTCGCCGTCTTCCCCCCGAAACCGTCAACCGCATCGCTGCAGGCGAGGTTGTGGAACGGCCCGCCAGCGCCTTGAAGGAGCTGGTCGAAAACGCCCTGGATGCGGGCGCCGCCCGTATTGAGATTGACGTCGAAGGCGCTGGACTGACACGCCTGATTGTTAGCGACGATGGTCTTGGCATGTCGGCGGAGGATCTGCCGCTGGCGGTAGAGCGCCATGCCACCTCTAAGCTCTCGCCGGACGCATCGGGGGGTGTGGACCTTTTGAACATCGACACCTTAGGATTTCGAGGCGAGGCCCTGCCGTCTATCGGTTCGGTGGCGCGGCTCTCAATTAGCGCGCGCAAGCGGGGTGGCGAGGGGGCGCAAATTCGGGTCGAGGCGGGGCGAGTCTCAGCCGTCGGTCCTGCACCTTTTTCGACCGTGAGCGGCGCGCGGGTGGAGGTGAGGGACCTGTTCTTTGCCACCCCCGCCCGGCTTAAATTCATGAAGTCGGAGCGCGCCGAAAACCTCGCCATTGTCGAGGAGGTCAAGCGCCAAGCCATGGCCCATGAGGCGGTGCAGTTTAGCTTATCGGTGGACGGCAAGGCCCAGCTTAGCCTAGCGGCTGAGACACCGGGCGATGGCGGCCGCTTGGCGCGGCTCGGCGCCATACTTGGGCGTGACTTTCAAACCAACGCGATCCTCATCGATCAGACCCGAGACGGCGTGCGTTTGAGCGGCTATGCCGGACTGCCGACCTTTAGTCGCGGCAATGCCCAGCACCAGTATCTGTTCGTCAATGGCAGGCCCGTGCGCGACCGGCTGGTGGGGGGCGCTTTGCGCGCCGCCTATGCGGATTTCCTCGCCCGAGACCGGCATCCGGTGGCCGCCCTCTATGTCGACCTGCCGCCAACTGAGGTTGACGTCAACGTCCATCCGGCAAAGGCCGAGGTCAGGTTTCGTGACCCCACCTTGGTGCGGGGCTTAATCATTGGCGCGCTGCGCCACGCCTTGGCAGGCGCCGGACACCGCGCCTCAACCACAACGGCGGATACGGCGCTGGCAGGCTTTCGCCCCGAGGGTGGATTTCGCGGCGGTGCCTTCGCAAGTGGCGGCTTTTCCGCAAGTCGCGCCGCGCCGGGCTGGAGCGGGACAGGCCAATATTTGCCGCAGCAGACCTGGGAGGCGCTGTCAACAAAGGCGGCTTCGTCCATGGCCTTGCCTGGCGTTGCTGACCCGAGCGGGCGCGTCGAGCCAGCGGGCGCGGAAGATGTTGCAACCGGCGCGCCGGATGCGGAGCGCTTTCCTTTGGGTGCTGCCAGGGCCCAGGTCCACGCCACCTATATTATTGCCCAAACCGGTGATGGTCTTGTCATTGTCGACCAACACGCCGCCCATGAACGGCTGGTCTATGAACGGATGAAGGAAGAGTTGGCCTCAGGCGGGGTAAAGAGCCAAAGGCTTTTGCTGCCCGAGGTGGTCGACCTTGATCCGGCCGATGCCGACAGGCTGAGCCGTCGGGCGGTGGAACTGGCTGAGCTTGGCCTTGTTCTCGAACCCTTTGGCCCCGGCGCTGTGGTGGTGCGCGAAACCCCCGCCCTGTTGGGTGAGGCCGATGTCGGCGCACTGGTGCGCGATCTCGCCGATGATCTGGCGGAAACAGGTCAGGCGCTCGCCCTCTCTGAGCGTTTGGCCGAAGTGTGTTCGTCCATGGCCTGTCACGGCAGCGTCCGCGCCGGGCGACGCTTGTCGGCGCCTGAAATGGACGCGCTTTTGCGCCAAATGGAAGCAACACCCCATTCCGGCCAATGCAACCATGGCCGCCCCACCTATGTGGAACTCAAACTCGCCGACATTGAGCGTTTGTTTGGCCGGAGGTAGGCGGGCTCAAGCCCTTCGGCTGCCCTTTTGTCAGGGAACTTCCTAAACACCACTCCTCCCGGCGAACGCCGGGAACCAGTGACGGGCGTGCTGAGGTTTGCGGATAATCCCCTGGATACCGGCCTTCGCCGGTATGAGCGGATTTAATTGAGAGCCTACCTATAAACCGCTCATCCCGGCGTAGGCCGGGAACCAGTGACGGGCCTGCTCACGGTTGCAGATGACCCCCTGGATACCCCGAATGCTCAAACGAAGTGCAACACCTTTTTGATGGGGTGTTGTTATGGGACAGCGGTACGACCAACTCAGCCTTGAAGAGCGGTGCATCCTTGCCGAGCTACGGTGCTCGGGCCG
>CAIMFV010000016.1 GCA_903840435.1 uncultured Caulobacterales bacterium
CTGGAAGAGACGTACCATAATTTCAGCCAGCAGGGCGGCGTCGACGTCCGCTACTTCACCCCCAATGGCGCGAGCGTTCCCGGCCTGAACCCGGTGGACGCCGCCGGCGCCAAGGGCGCGCTGGACTCGCCGAACGTGAACCACATCATCGGCGATCCGCGTTCGAACCTCTACAATGCCTATTTCAATGCGGGCTACGAAATCAACTCGACGCTCTCGCTCTATGCGAACGGCAATTACGGCCAACGCGTTTCAGCCGGTTACGAAAACTATCGCCCCGGCACCAAGGTCTCTGGAACCACCTCAGGCGGCACCCAGTATTATCCTCTGAAGAACGGCTTTAATCCGCTGGAAGCGTTTGACGAGACGGATTACTCGATCACCGTCGGCGCCAAGGGCCAAGCCTTTGGATGGGATTATGATATTTCGACCGCCTACGGCAAAGATTCCGACACGGTGTATTCGAAGGATACGGCCAATCCGCTGCTCTTCAGCGTTCTGGCCGCAGCTTCCAGCACGCAGATCGCGCCGCAAACCAACTTCTTTGACGGGTCGTTCTCGAACTCGGAATGGTCAGCATCGCTCGATCTTGACCGTACGTTCAATGTCGGTCTGGCATCGCCTTTGAACGTTGCGCTCGGCGTTTCGGATCGTAAGGACACCTTCGGCATTGGCGCAGGTGAGCCCGGCTCCTATGTCTATGGCGGCGCTTCGGCCTTCTCCGGCTACTTGCCACAGGATGCGGGCAACCATTCGCGGACGAGCTACGCGTTCTATGGCGATCTGGCGGTTGATCCGATCAAGAACCTGACCACCGATCTGGCGGCGCGGTTCGAACACTTCAGCGACTTTGGCGACGCCACCGTTGGCAAGCTGACCAGCCGCTACAACTTCAGCCCAGCCTTCGGCGTTCGTGGAACCATCTCGACCGGCTTCCGCGCCCCGACCTTGGCGGAAGAATTCTATTCCGGCACCAATGTCGGTCCGACCACCGCCTTCGTGCAATTGCCGCCGAACTCGTCACAGGCAGCGGCAGCCGGAATTCCGGCTCTGAAGCCCGAAACCTCGCATAATTACAGCATTGGTTTTGTCGCTCACCCGATGAACAAGGTGCAAATCACCTTGGACGCCTATGAAATCGAGATGCACAACCGCATCTTGGGTTCTGGCTCAATCGTCGGCTGCGAAGGCTCCACCAGCTGCACCACCATCGTCAGCCAAGGGGTTCTGAACGCCATTAAGGCGCGCGGCATTACTTTGAACACGGCGGACCTGACCTATGCAGGTATCAACATCTTCGAAAACGGCGCCAATACCCGTACCGATGGTGTTGAGCTGACCGGCAACTACTCGTCGGATTTCGGTGATTATGGTCACGTGGATTGGACCGCCGCGTTCAACTACAACTCGACCAAGATCACCCACGAAGGCGTGCTCCCACCGTCCGTTCAGGCTCCGTCCTTTGGACAGGTGGCGATCTTCAATGCCGGCGTGGAATCGGCCCTTGTGACCGAAACCCCGAAGGAGAAGTTGGTGCTGACCGCCTTGTGGACCCATGGTCCCTGGTCGGTGAATTTGAATGAAGTTGTCTATGGAACTACCACGGGCGCCTTCCTCAACCAGTACTATGGCAGCGGCGGCGCCGGTGTTGGCTCACGCCTCTACACGGTCAAAACACCCGTGACCGGCATCACCAATGTCGATGTGACCTACAAGGTGAATTCGGCCATCAAGGTGACCGGCGGCGCCATGAACCTGTTCGACACCAAGCCACCCTCTGTGCCCTCGGCGCTGTTGACGGCGGTGAACTCGGCCTATGCCATTCCGGTGGACGGCAGCCACGTGGCGAATGCGCCGATCCAGTATTCGCCTTATGGCATCAATGGCGGCTACTACTATGCTCGCGTGACCTTCAGCTTCTAAGGCAAGGTTCACGACCAAGGTTTGGGCGCGCTCTCGAAAGGGGGCGCGCCTTTCCTTTTTTGCCGGTCAGGCGCTCAAATTTTCCTGGAAGCGGACGGGCTTGCCCGACCGGGGGGCGACGACCTCGCCGTCGCGCATCACCACCTGCCCGCGAATGACCGTCATGACCGGGAAGCCCTTGACCTGCATGCCGTCAAACGGGGTCCAACCACAGCGGCTCGCCATGTCTTGGTGACGCAGCGTCCGGACGGCTTTCAAATCAACAATGGTTAGGTCCGCATCATAGCCCTCCGCAATGCGGCCCTTGCCCGCAATGCCAAATACGCGCTGCGGACCGTGACTGGTCAAATCGACGAGCCGTTCGAGGCTAAGCCGTCCCTCCGCCACATGGGTAAGCATGACGGGCAACAGGGTCTGCACGCCGGGCATGCCCGATGGCGAGGCGGGATAGGGACGGGCCTTTTCCTCAATCGTGTGAGGTGCGTGATCGGATCCCAACACGTCGGCCACCCCGTGGGTTACGCCACGCCACAAGCCGGCCTGATGGCGCGCGCCGCGAATGGGCGGGTTCATCTGGGCATAGCCTTTTAAGCGCTCATAGGCTTCCGGCGCCGTCAGGGTCAGGTGTTGCGGCGTCACTTCGACGCTTGCCACATCTTTATGATGACTGAGGAATTCGATTTCTTCTTCCGTGGTGACGTGCAGGACATGGATGCGCTTCCCCGCCGCACGGGCGAGCCGCACCAGGCGCTCGGTCGATAGGATGGCCGAGGTCGCATCGCGGACCTCTTCGTGGCTGGTCCAGTCGCCGGTGCGCGCCAAAGCCCGCCGTTCGGCCAGCCGATACTCGTCCTCTGAATGGAAGGCCGCGCGCCTGCGAATGCTGGCCAAGACCCGCGCCACCCCTGCGTCATCAGCGACCAAGAGCGAACCGGTCGAGGCTCCCATGAATACCTTGACGCCGCAACAGCCGGGCAGGGCTTCGTACTCGCCGAGCAGATCGGCGTTCTCGTGGGTGCCGCCAACATAAAAGGCGTGATCGCAGGCCATGCGCTCAGCGCGGGCGAGCTTGTCGGCCAAGGCCTCTGGTGTGGTGGTCGTCGGCTCGGTATTGGGCATTTCAAACACCGCCGTCACCCCGCCCAAAACCGCCGCCAGCGATCCGGTCTCGAGGTCTTCTTTCCACTCCAAACCGGGCTCGCGGAAATGGACCTGGCTATCGATGACGCCGGGCAGAATGGTAAGGCCCGTCAGATCAATCACCTGACCGGCAGGGGCGGTCGCAAGATCGCCAACCCGAACAAAGCGGCCGTCGCGCACGCCGATATCGGCCAATCCGCGCCCAGCATGGCTGACCACTTCAGCGCCTTTAAGGATCAGATCGAAAGGAGCTTCGGTCATGGCAGGTCAGGCCTTTCGGATCGAAGAAGGGTGGTCAGCGCGCCAATCGGCCTCGCTTTCCGCCAATAACAGCCTTGCCGAGCGCACCACCCAATCGGTCGGCAAGTCCTGCATATGGCAGACCGCTTGATTGAGTTCGGGATCGAGCGCTTTGAACGCGGCGAAGTCGCGCGGGCCTCTGAGCGCGCGCGCATAGCGGCCCCATGGTCCATAGAGCCGGTCATCTGACGGCCCAAACAGCCCTAAGGTGGGCGCGCCTGCGGCGGCGGCCATGTGCATCAGGCCAGAATCATTGCCGATAAACAACCGGGCGCGTTTCAGGCAGGCATAGGCGGTGAGGAGGTCCACCTTACCGACCAGGTCGATCAGCCTGTCCCGAGGGATGACCCGGCGCACGGTTTCCGCTGCCCAGCGGTCGTCCGGTCCGCCGAGCAGAAGGAGCCTGCCGTTCGGCATCAAGCCATCGCTTGCCAGCAACTCCGCCGCAGCCACAGCGAAGCGCTCGGCGGGCCAAGCCTTGCCGACCCAGTTGGCGGCGGGCGCGATGGCCAAAATGGGCGCACCGGGGGGGCACAAGGCCTCGGCGGCGGCTTCGGTCTCTTGCGAGGTGAACAAAAACGGCGCCGGCGGCGCATCTTCCAGCCGCAAGACGCGGGCCGCCTCAATCACCTTATGCACCGGTGCCTGCCCCGCCAGGGTCGAGCGACGTATGCCGCGACGTTTGGCGCGCAACAGTCCCGCCAGGGGCGAGCCCCGCATGTCGACGACCAGTTCCCAGCGCTTTGACCGCACCTGGTTCCAAAGCCATAGCCAATGCAGTCCGCGCCGCTGCTTTTCCAAAGCGATTAGGCGTTGCAATCCGGGGGTGTCGCGAAAAAGCGGTGCGGCAATCGGCCCCGCAACGATGGTGAAGCGCGGATCGGGCGCTTCCTCGGCAAGGCGATGGATCAATCCTGACGTCAGCACGGCGTCGCCAATCCGGGACGAGGTGATGAACAGAATCGGAAACGGCTTCGTGACCATAATCCTATCTATAGCGCCTTATCCCGCTTCGCACCGCCCGCGCCCGCGACCGTTTGGCTTTTATGACATTTTTTAGGTCAAAAGACGGTGGATGACTGGTCAAGCCCGGACTTCCGAACCACATAGGCGGCATGAGTTTGCTCTATGCCGAATTAACGGATCGAACCGTGCTTGCCTTGCATGGCCAAGAGGCTCGGACGTGGTTGCAAGGGCTTGTGACCAATCATGTCGCCGACCTTGCACCGGGGGCTCTTGTTCACACCGCGCTCTTGACGCCTCAGGGACGCTTGCTCGCTGACTTCTTTGTGCTGGGCGAAACGGATGGCCTGAGGATCGACGTGGAGACGAGCCTTGCCGATTTGGTTGAGACACGGCTCTCCCTCTATCGCTTGCGCGCTGCAATCCGTTTTGCTCGTACCCCGGATCGGGTGCTGGCAGCCTTTGGCGGGACGGAGGCGCGGCTTCCGTTTCTCGTCGACCCTCGGAGCGCTGAACTAGGCTTTCGCGCCTATCTTGGCGAGGGCGATGCGGCCTTGCCCCTCACGGCGAGCGCGCGTGACTATCGCGACTTTCGGCGTGGGCTTGGTATTGCCGAAACGGCGGCGGACGGCCTCGGCGACAAGGTCTATCCGGTCGAAGCCAATTTTGATCTTTTGCATGGGATCGACTTTTCCAAGGGCTGCTTTGTCGGCCAGGAAACCACGTCGCGGATGAAACGACGGGGAACTGTGAAGAGCCGTATCTTGCCCTTCCAATGCCAAGCCGCGCCGGATGCGGGGGATCGAGATGTGCTTTGGGGGGAGGTTCGTGTCGGCGAGGCCCTTGTCTCCGAAGGCGGGCGCGGTCTTGCGCTGATGCGCCTCGATCGGTTGCAGGAGGCCCAAGCGGCTGCGGCGGATCTGACCCTGGCCGGGCACGCGGTGGCGGTCAGTCGGCCAGACTGGATGGCGGTCTCAATGCCAAACTCTCCTGGTGCCCCACAAGAGTTACGCCGGTTGCTCTAGGCCTCGGTTAGGATGGACGCAGAAGCGACGTTTGCTAAGGTGTTGGCGAACCTGGGATTCGATGCGCCCACCGGAGACGAGCTCCCGCCATGCTTGCAAAATCCCGTTGTCATTGGCCGGGCGAAACCGATGCGCTCTATATCGCCTATCACGATGAGGAGTGGGGCAGGCCTGAATATGACAGCCGCGCCCTGTTCGAGAAATTGCTGCTCGACGGCTTTCAGGCGGGCCTCTCCTGGATCACGATTTTACGCAAGCGTGAGGCCTTCCGGCGCGCCTTTGACGGTTTCGACCCCGATCGGATCGCTCAGTATGGCGAGGCGGATATTGCCAGATTAATGGCCGACTCTGGCATTGTGCGCAGCCGGGCCAAGATTGCGGCAGCCATTTCATCGGCCAAGGCGTATCTGGCCATGCGCGAGGCTGGCGAAGACTTCGCCGCCTTTATTTGGAGCCATGTGGGTGGCCAGCCGATCCAAAATCAGTGGCGCGACCGTAGTGCTGTCCCAACCGAAACTGTGGAAAGTCGCGCCCTTTCCAAGGCCTTGAAAGCCCGGGGCTTCAAATTTTGTGGCCCGGTGATCGTCTATGCCTTTATGCAAGCGGTCGGTATGGTCAATGACCACGTGACAGACTGCTTCTGTTGGGCAGAGGTTCAGACGTCGCAACGGTCCGGCGATGGTAGCTGAATTCATTTCTCTCGCCGCTCATCCTGACCTTCGCCGGAATGCGCGGGGTGGGGGTGGACGCGCTATATTTTCCGCTCATCCCGACGGAGGTCGGGATCCAGACTTCGACCCAATGCGGGCTTGGCCCCTGGATTCCGGCCTTCGCCGGAATGAGCGGCTTGGGGTTGGGCGCGCTATATTTCCCGCTCATCAAGATGCAAGTCGGGGTCCAGGCTTGGACATGAGGCGGGCTTGGCCCCTGGATTCCGGCCTTCGCGGCAATGAGCGGCTTGGGGGTGGGCGCGCTATATCTTCCGCTCATCCCGGCGAAGGCCGGGATCCAGGCCTCGACACGCGGTGCATCCCGTTCGGCAGGGGACTTCGCCAGAATGGGTAGTGTGAACCTAGGTCTTGAGCTTGAACAGCGCCATGCCCAACCGGTAGCAGGCGTCGACGAGGCCGGGCGCGGTCCGTGGGCCGGTCCAGTTTCCGCAGCCGCAGTGATCTTTCATCCTGACCAGGTGCCCTCTGGAATAAACGATTCGAAAAAGCTCTCGCCCGCCGCCCGCGCCGCGCTGGAAAGTGAGATCAAGGCGCGGGCGCTTGCCTGGGCCGTGGCCTTTGCCAGCGTCGAAGAGATTGCGGCGCTGAATATTTTGCAAGCCTCAGGCCTTGCCATGCGACGGGCCGTTGACGCGCTCGCCGTGCGTCCAGCCATGGTGCTCATCGACGGCAATCGGAATTTTGATCTCGGCGCGCCTTCCGTGCCGGTCATCGGCGGCGATGGGCGAAGTGTCTCAATCGCGGCGGCATCCATTCTTGCTAAAACGGCGCGGGATCGGGTGATGGTCGCGCTGGACGCGGTCCACCCCGGCTATGGCTTTGCCGCGCACAAGGGCTATGGTGTTCCAGCCCATATTGAAGCCTTGTCGCGGTTGGGACCCTGCCCCCATCATCGTATGAGCTATAAGGCCTTGCGGGATCGACTGGGGTGGCAGGCGTGACTGCGCTGACGCCCGTCTCTGTGGTCCTGTCCCTTTCTGCGCGCCTGCGCGGACTGGTGCGCGGCAGTAATTTCGCCCTGACAGTGACCGCAGCCTTGGTGGGCGGGGTCGCGGGCGTGGCCGTCTCGGTCCTGTCGGCTCTTTCCCAACTTGCCCATGCGGTTCTATTTAATCTCCCCCTCGATGTCAGATTGAGCGCCGCCGATCATGTTGCGCCCTGGCGCGCCTTGGCCGCGCCTGCTTTTGGCGGGCTGATCCTCAGCGCCATGGAGGTTTGGCGGCGGCGAACGGGTGCCTCGGCGCCAGTTGACCCGGTGGAGGCCAATGCCCTGCGCGGCGGGCGCATGTCTTTGCGCGATTCCGTCTGGGTGACTCTGCAAACCCTGATTTCCAATGGCTTTGGGGCCTCGGTCGGGTTGGAGGCGGGATATACCCAACTGGGCGGCGGGCTCGCCTCGCGGCTCGGCCTCCTGCTTCGCCTAAGACGCGCAGATCTGCGGGTCATGGTCGGCTGCGGCGCGGCGGGAGCGATTGCGGCGGCGTTTGGCGCGCCGCTCTCTGGCGCCTTCTATGCCTTTGAGCTGATTATCGGCGTCTATTCGGTTTCCAATGTCGCAGCCGTCACCGGGGCCTCCTTGGCAGGCTATCTGGCGGCACAGTCGGCCATTGGCGCGCCCTATTCCATTCACGCGCCAACGGTTGGAAACATTCAGCCGGTCCATTACCTCGTTCTGATGCTGCTTGGGCTGATCGCCTGTGCGCTTGGCATTTTCACCTTGCGCGCCGTGGCATGGGCCGAGCGGGTGTTTGAAACGAGCGCCTTGCCAGTCAGCGTCCGACCGGTGGTCGGCGGACTTTTGGTTGGCGGGCTCGCTTTGATCACGCCGCAAGTTTTGGCGGCAGGTCACGGTGCGATGAAGCTCGACCTTCAACTTGATATGGGCGCGCGGTTTTTACTCACCCTGATCGCCTTGAAGCTTTTGGCTTCGCTAATCTCGTTGGGGTCTGGCTTTCGCGGCGGGCTTTTCTTCGCCTCGCTGTTCATCGGCGCGCTGCTCGGCAAGCTTTATGGCGTGGAGGCGGCGCGGCTCTTGCCGGATCTCGCCATCGACCCGGTGGCCTGCGCCCTGACCGGCATGGGTGTGTTTGCAGTGGCGGTGGTGGGCGGGCCGCTGACCATGTCGTTTCTGGTGCTGGAGACGACGGGAGATTATAGCCTCACCGGTGCGGTTTTGGCGGCTTGCGTCTTGACCAGCCTGACCGTGCGCGAAGTGTTCGGCTATTCCTTTTCAACCTGGCGTCTGCACTTGCGCGGCGAGACCATCCGCTCCGCCGCTGATGTCGGCTGGGCCCGCAACCTGACTGTCGGTCGGTTGATGCGCCAAGACCCTGCGACCCTGCCAGCCTCTGCGACCATAGCCGAGTTCCGCCAAGCCTATCCCCTGGGCTCACGCCACATGGTGGTGCTGATTGATGCTCAAGGTCAGTATTGCGGTCTTGTCCAGACGGCCGAAGCCTTTGCCGCCGAGCTCGATCACGTGGCGAGCCGTCGCTCGGTCCACAGCCTCGCCCACTGGCGCGAGGCCGTTTTGACGCCCGACATGGACATTAAGGCGGCCATGAGCCTGTTCGACCAAGCTGAGGCGGAAACCTTGGCCGTGGTCAGCGGCGCTGGCCAAGCCAAGGTGGTTGGCCTCCTCACCGAGGCCTATGCTAGCCGCCGCTATGCCGAAGAGCTCGACAAGGCCCACCGCAGTTTGAGCGGCGAAGACGCCTAACGGGAAGGGTTTTGGAGTCTGTCTGGTTCAAACTGAACCCGACAGACTCCCGATTTCTAGTTGTTCGTTTGTCCAATCGGGAAAACCGGATTCCACTTTTCCCGGACAAACTTCAGCGCGCCGCGATTTCCGCCACCACTTCCTTGGCGACGGCCAGGGTTTGCTCGATATCGGCTGTCGAGTGGGCGAAGGAGACGAACAGGTTTTCGTAGGCGCCGGGATGGAAGAGAACGCCCCGGTCCAAGCATCCTTCCCACCAAAGGCGGAACATGTCGTGGTTACAGTGGCGCGCGGCGTCGCGGTAATTGTGGATCGGCTCTGGCGAAAACCAAACCTGAAGCACAGGCCCCATCCCCACCACATGGGCCGGCAGGCCACTGTCGGCCAAGATCTTGCGCAAGCCGTCCAGGAGAAGGTCACAGCGGGCGTAAAGACCCTCATAGGCGCCGGGCGTGGTCAATTCGTCCATGGCGGCATTGGCGGCGGCCACGGCAATGGCGTTGGCGCTATAGGTTCCGGCCATCGACACCACGCCCTTTGCGACCAACTCCATAATGTCCTTGCGTCCGCCCAGTGCCGCTACTGGAAAGCCACCGCCAAGTCCCTTGGCAAAGATCGACAGGTCGGGGCGAAGACCAAGCTTGCCTTGCGCGCCTGCAAGGCCGATGCGGAAGCCGGTAATCACCTCGTCAAACACCAGGACCGATCCGTGCTGGTCGCAAAGCTCGCGCATACCTTCGAGAAAGCCTGGGAGTGGCAGGATACAGCCCGTGTTGCACATCACAGGTTCGGTCAGCACCGCGGCAATCTGGTCTCCCTCGCGTGCAAAGGTTTCGCGCAAGAGTTCCAAATCATTCCACGGCAGAATGATCAGATTTTGCTCGACGCCCTTGGGCATGCCGGGGCCTTGGGCGACGGCGACAGGCGCGCGGTCTGGCCCGGCGCGGTCAAGGCTGGGGTGCTTTGACCAGTAAACGCCATCTGAAAAGCCGTGATACATGCCTTCAAATCGAATGACCTTGGCGCGACCTGTAAAGGTCCGCGCCAGCCGCAGCGCGTAAATCACCGCTTCGGTTCCGGTATTGCAAAGGCGCAGGCGCTCGACGCTTGGGATCGCGGCCGTCACTCGCTCGGCGAGGCGGGTTTCTTCCTCATGCGGCATGGCAAAGACCGTGCCGGTCGACTGAATGCAATCGACGACGGCTTGGGTCACCTTCGGCGGACGGTGGCCCAAAATCATCGGGCCGAGCCCCAGAAGATAATCAATATAGGTGTTGTCGTCGGCGTCAGTAACGCGCGATCCAAGGCCTTCCTTGACGAACAAAGGATGGGGCTCCCAGCCCGACCACGTGGCCCGCGCCGTCGAATTCACCCCGCCAGGAATAAGCTCACAAGCCTTGGCAAACAGGGCGGCGCTCTTTTGGTAACGCTGAGGATTCCGGTATGAGGTGGACAAGGGCGAGTTCCTAATCGGCGAAGTGGGGCGCTAGGCTTTTTGGCCCGACGCACAGTTCGGATGTCCTTAGCCCACAGATCGGGACAGGATAAGGGCGAAGTTTGCGAAGATTGGGCTTAGGCGCTCGCCATGGCCTTGGCCATCGCCGACACCTGCGCCCAGGTGGTCTGTTGGAAGGAGGGCCGTTCCAGCAGTCTTGCCAGCCAGGCGTTGAGGTTTTCCCGCCCTTGCGACAGTTCGGCCCATTCGGGGGTCTGGGCCAGAAAATCAAGTTGTGGCGCGACCAAGAGGTCAGCCAGGCTGAGGCGCTCGCCGACAAAAAATGTCTGGTCGCCTAAGATTTTCGACAGGGTCTCGATCACCACATGGGCTCTTGGCATGGCTTCAGCGATGACTGCGAGGTCCGGCGTCAATCCCATAAGGGCAGGGCCAACGATCCGCTGAAACCCAATAATATTGCCGCAGCCTTGGAACAGGTGCCAATCATTGATGTTCATCACTTGGTCCATGCGCGCAGCGGCGCGAATGTCTGTCGGTGTCAGCGCAGGGTCTGGCGACACGCGGTCTAAATAGCGCAAGATGGCTTGGGTCTCGTAAAGGATGAACCCATCGTGTTCGAGTGTTGGGAGGCGCCCGAAGGGTTGCAGGTCGAGATAGGGCTTCTGACGCGACCCGCCGGGTGGCAGGGGGTGCAGCCGCCAAGGCAGGTGCTTTTCAATCAAGGTCGCCATGACCGAGCGCGCAAAGGGGCTTCCCGGCACGGTATGAACAATGAAGGGGGTGTTGGGTTGGGTCACAGTCGCTGTCTCCGTTCACAAAAAAAATGAACCAAGCCCATAAAATAATCAATTGGTCGCCAGGCCGCGGCACAGCTAGGACTCAAAGCGTCTGACCATTGCTTTCACATCGGGCGCTACAGACTTGCAGTTGAAGATCAAAGATACAACCCGTTTGGTGCTGGCCTCTGAGCAGGGCTCGGAGATCGAGGTGCATCCAATTTGGTTGCGCGAGCGCAATGAAGACCCGGCGGTACTGGATGGGCGCACGCGTCAGCGGCTGTTTGACCCGTCTGATCTGCCGCTTGATCTGGCGTTTGAGCGCATTGTTGACTTAGGCGATGGGCGATTACAGGTCGCCTTCAGCGATCAGGTGGAAGCGGTCTATTCGGTTGCCACCCTTGAGGCCGAAATCGCCTTGCCGCCAGGGGACCATGATTGCCCAGCCGTCGTGCCCTGGACGGCGGAGCTTGATCCCTTGCCGCGTGGCGATTGGTCAGAAACGCTTTCGCCTGAACAGCTGTTCGACCTAACCACGAAATTCCTGACCTTTGGCTTTGTCGTCCTGTCGGGCGTCCCCAGCCAATCTGGACACGTCTTGAAGGTTGGGTCGACATTTGGCCATGTCCGGTCGACCAATTTTGGCGATCTTTTCGACGTGCGCTCGGTCCCGCAAGCCAATGACCTTGCCTATACCTCGGTCGAGCTCGGCGCCCATACCGACAATCCCTATCGAACGCCTGCGCCAGGCGTACAATTGCTGCACTGCCTGACCAATCAAACCACAGGCGGGCTTTCGACCCTGGTCGACGGGCTTGCCGTGGCGCACGCCCTTCGCGAACGCGATCCGGAAGCCTTTGCGGTGCTGACCACCACGCCGGTGCGGTTTCGGTTTTGGGATGTGGATACGGAACTGACAGCTTCAGCGCCGCCAATTGAGCTGGATGTGACCGGCGCGGTTCGCGCCATCCATATGAGCCCACGGCTTGATTTCGTCCCCCTGTTCGAAAAGCCAAAACTTGACGCCTATTATCGGGCTCGGCGCGTCTTCGATCATTTGCTGCGCGATCCGTCGTTCGAGATCAAATTCCTCTTGAACGATGGTGATTTGGTCATGTTCGACAATGCCCGTCTGTTGCACGGTCGCACGGCCTTTGATCCGTCAGAGGGGCTCCGGCACCTGCAAGGCTGTTATATTGATATTGATGGGCCACGGAGCCTCTACCGCGTGCTCCGGCGACGCCTGTCGACGGCGGAGGAAGCGCGCGCATGACCAAGATGGTCAGTTTTCGCCAGATGAAGGACGGCACAGCCGAGGATTACGCTCTGCTCGACCAATCCGAACGCGATCACGCCCGCGGCCTACCCGACCGGGTTTTAGAGACCTTGCTCAGGCTCGATCATTCCTTGGAAGGCTATCCGCTGTCGCGGCTTGGGCATGTGCTTCAAACCGCCACCCGCGCCGAGCGCGACGGCGCTGATATAGAGTTGATCGTTGCGGCCCTGATCCACGATATTGGCGATGAGCTTGCGCCTTACAATCATGCCGAAATCGCCGCTGGCCTCATCCGCCCCTATGTGCGCCCAGAAGTCACCTGGATCGTTGAACAGCACGGGCTGTTTCAAACCTATTATTATGTCCATTTCCAGGGCGGCGACCGTTTCATGCGCGACCGCTATCGCGATCATCCCTGGTACAACGCCTGCGTCAGTTTCTGTGAGAACTGGGACCAAGCCTCGTTTGATCCTGACTATGACACCTTGCCTTTGACCCATTTCGAGCCATTGGTGCGCGAGGTCTTCAGCCGCCCGGCCCACGATCCGCGCTACGCGACGCCAGACTAGACCGTCCGGCCTGATGCGGCCTCCTCAGACGAAATCGACTCTATTGAAGGACAGATGAGATGAAGATTGGATTCATCGGCCTAGGCAATGTCGGCGGCAAGCTGGCGGGCAGCTTGCTGCGCAATGGGCATGATCTGACCGTTCGCGATCTTGATGACGCGCGCATGGCGGAATTTGTCAGTCGAGGTGCAAAGGCGGCAAACTCGCCGCGCGCCTTGGCCGAAGCGGTCGACCTGATCATCACCTGTTTGCCGTCTCCCGCCGCCAGCGCAGCCGTTGCGGAAGGCGAGGATGGGTTTATCGCCGTGCTGCGCCCCGGGCAGATCTGGCTGGAGATGAGCACGACTGACTATGCCGAGGTGCTGCGCTTGGCGCCGCTGGTCGAGGCGAGGGGCGCGAAATTCATGGACTGCCCGGTTTCGGGAGGGTGCCATCGCGCCGATACCGGCAATATTTCGATCTTTGCCGCCGGTCCGCGCTCAGCCTTTGAAGAGGTCTTGCCGGTGCTCAAGTCGCTGGGTCGCCGCATCCTGCATACCGGCGATCTGGGCACCGCCTCGCGGCTCAAGGTTGTGACCAATTATCTCTGCACCGCCCATCTGGTGGCCTTGGCCGAAGCCCTGACCACCTGCAAGGCGGCGGGCCTTGATATGAACACTGCCTATGAGGCCATTCGGATATCGTCGGGCAATTCCTTCGTCCACGAGACCGAGTCGCAAGTGATCTTGAATGGCAGCCGCGATATCAACTTCACCATGGATCTGGTGATCAAGGATGTCGGCCTGTTTGACCAATTGGCCCGCGACCATGGCGTGGCGCTCGAGCTGTCGCCCCTGGTGCTCAACATCTTTAAGGATAGCGAGCAGCGCTATGGCGCGCGGGAACATTCGCCAAATGTCATTCGTCGCTATGAGGAGCCGTGCGGGTTCAAGGTGCTGGGCGTTGGCTTTCCAGCTGAGATGGTCGATGACGAACCGGAGGAGCCGGGCTACGAAGTTGTGCCGCGCCGCGCATGAGCTTACCCGTCGAAACCTGGCGCCGCCGCGCCGCCGCGCTGAGCTTTCAGTCTGAGCACTTTATCGAGGGGCGGTTTGTTCCGTCTCAGTCCGGCGCCACCTTTCCGGCGATCAACCCGGCCACCGGCGCGACAACGGCCAATATCAGTCGCGGGCAGGCTGAGGACATAGAGCGCGCCGTCCAGTCGGCCAAGCGCGCCTTTGCCGACGGTCGCTGGACGGATTTAAGTCCTCGCCAGAGGATGGATATTTTCCGCCGCTTTGCTGATCTGGTCGAGCACCATGCCGAAGACCTAGCGCTGCTCGACAGTCTCGCCATGGGCAAGCCCATTACAGACGCCCTCACCATCGACCTGCCGGAAACCGTGGTGACGCTGCGCTATTTCGGCGAAGCCATCGACAAGGTGGGGGGGCAGGTGACCACAACCGTCTCCAGCGCCACCCACATGGTGTTGCGCGAACCGTTCGGCGTGGTGGGCGCGATTTCGGCCTGGAACTATCCCCTGCTGATGGCGGTGTGGAAGATTGCGCCGGCCTTGGCGGCAGGAAATACGGTGGTGCTCAAACCGTCCGAGCGCGCGCCGCTGAGCCTTGGCCGCCTGGCCGAGATATTCTGTCAAGCGGGCGGACCGCCCGGCGTCTTCAATGTGGTTCAAGGCCTCGGTCCTGAAGCAGGCGAGGCTTTAGCCTTGCATCCTGACGTGGCCAAGATCAGCTTTACCGGCTCAACAGCGGTCGGCAAGCAGTTGATGATTTCGGCCGGGCGCTCGAACTTGAAGCGCGTCGCCCTTGAGACCGGGGGCAAGAGCCCGCAGATCTTCTTCCCTGACCTCGACAATCTCGACCGGGCCGTCGAGGCCGCCGTGCGTGGGATTTTCGATAATGCCGGCCAGGTCTGCAATGCCGGGTCCCGGCTCTTGATCCACCAGGACCTGCACGACGCCTTCCTTGCGCGCCTGCTCGCGATCACGCCAAATCTCTACCGACCCGGCGACCCGCTGGACCCGTCGACCCAACTGGGTCCCTTGGTCGGTCGCGCGCAGCAACAGGCCGTGTTGGCGCGGATTGCCGAGGGGGTTGAGGACGGTGCGCGTCTCGTTATGGGAGGAAGCGCACCGCAGGGTTTTGAGGCGGGCGCCTATGTAATGCCTACCGTGTTCTGCGATGTGACGCCGCAGATGCGGATTGCCCGGCAGGAAATCTTCGGGCCCGTCGTGTCGATTTTGAAATTCGCGGACGAGGCTGAGGCTGTCAGGCTTGCCAATGACAGCGACTATGGCCTTGCGGCGAGCGTCTGGACGGCCAACCTTACCCGCGCCCATCGGATGGTAAAACAGCTGCAGGCTGGCGTAGTGTGGGTCAACAGCTTTGGCGACGGCGATATGACCCAGCCCTTTGGCGGCTTCAAACAGTCTGGCAATACCCGCGATAAGGGGCTGGAATGTTTGGAGGGCTATTTGCAGTCCAAATCAGTCTGGATCGCCCTCTCCTGAGTGCGCTGCCGCCGCTTCTGGCAGACCGACATTTTTGATCAGCCAGTCGATAAAGGTGCGCACCCGATAATTGTCTTTGATCTCCTTGCGGCAGATCAGGCCCCAGGCGCCGGGACAGACCGCCCGGTGGGCAACCGGACGGACCAGCCGCCCAGAGGCGAGGTCCTGGTCGACGAACGGACCATTGACCAACACGATGGCCTGGCCATTCAAAGCCATTTCGAGCGCCAGCGCCAAGGTGTCGACCACCATATAGGGCGCAGTCGGGACGAAGGTGACGCCAGCATCGGCAAACCATGTCTCCCAATGCCTTACCTCGGTGGAGACCGCGATCAGAGGTTGGGTCAATAGGTCCTCGACCTTGGGATTGGGGCCTAAGGCTTCGGCGCGGGCCGGGCTGCAAACCGGGAAGAGCTCATAGTCAAAAAGCGGCGTCCAACTGAATTTGGCGTCCGGCGGCTGAGCGCAATAGACAAGGCCGAGGTCAGCATTGCCGTCGTCAAATTCCCATTCCAAGGTCGAACTGGTGAAGGCAAGTTTGATGGTCGGGTTTTCGGCCAAGAATTGCGAGGCGCGCGGGGCAAGCCAGCGGATCGAGGCCGTTACATAGGTCTGCACACGCAGCGGTTGGTCCATGGCGTGGCGCCTGGCCACTTCCACCCCTTCTAACAGGGTCTCAAAGGCGGCGCGGACATAGGGGTAGAGGAGACGGCCTTCTTCGGTCGAAACGATGCCGCGACCCGATTGGGTGAAGAGGGGAACGCCTAGGGCGGCTTCGATGGTTTGCACCTGATGGCTAACCGCTGGGTGCGTCAGACAAAGCTCTTCTGCCGCCTCACGGATGCTCTGACGACGGGTCGCCGCCTCGAAGCCGCGCAAGGACTTTAAGGGTGGCAGTTTACGCAGATCGATCTTGCCCGACATTGGCGACCCCGGCGGGTGTGGTGGCGCGGTGACGGTAACCTCTTTAGGAAGTTTGCGCATCCGCCAGCACCCTCTCTACGCCTTTTTCTGCCACCATGACGACAGGGGCATTTGTGTTGCCTGACGTCAGGCGCGGAAAGACTGACGCATCAATGATCCGCAGGCCATCAAGTCCAAAGACTCGCAGGCTGGAATCGACCACGGCGCCGGTTTCCTTGGCGCCCATGCGCGCTGTGCCTACTGGATGGTAGACCGTATCGGCGCGGGCTCGAAAATCCTGCATCAGCTCCTCTAAGGTTTCGAGGTGTGCGCCCGGCGCAATTTCCTCAGTAATGACGCCCGCCAAGGGCTCGGTCGCAGCCAAGCGACGCAGCAAGGCGACACCGCGCTGCGCATCGGCGATGTCATCGGCATGGGACAGATAGTTTGGCAAAATGATCGGGCGGGCGAGGGGATCTGGGCCTGCTAGACGGATCTCGCCTCGGCTCTGTGGACGGCACGCGTTGAATGAAAGCAGGAAGGCGGAGAAGGGGTCGGGATTGATCAGTTCACGCTTGGCGAGCGGGGTCTGGCTATAGCTGACGGGACTGAAATAGAGCTGCAAATCTGGCGCGCTGAGGCCCTCGCGCGAGCGGACAAAGCCACCAGCCTGGTTGACGCTAAGCGCCAAGGGGCCGCTGCGGTTGATCAGATATTGCAGGCCAGCTTTGATTTTTCCCGAGAGAGGCCCCAACACATCGTTCAGGGTCGGTTGATTGCAGCGGTAGAAGTAAGAAACCGCCAAGTGGTCTTGCAGGTTCTTGCCGACATGAGGGCTTTCGACCGCCACAGGAATATTGAAGTGGCGCAAAAGGACGGGATCGCCAATCCCCGAGACTTGCAAAATGTGCGGCGTATTGACCGCACCTGCGCACAAGATCACCTCAGCGCGCGCCGTCGCTGCTTGCGCCACGCCGCCGCGCCGATAGGTCACCCCGGTCGCCCGACCCGCCTCAAGCGTGATGTTCAACACCTGCGCGCCGGTGCGAAGCTCGAGATTGGCTCGGGAAAGGGCTGGCCGCAAAAAGGCGTTGGCAGTAGAGGCGCGCACGCCCTTATCCGTATTGATATGATAGAGGCCAACCCCTTCGGGCTTGGCTCCGTTAAAATCCGCGCTGCGGGAAAAGCCGAGGTTTTCTGCCGCCGCAAAAAAAGTCTGGCACAGGGGATGGGCGCGGTGGGTCAGGTCGGTGACGTGCATGGGCCCATCGACGCCATGAAAGGGAGTCTCCCCGCCCTCGAAACGCTCGGACTTTTTGAAATAGGGCAGGACGTCGGCAAAGCTCCACCCGTCAGCGCCGTCCGCAGCCCAGCCGTCATAGTCGCTCGGCAGGCCACGGACATAGACCATGGCATTGATCGACCCAGATCCGCCAATCACCTTGCCGCGCGGCCAATAGCTTTGGCGCCCATCGAGCTCCGGCGAGGGCTCGGTGTCGTACATCCAGTTGATCTTCGGATCGAAAAAGGTGCGGCCATAGCCAATTGGCACCTGAATGAAGGGCGAGCGGTCCGACCCGCCCGCCTCGAGCAAAAGCACGCGGTAGCGTCCGCTGGCGGTCAAACGATCTGCGACCACGCAGCCGGCCGACCCTGCGCCAACAATAATGAAATCAAACGCCTCGCTCAAAACACGGGATCTTTGGCCATGTCGAGATGCAGCGCCTGATCCTGATAGGGATGGGCACGCGCGACGACTTCGTTCAGCTCCACGCCGAGTCCCGGCTCGGTCGAAGGGATCACAAAGCCCTCCTGCCACTGGATCGGTTTTTGCAAGATTTCCGCGTGAAAGCCACCAAAGTCCTCAATGCCCTCGAGGATGAGGAAGTTTGGCGAGCAGGCTGCGAGCTGGATATTGGCCGCGCCGACCACAGGCCCGCAATAGAGGTGCGGCGCGATTTGCACATGGTGGGCCTCGGCCATACCGGCAATTTTTTTCGCCTCCAGCAGCCCGCCGACCCGGCCAAGATTCATCTGAAAGATCGCCGCCGAACCGGCAGCCAACAGACGGGCAAAGTCGTATTTGGTCGCCAACCGCTCGCCGGTTGCGATGGGAATGGAGGTGGCGCGAGCGACCTTGGCCATTTCCTCGGGCGCGTCAGGGGGAAGCGGCTCCTCCAGCCAAAGCGGATCATAGGGCTCCAAGCGCTTGGCAAGGCGGATGGCGCCGGCGGCGGTCATCTGCCCATGGGTGCCGAAAAGTAAGTCGGCCCGGTCGCCGACAGCTTCGCGCAGGGTCTTGGCGAAGCGTTCGCTGAGCGCCAGCGCCTCAAGGTTCAGTTGTCGTCCATCAAAGGCGCTATAGGGCCCGGCAGGATCAAATTTCAACGCTGTATAGCCCTGGGCCAGATATTCGGCGGCCCGCACGGCGGCGAGGTCTGGGTCGTGATAGACATCGGTCTGGTCGCCGGGACGCGGATAGATATAGGTGTAGGTGCGCAAGCGCTCATGCACCCGACCGCCCAGCAGTTGGTGGACGGGCTGCCCAGCCGCCTTGCCGATAATGTCCCAACAGGCCATTTCCAGCGCGCTCAAGACGCCCATCAGGGTCAGGTCGGGGTGTTGGGTAAAGCCCGCCGAATAGACCCGCCGCCAAAGGGTCTCAATCCGATGCGGGTCGAGGCCCGCCGCATAGCGGGCAAACACATCTTCGATCAGCTTGGCGCCCAGATGGGGGCTGAAAGGTAGGCAATAGGCTTCGCCAAGCCCTGTGATCCCGGTATCGGTGGTCAGTTTGACGAACAGGAAGTAGCGCCCGCCAAAATGCGGCGGCGGATTGCCAACAACGAAGGTCTCAACATCCTTCAGCTTCATGCCGGGCCCCTTCCAACCAAGCCCCATCCCGCCTCGCACCCTGGGGCCCTTCGGTTGGGATGAGTGGTGTTCAAGACGGTTCCAAAACTCATCCGCTCATTCCGGCGAAGGCCGGAATCCAGAAGCGGCGGGCACATGGCTTTCAGGCTAGTCAGCACCCGGACCCGTCGCGGGTTGCAGCCTGGATCCCGACCTAGGTCGGGATGAGCGGTATTTATCGTGGGGTTGAAATTATGCCGCTCATTCCGGCGAAGGCCGGAATCCAGAGGCGGCGCGCAGATGGCCTTCAAGTCTATCAACAACCAGACCCGTCGCGGGTTGCAGCCTGGATCCCGACCTAGGTCGGGATGAGCGGTATTTATCGTGGGGTTGAAATTATGCCGCTCATTCCGGCGAAGGCC
>CAIMFV010000017.1 GCA_903840435.1 uncultured Caulobacterales bacterium
ATCCTGGCCCTTATCTATGGCAATGTCATAGGTGAGTCGGCATGGAACGATAGACTCCAAGAAGATTTGAAATTCGTAAGTTCCGCTCTGTAATGGGATATAGGGCCCATAAACAATCGGCGGCGAAGGCGATGGCACTCGCAGGTTTTGAAACTGGATGTAGGGCCCGTACTGCTGGCCCAGTGTCGAGGTGAAGCGCAAGGAAGGTACGAATTGTCTAACAGGTCGGCCGCGCGTTGTGCCGGAGTGCAGCGGCAATTCCAGGTCGAGACTGTCTTGCGGGAGATGGCTGGGGAACCCGGCGCGAAAGGCGGCGTTGGTCGCGCGTAAAAGCGGACGACTTTCCGGGTCGATGCGGAAATCCACTGCCACATCAAAGACATGGTCTTGCAGGAGCTTGAGAAAATCAGCCTGGGTGTCGAGATCGCCAGGGGATTGTGGGTTTTCGGCAAAGAGGCGGTGGGTGAGGATCGTATCGAAGACCCCCAATTCCGCCGCCGCCGCGCAGTTCCAGGGACCGCAGACCAGGGTGAGATTGGCGTCTGGGAAGGCGGCTCTCAAGCGACGAAAGGCGCGCTGCGCTAGGAGAAAGTCCCCGCGATGGTCGAGCTTCAGGCACAGGATGGAAAGCCCGGTTGAGGGGGTCGACACCTTTTGCACGACGACGGGCGGGGCCGCACCCGGTGTGATGGCCTCAAACCCGGGATGGGCGACGGCCTCTGGCAATTTGGGCCGCAAGTCATCCGCCCACCGGGGGCGGGCGATGCGTTCAAGCACCAGCACAATGTCCGCTGGGCCGGTGGGGGCCGCTTCAGGTGACAGCTGGTCGTCGAAGCCCGCATCATCATCAGCCAAGCCGCGCAGGCGATATTCCAGCGGGTCTAGCGCCTCCTCAACCTCCAACAACACGGCGGCGGGGGTATAGAAGCGCTTGTGGGCGGGGTTGAAGCGCGAGGGTGGGTGAAGTTTGCGCTCATACAAGAATTGGTGCGGCACGCTCAGCACCAAAAACCCGCCGATTTTCAGCACCCGAAACCATTCAGCCAGGCTTAGGCGATATTCCTCCAAGGTTTGTAGGCAGGATCGGCAATAGACCGCGTCTTGCGACATGTCGGGCGCGTCAAGGTGGGTGGGCCCGCCCTCGGCCCCTGCCGCGACAATTCGCACGGCGTGGGGAACCACGCTCGGCGCGCGCACCTGCGCCAAGCTCGGCACGATCTCCAATACCTTGGGGCCGCGAAAAAAGCGCTGGGCGAAGGCTGCGTCAATCGCCCCAGGTGCCGGAGGAGGGCTTGGCGCGGCGAACGGCCTCTCCGACTGCATCTGACTTCACCCCACCGGAAGCTTAAGAACCGGGGGCAGTTTTGAAGACAAGCACCGATAAAACCAAATCAAATGCGCAATTTAGGGGCGCGGCGGATTGTCGCGCGAGGCGGCAGGTAAGCAGGCCTTACGCCTCAGCCCTCATAGGCCAGAATGGGTGACAGCCATTTTTCCGCCGTCGCCATCGACCAACCCTTGCGCTTGGCATAGTCGGCGACCTGATCTCGATCAATCTTGCCAACGCCAAAATAATGGCTCTTGGAATGGCCAAAATAGAGGCCAGATACCGCCGCTGCGGGGCTCATGGCAAAGCTTTCGGTTAGGCTGATCCCTGTCCTTTCTGTGGCGTCCAACAGCTGGAACAGGGTGCCTTTTTCGGTGTGGTCGGGTTGGGCTGGATAGCCGGGTGCCGGCCGAATACCTTGATAGGCCTCCGACAAGAGAAATTCGAGCGACCGCTCTTCGTCGGGCGCATAGGCCCACAGTTCGCGCCGAACGCGAGCGTGCAACAGTTCGGCAAAGGCTTCGGCCAGGCGGTCGGCGAGGGCGGCGACAATAATGGCGGAATAGTCATCGCCTGCGTCGCGGAAGCTTTTGGCAAACCCGGCCTCGCCATGGCCTGCTGTCACTGCAAAGCCGCCAAGATAATCGGGCGGGCCCCCCACGGGCGCGATAAAGTCGGACAGGGCAAGCGACGCGCCGTCCTTTTCCATCTGTTGGCGCAGGGTGTGGAAGGTGGCGCGCTCAACCGTGCGGCGCTCGTCTTCATAAACAACAATGTCGTCGCCACGCGCCTGGGCGGGCCAAAAGCCGACCACGCCCTTGGCGGTGAAGCGGCCCTCTTGGATGATCCGGTTCAGCAGGGGTTCGGCATCAGCCCAAAGCGTCCGCGCCGCCTCGCCGACCACATCATCGTCCAAAATGGCCGGGAAGCGTCCGACCAGATCCCAACTCTGAAAGAATGGCGACCAGTCAATATGGCGGGCCAATTCAGCGAGGTCATAGGCATCGAAGCTGCGCAGTCCCAGAAAGCTTGGCGCCTTGGGCGGCGGTTCCTTGGTCCAATCAATCTGAAAGGCGCGCTGGCGAGCCAGCGCCAGCGGCGTTCGCGGTCGCTTTTCCCGGCCCCTGGCGAACTGTTCGCGCACGGCGACATATTCGGCGCGGGTCTTGGCCTCGGTCTCGGCCTTGGTGTCTGGCGATAACAGATGCGACACCACGCCGACGGCGCGGCTGGCATCGAGCACATAGGTGGTCGAGCCGCTTTGATAGGCGGGTTCGATCTTCACGGCGGTGTGGGTCTTGCTGGTGGTGGCGCCGCCGATCAACAGCGGAATAGACAGGCCCCGCCTTTGCATCTCGCTGGCGACAAAGACCATTTCGTCAAGGGAGGGCGTGATCAGGCCAGACAGCCCAATGGCATCGGCCTTGTGTTCGATGGCCGCGTCAATAATCCGGTCCGCCGGGCACATGACGCCCAGATCGATGACCTTGTAATTGTTGCACTGCAGGACGACGCCGACAATGTTCTTGCCGATGTCATGCACATCGCCCTTGACGGTGGCCATGACGATTCGGCCTGCAGGCTCATTGGCCTCGCCACCACTTTCGGCCTCCATGAAGGGCATCAGATGGGCGACAGCCTGTTTCATCACCCGCGCCGACTTGACCACTTGCGGCAGGAACATCTTGCCCGCGCCAAAGAGATCGCCGACCCGGTTCATGCCGTCCATTAATGGGCCTTCGATCACGTGGAGGGGGCGAAGGGCCTCCAAACGTGCCGCCTCGGTATCTTCGACAATCCAGTCGGACACGCCGTGAACCAGGGCATGGGCCAATCGCTCCGCGACGGGCGCCTCGCGCCAAGACAGGTCGACCACCCGGGCTTCCGCCTTATCGCCCTTATATTTGGGCGCCAGATCGACCAGCCGTTCGGTGGAGTCAGGACGTCGGTCGAGCACCACGTCTTCCACCGCGTCGCGCAACTCGCGCGGGATATCGTCATAGACCGGCAGGTCGCCGGCATTGACAATCGCCATGTCGAGGCCAGCGCGAATGGCGTGATAGAGAAACACGCCGTGAATGGCGCGCCGCACAGGCTCATTACCTCGGAACGAGAAGGAGACATTCGACACCCCGCCAGAAACCCGGGCGCCGGGCAGGGTTTGCTTGATGCGCCGCGTCGCCTCGATAAAGTCGAGGGCATAGCGGTTGTGCTCTTCAATGCCGGTGGCGACCGCGAAAATATTGGGGTCGAAGATGATGTCTTCCGGCGCAAAATTGAGATGCTCCGTTAACAGACGATAGGCGCGGGTACAAATCTCGACCTTCCGATCTGCGGTATCGGCCTGTCCGGCCTCGTCAAAGGCCATGACCACCACGGCGGCGCCATAGCGTTGACAGGCGCGCGCTTCTTTCAGAAATGGCGCCTCGCCCGCCTTGAGCGAGATCGAATTGACGATGGGCTTGCCCTGTACGCAGCGCAAGCCTGCCTCGATCACCGTCCATTTGGACGAGTCGATCATGATTGGCACGCGGGCAATATCGGGC
Organism: uncultured Caulobacterales bacterium; assembly: GCA_903840435.1. Lineage (GTDB taxonomy): Bacteria > Pseudomonadota > Alphaproteobacteria > Caulobacterales > Caulobacteraceae > CAIMFV01. Next base: position 3,874 of record CAIMFV010000017.1, read on the forward strand.
TCGGCGGCGATCAGGTTGAGAAACTGCTTCATCGCTGCTTCGGAATCGAGCAGGCCCTCGTCCATATTGACGTCGATAATGGCTGCTCCAGCCTCGACCTGTTGTCGCGCGATGGACAAGGCCGCATCATAGTCGCCCGCCGCGATCAGTTTGCGAAACTTCGCCGAGCCGGTGACATTGGTCCGCTCGCCAATATTGACGAACACGGTGGGAGAGAGGTCGGACATGAGCTCTGTCGTCTTTCTAAAGCGCAATTTCAGTCGGTGGCAGGGGGTAGGGGCAGTAGCTAGGCGAGCTCGAAGGGCTCAAGACCCGATAATCGCAGCGCAGGCTTTGGATGGGCCGGATGGCGCGGCGTCACGCCTTCGACCGCCTTGGCGATCTTTTCAATATGCTCCGGCGTCACGCCACAACATCCGCCGACAATATTGACGAGCCCGCTCTTCGCCCACTCGCGAATAAAGCCGCCGGTTTGGTCGGGGCTCTCGTCATACTGACCAAAGGCGTTTGGCAGGCCGGCATTGGGATAGGCGGAAACCAAGGTGTCGGCGACCCGGGCAAGGTCGGCGAGGTGAGGCCGCATGAGTTCAGCGCCGAGCGCACAGTTCAGCCCGACGGCGAAGGGCTTGGCGTGCTGCACAGCGATCCAGAACGCCTCAACCGTTTGACCCGAAAGGGTTCGCCCCGAGCGGTCGGTGATGGTGCCCGAAATCCAGATGGGCAGGGGCTCTAAACCTTCGTCTTCCAGATCGAGCACGGCCTTGATGGCGGCCTTGGCGTTCAAGGTGTCGAAGATGGTTTCGATCAGAAAAAGGTCGACGCCGCCCTCATGCAGCGCGCGCGCCTGTTCGCGATAGCCGTCATACACCTCGTCAAACGTCACGGCCCGTGCACCCGGGTCATTGACATCGGGGCTGATGGACAAGGTGCGGTTGGTGGGGCCAATGGAGCCCGCGATAAAGCGCGGCTTGTCGGGGTTTTTCGCCGTCCAGCGATCCGCAGCTTCCCGCCCCAATCGGGCTGCCGCCAAATTGAGCGCCGCCACGTCAGCTTCTAATCCGTAGTCGGACTGTCCGATGCGGGTGGCCGAAAAGGTATTGGTTTCTGAGATGTCGGCGCCCGCAGCGAAATAGGCGTCGTGCAGTTGTGTGACGATGTCGGGCCGGGTCAGGCAGAGAATGTCGTTGTCACCCTTTAACGGGTGGCTGTGCTGCGCATAGCGCGTGCCGCGAAAGTCGGCTTCTTCCAAGCCTTCGCGTTGGATCATCACGCCCCAGGAGCCATCTAGAACCAGAATTCGGGATTTCGCCGCAGCCTTGAGGGCGGCGATGCGCGCTTGACGGGACATGGTCTTAAGCTCCCAGTGCAGCAGAAGATGCGGGTTCGCGGACGCCGAGCACGCGGCACAGCGCATAGGTCAGGTCCGGACGGTTCAGCGTATAGAAGTGAAAATTGGTCACGCCTTCATTGGCAAGGCGAGCGCACATTTCCGCCGCCACCGCACAGGCAATTAGACGGCGGGTTTCTGGGTCTTCGTCCAAGCCTTCAAACAAACCCGCCAGCCAGCTTGGCACGGCAACCCCCGTCGCCTTGGCCATTTTTACCAGCGCGTTGAAATTTGTTACGGGCATGACGCCGGGTACGAGCGCAATTTCAATCTTGGCCTTTCGTACCTGATCGACGAAGCGCAGATAGGCCTCAATGTCGAAAAAGAATTGGCTGATGGCCCGTGTCGCACCGGCATCGGCCTTGGCGCGCAGGGCTTCCAGGTCGCTATCGATCGAACCTTCCGGATGGCCTTCAGGATAGCAGCCGACACTCACCTCAAAGGGCGCGATGCGCCGGATGGCGGCCACAAGTTCGCTGGCCGTCCGATAGCCGTCCTCGCGCGGAACAAAGGCCGCGCCGACGCCGCCCGGAGGATCACCACGCAAAGCGACGATGTGGCGCACGCCAGCTTGCCAATAGCCTTCAATGACGGAATCGACTTCTGCCCGGCTCGCCCCGACGCAGGTCAGATGGGCGGCGGGACGAAGGCCTGTTTCATCCACCAACCGCTTGACTGTCCTGTGCGTGCGTTCGCGGGTCGAGCCCCCAGCACCATAGGTGACGGAAACAAAGCTCGGGGCCAAAGGTGCCAAGCGCTTGATGGCATTCCAAAGCCCTTCTTCCATCTCCTCGGTTTTTGGCGGGAAGAATTCGAACGAAATGGCGGGGCGCTGGTCGAGACGTCCAGCGGCGTTGGCCACAGGCCCAAAGCCAGCTTGGCCGGTGATTTGCGGTTGCAGATAGGTCATGTCTTCGCTCCTCTCGCGGAGGCTGAATGGCGGTTAGCCGACCAAATCATCACAGTCAGTCCGTCGGGCGAGGCTGGGGGGAGGGCGCGGGCGGTTTCGAGGGCGAGGCCTTCGGCTTCGACCCAGCGCGTCATTTCTTCGGTTGAAAAACCAAGGCGGCGGTGTTGGTGCTCTTGGCGCAGGCGCTCCAGCCCGTGCGGTGCAAAATCGACCACCAAGAGCTTGCCACCCTGGCCAACAAGCCGCGCGGCTTCAGCGACCGCCGATGCCGGCTCCGACACATAGTGCAGCACTTGGTGCACGACGACCAAGTCAGCCGATCCTGACCCGAGGCCCGTGGCGAAGATATCGCCATGGCGCACATCAACCTGAGGTAAATTAGCCGAATCGAGGCGCGCGCGGGCCAGATTCAGCATCTGTTGTGAGAGGTCGAGACCAAGGCCTTCCTTGGCCCTGGGTCCCAGCAAGGTCAGCATGCGTCCGGCACCGGTTCCCAGGTCGACAATCCGCCGATAGGGGCCAGGACCGGCGGTCTCCAAAATGGCCGCCTCAACATCTTGCTCGCAGACATAGAGTGACCGAAGCCGGTCCCATTGGTCGGCATTGCGGGAAAAATAGGCTTCTGCCTCGGCCCGCCGTTCGGCCCGCACGGTTTCCAGACGCTCCAGGTCGCGAACGAAGACTGGATCGGTTAAATCTGCCAGTTGCAACAGTCTTTGGGCGGCGGACCCATCGCCGGTTCTCGCCGAACGGTAAAATACCCAGGCGCCGTCGGGGAAGCGCTCGGCAAGGCCTGCTTCGGTGAGAAGTTTCAGATGCCGCGAGACCCGGGGTTGGCTTTGGTCGAGGATTTGGCTGAGCTCGAGAACGGCAAGCTCGTCATGGGCAAGCAAGGCCATGATCCTTAAACGCGTCGGCTCACCTGCGGCGCGGAGCACCTCGACGAGGCTTGCCGGATCAAGTTGGGTCACAGGTCAAGGCTCCAGGCTTCATCGGTCGCGCAGTCGGTTACCCGAATTCCATATAAAGATATGTTTATGCGTTTATGTAAAGCAAAATCGACGAACTGGGGTGAGTGTGGCCCTGGCTCCACAGTCTCCTATCATCTGCGACACTTTCTGTTTCAGATCGAAAACCGCCTTGAAAAGGTCGCAAGCACTGCACAGCTACAGCGCCATGTCACTTGCTTGTGCATTGCAGCGAAAGGCTGAAACGGTGTCGATGGCTCGCCTCCAGAAACTGCGACACCCAGCAATGGGGATGAAGGCGCGCATGTTCGTCGCTGGCCTCGGGCTTGCCCTCAGTTTTGGCCAGGCTGGCTTGGCGCGGGCCGAGGCCCAAATCGGTGTCATTGCCGATCCGTTTGAAGGCTTCAATCGCAAGATCTTTAGCTTCAATAAGGGGTTGGATCGCGCCATCGTACGCCCTGTCGCCATGACCTATCGGCGTATTCTGCCAACCCCTGCCCGCGACGGGGTGCACAATCTGACTGCCAATCTCAATGAGCCGAACACCTTTTTCAACTCGGCTTTGCAGCTGCGTGCCGATTCTGCTGCAAGGTCTGCGTTTCGGTTCGGTGTGAATTCGACGGTTGGGATCGCCGGGGTTTTTGATGTCGCCTCGACCCTTGGGGTCTATCGCCAAGGGGCGGATTTTGGCCAAACCCTGGCCCGATACGGCGTGAAGAGCGGTCCCTATCTGGTGGCGCCAGGCGTCGGTCCGACCTCGGCGCGGGACCTGGTGGGCTTTGGCGTCGATCTCTTCCTCAATCCCCTCGACTATGCGCGCTTTAAAAATGACGTCGCCGTCAAGGTTGCGGTCATCGTCGCGGGCGGCCTGGATACGCGGGCAAGGGTCGACAAGGACCTGAAAGACTTCCAAGTGTCGACGTCTGATTCCTATGCAGCAGCGCGGTCCATCTGGGCGCAAAATCGCGCCGCCCGGCTTGCCGGGGATAAGCCAATAGACGCCCAGTCCCTGCCAGACTTCACCTCTGATCCGTCGCCCACTCCAAGTTCGCCGACGCCTTCTCCAACGCCTTCACAACCCCACTCTTGAGACCCGAGCCTTGCCACGTATGACCTTAAGACCGATTGTCTGCTTTTATCTGGCGCTCGCCTGTGTCGCGCCGCTGACCGCCGCCTCTGTCGCTGAGAGCCAAACTGCCGCCGTCCGCTCGGATCGGGACGCAGCAGCCGAGGCCTTTGTCCTCCAGCAGTCCAATCGCGCCCTGCGCATCCTGGGCGACCGCAGTCTTAGCACTGAGGCCAAAAAGGAAGACTTTCGGAAGTTCGTCGACGAGGTCGCCGACGTGCCAAAGATTACCGGCTATGTGCTGGGAAAGTATCGGCGCAGCCTGACCGATGCCCAATATGCAGCCTTTGCCGTCGCCTTTCGGGAGTTTGCCAATACCGTCTATGAGACCCGCCTTGGGGTCTATCGCGGTGAGACCCTGCGGGTTGTCGCGTCAACCGTCCGCAAACCGGGGGATGTCATCGTCACCTCTGAAGTCGTGGGGGGGCAAACCAAAGAGCCGCTAAAAGTTCTCTGGCGCGTGCTGCAAGGCCCTGACGGACGCTGGCGGGCCGTGGATGTGCAGGTCGAAGGCGTTTGGCTGGCTGTGACGGAGCAACAGGACTTTGTCTCGACGCTCGATAATGCTCACGGCGACATCAATGTGCTGATCGCTCAGCTCAAGGGCGAACGTAAGGCTCAGGTGCGCCCCAAGTCAGCGCGCAACTGAGGCCTTGGCGCGGGCGCGCGCCGATTGCACGATCCGCTTGATCCGCCGAAGCTCGCGCTTCAGTTCGCCGCCGGTGACCAGCCGCCATTGCAGCTTAGCGCTCAAGCCTTCGAGCTCCGCCCAGAAGCGGCCGAAATGCGGGGTGCGCGCGGCCGATACGAAGGCGGCAGGCGAGACACCAAGCTTGCGCGCCCAGGCGTCCGTCTCGGACAAGATGTCACCCGACTCCCAAAGGGTACGCAGGCTGCGGCGCCAAACCGCCCGTCGCAGCACCGAGACCGCGACTTCCAATGCATCGTCGCAGGGATGGTCAGGCTCGCCGCGCAACCGGATTTGATCTGAAAGCCCACCGAGGGCACGCCCGTCAGTTCGCGCCGAAGTGACCACATGCACGTCCAGGCTATGACGGATCTTGCCGTCGATCAGCCGGACTTCTTCAAACAGCGCCCGGTCTTCGCCCACGGTTAAGGGCGGCAGTCCGCCGATCCGCTCATAGACCGACGCCCGGATGGCTGCGCTGGCGCCGCAGTTTTGATTGTGCTTCGGCCAGGGATCGTGGGCTTCAGGATCGGCGCGGGCTTGCAGCTCGGCCGCCAGTTGCTGATATTCCCATTCCAAACGGCCCCGGTCGAGAATGGCGGCGGGAAGTTCCATCAACTCCATCGGGTCGGCCATGACATAGCCGGCCACTGCATCTAGCCCCGATTCAATCTCTTTTAGATTTTGCTCGACCCAATCCTCATCCACCAAGGTATCAGCGTCAGTGGTCAATATCACCCCGTCGGGGTGAGCCAGGCGGGCGGCGGCGTCCATTCCCAATTTACGGGCCCAGCCTGCGGTGGCGAAGCCTTTGGGCAGACGCACAGAGTGGGTTTGCAGATGAAACGGCAGCTGAGGGCCAATCTCGCGAATACGCGCCAGTGTGCCATCGTCACAATTGTTCAAGAGGGCCACCACCACCAGTTGGCTGATATCGACACCGACCTGCTCGGCGAAAGCCGCCAAACACTGAACGATACGATCTTCCTCATTCTTGACCGGAATCGCGACCACAGCCCGCGGGCGGGTCGCGCCGAGCGGCGCGCCAAAGGTCTCCACCTCAGCGGTGAAGTCGTTATGGCTTTCGAGGTCGGGGCGAGAAGGCCTGTTCATCGTCCGGTCGTCCTTGGACAATCGGAACGGTTCCTTTGACGGCGGAAAAGGGCGCAAGGGGCGTCGTCTGTCATTCTTGTCTGAATCTGGCGGCGCAGCGGTTGGCGCGAAACGGTGAGGGCGCACAAGCCATCCCTCTCCAGCGAGGCTCTTCACATAGACGATTGTAACGCCATCGGCTAGGGGTTGTGGTCTGACAATTGCAACAAGGCTGTCAAGCACCCTCTGAAAACAACGAGCAGATCGAACGCTTGGTCGGTTTTCGTGTTGCGTGGTCTAGGCCGCGCGAATGCCGCTCGGCATGCGGGAGGCAGGCGCGTTAAGCGCGACGTCAAAGCCAAGGATCATATCGACGGTCATACCGTCTGAGGCGAGGGGTAGCCGCAACCACAGCAATGACGAAACGCTTCCGCTGCGCGATGCGACCGGCTGACAGCCAACCGCAGGACGAGCCGTTTCGACCACTTGGTTTAACTGTTCCCGCCAATAGCTGACTTCAGCTTCGCCGTAGATTTCATCGAGGCGACGCCCGGTGATCTCACAGCCATAGACCGAATAGAGACCGGTTCCTGCCAGTCTTTGGCGAAAGAAGTGGCCCGCTTGGTGGGGAACAACATCGATGAGGCTGATGGTCGGGAGCAGTCTTTTCAGCTGGACCGGGTCGAGCTGGGCGCGCGATGGCAACCGGCCATTCCGACGAAGCGACGCCCAATAGGCGAACACTTCTTGGTGGCGGCGCGCAGACGCCGATGTCTCCAATTTGCCCAGCATATTCAGATTCGCCCGCAACCCCTTGGAATCACTTTGGTAACTATCTCTTAAACATCGATTCTTGCGCAAGCGAATTTTGATTCGCTAAGTGGATCAATTTTCCCGCTCCCTTGGAGCGAAACGCGTGATTCCCAAAACGCTAGGGGAGGTTTTCCCTTACGCGATAAGGAAGTCTTGCGTTTCGCCTCAGGAAGGCGGGGTCGGCCAAACCAATGAGGAGCGGTTCCTAGGGTGATTCCGAAGGGCGGGCGCTATGGCAAATTGGTGTCCGCGAGGCGTCCAATCTGTCCGAGCCCCATTTGCTTGGCGAGGTCGGAACGTGCCTTGGCATAGTTGGGCGCCACCATGGGATAGTCCTTCGGCAGTCCCCATTTTTTACGGTAGTCCTCGGGGCTCATGCCGTATTTCGACCGAAGATGGCGCTTTAACGATTTGAATTTTCGTCCATCTTCCAAACAGATGAGAAAATCGGGGGTGATGGAGCGCTTTATCGAGATGGCTGGCTCCTTGGCAGGTTCCACAGGCGCGGGCCCGCTGTCCGACAAACGTGACAGCGCCTGAAACACGCTTCCAATCACGCTCGCCAAGTCTGCCTGAGGAAGGCTATTCGCCGCCACATAGGCGGCGACAATTTCTGTCGTCATTCCGAGGAGTTCGTTCTTCTCGTCCATCATGTCCATCGCTAAATTTTGAAAGCTCCGATCCGTTGAATTTGGAACTTTCCAGTCAAAAACGAATCGAGCCTGATAAAACTTCTCTACAATACTCGCGACAATTTCAAAACAGATAATGAAAATGCGACTATATTTAAAATATGAGTGATTTAGGTGTAATTGTAAATTACACCGAGTGGACAATTTTAGGGCAATTTATACTTTAAGTTGATTTATCCAGCCCAAAGGCAAGGATCGCTGACCGTTCAGTCAGGCTAAACTGCCCAAGATCCTCTTCGCCAGCCCGGGCTGCGTCGATTAGCGCCGGCGTCAGCGCCGAGGTCAGGGCCCAGTTCCAGTAGCGCAGCACGGTTTGCGCCCGATCTACGGCCATCATGTCAAAGGTTTCAATCGTGCGCTCAAGCGCCGGCGCGAGGTCGCCTGAGGCAGTGGTTTCGGGTCGGCGCATACCGATCCAAAGCGATATCAGCGCGTCCCGTTTCAAGCCGGTAGCTTTGCAAAGCACGGCCAAGGCCTCGCCGGTCGGATCAGAGAAGATTTTGGCGGCAGTGGCGGGTTTTACCCCACACATGAAGCCGATCTCCCTGACCAAGGTGCGGGTCAGGCCAGCCTCTGCAGCCGTAACCGCGCCTTCCAAGGTTTTGTATGGACTGCGTTCCGCAGCGATCCGGTTTCGTTGTCGACGTTCGACAAATTGTAAGGCCTTGCGTACGGTTGGGTCTGACCAGTTTTCCGCCGCTGCAATGGTGAACACGTCGGACGACACCTCTTGAAGCGACTCCCGACCGATGGCGAACCGCTGCAAAATGACGCGGCGGTCCTCTGCGCCACACCACCAGAACATGACATAGGCTTGGGCCGGTTTGAGTTCCGGGCGTCGCAGAATGAGCGACGGTAGTTTTGGCGAGGTTCGGGAGAGTGAGACTGCGGCTTCAAGGGCGCGGAGGGACAGGGACACGCCGGGATTGCGCAAGGCCGCCTCGATCACCGCTGGCTCCATATTTTCAGCCAGGGCGTCCGAAACAGCTTGGCTGACCTCGCGGCGCTTGGCGATCGCCACGCGGTGTTCGACTGTCATCCGCCGGGCACAGATGATCAGGTCGCTGTCCTGAAGAAGTGTCCCGTCCAGCATGATTGCGGCAACTTCAATGTCGTCGAGCAGGAAAAAGCAGGCGAGGTCCTGGGGAATATCCGGCAGCTTCGCCACCCGTGTCGCAACTCGCTTACGCTCTTCCACCGTCGCATCGGAAAGGGTTTCGACCAACAGGTTGGATGTCGCCGCGCGCTCAAACCCATTGATTCGACTGGAAGGCAGACTGACCACGTCGGCCAGCCGACGCATCAAGGCTGTCCGCGCCCGTCGTTCCCGCACCGCACCGCCCTCTGTGCTCAAGGTGCGCCCGAGGAAATCTTGCTCTTCCGGCGTTTCCGCAACGCGCGACATCTCGGTCATGGCAGATTCCAACACGACTAAGCGTGGAAGTCTGCCAGATCGAAGTTAATCACTGGTGCATCCTTAGGGGGCTGGCAAACCGTGCGTGTCGGCTCACTTAAATTCCGGCTGCGACCAATATGGCCAGACGTCCGGAAGGTCGTGCGACACGGTGTCGCTAAATTTCGCCGGGCGCTTTTCCAAGAAGCTCGACACCCCCTCGCGCGCATCGGCCGACTGGCCTCGTGAGGTGATCGCACGACTATCGGCGCGATGGGCGTCCATGGGGTGGGCGGCGCCCAGCATGCGCCACATCATTTGCCGGGTGAGCGCGGTTGAAACCGGCGCCGTATTGTCGATGATCTCGCGCGCCAGGGCGGTCGCAGCCGGCAGGAGGTCCTCGGGGGCATGTAAGGACCGAACCAAGCCGCGCTGATGGGCCTCCTCAGACGAAAAAACCCGACCCGAATAGCACCACTCCAGGGCGGTGGAGACACCGACGAGGCGGGGAAGAAACCAAGATGAGGCGGCCTCGGGGTTAATTCCGCGTCGATTGAAAACAAAGCCGTAGCGGGCCGTGGTTGAGGCCATGCGAATGTCCATGGCGAGTTGCATCGTGGCGCCAATGCCAACAGCCGCGCCATTGACGGCGGCAATGACGGGCTTCAGGCTATCAAAAATCCGCAGGGTGACCCGTCCACCTCCGTCGCGAAACACATCGCCAATGCGGGTTTCTTCGCGCGCCGCTTCACCGCGCTTGGCGTAATCGAAGGTCGCGCCGCCAGCAGAAAGGTCCGCTCCGGCGCAGAAGGCCTTGCCCTCGCCTGTCACGATAACGGCCCCCACCGCGTCGTCGCGATCAGTCAGGTCGAAGGCGTGCAGTAACTCTGTCATCATCTGGCCGGTGAAGGCGTTCATCCGATCAGGGCGGTTTAGCTTTAACAGGGCAATCCCATCAGCCACGCTGAGGTGGATGGTTTCGAAGGCGGGTATGGTCATTTAATCCTCCCTGGCCCGCGGGTCTGGCAAGCCGCGCGCGATGTCGTTTGTTCAAAGGTGCTTCGGCGCCCTAGGGGAAGGCAAGCCCTCACGGCTTTCGGCTCAAGAAAAGGAAACTCAGCGCCTTTCGCGTCGGACGATCAAAGGCGCGATCGAGCAGGGTGGCGAAGAGGCAAAGTCCGCTCAAAAAGATCAGGCCTGACAGCGGCGCATAGGTCCAGACGTCGAAATCAACCAGGCGGTGCAGCATTTCGTAAAGCAGCCGACCCAAGGGCTCGTGCACTGTGTAGATGGCGTAAGACACCCCACCGATCCAGCCCATGATCTCGGCGATCCGGCCTTTTGGCTCAAAATGTGCTGCCCACAGCACGAGGGGGGGAAAGATCAGAAAGACCAGGGCGAATTCGTAGGCAAGGCGCAGCCCCGGAGGCGGCGTCACCATCAGCCCGGCGCCAAGCGCGAGGATTGCGGCGACGGCTCTAAGCGAGCTCGCAGCGCGAGCGTCGGGCGTCAGCCGATACATCACCACGCCGAGCAGAAACGAAAAACCCATGCGGAAGGGAACCGCCCACCGCGTTGCATCCGTATAGCCAAGATCAAGTGTTCCGTGATGCAGACCTGCCAGCACAAGTCCTGCGGCGCACACGCCAATCACTGCCCAAAGCTGTTTCACGCCAATGTGCCGCGCCACGGCGGCATAGACGAGGTTCAGTGCAATTTCTGGCAGCAGGGTCCAGCTTGGCGAGTTCAGACTGTAGCCGCCCGTCGTTGCGCCTTTCGGTCCCGGCGCCATGAGGAGGGCCAGCGCGGCGGTCTCGACAATCATTTTCATTGTCCAGGGGTCACCCTCCTTGTCGAGCATGAAGAGCCGCAACAGCAGCGCAAACCCTAGGCCCGCCAAATAAAGCGGATAAAGGCGGATGAGGCGAATGGCGAGAAACTGCCGCAAAAAACCTCCGGCGAGCAGCCGGGGCTCATAGGCCCGCGCCACGACAAAACCCGAGAGGAGGAAGAACAGATCGACGGCGAGAAAGCTCTCTGGAAAGGAAAGGGGCCCGAGAAAGGGGCCGAGATGCCGGGTGGCGACCAAGAGCGCCGCAAGGCCGCGAAGGCCGTCAAAGGTTCGGTAGACCCCCCGGTCCGTCCCCGCTGTGGGCTTGGCCGTCACCCGGTTCACTTTCATTTCCGCCGAAACTGGCGCGCGCCCGTTTTTTCCGCTCACGGTCATACCTTTGCGACACGTTTTCAAGCAAGCGCGTTTGGCGCTTTTCGCCAGCCCAAGCCTCGCCTATGTCCTAAGCCACATGGAAGACCTGCCAGACCCGCAAACCGAAAGGTCCAAAACGCCGCTGTCGCTGCCGACGGCGGTCGCGACGCCTCTGCTCGCCTTGGCCGTCCTGCCTGGGCCCACAGCGGCGGCGGCCCAGTCGGATCGGGAGCCACGGTCCCTTAGCGCCGCCGAGGCCCGCTCTGCCTTCCAAGATGGGAATATCTTGGTCGTCCATGCAGCTGCCACCGCGCGCAGGCTCAAATCCCCTCCGCCACCTCGCTCCAAGCGCATCCATGACCTATTGGAGCTTTTCGCTTTTGTGCGGCCGGGCCAGTTCGCCGCGCCGACGGCCACGGGGGTCGCCATGGCGCTCGGCCTTTCCCCGCCAACCGACGCGACCGCTTCCGCCGTGGCGCTGCAGACCGCCATGCAAACCTTGCTGACCGAATTGAGCCAGCCCGCCTATCCAGGACGCGCCCATGCCTATGCGATCGCGCGCACCCTGCAACGCGGCGGCTGGGCGTTTGGCGATCGTGTGGTCGCCGCCTTGGAAGCCGCCGGGCCGCTATCGTCACGGGATCCGGGATCGGGTCTTGATGTCTGGGCGCGTCTTGGGGCTTGGGAAGAGGCCGCCCCACTTGGCGAACCCGGCTCCCGGCCCGCCACACCTGAGGCAGCGCGCGTGCGGCTGCGCGAGGTTCTCGAACGCAAAGGTCTCGATGAGGCAAGACCCACCCAAGCCCAATATGCGCAAGAAGCCGCATTTGTCTTCTCGGCACGGGATCGGGAAGGCGAGCCGCGCGTGATGTTGGCGGAGGCAGGGACCGGCACCGGCAAGACGCTGGCCTATCTGGCGCCCGCTTCGGTCTTTGCCGAGTTGAACGGACCCTCTGTCTGGATATCGACCTATACCCGCGCCTTACAACGCCAGATCGAGCGCGAAAGCGCGGCCCTCTTCCCTGACCCGGCGGAGCGCGCGCGCCGCGCTGTGGTCCGTAAAGGCCGCGAGAACTATCTTTGTTTGTTGAACTTCCAAGATCTCGTTCAAGCCGCCCAGCAGGGCGGCGGCGACCTTGTCAGTGCTGCGCTCACGGCGCGCTGGATCAGCGTCACACGGGATGGCGATATGACCGGAGGGGATTATCCGGCTTGGTTGTCTGGACTGTTCGCCTCGGGGTTCGGCGCGGCGACACCGGGGGTCTTGGTAGATCGACGCGGGGAGTGTGTGCACGCCGGATGCCCCCACTATCGGGTCTGCTTCATTGAAAAAGCCGTCCGTGCCTCGCGCAGCGCTGATCTTGTGATTGCCAACCATGCCCTGGTCTTATCCCAAGCAGCTTTTGACGGCGCGCGTCGGTCGCGGGGTGGGCGGGCGGATGGCGAGAGCACTCTGCTGCGCCGGATTATTTTTGACGAAGGCCATCATCTTTTCGACGCCGCCGATCAGGCCTTTTCCGCCGCCATTTCCGGCGCCGAGGCCTTTGAGCTCCGGCGTTGGATTCGCGGACCGGAGGGCCGCAGGCGCGGCCGCGGTTTAGAAATGCGACTAGCAGACCTGCTCGGTGGCCAGGATGCTGCCCGCCAAGCCCTGGCGCGGGTGATTGGCGCGGCCAGTCAATTGCCAGGCGAGGGCTGGTCAATGCGGGTGGTCGGCGGCGGCGCGCAAGGTGACTTGACGCCCAACCCACCGGTCGGCCCGATTGAGGTCTTTCTTGCAGCGGCCCTGGCCCAATTGCGGGCTCGCGGCGCTGAAGGGGAAGGGGAAAGCCTTGGGCTTGAATGTTCAGCCCGCCCGGCCACGCCAGACCTGCTCGCCACAGCGCCCGCGGCGCTCGAGGTGCTGTTGAATATTGAGCGGCCTTTGGTGGTCCTAGCGCGCGCCTTAGAAGACCTGTTGGATGCCGAAGCCGACAGTCTGTCCGGGGCCGAGAAGGCGAGGATTGAAGGGGCCCTGCGTGGGTTGGATCGCCGGGCGCGGTTTCAACTGCCCGCCTGGCGCGGCGTGTTGCAGGCCGTGCTTGCCGATGAAGGGGATCCGCAATTTGTCGACTGGTTCGAGGCCGTGGCCTCCCAGGGGCGCTTGGTCGATGTGGCCTTGCGCCGCCATTATGTCGACCCGACCGAACCCTTGGCTGCGGCTGTGCTTCGCCCGGCCCACGGCGTTTTGGTGACCAGCGCCACCTTGTCCGACCCCGGCCATGCCCACCCGTTCGCGCTGGCCGAAATGCGCTCCGGTGCGGCGCGTCTGGAGGAGACGCCAAAAATCCTCAAGCTTGCCTCCCCCTTTGACTATCGCGCCAATGCCTTGGCGTTGGTGGTGACGGACGTGACCAAAACCGACGCGCGCCAGGTGGCGGCGGCCATGCGCGAGCTCTTCCTTGCGGCGGGTGGCGGCGCCCTTGGCCTCTTTACCGCCGTCAGACGCCTTCGCACGGTCCACGACCTTATCGCCGGCCCCCTCGCTCAGAAGGGGCTGTCGCTCTACGCCCAACATGTCGACGCGCTGGAGGTCGGCGCCCTCGTCGACATTTTCCGCGCCGAGGTCGATAGCTGCCTCCTCGGCACAGACGCGGTGCGTGACGGCGTGGATGTGCCGGGCAGAGCCTTGCGCCTGATCTGTTTTGACCGAGCCCCGTGGCCACGACCGGATTTGTTGCATAAGGCGCGGCGCGAATCCTTTGGCGGGCGGGCCTATGATGACAGCCTGGCGCGCGGTCGCATCGCCCAGGCCTTTGGCCGGCTGATCCGGCGCGACGACGACCGGGGCGTGTTCGTCATGCTTGACGCGGCGACGCCGACCCGCCTGTTTTCCGGCCTGCCAGAGGGGGTGGAGTTGCGCCGCCTTGACCTGGTCTCGGCGCTGGAAACGGTGCGCGGATTTCTCGGCTGAAGTTTTTCAGCTTCCACACTTCCCAATCCGCCCGGTCCGCGCTTAATGCGCAGACGACGAAACGCGGAAGAAAGACAGGGCCATGGCGATTTCACTTTACAGCATCAGCGTCATTTCATTTCAGCAGATCTTGGGCGCGACCACCGGGGTTTTGAACAAGGGCCTTGCCTATTGCTCCGAAAAGGGGATCGATCCGCAGGAAATGGTCGATGCAAGCCTGATCGGCGACATGGCACCCTTGAGCTTTCAAATCCGCTCGGTCGCTCACCATACCTGGGGGGCGCTGCAAGGCTGTTCGGTCGGCGTCTCTGGCCCGCCCGCCAAGGCCGCGCCGCTTGACTATGCCGGACTGCAGCACCTGATCGCCGAGGCGACGGCGGGGGTGGCGGCTTTTTCGGCAGAAACCGTCGATGGGTTTGAAGGTAAGGACATGATGTTTCAGATGGGGGACATCAAAATCCCCTTTACCACAGAGGGTTACCTGATGTCGTTTGCCCTGCCCAACGCCCATTTCCATGCGACGACCGCCTATGACATTTTGCGCATGAAGGGCGTTCCCTTGAGCAAGCGCGACTATTTGAGCCAAATGCGGATCAAGGGCTGAGCCCGGATTTCAGGGCAGGGGCTCCGGGGAATCCCGGACTTCGCCGTCCTGTCGCCACAGGCTAAGAGGGGGCGATGCGCCAAGAGACGACAACCGGGCCGACCGCGCCGCTCACCGGAATGGGCAAGGGCTTTGTCCATGACGTGTGGTACTTCGCCGCCCTGTCTTCGGATCTCAAGCCAGGGGTTTTGAAGCGCACCGAGTTTTTAGGTGAGCCTGTGGTGCTGGGGCGCGATAAGGCGGGCCTCGCCTATGCCTTACGCGACATTTGCCCTCATCGCGCCGCGCCCTTGTCGGCCGGCCGAGTGGTGCGCGACGATGCCGGGGCGCAGGCCCTGGAATGCCCTTACCACGGCTGGCTGTTTCGCACCTCCGACGGGGTTTGCTCAAAAATCCCCTCGCTAGTAGAAGGCCAAGGGCTTGAGGTGGAACGCATCCAGCTTAGGCGATGGCCGGTGCAAGAAAGCCAGGGCATGGTCTGGCTCTATGCGGCGGAAAATCCGCGCCAACCGACGCCGATCTCCGCGCCACCGACGTTTGAAGGCGTGGTCGGTGGATCGCCGAAGCTGGTCGAGCGAATGGTTTTTGACAGCCATATTGACCATGCCGTGGTGGGCCTGATGGACCCCGCCCATGGCCCCTATGTTCATCAACAATGGTGGTGGCGCTCATCAAAGAGCCAGCACGCTAAGGAAAAACGCTTTGAGCCGCGCGAGATGGGCTTTGCAATGGCGCGGCATAGGCCATCGAAAAATAGCCGCGCCTATGCGCTGCTCGGCGGCGCGCCAGAAACCGAAATCACCTTTCGCCTGCCGGGCTTGCGATGGGAACATATTCAGGTCGGCGCGCGCCAAGTGTTGGCCTTGACCTGTTTGACGCCCGCGACGGAAACCAAAACTCGTATCACCCAATTGATCTGGTCCGATCATCCGGCCTTCGTGGTCTTGCAACCCTTTATTCGCCTGGGCACCCGCAGGTTTCTGCAGCAGGACGGGGACATGGTGAACCTGCAAAATCTGGGACTGAAATATGATCCGGCCTTAATCTGGATCGACGACGCTGACCGTCAGGCCAAATGGTATCAGGCCTTGAAACGGGCTTGGGCTATGTCGCGTCGGGACAACACGCCCTTCGTCAATCCCGTTGAACCTTGTCTGTTGCGCTGGCGCAGCTGATCAGCCTTGGCCAATGGCCTCGGCAACCGTTGAAAACCCATCTGCAGCAAGGCGCGCGCTCAGATCGCGACCGATGACGGAGACAAGGCCTGGCCCCGCATAGACGAGCGCGGAATAAAGCTGAATAGCGTGGGCGCCTGCCCTGATCTTGGCATAGGCCTCTGCCCCGGTGCTCACCCCTCCGGCGCCAACCAGAATCAGCCGACCGCGCGCTGCCAAGTGAAACTGGCGCAGAATTTCGGTGGATAAGGCAAAGAGCGGCTTGCCAGAGAGGCCGCCGCTCTCTTGGCGGTGCAGGCTTTGCAGGTCCACAGGCCGCGAAACTGTGGTGTTCGAGACGATGATGCCGTCAAACCCCGCTGCGACCACCGTTTCGACCATGTCGCCAATATCGTCCTTGGCGAGATCCGGTGCGACCTTAAGGAGGACCGGCGGGTTAAGGCCAGTTGCCGCCACAAGGTCTCGGCGGGTCTCGGCCAACCGGCCGGTCAAGTCTTGCAGCGCTTGATGGGATTGCAGGTCGCGCAGGCCCGGCGTGTTCGGCGACGAGATATTGACGGTAAAATAGTCGCAAGCCGCAAAGAGACGCGCAAAGCCAAGCACATAGTCGCCGATCCGATCTTGGCTGTCCTTATTGGCCCCGATATTGGCCCCGACCGGGCCAGGGCCCCGACGCTTTCGGTGCGCGAGGCGTGCGATGAAGCTTTCCAGCCCATCATTGTTGAAGCCCATGCGGTTGATGACGGCCTGGTCCTCAATCAAGCGGAACAGCCTTGGCCTTGGATTGCCAGCCTGGGGTCTGGGGGTGACCGTGCCACATTCGACAAAGCCAAAGCCTGCGGCCAGCATGGCGTCTGGAACCTCGGCATTTTTATCGAAACCGGCGGCGAGACCGATCGGATTGTTGAGCCTTAGGCCCGCGAGGTGTGTCGCCAGACGCGGCGGGTGGGCAGGCGCCTGAGGGCCGAGGCCCAATTGCAATGCGCGCAGCGTCAGGCGGTGGGCGGTTTCTGGGTCCAGCCGCCGTAAACTGGCGGTGGCGAGCGCATAGGGATCGAAATTCATCGCGCTGCGACCGGCGGCACGTCAATCACGCGCGGGACGCCATCTGCGTCGAGCGGTGCATCGCGCACGGCGCGGATTTGGTGGCGCTCCACCACGCCATAGAGGTGGGGAAAAAGCTCGCCGCCGCGTGACGCCTCCCAACGGACCTCGCCTGTGACATCGTCAGCGTCAACCTCAAACACCACAAGGTCGCGCTGACCGGCAAAATGCAGACGGGCGGTTTCCACCGCTTGGGCCTCGGTCGAGAAATGGATGTAGCCGTCCGCAAGGTCGATGCCGGACCCTGTGAACCGCCCGCGCGCCTCAATCTCGGCCCAAGCCGCACGCGGTAGAATTTTCAATAGACGTGTCATTCCCCACCGCCTCCGCCATAGGCGCTGGCCAGATGGTAGCCGATCAGCGCAGGTTTTCCGTCCCGCCAGTCAAACACAACTGCCGTCGCCGTGGGCATGCCGTGCCGCGCATGGGCCGGATCGAGCAGATGTTGGCCGCCGCCTTCGATCAAGGTCAGCACAGCATCAAAAATGCCCGGATTGTGGGCGATGATCAGGACTGCGCCCGTTTCGAGCGCGCTTTGGGCTGCCTCAAGCAAGCGCTCGGCAGGGGCGCAGTAGAGGTCCTCTTCATAGCGAACGCGCGCCACAGGAAATGCGGCTGAGACCGCCTCCCAGGTCGAACGGGTTCGCCGAGACGCCGAGACCAAGGCCAATTCGACCCCAACCCCCGCCTGGACCAAGGCGCGCCCCACCAATTCCGCGTCGCGACGTCCACGCTCGGTCAAGTCGCGATCATAGTCTTCGCCGCTGGCGGCGCGCCGTTCAGCCTTGGCGTGGCGAAACAGGATAAGGCGCTGCATGCCAAACGATCCGCAAAATAAGGGGGTGACCCGCCGCTTGGCGACGGCCCCGATGGAGGTGAAGCCCTAATAGACTAGCTGCGTTTTTTTGCGACGTAAGGCCTTTTGTCGCGCCACTCTTGCGCGAATTTGATCAGCGCGTCGTCCGGGGTATCAGGCAGGGTAATGACGAGGTGCGCCAATAGGTCCCCGCGCCGGCCCTGTTCGTCCACACCGCCGCGCCCCTTTAGTCTCAGGATTTGGCCGCTATTGGCCTTGGCGGGCACGGTTAGACTGACCACCCCTTCCGGTGTCGGCGCATCGATCTTGGCGCCGAGGATCGCGTCGGGCGCGGTAATGGGAAGGTCCATATGCAGGTCAGCACCTTCGACGCGATAAAGGGGGTGGGGCTTGATTGACAGTTCAACCAGCGCATCCCCTTGGGGGCCGCCTTGGCGGGATGGCTGGCCCTTGCCGCGCAAGCGCAACACCTGGCCCTCCTTGGCGCCCTTGGGTAGGGTGAGATCCAGGGCGTCACCGCTTGGCAAGACGACGCGCTTCGGTCCGCCAAGGATGGCCTCTTCGAGATCGAGGCTAAGCTTTAAGCGCAGGTCTTCCCCCCGCGCTGGCCCCCGACCTTGACCAGCGCTGCCGCCTGCGCCTCTTCCCCTGAACAGGTCATTCAAAATGTCTTCAAAGTCTGCCCCCTCAAAGCCGGTCCCAGCGCGCCCGCCGCCGGAGCGTCGGAAGGGTGCCTCGCCACCAAACGGGCCACCGCCGCCAAACCCGCGCGAGGTCTCGCGGCCATCGGCGTCGATCTCGCCTCGGTCATAGCGTTTGCGCTTTTCCGGATCGCCGAGAATATCGAAGGCAGCTGAGAGGGTCTTAAACTTGTCTTCCGCCGCCTTGTCGTTCGGATGGCGATCTGGATGCGACTCTTTGGCGAGTTTGCGGAAGGATTTGCGCAGTTCCTCCGCTGTGGCGGATTTTGGCACTCCGAGGGTGGCGTAGAGGTCTTTCGGCACGAGCGAACCGGGGTGTTACAAGCGAAATGTCGCGTCGCCCTTCACTTAGGCCCTGGGAAAAATTGCGCAAGGGGTTGTGTGGCAATAATGCAACTAATATGCGACGCTTGAGGCTTAACCGCCATGGGGCTAGACTGAGCTTTTGCATGTGACAGGGGTATTGGGTGCACTGGCAAGATTTGTTCTTGAACCCTGAAGGTCGCATCGGGCGCCGCGATTTCTGGCTTGGATTTTTTGCCCTTCTGGGTATTTTCTTCCTTTTGCAGCTCTTGCCGGGACTGGGCACCCTGGTGTCGCTCGGCCTGTTCTATTGTTGGATCTGCCTGTTTTCCAAACGGCTGCACGATTTTGGCAAGTCTGGCTGGATGCAGGTCTTTGTCCACGCCATCAATCTGGTCTGCCTTGCGGTGATCATCTGGTTAGGCGCGCTCTTTATTCTCACCAATGGCATCTTCCGACCCAATGCCGCCATGGGCGTGCTGATGGGTGGGGTTTTGGCAGGCGCGGCCGTTATTATTGCCGCCTTGGCGGTCGCCCTGATCAATACCGCCGTCTTCGTGATCTGGTTAGGAACCCGCGAGGGCGACGAGGGGGCCAATAACCACGGTGCGCCCCAGCATTTAATACCTTAGTCCGAAGGCCTTCGAAGCCGATACGCTAATATGCCGCATTTTTGACCCAATAATACACCCTTAAATAGTATTCGAGCCCTGGCCCCTGATTCTGTGTCGGGAAACGCCGCTGGGCTCGAAATATGGGTGGGTAGGGTGGTCTCTCACGTCGCATCCCCTCTCTATCAGCGCGGGCGCCAATTGCGCTGGCTGCGAAGCCTTTTCCGGCTTTGGCGACGCGGTGTGCTGACCGCACTGCACACGCCATTGGCGGCAGCCTTGGTTTGTGGCGCAGCGGCCTTGGTGCTCGTCTTGGGAAGCTTTGCCGATCTGGGGCGGCAGGACCTTTTTTTCACAGCCGTCGCATCACGGGATTTGCCGCGACTGGTCAGTCTTGAAAGCCTATCGACCCGGCTTGCCCGGGATCAGGTTGCGCTTGAAAGGGCGTTTCGCCGCCACGATGCGGGGGGCGCCTCCCGTGCGGTCAGAGACCTCTCAAGGTTGCAGGCAAGCCTCGATGACGTGACGCTTCAAAACCATCCTACTGTCAGGAAGGCTGTGTCGGACGTCCAGACCAAATTGCGGGCCTATCTGGACGATGCCAAATCCTTGTCCGCGGCCTTGAACGCGGGTGTGACCTTGGAAGACCCCCAGCTGGACAGGCTGAATGACCGGTTTTTCAGCGGCGTCCACGCCCTCGATCAACTGATGGCCGCGCAGTCCGAAGCGGTGCGCGGCGGATTGGCCGAGCATAGGGTGGCAACCGACCGGGCGATTGCCGTTTTGCCTGCGGTGGCCATTGTGAGCCTAGTCCTGGCCGCAGCGTCTTGTGTCATGGCCGCCCTTGCCCAACGGGCGGGTCTGCGGAGCCTCTATTACGGCATCAGGGCCGTGGCGCGCGGTGGCGACCCTGTGCCCGCCTATCGCGATCTCGCTGCACGCCCCCCCTTCGTCGCCATTGAAAAGGCTTTGCGCGACTTAGAGCGGCGGCGGAATTTGTCTGTCTGACGGGTGCGCCCTACCGGATCAGCGAGGTCAAGGCGTGGAGGATAAGGCCGACAAGGCCGCCGACCAAGGCACCATTGATGCGGATATATTGCAGGTCGCGACTGGTCTGCCGCTCGACCGAGGTGACGAGCTGTTCCTGGCTCCAGCTGCGAATATGATTGGCGGCAATCTCGCCAAGCTGGGTGCGTGCGGCGACAATCTCATGCGCCAGCGCTGATCTCGCCCACCTATCAAGCGATAAGGCCCATTCCGGAAGGTCGGTCAAGGCTGTGACCAGGCTGTCCAGCGCCCGGTCCACGGCGCGCCGCCACGGCGCGGTCCCGTCGGCTGGGAGCGTGAAATAGGGCTTGAGGATAGCCTCGACCATGGTCTCCCCTTCGCGGCTTCCGCCTCCACCGGGGGCGAACCCGGCGGTCATCTCCTGCACGCCCTCCCACACCGCTGCCTCCAGCGCTTCCCGACCGGGATGGGAGGCGTCGCCCATTTCCGTCAGCCGGGTTTCTAAGGTCTCAATCAGCCGGTTGGCCAGCAGCTTGTCGAGCCACTTGGTCGTCCAGCTGCGGGTTTGATCGGTCAGGGCGTCGCGTAAGGATTGGCGGTGCTCCGACAACAGTTTGGCAAGGGTCTCAACCAGCGCGTCAGTCAAGCGTCGCGGCGCGTCGGCGGGCAAGAAGCCGCCGAGGGTTGTCGCAAGCCCGCGCGCGGAAGGGTTTTCAGATGGCTGAGCGGTAAAAACCGTCGTCAGGATCTCCGTCAAGGCCTGCTCGACCTCGGCCTCTGGTAGGGCGGCAACAAACGGCCGCAATTTGTCCTCGTCGCCGGGAGTGCGCTGTAGAGCGCTGCAAACCCACCGGGACAGAGAAAAGCTGGAAAGTGCCTGTTGCGCTGATGGCGCGGTGATCAGGTCGCTGCTCAAAAACGCCCCAAAGGCCGTGGCGATGCGATCCTGGTTTCGTGGCAAAACGGCGGTGTGGGGGATGGGGAGTCCCAAGGGCTGGCGAAAGAGTGCGGTAACGGCAAACCAGTCGGCCAAGCCTCCCGCCAAGCCTGCGCCGCCAAGGGCTTCGATATAGCCGAACACCGGATGACGGTGACGAAACCAAGCGCCGAAGACCAATAAGCCGCCCATAACGACAAGCACGGCAAGGGCTGAGCGGCGCAAGGAGAGGGCAGGGTCGGCAATCTTCATGGGCTGGAACATAGGGACCTTCGCCCGACAGGGAAGCTTGAAACGCAAAGGCCACAAAAAGAAAGGGCGCGCCTGTGTTTGGCGCGCCCCATGCTCTTGGCCGGTTTTCCGGGTTTAGCGGAAGAGGGACAAAAGCGCTGATTTCGACGAGTTGGCGATAGAAAGCGCTTGGATGCCAAGCTGTTGCTTGGTCTGCAGAGCCGTCAATTGGGCGCTTTCCTTGGCCACGTCCGCATCTACCAGATTGCCGACGCCTGAGGTCAGGGTGTCTTGCAAGGAGGAGATGAAGTTGAGGTGCGTGGTTAGCGCATTGGAAGCCGTTCCCAATTTCGCCGTCGCCGCGTTCACGTTGACGATTGAGGTGCTTACCAAGGAGAGAAGTGTATTGGCCGTCGTGGCGGTGGTGAAGGACGCACCGGCGGTGAAGGTGATGTTCGCGCCGCCGACTTGTAAACTCACCGCCGCAACAGTGAATTTCGACCCGCTGGTATTTGCGAGCGCCTGGAGTGTGCTGCCGCCGGTCTTGATCAGATTGATGTTGTTGAACGTGGCGTTCGAAACAATCTTGCCGATCTGACCGATCAACGCGTTCACCGTTTGGTTGAGCGAGTTGCGGCTTGTCGTGTCGAGCGAGGTATCGGTTCCCGCCAACACGTCCGTCTTGATCTGATTCAACAGGTCAGAAATGGTCTGACCTGCGCTGACGGCGACGGCCACCGTCGATTGTGCGCGTTGCAGTGATTGCTTGACCGAATCCAACGCGCTGACAGTGGACCGGCTATTTTGGGCGATATTCCAAATCGCTCCGTTATCCGCCGCACCCGAGACTGCGAGACCCGTGGAGATTTGGTTCTGGGTCTGTTGCAGCGAGGTTGCGGTCGTATTCAGATTTTGCAGCGCAATAAGTGCGCCGGTATTTGTATTGATGCTGTTATTTGGCATGTGCCTGATCCATTTTTAAGGCGAACCGAAGGCGTTTTGCCTCCGCGAGCATTTTGCTCAGCCCTGGACAGTGCAAGCCGGGGACCATATGCGGCCCCACAAAAATTACATTAAATAACAGAGGTGTAATTGCCGGTCATATTTTACCGGGCGGTGCTTTTTACCCCCCGGTCGGCAAGTCCTGCCGGGCGATTTTTGTCACCAAGGGGCGTTTTTGCCGGGCGGTCGGAGGAGCCGTGAGGGGAATGACAAATACTGCGCCCCGGCGTGGGCGGGGCCTGGGGTGTCAGCTTCGTGAGTTAAGCTTTGATTAACCATAAACTCGCAACCTCAGACATCGATCCTGGAGGTTGCGTTGTTTGTACCCCTGCTCGCCGTGATTTTGGCTGTGGTCGTCCCGACCGACAGTCCACGTCCGATTTATCAGATCCATGCCATCATTTCACAGGATGGGCAGGTGAAATACGAACCCCGGATGCTCGCCAAATCGGGCGAACAAGCCAGCTTCGTGATCAACACGTCGACAACCCATTTCGCCTTTAAAGCGACCGCACAGACGAAGGCTTTGAGCCAGGACGGACCCGACGGCATTGGGCTGGCGATTGATGTGGAGGCCGGTCGAGGCGGTACCGTTCGCCGGATTGCCACTAAGGTTTGCCTCAAGTCGGGCGAGCACGTCATCATCAGTCTGCCTGCGAGTAAGCTTGAGCCGCCTGAGACCTTGAATTTGACGATTGATCAGATTTAAACCACGGCCTCCCATCCCGGCCCGCGCCTTTTCACGGAAGATATTGAAATTGCGCACCTTTTCGCCGCTCACCCCGGCGTAGGCCGGGGTCCAGGGACGGGCCCGCCGAGGTTTGCAGATGATCCTCTGGATACCGGCCTTCGCCGGTATGAGCGGATATAAATGAGAACATACCTCTAAGCCGCTCCCCCCGGCGGAGGCCGGGGTCCAGTGACCGGCCCGCTGAGGTTTGGGGATGATCTCCTGGATACCGGCCTTCGCCGGTATGAGCGGATATTGTTGAGGCACCACATCTAAGCCGCTCCCCCCGGCGTAGGCCGGGGTCCAGGGACGGGTCGTCGCAGGTCATGAGCGGATATTGTTGAGGGGCACCACATCTGAGCCGCTCGCCCCGGCGTAGGCCGGGGTCCAGGGACGGGCCTGCTGAGGTTTGGGATGATCTCCTGGATACCGGCCTTCTCAGGTCATGAGCGGATTATGTTGAGACCAAACCCAAACGCCGCGCGCCCCAATCCGCCGACCTTCACCCCTAATTTCCGCCGATCATGTCCTTGGCAAATTCGAGGTCGAGCATTTTCAGGCGTTTGATCTCGTCGCGCATTCGGGCGGCGGTTTCGAATTCCAGATTGGCGGCGGCTTCGCGCATGCGGGTTTCGAGGTCGCGTAGGGTGGTTTGGAAGTTGCCGCCGACAAAGGGGCGCGAGGTTTCGGCCACGCCCACATCGACTGTCACCCGGTCGGCCTTTTCATAGGGCGAATTGAGAATGTCGCTAATATCGCGGCGGACGCTCTCCGGCGTTATGCCGTGGGCTGAATTGTAGGCGGTTTGCTTTTCCCGCCGCCGGGCAGTTTCTGCCATGGCCCGCTCCATCGAGCCGGTGATGCGGTCGGCATAGAGGATGACGCGGCCGTCAAGATTTCGCGCTGCCCGGCCGATGGTTTGCACCAAAGAGGTTTCGGAGCGCAAAAACCCTTCCTTGTCAGCGTCGAGGATCAGAACGCGACCACATTCGGGAATGTCGAGCCCTTCGCGCAACAGATTGATGCCGATCAGCACATCAAACGCGCCCAGCCGCAGGTCGCGGATGATTTCAATCCGCTCCACCGTATCGACGTCAGAGTGCATGTAGCGGACGCGCACGCCCTGCTCATTCATATATTCGGTCAGGTCTTCAGCCATCTTCTTGGTCAAAACCGTGACCAGTGCGCGCAGGCCGATTAGGGCGGCAGCCTTAACCTCAGCTATGGCATCGTCGACCTGGCTGAAGGTCCGACCATCGGGCCAACGGGTGACGGGCCGCACCTCGACGGGTGGGTCGATCAGGCCGGTGGGGCGAATGACCTGCTCGACAAAGACGCCGCCGGTGCGCTCCATTTCCCAGGGGCCGGGAGTTGCCGACACATGCACGGTTTGCGGGCGCATGGCGTCCCATTCCTCGAATTTCAGCGGTCGGTTGTCGAGGCAGGAGGGCAGCCGAAACCCGTACTCGGCCAGGGTCGATTTGCGCCGATAGTCGCCGCGATACATGCCGCCGATTTGTGGCACCGTGACGTGGCTTTCATCGGTGAAAAGAAGGGCATTTTCCGGCACATATTCAAACAGGGTCGGGGGCGGTTCGCCCGGCCGCCGTCCGGTCAGATACCGGCTGTAGTTTTCAATCCCGGCGCAGGATCCGGTGGTCTCCAACATTTCCAGATCAAAGCGGGTCCGCTGCTCAAGCCTTTGGGCCTCTAGCAATTTACCGGTCTCAGTAAACCATTTGACCCGCACCTCCATCTCGGCGCGAATATGGTCGGTGGCCTGTTTCAAGGTCGGGCGCGGCGTCACATAGTGGCTGTTGGCATAGATTTTCACCGAGGGCAGATCGGCGGTCTTCTTGCCGGTCAGCGGGTCAAACTCGGTAATGGTCTCGATTTCTTCACCGAACAGAGACAGCCGCCAGGCTCGGTCTTCATAGTGGGCCGGAAAGATTTCGATCACGTCGCCGCGTCGGCGAAACGATCCCCGGACGAAATTCTGATCATTGCGCTTGTATTGCAGGGCGACGAGATCGGCCATCAAGCGGCGCTCATCAACAATTTCGCCCACCTGCAGCGAGAAGGTCATGGCGGTATAGGTTTCGACCGAACCGATACCGTAGATGCACGACACAGAGGCGACGATAATCACGTCATCGCGCTCTAACACCGCGCGGGTGGCGGCATGGCGCATGCGGTCGATCTGCTCGTTTATCGAGCTATCTTTCTCGATAAAGGTGTCGGTCCGGGGCACATAGGCCTCGGGCTGGTAATAGTCGTAATAGGAGACGAAGTACTCCACCGCATTGTCAGGGAAGAAAGATTTGAACTCCCCGTAAAGCTGCGCCGCCAAGGTCTTGTTGGGCGCGAGGATCAAGGCGGGCCTTTGGGTCGCCTCGATAATCTTGGCCATGGTGAAGGTCTTGCCGGAGCCCGTGACGCCGAGCAGCACTTGATCGCTATCGCCCGCGCGCAGGCCTTCGGTCAATTCGGCAATGGCCTTGGGCTGGTCGCCCGCCGGTTCAAATGGTGAGACGAGTTTGAAGGCCCGCCCCCCTTCGGACTTTTCCGGCCGCGCGGGTCGGTGAGGCTTCCAATCCGGGGGAAAGGCAGCCTGGGGGCTCTCGTCGAGGATAAAGCGCGCCGACGCCTCTTCAACTCCGGCAAGGGGCGTGGCGACGGGATCGGAGGCTTTGGCGCGCGGCATGGCCTGAAGGTAGGACGTCCGCGCCCTCGCCGCCAGAGGCAGTTCCTTGTCCTTGCGCCTAGGCGAGGGCTTTTTGCCCGGTCAGGCGGCGGATGGCCCCGTCAATCGGATTGTCTACCCCCGCCCGGTGCATGATGACATATTGCTGCGCCACGGTGAGCGCCCCGCTCCAGGCCCAGTAGATCAATAGGCCAGACGGGGTTTGCGCCATCATGAAGGTGAACATCAAGGGCATGATCTGATAGACGATTTTCTGGCTCGGGTCCTGGCTGGCGGGCGGGTTCATCGCCGTCGACAGCCATTGGGTGAAGCCGTAAAGCAAGGGCCAGACGCCGATGTGCAGCGCGCCGCCCAACAAGCCACCAATCAAAGGCGTGGCGCCCGGGTCCCACGGGATCAAGCCGAACAGGTTGAGGAATGACGTCGGGTCGCTGGCCGACAGGTCATGAATCCACCCAAAAAACGGCGCTTGGCGCATTTCGGCTGACACCGTCAGCACCTTGGTCAGGGCGAAGAAAATCGGAATTTGCACCAGGATGGGCAAGCAGCCCGCCAAGGGATTGACCTTTTCCCTCTGGTAAAGGGCCATAGTCTCTTGCTGTTGCTTGGCCGGGTCCTTCTCGAACTTCTTGCGAATTTCCTCCATCTGCGGCTGCAACTGCTTCATCCGCGAGGCAGACTTAAAGCTGCGATAGGCGAGCGGGAAAAGCAGCACCTTGACCACCAGGGTCATGCCGAGGATGGACAGGCCCCAGTTGTTGGTCAGCCCATGGAAAAAGGACAGCAGCCAAAAGACCGGGCGGGTAATGAACCACAGATTTCCCCAGTCGACGCCATCATCAAATCGCGGCACGCCCAAGGTCTGCTCGTAGGATTGCAACAGGGCGACCCGTTTGGCACCGGCGAAAATATGGCGGGTTTCCGTGGCGGACGCGCCGGGGGCGATGGCTTGTGGTCGGCCAATATAGTTGGCTTCATAGACGTCGATCCCACGCACTGACGAGACGCGAAAGCCCGCAGTGACAGCTTCATGCTGATCGGGAATGACGGCGGCGAGCCAATATTTGTCGGTGATGCCCGCCCACCCGCCTGTGGACGGCAGCAAGGTGTCGGCCTTGTCCTTCCAGTTCTTAAAGGCTTGCAGTTGCAAATGGTGGTCGTCGCCCAGTGCGCCGACGCCGCCCTCATGGATTAAGATGTTCGGTGTCAGTTGCGGCTTGCCCTGACGCTGCACCGACGCATAGGGGGCCAAGGTCACTGCTTGGGCGGCGTGGTTGGTGACGGTGTCCGAGACGGTGAACATGAACTGGTCATCTACCGCGATGGTGCGCTGGAAGGTCAGGCCCTGGCCATTATCATAGCTCAGCACCACGGGATGGTTGGGGCTAAGCTCGCCGCCCGCAGTTTGGCGCCAGTCGGTCAGGCCGGTTGGAGCGCCGGTGGCGCCCGTCCAGCCGAAATCAGCGAAATAGGCTAAGGGCACGCCTTCGGGCCGAAACAGCTCCACCGGCGGGGCGTCTTTTGCCAGGCTGACATGATATTGGCTCAAGAACAGATCGTCGATCCGGCCGCCGCGCAGCGAGATCGAGCCTTGTAAGGCTGGGGTCTTGATCTGCACGCGGGGGCTGGCGCGCAGAGCGTCGTCTCGCGAGAGAACAGGGGCTGTTGGCGTGCCCAGGGCGACCTGCTGTACAGCGGCTGCCTTGGCGCGAAGGGCGTTCAACTCGCGGCGCTTTTCCGCCGGTTGCAGGACGAGCACGTAATAGGCCATCAACATCGCCATGGCGACGATCATGAAGGTGATGGTGTTACGGGAATTCTCTTGTTCCATCAGGAAATTTAGCTCTATCCAGAAAACGCGCCAGAAGACGCCCCAGAACACCCTTCAGGGGCGCGACCGCTTATCGTCGTCGGCGGCCTCAGCGTCAAGCGCGGCGGCGCCCGGCCTCAGCTTGCGGGTTTGCGAAATTTCAGCACGAAGGTGTCGGTATGGCCGCGAACCGAGCCATCAAAGACATTGGCGGTGTGGGGATCATTTGGGTTGGCCAACAGGTTTGATGTTTCGTCGAGCTGAAAGCCTGCTGCTTGCACCTCGCGCTTCACCGCCTCGACGTCGATGCGGTGCAAGGTGTTGGTGTCGCGCACGCCAGAGCCCGCCGCCGCCTGATGGTCGACGACAATATAGACCCCGCCGGGCTTGAGGGCGGCATAGATCGCCCGGTTGGTCAGGCCCGCATCCGTCGGGGCCATGAAGGGATCATGGAAGTCGTGATAGTTCCACGAGGTCCAGACGAGATCGAGCTTTTCCGGCGGATCGAAGGCGTTCAGGGAAGGGGTCTGCAGCACGATATTCTTGTGGGTCGGCTGGAGCGCCGTAATGCCGTCGGTGGCACGCGGGCCAAGCTTGAGGATTTCGGCGGGTGCCACGGCATAGACCTTGCCGCGCGGCCCAACAATATCGCTGAACAGGATGGTGTAGTATCCCGCGCCGGGCATGAGCTCGGCCACCTTGTCGCCCGGCTTAACACCCGCAAAGGTCAGGACCTCCAGGGGCTTGCGGGCCGCATCCAGTTCGCGGGCCCGCTCAGGGCGCAACGGGTCCTTCAGGGCTTGCGCCACGTCATCCCTGCCTGCCGCAAGGGGGGAAGCCGCCCAGGCCACAGCGACTGCAAGCGTGATCGGCCAAAAGGTGCCGCGGCGGAACCGAGGACTTGTGATCTTGGGTTCAGGCATAGACAAGTCCTCAGGGGTGATCGCACGGGTTAAGTAGGGGGCCGTTCCCGCTGCGGCAAGTCCGAAGCGCGAAACCGCCGACCACGAAACTTAACCCCGGAGGACCTAAGCCCGGCTGTCATGTCTGTCAGATTCTTGTCGAATCAGACCGACACGAAATCCCTCTGTTTTCGTTTGTCTTTTCGGAAAAACCGGCTTCCACTTTTTCCTGACAAACGCTAGACGGCATGCTGGCAGGTGACGCCGAGATAGGTGGCGGAGGCCGGAGGGACAATCAGGCTCGCCTGGGTTCCGGAAATGCCCACGTCTTGAGGCTTGGTCGGCATGGCGTGGAACTGAGTCCGCGAGAAGCTAGCTTGCCAGATCGGCGGCGGTGTCGACGCGGTGAGGGCTAGTCCCCCCATTTGAATGAGCGTCGCATATTCGATGTTACTGTTGAAATTGACGGTCATGTTCAGTGTGGTGCTCGGGTCTTTATTGACAATGACGACGCCACAATCACTGTCTGCTCGGATAGCATATGCAGAAAAATAAGGGTTTGCTTTCCCGGTCATAATTATCGAATTCTGCACAACATTCGCAGTAGAGTGATTATTTACATAGTATTGGGTCTTGGCGGCAAATACTAAACCCCAAAATGCGGGCCGAAGGCCCGTCGTTGTTCTTTCCCATTTATTTTCGATAGCGGTGTAGTTGGCTGTACTGACGCAATGGAAATTGACGCCGCTCGCGCCATGGATGGCGGATTGGAAAACGTGATCAATCGCCCAGAGGGCACCGCTATAGGTGTTGCCGCCATTCGATCCTGACTTTGGCGGACTTAAATAAGACCCCACCTCAGCCATTCGCAGAGGCAGTCCGTATGGGCGGCTGGCCGCCAATTGACTTGCCGCAGCAACTTGGCTGGCATGGTTCGAGTCTGGACTCAGCAGCGTTGTCATATTGTCTGAGGGCTGCGTCCCGCTGCCACGGTAATAGTGAAAGGTGGCGAGTGAAAGAGGGTAGGATTGAGTGTCAGCTAGGAATTGTTTGAACCAGCCCAGATCGCCAATAAATTCTGGACCTGCCAGCCGAATATTGGGCTGAGCGTGTAGGACGGCGTCAGCAAACTGCTTCCAGCGATTAATATACAAGGCGTAGGTCCAGCTGGAATATCCCGTCGGGGGCGGATACTTTTGGTTGTTGAAGAAATTGGGCTCATTGCCAAATTCGACCGCATAGAGGCGATCCCCTAAGGTCTGCACCACACAATTGACCTCGGCGACGGCCAAATCTGGCGTCGAGGTGGCAAGATTAACACCATAAATGACCTGCCAGCCGACTCGGTCGAGAAAAGCTCGCAATTGAGCGATATTGGCGGGCGCCACCTCGTTGTACCCTGTGCCATTGCCGTTTTGGTTCCACTTGACCGTATCGACAGTGTTGCCACCAATCCTCAAATAGCTCGAACCCATGAATTTAAACGTTGAGATCAAAGCGGAAAGATTGGCGTTGCGTGTCGAAAAGAGGCCATCGGCCAAGGCAAATTTCTCGAAACTCAACCCAACAAATCCAGGCTTGATGATCACAGGCGCAGAGTTGCCGCCAGCGAAGCTGAAAACATTGATCACTCCATTGACGGAGGCGCTGCTGGTCGCGGCCAAGGCCGCGCGTCCACCAAGGCTCGCGCCGAGCGCCAAGCTGGTTGCACCGATCAAGCTCTCGCGCCGGGAAGGGGTCAAAGTGCTACTCCTTAAGGAAGGCCCGTCGAAATTTGAGTCTTTCAATACAGCCAAAAATAGAAAAAACAATAAAAGACCAGAGGAAATAGATTTTTATGGCGGAAAAATGAATATATGAGAGTCGCTATCACGAGACAGTATCGTTTACAACTGAAGTCATAGCGGAAACCATAAAAAATTCATTCAAATATTAAATCGATAATTATTTGATATGGAAATTTATTTCATAATAATTGCACAATATAATATCATATGGGGTCGAAAATTACCCTCTATTTCAGAAGTTTGACCGAAGGCTCCCATCCGCCAATACGCGACCCAAAGGGCATCGGTCGCCATTCTCACGCGATTGTTGCGGTTTAAAAAATGTCGGAGGCAAAAAAAGGGGGGCCAATGCTTGGCCCCCCGTACGTCTCAATATTGATATATCAGGACAATTTGTCGCTATTTGCCGATCTTTTCCAACTCGGCCATCAGGTCGGGCACCGCCACCTTGTAATCGGCTACCAGTCCATAATCGGCAATTTGGAAAATCGGCGCGTCGGCGTCCTTATTGATGGCGACGATGATTTTGGAGTCCTTCATGCCCGCCAAATGCTGGATCGCCCCAGAAATGCCCACCGCCACATAGAGATCAGGGGCTACCACCTTGCCGGTTTGTCCGACCTGGTAGTCATTGGGCGCATAGCCAGCATCAACGGCGGCGCGACTCGCCCCCACCGCTGCGCCGAGCTTGTCGGCTAAAGGCTCAATCACCCTGTGGAACTCTTCGGCCGAGCCAAGGGCGCGACCGCCCGACACAACGATCTTGGCCCCTGCCAGCTCTGGCCGATCCGACTTGACCACTTCTTCGGAGACAAAGCTCGCGGCCCGACCGGTCGCGTCGGACGCTGGGACGGCTTCAATCGGCGCGGCGCCGCCTTCGCTGGCGGCCTTGAACGCCGTGGCCCGGACGGTGGCGACAAACCGCCCCTCGCCGACCTTGACGGTTTCAAGCGCGTTCCCGGCATAGATGGGGCGCACGAAGGTCTTGGCGTCCACCACCTCGATAATGTCCGACACCAAGGCCACGTCGAGCTTAGCGGCCAAACGGGGCGCGAAGTTTTTGCCCACCGAGGTCGCAGGCGTGAGAATGGCCTCATAGCCACCGGCCAACTGTTCGCCGAGCGCCGTCAAGGCTTCGGCGAGGTTGTGACCAAGGCCTGTGCTCTCGGCGGTCAGCACCTTGCGAACGCCAGAAATCTTCGCCGCTGAGGCCGCAGCGGCAGAGCCGCCCGCCACCAGCACATCGACGTCTGAAGCGATGGCAAGGGCGACCGTCACCGTCTTGGCTGTGGTGTCGCGTACGGTGGCGCCGTCATGATCGGCGATTACCAGAACAGCCATCAGATCACTCCTGCTTCGTTCTTCAACTTCGACACCAGATCTGCCGCCGATTCGACCTTGGCCCCGCCTTGACGTTTGGGGGGCTCGGCAACTTTAAGGACCGTCAAGCGCGGCGCGACATCGACGCCATAATCGGCGACAGGCTTGATATCGATCGGCTTCTTCTTCGCCTTCATGATGTTGGGCAGCGAGGCATAGCGCGGCTCGTTCAAACGCAGGTCGGCGGTCACCACGGCGGGCAGGCTGAGCGACAGCACTTGCAGCCCGCCATCAACCTCGCGGGTGACGGTGGCGGTGTCGCCCGAAATCTCAATCTTTGAGGCAAAGGTCGCTTGCGGCCAGTCGAGCAGGGCGGCCAGCATCTGGCCCACGGCATTATTATCGCCGTCGATGGCCTGCTTGCCGAGCAGCACCAGACCCGGCGCTTCTTCTGCCACCACGGCCTTCAGGAGTTTGGCCACCGCCAAGGGCTCCAGGTCCTGATCGGTTTGGATAAGAATGCCGCGATCAGCGCCCATGGCCAGGGCCGTGCGCAAGGTCTCTTGGGCTTGGGCAGGGCCGATGGAGATGACGACAATCTCGCTGGCGACACCTTTTTCCTTCAGGCGCACCGCCTCTTCCGTCGAGATCTCATCGAACGGATTCATCGACATTTTGACATTGGCGAGATCGACACCCGTTTGGTCCGGCTTGACCCGCACCTTCACATTGTAATCGATGACCCGCTTAACCGGGACCAGAACCTTCATGGCGCTTGACTTCCTCACCGCAAATGGGGGGTTTTGTCTTCTCAAACGCGAGCCGGAGGCAACAGTCAAGTGCTGTCGCAACTTGCCGTAACGGCGCCCAGACGTCATAAGGCCGGACATGAACGATTATCTCGCCAATGTGAAACGGCTGGTGATCCTGGGCTTCTTCCTCTGCGCAGGCGCCGCCATCCTCTATGATCGGCTTTGGCTCGCGCCGGGGCGGGCGTGTGAAGCGGCGCACAATTGGTGGGACCCGGAAAAGCGCATCTGCGGGCGGACCGTTTGGATCCCCGACCTGACCCACCGCCCAGCCGCCTCCAACGCCCAAAAACCCTGGGAGATGGACCCGCGCAAGGTACGGTAGGTCCCGACCCTGCGTCAGGGTGGCGTAGATTGCTGCAAGGCCCTAGACTAAGCGGCAAGACCAAGCGCCGCAGACCCGCCATAGCGGCCAGGGATGGACCCAGGGAGGGACTATGACCGACGCGAACGCTCAGGAAACCTTTTCCGGCACCAAGCCGGTGGAAGACCGTCACCGCTTCGACGAGACGGCGCTGTTTGCCTGGCTGACCCAGCATGTGGAAGGTTTTTCCGGTCCTTTGGAGGTTCGTCAATTCAAAGGGGGCCAGTCTAACCCGACCTACCAACTGGTCACACCGTCCCACACCTATGTGCTGCGCCGCAAACCGCCGGGCAAGCTCTTGCCGTCTGCCCATGCGGTGGACCGCGAGTTTCGCGTCATCAGTGCCCTCAACACCATCCATTTCCCCGTCGCCAAGGCCTATGCGCTGTGTTCCGACGAAGCGGTCATCGGCTCAATGTTCTATGTGATGGACAATGTCGAGGGCCGCATCCTGTGGGATACCCGCCTACCGGACGCAGAGCCCGCAGAGCGCCGGGCGATTTTTGAGGCCAAGGTCGACACCTTGGCCGATCTACACCTGGCCGATTACGCCGCGATTGGGCTGGCGGATTTCGGCAAGCCTGGAAACTATTTTTCCCGCCAAATTGATCGCTGGTCGAAGCAGTATCGGGCTTCTGAAACCCAAACGCTCAAGCCGATGAATTTCTTGATGGACTGGCTGGTGGAAACCACGCCTGTCGATGACCAGACCACCATTGTGCATGGCGATTACCGGCTGGACAATATGATTCTCCATCCCAGCGAACCGCGCGTTGTCGCGGTGCTCGATTGGGAGTTGTCGACCCTTGGCAATCCCTTGGCGGACTTCAGCTATTTCTTGATGCAGTGGGTCATGTCATCGGCCGAACGCTCCGGGCTCGCCGGGCTCGACCTGCAGGCCATGGGCATCCCCAGTCTTGAGGAGACGGTAGAGCGCTATTGCGCCCGCACCGGGCGCGCGGGCTTGCCCAATCTCGACTGGTATTTCGCCTATAACCTCTTTCGCCTCGGCGCTATCTGCCAGGGCATAGCCGGTCGGGTCCGCGACGGAACCGCCGCCAGCCCGCAAGCAGTGGCCATGGGCGAACGGGTCTTACCGCTCGCCGAAGCCGCCCTCAGTTTTGCCAAGAAGGCGGGTGCGCGGACCTCTGATTAACAGGGAGCGTCCATCCCAAGGATAGGCCGCGCGGGGTTGGGCTTGACGCTCTAGTCGCGCAGAAGATCGTTGATCGAGGTTTTGGCCCGGGTTTGCGCGTCGACCCGCTTGACGATCACCGCGCAATAAAGGCTTGGCCCCCCTTTGGGATCCGGCAGGCTGCCGGGCACCACGACCGAATAGGCGGGTACACGGCCGCGAAACACCTCGCCGCTCGCGCGATCGATGATCTTGGTTGAGGCCGAGAGATAGACCCCCATGGCGAGAACCGAGCCCGTCTCCACCACCACGCCTTCGGCCACTTCTGACCGCGCGCCGATGAAGCAGTCGTCTTCAATAATGGTGGGATTGGCCTGCAAGGGCTCCAAGACGCCGCCAATGCCCACGCCGCCGGACAGATGCACATTCTTGCCGATCTGAGCGCAGGAGCCGACGGTCGACCACCCATCGACCATGGTTCCCTCATCCACATAGGCGCCGATATTGACAAAGCTCGGCATCAGAACGACGCCCTTGGCGATAAAGGCGCCACGCCTTGCCACTGCGCCGGGAACAGCCCGCAAGCCTGCTGCGGCAAAGCGGTCGGCGTCCCAGCCGGAAAACTTGCCGGGCACCTTGTCCCACCAGGGACCAAGGCCCGTCGGCGTCGTAAGGGCCGCGCCCCCCGCCCCGCCCATCAGGCCAAAGTCCCACAGGCGGAATGACAAGAGCACGGCCTTTTTCAGCCATTGGTGGGTCACCCAAGCGCCGTCCAGCTTTTCGGCCACGCGCAGCTTGCCATCGTCCAACTGATCTAACACGGCCCCGACCAGATCTCTGGCCTCATGGCTGGCGGGCGTCAGGTCGGCTCGCGCGTCCCAAAGAGTCTCGATGCGCGCGGAGAGGGTTTCAACAGCAGTCATGGCTTATCTTTCACAGCGTCGGGTTGGCGGACGAGGACCGGACCTGGACGGCCCTCAGGAAGGGCGGCAGGCGCTCGGTACGATAGCTGATAAAGTCGCCCACGGCATCGGCCGCATGGGGCCCGACAAGCACCGTCGTCATGCCCAGCTCAGCGGCGGGCGCCAGATTGCGCGCGCTGTCTTCGAAGAAACAGGCGGTCTTGGGGCGGACGCCGTGCGTTCTGATCAGGCTGTCATAGGCATGCGGCCTCGGCTTGCCGATCAGATCGGCGGCTTCTAAGTGAAACACCTCGTCGAAGAGGTCGGAGAGGTTCAAGGTTTCCAAGACGTTTTCGGCATGTTTGGCCCCGCCATTGGTGAACACAAGCCTGCGTCCCGGCAAACGCACCAGGCCTGCGCGCAGGTCCGGGTCTGGTTTGAGGCTCTCATGCGAGACGTCATGCACCTCATCGAGAAACCGGTAAGGGTCAATGCCATACTGCCCCATGAGCCCAGCCAGCGTTGTGCCGTGATCATCCAGCAGTCGGCGTTGCAGCTGATAGGCTGCGTCGCGATCCAGACCGGTTTCGTGCATGACAAACTCGGTGATCCGCGCATCGATCAAGGCGAGGAAATTGGTCTCTGGCGGATAGAGGGTATTGTCGAGATCGAAGATCCAGGTGTCGATGTCAAACAGCGCTGCGCTCGGCGTCATGCGCGCGCCTCAAGGCTTAATCAGCGTGCCAGCGCCGTGTTCGGTAAAGAGCTCGACCAACATGGCGTGCGGGCGGCGACCGTCGAGGATCACCACGGCTTCCACCCCTTGGGTGACAGCGGCGATGGCGGTCTCCAACTTTGGGATCATGCCGCCGGTGGCGACGCCGGAGCGAATGGCTTCGCGGGCCTCGGCCACGGTCAGCTGCCGGATGAGTTGGCCGTCCGGCCCCAATACGCCGCTGACATCGGTCAGCAGCAGCATGCGTTTGGCTTTCAAGGCTCCGGCCAGGGCGCCCGCGACCGTATCGGCATTGATGTTGAAGGTCTCGCCCTCGCGGGAGACGCCGATGGGGGCAATGACCGGCACATAGTCCTGATCGGCGAAGATCAAGGCTTCGACGATTTTCGGGTCAACCTCGGAAGGCTCGCCGACAAAGCCAAGATCGACAACCTGTTCGAGCTTCGAGGTTGGGTCCTTGACGGTGCGAGTGGCCTTTTCCACCGTGATCAGGCGAGCATCCTTGCCTGACAGTCCGACACCGCGCACATCGGCTTCGGCGCCCGCCCGATTGATGAAATGGACAATCTCTTTATTGATCGCGCCGGACAGCACCATTTCGGCAACCTCCATGGTCGCCTTGTCGGTGACCCGCAGACCATCGATGAAGGTTGATTTGACGCCGGCCCGGTCGAGCATCCGGCTGATCTGTGGCCCGCCACCGTGCACCACCACCGGGTGCAACCCCAAAAGCTTGAGCAACACAGCGTCGGCGGCAAATTTTTGCGCCACGGCATCTTCGCCCATGGCGTGGCCGCCATATTTGATCACCACGGTTTCGCGGTCATAGATTTGGATAAAGGGCAGGGCTTCTGCCAGCGTGCGCGCCGTCGCCCAACCGTCTTCCTCCGTCGACTTTACGGCTGGCAGGGAGGGGGAGGGCGGCGTCTTTTCATTCATGGGCGGCCCATAGCGGAAAATTGATCCGAAGGGGAGACCTAATGCGCACAGCTCTGGGTGCGCTTGCGAAAACGCTTATCGCCGTCTTCAGCAAACACTAATTTCATCTTTTCCATGCAGAGTGTGAGATCAGTTTTCACCTGTGTTATGCTTCCCATGTCCCGCGCGCCAAAGCCAAAACGTACGCAAGTCGAGAGCAATGTCCGTAGTCTTGTGATGCTTCACAAGTCAGGGTCGACCTCGCGCGTCCTCAACCTTTTGCGGGTCTACGAAAACGCCCAGCAAGACAATGAGCCGATTGGAACGCCGTTTTTCTCCCACCCCGTGCTGAACCGGGCCTTTGTCGTCAAGCACCGCCTGCGCAGCAACGAAAAGGACATCTTTCCCGATGGGCGACTGACGGCGACCAAGATTCTTATTCCGCTCGATTTCTCGTCCCTAGAAATGGGCGGTGGCTATGTGTTCATCGGCCAGCCAAATTATTTGCAGTGCCTTGCCGAAGCCATTGGCGGCGAACTGACCCGCCGGGCGAAGGATTTGCAAATGTTGGAGGCGCTCGACAAGCTGCCCTCCTTTGATCCCTTCCTGTTGCGGGAATGGCTTATCCGTTACGACCTAAGCCCGGATTCGCGCTATTTCGAGCTCAGCCTGAAAGACATCATGAGCATGGAGAATTTCGTTTATAACGAAATCTCGCTCCTGGTTTCCATGTCGCTCAGCGGCCAAGCCCGCAACGAGGCGGTCACTCGGTTGGTCAAGAAGATGCTCGCCAGCCGTTATGATGGCGATCTCGATCCCTTGCGTGAAACCCTGCGTCTGACCATGCCTGAGTTCCGCGAAGGCATGTTCGCTTGGAAGGGCTTCCTCTATTACAAGTGGTCAGCCAAGGCCATTGAGCGCGATATTCCCGCGGTCATTCAAGAGATGAAGGATCGCCAGCCGTCGCGAGGATTGGAAAACGAGACCATGCTGGCCTTAGAAGCCAGCCGCCGCCGCCTGGGCCGATTAATGGTCTTGTCGTTCAACGAATTGGCGGACCGTATTCGCACCTATGACAATGCCTATAAGGAGATGACGGAGAAGAGTAATCCGCTCGCCTTCAAACAGTTTTTGCTGTCGGCGCCTGCGCTCTTTCTCCAGATGGGCGACCTGATGGGCCAATTGCAACATGTGGTGCATTTTTGGCGGTATCGCAGCCGCATGCACACGGTCGCACCGATGAGTTTCGACGAATATGCGGAAATGATGCGTGACTTTGAAGAAAGCCTGTCTGGGCGCATCGCCTAAACGGCGTTCTATTCCCGCCGCAAAAGCTTCTCGGTGAGGAGCGCGCCCCACCAACTGGCCTTGAATTCTGCCTTTAGGGCGACGGGGTCGTATTCGGGGCGCGAAACCCATTCGACAAAACTCAAGCCTTGCGCTTCACCGTCCTGAAAATAGCGCTCGAACGTGTAATCGAGCACGCCGGTAAGGCCCGCCTTCGAGTGGAGGGTGCGAAAACTCAACTCCTCCTTCAAGGCATCGCGCAAGGGGCGACCCAGGTGCAGATGGGCATAGAGGACGCTCATAATTCCTGCCCGATCGGCGCCGGATTTACAGTGCATGATGGCGGGATATTCAACCGCATTGAACATCTCGACCGCCGCCAAGACCTGATCGCGGGTTGGAGCTTCGCGCGAAGAGACGGCAAAGTTGACGAGGTTCAGACCCAGATTTTTGCACGCTTCGCGCTCCAGCACATAAAAGCTTGTCTCATAGCCGCCGCCGCGAAGATTGATCACCGTCTTGACGCCATGGTCGCGCCACCACTTGAGTTGAAACGGCCAGGGCTGGTTGGTGCGGATCAACTTGTCGCCGATCCAGTGGGCGTTTTGGAAGCCGACGCGCAGATAGGCGTGGTCCTTCCACAGCATGTCGAGATAGGTCTTAAATCGCCCAAAAGGCGTCGTCAGGTCGAACTTGGGCAAAATCAACTCGAACAGTTAGGGGCGGCGGCGTTTGCCACAGTTAGGCCATGCGAAGGGGTAAGGAAAGCGGCTGAGACGTGCTTACTCGCGCCGCCAAGCTTGACAAGGCCCCCAGTTCATCCGACCTCCCCGATCATGAGCCCTGACGGCGTTGCCACCCCCGCTTCAAAAGCTCCCCAGATCGTCCGACGATTCGCGACGACCTGGCTAAAGCCCAGATGGCCCGAAATGGCTCTGGCCGGGCTGTGCGCCGTGCTGGTCGCAGGTCTATCGGCGGTGCTCGTGTGGCTGCTCGACCCAGCGCTGAAATATGTCATCGGCGCCCATCGCCAGGATGCGATGCTCGCTCTGCCGCTCGCCATTGTGGTGATCGGCGTCATGCGCGCCGGGGCCCAGATCGCGCAAGCGACCTTGGTCAATCGCATCGGCCATTCGATTGTTGGTAAGATCCAATTGGCTCTGTTCGGCAGCCTGATCCGTGCCGACCTTGCGCGCCTTCGGCAAGCCCATTCTGGCAGCTACCTATCGTCGGTCCTCTATGACGCGACCCTGGTGCGTGAAGGTCTGACCAATGGGGTGATCAACTATACGCAAAACCTTCTCACCGTGCTCGCCATGTTCGTGGTGATGGGCCGGGAGGATTGGGTGCTGACGCTGATCGTCCTGGCGACGGTGCCGGCCGCCGCCCTGACCATGCGCAATTTTTCCAAGCGCACCCGAAAAGCCGCCAGCGGTGCGATGAACGAGACGGCGGCGCTTTCCACCGCTGTGCTGGAAAGCCTTGACGGGATAAAGGTGATCAAGATCGATGGCCGCGAGGTCTTCGAAGACGCGCGGGTTCGCGAGGTCGTCGAGCGACGGCAAAAACACATCATCAAGGGCGCGAACGCTCGGGCAGGTGCCGCACCCGCCGTCGAAGCCCTGGGTGCGGCTATGATTGCAGCGGTGATCGCTTATTCGGGTTGGCGCGGCTTGGGCTTCAACCAGATCGCCACCTATCTGACCGCCTTTCTGGCGATGAACCAAAGTTTGCGCCAACTTGCCAATTTGCAAACCGTCATCACTGAAGGCACCGCCGCCTTGGGACGATTATTGCAAGCCCTCGACATTCAACCGGAAATTGCCGACGCCCCCGACGCCAAGGCCCTGTTGGTGAAGGATGCGGAAATCGCCTTTGAAGCCGTGTCATTTGCCTATGCACCGGATGCACCCGCCTTGGCGGAGGTTAGCCTTTCGGTCCGCAGGGGCGAGACCATTGCCCTTGTCGGCCCCTCGGGCGGCGGCAAGTCGACAGCCTTGAACCTGATCCCGCGCTTTTTTGATTCGACTGGCGGGCGCATCGCCATTGATGGCCAAGACGTGCGCGGGGTCACGCTCGAATCCTTGCGCAAAAATATCGCCCTGGTGACGCAGGAGCCGTTTCTGTTCGACGACACCTTGGTCGCCAATATCGCCTATGCGCGCCCGGACGCAAGGCGCGAAGAGATTGAGGACGCCGCCCGTGCCGCCGCCGCCCACGACTTCATTCTTGATCTTCCCAATGGCTATGACACTGCGGTCGGCGAGGCAGGCGCGCGGCTATCCGGTGGGCAGAGGCAACGGATCGCCATTGCCAGGGCCTTTTTAAAGAACGCGCCGATCCTCCTGCTCGATGAGGCCACCAGCGCGCTTGATGCTGAAAGCGAGATCAAGGTGCAAGAGGCCTTGGAGCGCCTCATGGCTGGCCGCACGACCATTTTGATCGCCCATCGCCTCGCCACGGTGCGCAAGGCAGACTGCATCTATGTCATTGACCGTGGCCGTGTGGTCGAAGCCGGGGCCCATGAGGCGCTGGTGCGCCAGGACGGCCTTTATGCCCGGATGGCGCGAGCGCAAAATCTGGACTCCGTCCCAGGAGCCCTTGGTCTATGAAGCAGTTTTTCCGCAACCGGTGGGTGCAGGGCGTCCTTGCCAATCTGTTCGCTGCCTATCTCAAGCTCTGCATCCGCACCTTGCGTTGGCAGGTGGAGGGACTTGAAAAGGCGGAGCAGGTTTGGGATGGCGGGACCGGCGTTGTGGTCTGTTTTTGGCATGCCAGCATCGGGCTTTCGCCGGCCTGTTGGCCCATCGGTCGCGCCCAAGAGCCAAGAGCGATGGTGTCCCTTTCGGCAGATGGCGAATTTATCGCGCTGGCCATGGCCAAGTTGGGCTTTCCCGCCATTCGCGGTTCGGCGGCCAAATCGGCGGGGGCGGCGCGCGCCAAGGGCGGCGCTCAAGCCTTTCGCGATGCGCTGAAATGGATCAGGGCCGGTCACGGCATCGCCATCACGCCCGATGGGCCACGGGGACCTGCCCAGCGCATGACCTTAGGGCCAGCCACGCTTGCAGGCCTAGCGCCTGCGCCGGTCTTGCTGGTCGGAATGGCCTGTCGACCGGCCATACGGCTGAACAGCTGGGATCGCTCCATACTCCCCCTGCCTTTTGGTCGTGGCGCCATTGTTTGGAGCGGCCCGCACCACGCGCCCCGCACCGCCGATGAGCCCAGCCTGCGCGCCCTGACCGACGCTTGGGAGGCCGAGTTGAACGCCGCCGATGCTGCAGCAGCGGCCTTGCTCGCGTGATGCCCCTAAGTTTGGCGCTCTATCATTTGGCCACCCAAGGTCTATCCCCCTTGGCGCCCGCCCTGCTGCGGCAAAGGGCGGCGGCGGGTAAGGAAGACCTGGCCCGACTGAATGAGCGCTTGGGCAAACCGGTGCGCGCCCGCCCGCCCGGCCAATTGGTCTGGCTGCACGGGGCCAGTGTTGGCGAAAGCTTGTCCTTGTTACCGCTGGCCCAAGCCCTGCGCGCGGCGCGACCCGACCTTGGCCTACTTTTCACCTCTGGCACTGTGGCTTCCGCCGAATTGATGCGTCGCCGTGCGCCTGATGATGCCATTCACCAGTTCGCACCGCTCGATACCCCGAGTGCCGTGGCGGGGTTCCTCTTTCACTGGCGGCCGACGGTTGGCGTTCTGGCGGAAAGCGATATCTGGCCAAACCTCGTCTTGGCGGCCCACGCCCAGGGGGTAAAGCTTGCCCTGGTCTCAGCGCGATTGTCGGAAGCAAGCCTTACGGGCTGGGCACGTTTTCCAAGCGCCGCACGACGGCTGTTTGGCGCCTTTGATCTGGTGCTGGCCCAGGATGCAGATTCTGGCGTCAGGCTCGCCCAATTGGGCGCCCGCCGCGATGGCGAGCTCAATCTGAAGCTGGCGGGCGACGCCTTACCGGTCGATGGAGTCAGTTTGCGCGACGCCCGCGAGGCCTTGGGGCAGAGGCCCTTGCTCTTGGCCGCATCCACCCATCCGGGTGAAGACGAGGGGGTGCTGCAGGCGTTCGAGATGGTCATGGCCCATCCTAGCTCGCCCTTGCTCGTCATTGCGCCGCGCCATCCGACGCGGGGCGGTGATATCGTTGCCCTGGCTAGGGCGCGTGGCTTGGAAGTGGCGCGAC
The DNA here is from genome assembly GCA_903840435.1 of uncultured Caulobacterales bacterium. Classification (GTDB taxonomy): domain Bacteria; phylum Pseudomonadota; class Alphaproteobacteria; order Caulobacterales; family Caulobacteraceae; genus CAIMFV01. The sequence continues at coordinate 46,167 of CAIMFV010000017.1, forward strand.
GCAGTCTTGATGAAGGGGTCACGCCGCTCACCCAGGTTCTTGTCGCCGACACCTTGGGCGAGCTTGGTCTGTGGTTTCGCTTGGCGCGGATCGCCCTGATCGGCGGCAGTATTTTGCCGGGGATTGGCGGACACAACCCGCTGGAGGCTGCGCGCCTGTCCTGCCCCTTTGTTTCGGGGCCACATGTGGAAAACTGGCGTCCGGTGTTCGCAGCGCTGGAGCAGGCGCAGGCTGTCCTTTATGTTTCAGGAGCGACGGACCTTGGAGACGCATTTCGGGCGGCGCTGAACCATCCGGAAGCGGATCGGGCTCGGGCGGAACGGGCCTTTCGGCTGGCGAGTACGGAAGATGGGGCGCTGCAAGCCGCCGCCTCGCAGATCCTGACCTTGGTGGGAGCGGCGTCGTGAAACTCTCCACGCCGCGATGGTGGTATAGCCGGACCCCGCCGCCCGCTTGGGCGCGGCTTGTGCTGGCGCCCGCCGCACGTCTCTTCGCCACCCTGACCGCGAGGCGCCTGCGCACGACCGTTCCTGTCCGCGTGGGGGCGTTTGTCATTTCGGTGGGCAATCTCACCGTCGGAGGGGCTGGAAAGACGCCTGTCGCGCGTGAGCTCGCCCGGCTCCTGTCCGCGCAAGGTGTCGCGGTAAGCGTGCTGTCGCGGGGCTATGGCGGGTCTGAGCCAGGTCCGCTGCGGGTCGATCCGCAGCGTCACACCGCCGCCGAGGTTGGCGACGAGCCCTTGATGTTGAGTGCCGATCTACCCGTCATTATTGCCCGTGACCGCGTGGCGGGCGCAGAGGCAGCGGTCAAGGCCGGTGCGCGCGTTGTGGTGCTCGACGACGCGCACCAAAATCCGGCTCTGGTTAAGGACCTCTCGATCATCGTTGTCGACGGCGAAAGCCGCGACGGCGAGTGGCCTTTTGGCCATGGCGATATCTGTCCTTTGGGACCGCTGCGCGAACCTTTTGCGGTTGGCTTAGCGCGGGCTGATCTGGTGGTTGTGGTTTTGCCGGTTGGCCTTGATACCCTCGACGACACCTTGCGCCAGGCCTTATCTGCCAAGCCCATCGCTGTGGCCCGCCTGCATCCCAATCGGCCCGCCAATGATCAACCGGTGCTGGGATTTGCCGGCGTGGCCAAGCCCTGGAAGGTCGAACGGGCCTTAAGAGCGGCAGGCTGGCCGCTGGTCGGATTTCACGCCTTCGCCGACCACAGGCCATATGGTGCCCGTGAGTTGAAGGCCTTGCAGGCTGAAGCCGCCAAGGGCGGTGCGATCCTTGCCACCACGGAAAAAGACCTTGCCCGCCTGCCACCCGCCTTCCGCGATCAGGTTGAGGTTTTCACCATCGCTTTGCGTTTTGACGATGAGGCCCAAGTCCTCGCCGCCGTAAAGGGCGCGCTGTCTTCGTCCTAATCATCCAGGCTTCGACCTCCCTGCCAAATTCATCCCGTTGCGAGCGAAAGTTTTAAGGACCTCGGGCGGAAGCTTGGCAAACGGGTCGCGGTTTCGTGATGGGATCGAACACGGATGAAGTGATCCGTCCGCTTGACAGGACTTCCCGATAGGACCTGCATGGGGCGTCGCGCGTCTGATCCCGAAGGAGAGACTTATGAACACTTCCATCTCCACCGCAGCCATGAATATTCAAGTCGCGGGTCGCCAGGTCGACCTTGGAGACGCCTTGCGCACCCGAATTTCGGAGGAGTTGCAAGCCAGCGTCGGCAAGTTTTTTGATCGTGGCGGCTCGGCGGAAGTGACTGTGGTCAAGGATCGTTACGCCTTCCATGTCGATATTGTGCTGCACTTGGCGTCTGGCCAGCAGTTGGTGGCCAAGGGTCCGGGGGGGGATGCGCACTCGGCGTTTTCCGCCGCGCTCGACAAGATCGAGGGGCGGATCCGCCGCTATAAGCGGCGCTTAAAAAACCATCATGGTGCGCCGTCGCCAAAGGCCGAGACCGCGGCCTTAGTCGTGTTGCGCGCGCCCGACGACAATGACGACACGTTTGAAGATGATTGGGGGGCGGATGGCTCGGCCGGGGATGGCGCGCCTCAAGCGGCGATTATTGCCGAAACCGAGGCACAATTGAAAACCATGACCGTTTCGATGGCGGTGATGGAGCTCGATCTGACCGGCCTGCCGGTGGTGCTATTTCGCAATGCCGGACATGGCGGCATGTCAGCGGTCTATCGCAGACCGGATGGCAATATTGGTTGGATTGATCCAGAGCGCACAGGCGCGCTGGGCGCCGCAGCGCTCGGAAAACGGGCGTCGAATGGTGCCTCTCCGTCCTTGTCGCTCAGACCTTGATCAGGCACGCCACATTTTCGTGATCAGCGGCGCGCGTGCTTGCGGAATCGGCGCGGAGTCGTAAGGAGTGCGCCGCTGGCCGCGCGTCGGGCTTGCGAAACGAAATTGAGTTCGAGAAACACAGATGGACATCGGCGCCTGGCTCGAAAAGAGCGCCATTCTGCCTAAGGCTCATGCGGACGGAAAACGTCACGCTCTGGCCTTGACCGCCGAGATCGCCGCCCGCGCTTTTGGCCTTGAAGCGGCCAGCGTCTTTGACGCTCTGTGCGAGCGTGAAGCCTTGGGATCAACCGGCGTCGGCTATGGCGTCGCTGTGCCCCATGCACGGTTGAGCGGCTTGGACGGTATGCGGGCTGTGTTTGTGCGCCTGGATGCGCCGATTGAATTTGGCTCGGTCGATGATCAACCCGTCGATCTGATCTTTGCCCTCTTTGCCCCGCCCGGTGCCGATAGCGAGCATTTGCGGTCGTTGGCGCGGGTGTCGCGGCGTCTTCGCCAGCCTGAGCTGCGCGAGCAGCTGCGCAAGGCCCATTCGGCCGATAGCCTCCATGCCCTCTTGGTGCGCGACCAGACCTCGTCTGCGGCCTGAGCCGGACCATGGCTGACATCCGACGTGAGCCCTGTCGGCTTTATCTGATCACCCCGCCGCAGATCCTGGACCTTGCCACCTTCGCGCGCCAGCTCGATGCGGGATTGGCCGCAGGCGACGTTGCCGCCTTGCAGCTTCGCTTGAAGGGCGTTGCGGACGCAGAGATCGCTGCTGCGGTCGCGGCCCTGACGCCGGTGGTGCGGGCCCATAATGTCGCGCTGATCCTCAATGACCGCCCAGACCTTGCCGCCGCGCTTGACTGTGATGGGGTGCATGTGGGCCAGTCGGACGCAAGTTGTGCGCAGGCGAGACGCCTTGTCGGGAAGGACCGCACCGTCGGCGTCACCTGTCATGACAGTCGGCATCTGGCCATGGAAGCGGCGGAAGCTGGCGCTGACTATGTGGCGTTTGGCGCGTTTTTTGAAACTTCCACCAAAGAGGCTGTCACCCGCGCCGATCCAGAGTTGCTGACGATTTGGCAGGAAACCATGCAAACGCCTTGCGTGGCAATCGGCGGCATCACCGTGGCGCGCGCCGCAGACCTTGCCCGAGCGGGCGCCGACTTCATCGCCGTGTCGGCAGGCGTTTTTAGCCATCCCGATGGCATGGCATCGGCCATTGCCGCTTTTGACCACGAGCTGAAGGCGGCGTTCACGGTCGTTGCGTCGGGCGTCTAGGCATCTCGCGGCAAACCCTGAACTGAGGCGTTGAGACCCTAACTTCTCTTTAATTCCGGTTTCCGAGGTGATGGTTTGTCTTTTCGGTAAATCCGGATTCCACTTTCCCCTGACAGACTCTAGGATCGGGTGATTCGCCCCAGAGTTCGGCGGCGCTTCACGGATTTGTCGGAAATGGGCGGCTTCGATCCGGCCTTTTTTGCTGCGAGTGGCGGGACCAGTTTGGCTCTTGCGGCCTTGCTGTGGGCGCTCTCCCAGAGGCGGGAGTTCGCCGAACGCGCGGCAGGGGTAGCCGAAGAGGCTGCACGGCAAAAATCGCGCGCTGAGGCTGCGGAAGCCGCCGCTGACGCCTTTGACAGTGTCCTGATTGCCGTGAGGGGTGAAGAGGCGCGCGTCGCTGGCGGGGCGCATGGATTGGGCGCCTGTTTGGCGGTTCTGGGCCTGCCCCGTGAGGCGGCGGCAGAGGCTATTTTGACCGCCCTGCGGGCCGACCCCAACCACGCCGCGCGGCTGGAAGCCCTGACCGAACGGGGCGAGCCTTGTGATTTCGAAGTGGCGGGCGAGGCTGAACCCGGAATTCGGCGGACCTTGACTGTCGAGGGCAGGGTCTCTGGCGCTGTTGCCTGGTTAAGGCTTAGCCTTTCCGCCGCAGCGGGCCTGCCATCCGCCGCTCGGTTTGCGGCATTTTTGGATGGGCTGTCGCATCCGACCTGGATCTTAGGAGCTGGAGAGCGGCTCGTCTGGGCGAACCGCGCCTGGTTGAAAGCGACTGAGGCCCGCAGCATTGAGCAGGCGGTCATGGCGGGGCTCGTCCTTGATCGTGGCGTCGAACAGGTGGTGTCAGAGGCGGCCCATGCAGGCGAAGCGCGGTCACTGGTGCGCTGGGTCAGCCTGAACGGACGGCGTCAAGCGGTACAGGTTGCAGCTACGCCTTTGGAAGGCGGCGGCGCGGCGGCTATCGCGCTGGACGCCTCAGAAGCCGAGGATATTCGCGAAAAGCTCCGCCGCCATACAGAGGCACACGACCAGACCCTGAACCGCTTGGCCGATGCGGTGGCAATTTTTGGCGCCGACAAGCGCTTATCGTTCCACAATACGGCCTTTGCCGAGTTGTGGGGCCTCGAACCGGCTTGGCTGGCGGACAAGCCCACCCATGGCGAGGTTTTGGATCGGTTGCGCCAAAGGCGCCGCCTGCCGGAAACCGTCGACTATGCGGCTTGGAAGGTGAAAGAGCTTGCCCATTATGAAGCGCTCGACGCCGCACCGGATGAGCTTTGGACCTTGCCGGACGGACGCACCCTTCGGGTCGCACGCCAGCCCCACCCACTGGGCGGGCTCTTAATCCTCTATGCCGATATCACCGGCGAAATTCGCCTCAGGGCGCAGTACAATGCTCAAGCCCAGGTCCAGCAAGCGACACTCGATAAGCTGAACGATGCGGTGGCGGTGTTTGGCTCCGACGGACGCCTGCGGCTGCACAATGAGGCCTTTGAGCGCTTCTGGCGTTTGGACGTCGCCGACATGATCGAGGCCGCCGATTTTGATCGGATCGCCGAGCTTTGCCTGCCCCTGGTGCACGACCGCAGTTTTTGGCGTGAGCTCAAGGCGCGCGTCGCCGATCCCGACCCGCAGGCGCGGGCGCCGATCACGGGTGAAATTCGGATGGCCGATCGCCGATTCGTCGCCTATCAGACGCGGCCCCTGCCGGACGGGGCGACCTTGATCGCCTTTTCCGACATTACCGCCACCCGCGAATTGGAAAACGCGGTTGAGGAACGCTCCGCGGCCCTGGAAGAGGCGCAACGGCTGAAGCGCGATTTTGTCGGCAATGTCTCCTATGAATTGCGCACGCCTCTGACCACCATCATCGGTTATGCCGAACTGCTTGAGACCATGCCCGATCTCGCCCAAGCGCGAATTCGCCAACACTTGAGCTCGGTTCGCGCCGCAGCCGAGCAACTCGCCCGCTCCATTGACGACGTCTTAGACATGGCCCAGATCGACGCCAATGAAATGGCCCTGTCGCTTGGCGATGTCTATGTGCGCGAGCTCTTAGAGCGGGCGGTGGCCAATGCCAAGCGCTTGGCCGAGGCGGGCGGGGTGAAGCTCGTGCTCGACGACGAGGCCGATGTCGGCGTCATTCGCGCCGATGCGCGGCGGCTATTGCAAGCCCTCGATCATCTGGTCGACGCTGCCATTCGCACCACGCCGACTGGCGGGGAGGTGAGGCTGATCGCCTCGCGCGATGCGGGCGAGCTCAAGCTGTCGGTCGCCGATACCGGGCGGGGCATCCCCTATCATATCCAAGCCCATATTTTTGATCGTTTTGTCGGTCGGGACCGGGGCGGGGCGGGGCTTGGGCTGGCGCTCGTCAAGGCGCTGGTGGAACTGCACGGCGGTTGGGTTGCCTTGGAAAGTGCGCCCGGAGAAGGCTCAACCTTCACCTGTCATCTGCCCGAAAATGCCGATGGCGCCTCAGCCCATCCGGAATTGAGTTTCGGCTAGGGACACGAGAGCCCGTCGCAAGAACCGGGTCGATACGGGTGCCGCTTTTTGCAACATGCGAGACAAGCTTGCCTTGTTGGAGCCTTCCCATGTCCTTTGTCGTTATGGGCCTCGACCCGCAACCCTTTGTGCCGCTCTATGGTCTTTCGGATGCCGCCCTGGCTGCTCACGGCGCCCGCCGCTACGTGGCCGATGTTTGTCCCGGGTTTCCAGATCGGATCGAGGTGCGCGATGCCCAGCCCGGCGAAAGTCTGATCCTCATCAATTTCGAACATCAGCCCGCCGAGACGCCGTACCGGTCGCGCCACGCCATATTTGTTCGCGAGGGTGCGCAGACCGCCTGTCGGATGATTGACGCCATTCCGGAACCGCTGGCCGTGCGACCCATCTCGCTGCGCGCTTTCGACGCCGCCCACGAAATGGTCGATGCTGATCTTGTCGATGGGCGCGATCTCGTGCCCTTGATTGAAAAGATGTTGGCCAATCCCGGCATTGCCTACCTCCACGCCCACTATGCCAAACGCGGCTGTTATGCCGCGCGGATCGAGCGGTTCTAGCCTTACTGGCTTAGGAGGCGGGCGCGGTAAAAGGCGATGAGGTCATCGACGGCTTGGCGGGTCAGTTGGTCCGGCGCGTCGATCAGGTCGCCGGTAAAGACCGAATGGGGCGGACGTCCTTTGGCCTTCATACCGTTGGGATTGGCTGCCGCGTCGGGCAAAACCACGCCCAAAAAGCCATCGCCCAACAGGGCCTGTAGCCGTTCAAAACGTGGCGCTTGGCAACTGAGGTCGCCCTGAAAGCGAAAGCCTCTGAAGCTCAGACCTTCCTTGGCGACCCGCGCCTGAACCGCGGCCACCTCTAGCGGTGACGCATCGAGCCCGGAAGCCTTGCCAACGGGCAGGGAAGGTTGCGCCAGAACCGGCGCGACGACACTTCCGTCCACCGCCATATTCAGGGCAAAGCCGCCGGTCAGGCACATGCCGATCACGCCGACGCCTGGACCGCCAAATTCTTGGTGCAGCTGACGTGCAAGGGGCTTTAGCCAATCGACAATTGGACTGGCGCGATTTTCAGCGAAGAGGTTGAATTCTCGACTGATGCAGAGGGAGAGGATGCGCGAGGGTCGCAACACCTCATCATTGCTGGCGTCCGGGTTGCCGAGCAGAATGGGGGCATGGACACTAAAGCCTGCATCGCGCAACCAACGGCAAAGGCGCGCCAAAGCGGGCGTGAAGCCAAAAATTTCATGGATGACGATAATGGCCGGACCGTTCAGTCCCGTTTGCAGCACTGGCTTTGAAACCCCGTTGAACCGGTAGTCTCGGCGGACGAAATCGGCAAGATCGGTGGTCAATTCGCCTGTCTCGGTCGACATCATCTTCGCCCCTTCCGCAACGGCCCCTCGACGGAGGAGGGGGTTTTCGGTCATAGAACGCTGATGAAGTTTCTCGACCAGTGCAAGATATTCATTCGCTCCGGCGATGGCGGCGGCGGCGCCGTGTCGTTTCGCCGTGAAAAGTTCATCGAATATGGCGGACCTGACGGCGGAGATGGCGGTCGGGGCGGCGATGTGTGGATCGAGGCGGTCGACGGTTTGAACACCCTGATCGACTACCGCTATCAGCAACATTTCAAGGCCGAGACGGGCGTCCATGGCATGGGTCGCCAGCGCAATGGCCATGCGGGGGCCGATGTGATCTTGAAGGTGCCGGTTGGCACAGAAGTGTTGGAAGAGGATCAAGAGACCCTGATTGTCGACCTCAACCGGCTTGGCATGCGCTATTTGCTCGCCAAGGGCGGCAATGGCGGTTTTGGCAATATCCACTTCAAAGGCCCGATTAATCAGGCGCCCTATTTCGCCATGCCGGGTCAGACAGGCATTGAGAAGTGGATTTGGCTCAGGCTGAAGCTGATTGCTGATGCCGGGCTGATCGGCTTGCCCAATGCCGGAAAATCGACCTTTCTCGCCGCGGTCTCAGCCGCCAAGCCGAAAATCGCCGACTATCCTTTCACCACGCTTTCGCCCAATCTTGGGGTCGTCGATCTGTCCGCCCAAGAGCGCTTCGTGCTGGCCGATATTCCGGGCTTGATTGAGGGGGCCAGTGATGGCGCGGGCCTCGGCGCGCGGTTTCTTGGGCATATTGAGCGCTGCGCCGTGCTGATCCATTTGATCGACGCCACCTCTGCCGACGTGGCCGGTGACTACCAAACCATTCGCGCTGAACTTGAGGCCTATGGGTTTGGGCTTGCGGATAAGGCAGAATTGGTGGCGCTGAATAAGATCGACGCCCTGTCGGAGGATGATCGCGACGTTCAAGCCGAACTCCTGGCCGAGGTGACGGGCCGACCGCCCTTCCGGGTTTCAGGCGTTTCGGGCGAAGGCGTGTCAGCTGTGTTGCGCGCGGCGGATCAAGAGGTGAAGCGCGGCCGATCAGAGGCGGCGACCTCTGGCGCAGCAAACGACCCGTCCCGCGCCGCCTGGTCCCCCTCGGATGACTAGGTGGTGACGCGCCCCCACACCGTCCGCTGGGGCGCGCCAGCCCGACGGACGCCCGTGTGCGGGCGTCCAGGCGCCTTGCGTCTGGGCTATGACTTGAAACCTGGCATGAAGGTTGGCCTGTTTGGCGGGTCCTTCAACCCGGCCCATAGCGGCCATCGCCATGTGGCTCAAACTGCGCTTCGACGGTTGAAACTTGATCGCATTATCTGGCTGGTCTCGCCGCAAAACCCGCTGAAGTCCGACGCTGAGACACGTCCCCTGAGCGACCGGCTCGCTGAAACCAAACGCCTTGCCGGGCGCGGGGATATTGTCGCAGATTCCGAGAGCCGATTAGAAGCCGTCTATACGATCGACACTGTGCGGATCTTGCAGGCGCGCTATCCTGGGGTGCGGTTCGTCTGGATCATGGGCGCTGACAATCTGGCCGGCTTTCATCGCTGGCGCGGCTGGACAGACCTGTTTCGCGCCTTGCCGATTGCCGTGGTGGCGAGACCCACAGCCTTGCTCCGCAGCCGCCTTGGACCTGCTGCCCGGCGCTTTCCCCATGCGAGGCTTCCGTCGCGGGCTGCCGCCCTGTTGCCAAGTGCCACGCCGCCCGCGTGGATATTCCTGCGCGGTCCCTTAAACGCCGCCTCTTCCACCGCGCTGCGCGCCGAACGGCTCGACCAAGGGCTGGCTTTTCCGTCGCAGGCCAAACCGCTATAGACCGAATAAGGACGGGCGTTTTACAAGGGGCCCGCGCTGCAAAAATTCCTCGCCACATTAGGGTGGCGCCGACCCGAAGACAAAGGCTGAACACGGATGTCCAAGATCAAAGTCGCCAATCCGGTCGTCGATATCGACGGCGACGAAATGACCCGCATCATTTGGAAATTGATCAAGGACAAGCTGATTTTTCCCTATCTCGACATCAATCTCGACTATTATGATCTGGGCGTTGAGCATCGCGACGCCACTGGCGATCAGGTGACCATCGATTCCGCCAATGCGATCAAAAAATACGGCGTTGGCGTCAAGTGCGCCACCATCACGCCCGACGAGGCGAGGGTCAGCGAATTCAATCTGAAAAAGATGTGGAAGTCGCCGAACGGCACCATCCGCAACATTCTCGGTGGCGTGATTTTTCGTGAGCCGATCATTTGTAAGAATGTGCCCCGTCTTGTTCCCGGTTGGACCCAACCTATCGTGGTTGGCCGTCACGCCTTTGGCGACCAGTACAAGGCGACCGACTTTAAGGTTCCAGGCAAGGGCAAGCTGACTATTAAGTTCGAAGGCGAGGATGGACAGGTGATTGAGCACGAGGTGTTCGATTATCCCGGTCCGGGCGTTGCCATGGCCATGTACAATCTCGACGATTCCATCCGGGACTTCGCCCGAGCCTCCATGGCCTTTGGTTTGGCGCGCAAATTCCCAGTTTATCTCTCAACCAAGAACACCATTTTGAAGGCCTATGATGGGCGCTTCAAAGACATTTTCGCCGAGGTCTATGAGCAGGAATTCGCCGAAGCCTTCCGCGCCGCTGGTGTGACCTACGAACACCGCTTGATCGACGATATGGTCGCCTCGGCGCTCAAATGGTCGGGTGGCTTCGTCTGGGCCTGTAAGAACTATGATGGCGACGTGCAATCGGACACGGTCGCTCAAGGCTATGGCTCGCTTGGCCTGATGACCTCGGTGCTCCTGACGCCCGATGGTAAGACCATGGAGGCGGAAGCGGCCCACGGCACCGTCACCCGCCACTTCCGCCAATTCCAAAAGGGCGAACAGACCTCGACCAATTCGGTAGCATCGATCTTTGCTTGGACCCGGGGCCTCAGCCATCGCGCCAAGCTAGATGACAATGCCGCCTTGGCGAAGTTTGCCGAAACCTTAGAAAAAGTCACCGTCGATACGGTCGAGGCGGGCGACATGACCAAGGATCTGGCCCTGTTGGTCGGCGACCGCCAAGGCTGGCTGACCACTGAGGGCTTCCTCGACAAGGTCTCGGACAATCTCGAAAAGGCATTGGCTTAAGATGAAAGACCCGGTTGGCGGGCGGGCCTGGGATCAGGTATCCGCACCGCGCCGGGTCGAAATGCCGAAAGGACGGGCGGCGGGTCGACCCCATTGCGCCGCCGCCAGCTCCAGGCCACGTTTGAAGCGACCGACAAGGCGACGGGCGCGCCAGTAAGGCGTTTCACCAAGCACCGATTTTCGGCCATTGATCGACCGCTTCAGGGCGAGAGCGTCGGCGGCGCATTTGTGCGGGTCGGCGTAGAATTGCGCAATCTTGTCTGACCCAAGGCCCGGTGTGGCAAACCACCGAGGCGCATAGATCTCGGTGAGCGCTTTCACGTCGGCAATCACCTTCGTCATACCTGTGCCGGAGGCTGGGCAGACGGTTGCAAAGGCGTCGCCAATCACCACAACCCCATCTTGCGCAGGCGATTTCATCCGCTTGAGGTCGACGATGCGAATTTCAAACGGTCGTGTAACCACAGCCTCATGGAGTTTCGCGGCGATGTTCGGCATGGCGTGAGACAAGACCTTGATCGGGTCAGCTTTCAGTGCCGGCAGAAACCCCGCGTCGTCGGGATCAAAGGTAAAGATATTTAGGCGCAGTTCGTCGTCCATCGGAATGAAGCTGACATAGCTCAGCGCTGAGCCCGGGGGCGCCTCGACCACCTCGCCCGGCCCGTCATCGCTTTTGGCGAGGGAGAGGCCGACGCACACGGAGTGGCGGGGGCTGACAATTTCGTAGTCGAGATCAAGACCACTATCGGCGCCCAGCCACGTCCCGCTCGCCACCACGACCAGTCGGCCAAAAACTGTCTCTCCGGTCGACAGGCGGACGCAAGGTCGCTCACGGTCGGGGTAGATGGCGTCGACCGCGGTGGGGGTGAAGGTGACGCTGCTCGGCCAGAGGTTCCACAGGGCGTCTAACCATGCCTCGTGGCGCGCGCCGCAATTGGAAAGGTCGTGAAGCTGATCTGGGCTTTGGCGCGTTGCAACCGCACCCCAATTGGCCTGTTCGAAGGCTTCCAAGGCACCGAGTTCACGCAGGCCCTCAATCTGATCTTGGGTCAGTTTCTCGGCCCGAAAGGTCGGACGCGGATGCGAATGGCGGTCAAATATCCTTACCCCGTATCCCGCCCGCCCGAGGCGGAGGGCAGTCAGGGCCCCCGCCATTCCGGCGCCGACAATCAAGATCGGGTCTGCTTCACGCAAGGGCGAAACTCTTTCGCGCAGGCTGCAACGGACGCGGCGCCATGAGTTGGTGGCAGGCGCGTGCCACACGATAAGCCGAAACTCCTTTCAGCGAGGTTTCCCTGCCAAGGTTGGAGCGCGTTAGGTGGCAAAGGTCTCGCCCAAAATCCGCTCTAGCCCCGCAGCATCAATGGGATCGAAGGCGTCCAACTGGTCGGAATCGACATCAAGCACTGCGATCAGCGCTCCCGACGGGTCAAGCACGGGCACGACGATTTCACTGCGAGATTGGCTATCGCAGGCGATGTGGCCTGGAAAGGCGTCGACATCTGGAACGATCAAGGTTGATCGCGACTGCGCCACCGCGCCACAGACGCCGCGTCCAAACAGAATTCGTAAGCAGCCGAGCGTCCCCTGATACGGGCCGATCACCAGTTCAGACGGCTTTTGCCGATCCGCGCGATAAAAGCCGACCCAAAAATAGGTAGCGAAACTGGCCTTGAGCATGGCCACGATTGTTGCCATGCGCGCGGTTTCGTCAGGTTCGCCTGAGAGGACAGAGGCGATTTCGGCGCTTAGCTCCTCGTACCTTTGGGCCTTGTCAGCGGAAAGGCTCGTCGCAGAAAAGGCTTCGAACATGACGCGTGTCCTTGAGGGTTTCAGAGTTTTGCGCTCGCTCAAAGCCTATTTCGCCGGAAAATGCGAGCGGTCTCTCATCTCGCAGATCGAAAGGTGGAGACGCGCAATGTTCGGAATTGACAATGATTGGTACCTTGTCCTCGCCATTGCGGCCGCGGGACTGTTCATCGTCACCCTGGGCGGCGTCCATATTTTGACCAATCTTCCAGATACCAAAGCCTCCAAAGCCAAACGCTAGAGCGGGCGCTTAAAGCCATATTTGGCGAAGGTGCGCTGGGCCTCTTGCCCTTGAAGATAGGCGACAAATCTTGCCGCCGACGGATCGGTCGATGCCTGCAACACCGCCGCCGGATAGATGATCGGCGGATGGCTGTCCTCGGGAAAAAGCGCCACAAGACTGACGTTTGGCTCGACAAGCGCGTCTGTGTCATAGACGACGCCCAGTCGCGCCTCGCCCCGGCTGACATAGAGGAGGGCGGCTCGGACATTTTGCCCATAGACCACATGGTCAGCCACCTGGTCCCACAGGCCCAACTGGGTCAAAGCCGCCTTTGCGTAACGCCCGGCGGGCACATCGGGCGCCGCAAGCGCTAATTTTCCGGTGCCCAGGACTTGGGCCAGATGCACGCCCGGCGTCAGGCGCAAGGTGAGCGCTTGGTCCTTGGGTGCGATGAGCGCCAGATGGTTGCTGGCGATATTGTGTCGTGACCCGGGGCGCAGGAGATGCTGCTGCGCCAAGGCGTCCATCCAGTCGACATCGGCGGAGATGAACACATCCGCCTTGGCGCCGTTCTCGATCTGGCGCGCGAGTGTGGACGATGCCCCATAGACAAGCTGAACAGGTTGGCCGGTCGCGGCTGAATAGGCCTTGCCAATATCGTCGGCGACATTTTTTAACGATGCCGCCGCATAGACGGTCAGTTCAGCCTGGGGGGCGCCGAGCGCGGTCACGGCGCTTGCACAGCTGATGGCCAGGCCTACCATCCACGCCACAAGGGTGCGCATGAGGTTTGATGGGGTAATTTGGACCATGACCCTCGCCTCCGTTCAGCGAAAAAATACTTTATTGACGAGGTTTGCGAAGTCCAAATTCACAGTTTGGGCCTATCTGCTGCGGATCGCAGGTAAAGCGATGGCAGACCTGACCCGACTTTCCGTGAAAGCGTTGAGCGGCCGGGCCTTTTCCAAGGCCGAGCGCAGTGAGCGTCAAATCCAGAGCCAGGCGGGCCGCAGCCCAAGCGCTGGCACAGCCGCCGCCACCGCCTGAACCGACCATGATTGACGAGGTCTCGCCAAGCGAGGTCCCTGCCTTGCCTCCGCCCCTGCCCCCCGCCTCGCCACCGATGGGGTTTCAGGGCCTACCGAATGCCTATAGCCCGAATGGCGCGCCGACACCGCCCTTCATGAGCCGCTATCACGCCATTGACCTCTGTGTCTGATGGAACCCGCCAAGACGGGCTTAAGCGCGATTAGGGCGTCCGCGTCTTTTTCGCCTTCCGGGGCGTATTGACCGCCACATAGGGCTGGGGGGCGATGGGTTGTTCACCGGCGGCCTTGGCGATGCACTCACCCGTATCGGCGATGGCATGTAACCCAAGGCAGAACATGTCCTCGTACCAGGGACGGGCCACCGCCAAGCATTGATAAAGATTGAGCTTTGACATGCTGAGGCAATAGCCCGACGACGCGTCGCTCATCAGGTTTTGCAAGGCGGCATCGTTGTCATCGCCGCCCGAACCCAAGACGGCCAGCGCAGCCAGGGCGAGGCTGCGGTTTATCAATCCTGTGAACGGGGTGGCTGAGGCTGGTGGCGGCTCAGTCGGCGGCGCCTCCTCCCTGACAAAGGCCGATCCGTCGATTAGGGCGTCTGAGATGGCTTTCATCTCGGCCGCATCCAGTTCCATGGATTGGCTGGACAGCTGTTTGGCGCGGGAAAGCCGCCCTTGTGGATCGGTGACCGAGGTTTTCGACCAAGATTTTTCTTTTTGAATGGAATAGGCGGCGTTTTTGATGCTGCCGCCTAGCTCCATGAGCCGAAAACTTTGCCGATGCAAGGAGGCGCGAATGAGCTCCGCCGCTGTCGCTGCGCCGGGAAGCACGTCGGCATAGGTGGGGTCGGCCAGCAGCCTTTCAGCCACATCGGCGCGGGAGGCCGGATTGGCGGCAAAGACCCGGACGCTTGCCACAAAGGCAGGGTCCTGCAAGGCCATCACCGCGCCATAGGCGACAGCGCCGCGAATAAGCTGTTGCGGTTCGTAAGATTCAGCCTCGGACAGGGTCGCCTCAATCGCATCGCCATTGTCGAAGCGCGACACCAGGCTTTTTACCTTGCGCATATAGGCGCGATAACGGCTCGCCTCCTCGATCACATGGGAGGAAAGGGTGATGCCTGCAGGCGGTGCGGCCAGCGGCGCCAAGGTCATCAGGTCAGCACTCGGCGGTTGGGTTTGCGGCGCCGTCCCTATCGGTTGCGCACCGGCGCTGATTGCGCTCATCATGCCGATCGCCATGACAGCGCCGACCCATGCCAATGACCTTACCATACGCGTCAACTCCAGCCGTCGCATCTTCTGTGCCAAGACCCGGCGAGCCAGCCTGGGGCGCCTTGGTGGAGGCGAGGTTAAATCAAGTCCTCTAAGAAACGTTAACTGTGTGTCCGAGTTGAGGCCGTTTCCCGGCCGCACGGCTGTAGCGTTTAGTCGAACAGTTTCGAGACCGACTCTTCATTAGCAATACGTCGAATGGCTTCGCCGATCAGGGGCGCGACACTGACTTGTCGAATCTTGGCGCAGGCCGAAACCGGGTCTGAGGCCTCGATGGAATCGGTGATCACCAGTTCGTCGAGCACCGACTTCATCACCCGGTCCGGTGCGCCGCCAGAGAGGACGCCGTGGCTGACATAGGCCGAAACACTGATGGCGCCCTTGGCCTTTAAGGCGTCAGCGGCGTTGCACAGCGTACCCGCTGAATCGACAATGTCATCAAACAGGATGCAGCGGCGACCCTCGACATCGCCGATAATATTCATCACCTCGCTTTGGCCCGGCATCGGTCGGCGCTTGTCGACAATCGCGAGATCGGCGTTCAAGCGATCAGCGAGCTGGCGCGCCCGCACCACACCGCCAACGTCTGGAGAGACAATCATCAAAGCGCCGTCCCGCCCGGCATGGGCGTGGCGAATATCATTGGCGAGCACGGGGATGGCGACCAGATTATCGGTCGGAATATCAAAAAAGCCCTGAATCTGGCCAGCGTGCAGGTCCATGGTCAAAACCCGATGGGCACCAGCGCGCACAATCAGATTGGCGACAAGCTTGGCCGAAATTGGCGTTCGCCCGCCGGTCTTTCGGTCCTGACGCGCGTAGCCGAAATAGGGCATGACCGCCGTGATCCGCCGCGCCGAGGCGCGCGCCAAGGCATCAATACAGATCAGCAATTCCATCAGGTTGTCATTGGCCGGATAGGCGGTCGATTGCAGCACGAACACGTCTTCGCCGCGCACATTTTCGTCAATTGTGACGAAGACCTCCATATCGGCGAAGCGCCGAACCTGGGCGCGGGTCAGTGGCATGTCGAGATAGTCGCCGACAGCTGTGGCGAGGGTTCGGTTGGAATTGCCCGAGAGCAGTTTCATGGCCCGTTTTGATCCTAGAGGAGTGTGGGCGCTTCTTAAGGCCTTGCTGGGAAATCAGACAAGCATAATCGCCGATAAGAGGCGGCCATAGTCGCCTTCCCCCTGATGCAGCGCCCGGCGATTGGAGAAGAAAAGCGGGTCGGCATAGGTGTCGTGGCCGATCCAGGCCGCCGAACCGACCCCTGACCGCGCCAGCCGCGCGAGCACAAAGCCCGGCAAATCAAACTGGCGCTTGTCGGCTGCGGCGCCAGGTGAAAAATAGGCCTCCGACGCCGGATCGTGTCGGGTAAAGGTGGCGTAGAATTCAAGCCCAACCTCATAGGAGGCAGGCCCGATACAGGGCCCGACGGCGGCGACCATTTGGCGTGGCTTTCCCCCCAGGCTGACGAGCTTGGCAATGGCGTCCTCAATCACGCCATGCAGCGCGCCTTTCCATCCGGCGTGGATGGCGGCGGCGAGGTGAGCGCTGGGATCCGCGATCAGAATAGGCGCACAATCGGCAGTCAAGACGCCATAGATGAGGTTTGGGGTTTGGCCGACCACCGCATCTGCGTGCGGGCGCTCTGCGCTGAACGGGGCTTCGCCAATTACAGCCATGGCCGAGTGAACTTGGTGACAGGTGAGCAGGCGGTCTTCGGCTTGGCCAAAATAGGCCGCCGCCCGGCTGCGATTTTCGCTTACGGCTTCGGGGACATCCCCCGAACCCCGCCCGACATTTAGTCCCGCATAGATGCCCTTTGAGACGCCGCCTGTCCGGCTGAAGAAGCCGTGACGAAAGCCGGGCAAAGCCGCCAGTCTGGCGTCGGTCAGGGGCTGAAGGGCGGCGGTGGCGTCTGACATGGTTAGGGTCCGTGGAAATCGCGCTTAGAAGGCAGGCGGAGCGAGGCCGGGAGAGGATAGCGCCAGAACCTTGAACAGGTCGCCCATCTGGTCAGGGGCCACAAGCCGCTCGGCCTGGCGTAGGAGGGTCGCCGCCTTTGCCGGTTGCGCCGCCGCCAAGCTTTGTAACCGCGCGGCTATGCCCAGCCGGGTCAGAAATGTGCCTTGGGTCAGGATAGGGCTGGCCGTGGCGCCACCGGCCACGCCAGAGCGGGCAAGGTCGGAGAAATCCACATGGAAGGTCAGGTCGGCCTCGCCTGGCCTTGCCAAGGGATCAACCTTTTCAAACTGATGCAGGGCTTGGAATGTGTCGCCAAACCCTGGCCGGTCGCGGCCATAGTCGATGATCAGCGCAAATCCCCCTTGCCCCGCCAAACGCGCGCCAAGCGCTTCGGCCAAGGCGGTTTGAGCCGGGGACTGCTCGATCACCGTACCGTCAGCGGCTTCGGGAAGGTCAAGGCCGCGTGGCGCCGGACCAAGGCCAAAGGCCAGGTTCCCCGCTTCGTCTAGACCAATGACCTGTTCGCGCCAGGCCCCGGCATGGCGGACAAATTGCCGCGCGGGTAAGCAATCAAACACCTCATTGGCGATGAGGATAAGCGGAAGGGCGTCGGGCAGCTCGCCGATCCGATCTAAGCTTTGCGGCGTAAAGGGCGCCAGACGTCTCGCCTGTTCGGCGCGCAGCACCGGGCTCGTCTCTACGAGGACAAGGCGTAAAGCGCGCAGAAAATCTGGCGCGACGCGGGCCGCCCGCAAGGCATCCTCCATCAGGACGCCCCGACCGGGGCCGAGCTCTACCAATAAAAACCGATCGGGTGCCCCCATGGCCCGCCAAGCGGCCACCGCCCAAAGTCCGATCAGTTCGCCAAACATCTGGCTGACTTCTGGTGCGGTCAGAAAATCGCCCCCAGCCCCTAATCCCGGACGGGTGGCGTAATAGCCAGCCTGTCGGTCGTGCAAGCAGAGCGTCATATATTGGGCGACGGTGATCGGTCCTTCCGCCCTGATCAGGTCGGAAATGCGCGCCAGGAGACTGCTCACGCGTCCGACTTCATCTCATCGGTGGGCGTCGCGAGCGGGATGGCGGGGCGTTGCAGCGTGGAGGCCACCACGACAGCGCCAATGAACAGCATGGGCAGGCTCAAAATCATCCCCATGGTCAAGCCGAAGGGGAAATCGGGCATGCCGACATCGGGCTCACGGACATGTTCGACGGTAAACCGAAAGAGGCCATAAAGGGCAAGGAATAGACCGGTCGTCAGGCCGGGTCGCCGCAGTGCGCCAAACCGGTGGGTAGCGAGCCGCAAGATGAGAAACATCACGCCGCCCTCCAGACCGGCCTCATAGAGCTGGCTTGGGTGGCGGGGCAGGTCTCCGGCGCGCGGAAACACCATGCCCCAAGGAAGCGTCGTCGTCCGCCCCCAGAGTTCGCCATTGACGAAGTTGGCGATGCGCACGATGCCAAGCCCTATGGGCGCGCAGGGGGCCGCCAAGTCACCCAATCGGATGAGGCTGATTTTCCGCCGCCAAGCGAACAGCGAAATCGCGATGACAACGCCGAGAAACCCGCCATGAAACGACATGCCGCCTTCCCAGGTTTTGATGATCTGGATCGGATCGGTGAAGAAGGTGCTGGGCGAATAGAAGAGCATAAAGCCCAATCGCCCGCCCAGAATGATCCCGAACGTCGCCCAGAGGATCAGGTCGTCCAACTGGATGGACGTCAGGGGCACCCTATCGCCCCACAATTCAGGCTTGCGCAGCAACCGCTGGGCGTAACGCCACGCGCCCAAAATGCTGACAATATAGGCAAGCGCATACCAGCGGATCGGCAGCGAAAACCACGGCGTTGGGATGGCGACCGCCACCGGGTTGAAATTGGGATAAGGAAGGCTCATCGCGTCGCCAAGCAAGGGGGTGCAAAGGGCTCGTTTACCCGCCGCTTCTCCTTACGGCGGTTCGACGGCGCGGGAAACGCCTAATTGCCTGGACCGGTCTCGCTAAGCGCGAACTCGCCGGTGACTGAGACCGAAACCTTAATCTCGCCCGGCTGCACGGCTGTGGCAGGGGGAGGGGGCGCGGCCGCCATTCGCATTGCCATTACGCTCATCACCCGGGGGCTTTCTAAATTGCCTCCTTCAGACAGGCGCACCAATCGCACCCGAGAGAGGCCAAAGGCCTTCGCATAGAGTTGTGCGCGGCTCTTTAAGGTGCTGACGGCTTTTAGGCGCGCTGTGTCTTCAAGACCCGTCGTGTCTGAGACACCAAAGGAGATGCTGCCAATCCCCGTTGCTCCGGCTTGTGTGACGAGATCGATTATCGGACCGGTTTGTGAAAAATCATGCACTGTGACGCGAATGCCGTTGGTGGCGTCAAACCCATTCGGTTTCGGCGCAGCGTCGTTGACATAGATCATTTGCGGCGACAGGGACACGCCCGTGGTCTGAATATCCGTCTCGGCGATCTTGGCATGGTGAAGCGCTTGGAAGACGTCGGCCATTTTCTGCCGATTGGCGAGCATGGCGGCGTTGGCGGTTCCAGCATGGGTGGCGACGCTGACCTCGATCTGGGCCAGGTCCGGGACGACGCTGACCTCGCCTGTCGCCGTCAATGTCACCAAGGACGGCGAGGCGGGTGCTGGCGCTTCGGTGGCCAAGGCAGCACTCGCCAACAGGAGTGTCAGTCCAGAGGTCAAAACCGGAAAGATGCGAACCATGGGGGCCTCCAATCGGGTACGCCGACCCATCGCGGCGCTGCCCTCATGGCTGAGGTTGGCCGCACCCCTTGACCGAAATGAGGCGCCACCTTCCCCCACCGCTCGTGTCATGCTAACGCGACGGCCACGCCGCAAGGCGGGCCCGTAGCTCAATGGTTAGAGCCGACCGCTCATAACGGTCTGGTTGGGGGTTCGAGTCCCTCCGGGCCTACCAATGGCGCAACGGCCACGCGGCGAAGGCGGGGCGCTTTAAGCGGCTTCCTTGACCACAGAATTGAGTGTCGCGAGCAGTTCGGTCAACACGATGGGTTTGGACAGGTAGCCGTTCATGCCCGCTGCGGCGCAGTCCTCCAACTGCTGCGGCATGACGCCGCCGGTCAGCGCGAAGATCGGGATGTGCTCGCGGCCGCGTTTTCGCTCTTCAGCCCGAATGGCGGTTGCGGCCGCCACGCCGTCGAGCACGGGCATTTGAATATCCATCAAAATCAGGTCCCAAAAATCGCTGCTGGCGGCAGCGATGGCCTCGGAGCCATTTGAGCAGATCTCGCTCTCGACGCCCAACTGGTCGAGCAGGGTGGCGATCACGACCTTGTTGATCGGATTGTCTTCGGCCACCAATACCCGCATCTGGCGCGCAGCTTGGCAGTCATCCTCGTTATGGGGCGCAGGGCGCTCTAGCTCGACGGCCTCGCGCTTTGGCAGGCGGAGCGAGACTGCGAATTTCGAACCCTCGCCCGGCGCAGTTTCCACCGTAATGTCGCCTCCCATCAAGAGGGCGAGCTCCTTACAGATCGACAGGCCCAAACCGGTGCCGCCAAAGGAGGTGTCAGAGGCGGCGCCAGCTTGAAAATATCGACGAAACAACGACGCCTTCGCGTCTGCACCCATGCCGATGCCCGTATCCGAGACCTCGACCTTTAGGCGGTCGTCCGACCACTGGGCCGCAAGCTTTATGGCGCCCGCTGGAGTAAATTTGACCGCATTGCTGAGCAGGTTGTTGAGGATCTGCTTCAAGCGCGCTCGGTCGCCCTCAAAATGCCCTTCACAGCTGGCGTCGATTTGGCGTTCGAAGAAAATGTTTTTGCCGAAGATGATCGGCTCAAATGTATCGCAGATTTCGTTCAGGCATCGGCTCAAATCAAAAGTGGTCAGGTTGATCTGCAACTTGCCCGCTTCGATTTTTGAAATGTCGAGGGCGTCGTCAACGATTTCGCGCAGCGATGCTCCGGATTTCAGAATGAGTTCCAATCGCCGCCTTTGCGCATCCGACAGCGGCTCGCGCTCCATGACCTGGGCCAGACCCAATATGCCGTTCAAGGGCGTGCGGATTTCGTGGCTCATGGTGGCGAGAAAATCCGTCTTGGCGCGGCTGGCGGCGCGCGCCTCGCGCTCTGCCTGCTCCAAGGCGCGCGCTGAGGCCATGCCATGCAGGCTGCTGCTGATCAGATTGGCATAAGCTAATGCCAGCACCAGAGCGACCGCCGCACATTCGACGCCATTGAAATGATTGAGCAGGCTAAGCTCAACCAAGAGGGCTATGGCGGGTGAGGGTGAATAGATCAGCGCGGTCACACCATCGCGCCCGGCAAAACTGGCCGATTCAATCAATAGTGTAAACAAAATCAACGGTGATGCAATTTTTAGAATGGGATAGCCAGTTTGCCAGCCGTAAATTGCAAGACCACTCCAATAGATGGAGCTTATCAGGGTGCAAATTACAAAAACAAGCCGCCCGCGCACAAGGTGATTGCGGCGTATAAGCGACCTTGACCGCGCGTATAGAAATTCAAAACCCGAAAAGGCAAATATACTCACCAGAGCAATATTAAAGCCACCCCAGAAGCTCCAGATTCCAACCGCAACAATTTCCGCACCAATACGCACGGCCTGATTGTTTTTGGTCAGTAATGCCGATTGGTCAATTTTTGGATTGAGCAACTGTGCAATACGCATTTCGGTTTCAGATCTCGCGCATTTTCCATTTCCTTCTACGCTCTATTCCTTACAAAACCTTTCCTTTGGGATGGTTTATGTTTTCCTGGCTTTTCCCTTGGCTGGACCAAATCGCTCATGTCCGCCATAAGCGCTGAAAACCTACCTCGTCATTGAGCTTAAGCGCCTGCTGGGGCCTTCAGTGAAGATTCTCGTTCTGCAAACATGGCATGATGCCCATCCCTATGCCCTGATGGGCGGGTCGGTTGCTGCGGCCCTGGTCGAGTTGGGTGCCGAGGCCCATGTGGCCAAGATTGACCCTGAACGCGCGGTTGAAGGCCTGTTGACAGCGATTGGGGCGTTTTCGCCGGACGTGGTGTTTTCCTTTAGTTCCATCCTGGCGAAGTTGGAACTTGAGGACGGACAATCGGTCTATGATCTCCTGAATATCACCTATGTCGCTTGGCATTTCGACCATCCGGTCTATGTGGCCGACAATATTTCGCGGGGCCACGCCGACAAGATCGCGGTCGTTTCAAATCCGGCCCATGCGGAATTTTGGAATTTCGCGGGATGGGGCGGCGAAACCTGGATTGCGCCTGCGGCTGCCGACCCGCCCGCATCGCCGCCAAGTCGTTTTCGCGACAGGCCTATTCCCATCTTGGTGGTGGCGGCTTGCAGGGGAGAGCCAGATCCGATTTGGCGCGACCTTCCGCCCTCGCACGTGCGGTCGCTGATGGAGGCCATGGTTGCGCGCTTGATTGACGATCGCGAGGCCGATGTCTTATCGGCCCTCTTCAGCTCTGCGGCCGACCTTAGCCTCGCCCCGGTTCTCACCGATCAGTTGCTCGAAATTTTGCGGGCCTGCCTGACCTTTGTTCGGCTCCACGACCGCATGGCGGCGATCCGAGCCCTGGTCAGCGCTGACCTGCCCCTCACCCTGATTGGCCAGGGTTGGAAAGGTCATTTTGGCGAGCGCCATGGCGTGACCTATCTGGACGATCAGCCCTTTGACCTTCTGCCCAGATGGTATGATCAAGCCAAGGTCTGCATCAATCTCAATGCTGCCCACGGCGGATCCGAGCGGGCCTTTGCGGCCATGTTGGCGGGGGCTGCGGTGGTCAGCGACTATTCACCGGTGTTTTCCCGGGTCGGGTTGAGCGACGCTGCAATCCGCTTTCATGACCGTGGTGCGCGTCTCAACATTGTTGAGGTCGTCACCGAACTCGTGACCAGCGATGCGGCAGAGGCCTGCGCCCGCAACGGTCATGCCGAGGCGAGCGCCGCTCACACATGGCGCCATCGGCTGCAACCGCTGCTGGCGCACCTTTATACGCGTCGCAAGGCGTTGAGCCCTATTGGCGGACGTCCAGATTGAACCAGACGCTGGGGGTGCGGGTTTTGACCTGATCCACATCCTTGCCAAAGGGTGCAGTCACCACCGTATCAAGTACGATATTGAACGGCAGACCCACAACCAGGCCAAGTCCTCCGGACTCAACACTGCTGGTCCTCGTGGCGCCTGTGTTGGGACGATTGAAAGCGCCAAGCCGCCCAAGCACTGCGCCGTCAACAAACGCCTTTGGGGTCAAGCTAATGCCACGACCAAATCTGAAGGTTCGCGACACGCTCGTGCTGGCGCGCACGCACTGTTCGCCGGAAAAGGCCGCGGCATCATATCCCTTCCCAAGGTCGGGACCGCCATAGGTGCAGTCGGCAGGGGCTGGGGGGATGCCGTAAAGCACGATCTGGGCATCCGCCGATTCGCTGACATTAAACCCGAAGATGGATTGGCTGCGACCCAACCTTAGCCGCGTGAGTAAGTATTGCGGCGTGGCGTCGGAAGGCGTCAGATAGAAGGTGTGCGACGCGATAGCACCGAGAGTAGGTAGGCCCTGCTCTATCGTCACCCCGGCCTGATCAAGTCCCCGCCAAGGATCGGCGAGATCATAGGCAAGATCGAGATCAACGTTTCGGATCTTATTCGAAGACACAAGCTGCTTGTAAAAACTGCTGGTCGCGTCCACCGCGCCGCCGGAGATGCGGGCGGTGAGGCTCTGGCTGCGGGTGCGAATGAGGGGTTGGATCAGGCCAAAGGACAGGGTGTCCTCCGTTCCAGAGTTCTTCAACAGTCCCAATGCGCCCTGCGACGCCGAATTACTTGTCTTGGCATAGGAGATGAACGCCGTCGTCGATGTACCCAGAATTGGGGTTTGATAGCCGATGTTCCAAAAATCAAAATCATGCGGCGTCTGTGACCTGACCACTGTCCCGGAGAGCTCGTCTCCGACCAAGGCCAGGGAGCGAAGCTTCGCCGCCAGCGAGTATTCATAACGGCCAAAATCAGATTTCAGGCGGTTATCGGCTTGGACTTCCGCCGCAGCCCCTTGAGAGGTGATGCTCAACACCATTTGCGCCGCGCCTTGACCGCGAACGCCGCGGCGGATGGTGGCGGTCACATGCAAGCCAGGCAGGTCGTTGATACTGAGCAGCATGTGCTCAATGTCGCCGACCCGGACCGGGTGCTCTTGGCGAAGCGCATCGGCGGATTTGCGCAGCATTTCCTCGATGCGTTTGCGTCCAACAAGCGACGCCGCCGTCTGGTTCATTTCAACCGTGACCCGGTCAATATAGACCTCGATGGCGACAATGCGCGCCACGGGGTCTGCCGGATCAATGTCTTGTTCAGGCACCACGGCGAAGGAAAGGCCGTAGCCACGGTCGGCATAGAGGCGGGTAATCGCGTTGGCGGCCTTCTGCAATTCAGCCAGTGAGACCGTCCTGCCGCGATAGGGTGCGATGATCGCCTCGACCTTGTCGCGCGGCAAAACGCTTATGCCTTGAACCTTCAAGGTCCGCAGTTGGAACTGCACGCCAGCGGCGGCACTGTCGCTCAAAACCGGGGGCGTGAAGGACTCCGCCAAGGGCCGGCGGGTCACCTCGCGGTCGAGTGTCGGCGGCTGTGACACAGCCTGTTGGCCGGACACGATATCTTGACCGCCAGCCGGAGGTGCTTTCGGTGGCGTTGGCGCTGCGGCAAAAGCTAAATTACTCGTAAAAAGGGTAAATGCTCCCGTAACCATGATTTTGCGCAGGGTCGCCGGTTTGACGCGTGGCGTTGGCCCAGAGGCGAAAAAAAATCGCATAAAAAGAAATCCTTACACAACTTAAAACGCGAGCCTCGCCAAGCAAGGCACGTCAATCTCAGCGTATAGACCGACTTCAGATAGCCGTTCAAAGTGGGAATTTGTCGCAGGTAGGCCGCGATGTAATTTCCACTCAGGAGTGTTATTGCCCTCACTACGTCGACAGACCCATGGCGCGTTCCAGTGCAGCGGGGGTCTTGTGTCTGTCTCTGTGTGACGCTGGGCGGTCGCGTTGCGGCCGTCGTGTTCAGGCGTTGAGTCGATGGAGGTTTTTGAATTGCCTAAGTTGCGCGCGCGTCATTTGTATTGGCTGTACACGCTGGCCCCGGCCCTGATCGCTATCGCTCTGGCGGTATGGGCAAGGGACTTCGTTGCGCTGGCGGTTTCCCGCAACGCCATTCTGAACCTAACCATCCTGGGCATTATTGTTGCGGGCGTCACGCTCGCGGGTTTTGGGGTGTTTTCCTATCAACGCGAGGCGCAAGCGCTGGACAGCTTTGTCGATGATTATCGCGCCACCCAAAGTCTTGAAGCGGCGTTTGGCCGGGTTAAGCCGAGCGGCGCCCGGATCGTTGAGATTTTTAGATTCCTAGCCCGCTGCGGCGGTCGCGTTGACGGGCCCATGTCGCAGACGGCGTTGGCTGATGAGGTTGAGCACTTCCGCGAGAACCTCACTGCGACCTTAAGTCTGCCAGGATTTTTGAGCGGCTTCATGATCGCGCTCGGCCTGTTCGGCACCTTTATTGGCTTGTTGGAGACCTTGACCAGCACGGGCAAGTTGATTGCCGGGATCAGCGGGTCAAGCGACGCAAACGCTTCGGTGCTTAGCCTTGTGCGCGGCATGCAGGGCCCGCTGCTCGGCATGGGGACGGCTTTCAGCGCCTCGCTCTTCGGACTTTTGGGCTCCCTGGTGCTGGGCGCCATGTTGAACGCCTTGCAAGCGCTCAGTCAAAAGATCCGCAATGATCTGCGGGCGTTTTTGGATCAGGTGGTGGTCCAGGGGGATGAGGCGCCGGTCGGGGACCTGACACGCCCGCTGATGGGTTTGGGACTGACGCAGGATTTCCTTGCCGAGTTCCTTATCCAAATGACCAACCAGCAAAAGGAGTCCATCCAACTCTTCCACCAAACCCAAGAGGTGGATGCCGCCGTTGTTGGATATCTCGCTGAGATATCCCAAAATTTGAAGGATCAGACCGAGCGTTCGGACAAGATTCTCACCAACCAAGAGACTTTGGATCGCGCGCTCGGCCATCAGATCGAGACGATGAATATGTTGCGCGCGACGCTGATCGAGCAGGCGAATGCCTCCGAAGCCATGCGTCGCAGCCATGAAGACATGGTGACCTTGAGCGGGAATATCGCGCTGGCCGTGGATGAGTTGAAGCGTATGGTCACCGAGCAGGGCGACATTCAACGGCGCGTGAATTTGACCGAACGTCGCTCTAGCGAAATGTTTGAGACCTTGAATAGCGGCATCGCCGCCTTGGGTGAGCGCGACCAGATCCTGCGCGACATGCAGCGGTCTGCCATTGATGCGGTCAAGCACGCCTCGCAAATCGGCGCCCGCATCAACGAGTCGGCTATCAGCCAATTCCAGGCCCGTGAAAGCGCCAGCGACCTCCTCGAGACGGCCCTGGTCAATTTCGCTGAATTCAAACGGGATCAGTCCAATGCCTTACAAGGGCTGGCGCAAACCTTGCGCGATATGATGCGTACCCTTGAGCGACGCGATGTCGACCTCAATACCTTGTTACGCGAGCAATCGCTCGAATCCACCGATCTGCGGCGCACCATAACCGAGCTTCCGACCAGTCTGAGAGCGATTGAGGCCGCCGTCACAACAGATCAATCCAGCTTCTATGCCGGCCTCCTGTCTGAACTCCGTGCCATTCGACAGTCCTTGAGAAGCAGTGATGCGCTCGGTCGCGAAGCGCGGCTGTAAAGGGCTCAAGTCATGGCTGTGACACCTGACAAGGTTGATGGGCAGGATAAGGTCCGTAAGGTCCCGACTGCCGGACCCAAAACCTTAGGCGGCGGAACCATTGTCCGTCCGAGCTCGGACCATACCTATCACGTCCCTTTAAACCACGCGGCTATCGTCAAATACCAAGTGGTGGACGTCGATATCGTCCTTGAGGACAAGGCCGGGCATCGGATTATTCTGCAAGGCGCGGCCGCCGACGCCTTCGCGGATCCAAGCTCACATGTGGCTTTCGCTGACACGGACGCGCCCCTGGGTGACTTGATGGTGCAGGTCGGCGAGGTGCGGATTGATCCCAACTCCTTGTCGGCCCAAAGCGCGCCGCAGCAACAGTCAGAGGCAAGTCCCCAGACCCACAATCAGGATGCAGACAAGGTTGGCGACGCGCCGATCCGTCAGACGCCTGTCGCCCAATCGACCGCCCTCCTGCCCAGCGGTGGCGGTCAGGGTGCGGACAATTACCCGTTCAACCCCTTTATCTCCAATATTGTTTTTGAATCTCCGCCCGCACACACCCTACCGCAAACGCCCGCTTTTCAGGAATCGAACCAGGTCGGCGCGGTTCTGTTGGCCAAGACCGGGACGACGGTCGGCGCGGGCATTTTAACCGGGGCCTATGGCGCCACCGGCGCTGATACCAATTCGAGCGCGACGGCTCAGATGGCGCCGCAAGTGATCGCCAATGGCGTTCAGAATGAGGTGATCAACGCCAACGCCCTGGCCGGACAAAGCTTTATCAAGGTTTTGCATCTCACCTATAGCGGCACCGGGTCGGTGACGAGTTTTACCTTGTCGGGATTGCCCAAGGGCGTCTCGATTATCGGCGCGACACCGGATGGGAATGGCGTATACCATCTGTCAGCGGCGCAATTTCCCTCACCCCAAGGCAACAATGCCTTTGACCTGCAACTGCAGTACTCACTCTTTGATGCCAATGCGGCCCAGCCTGACCATCAAGACTTCTCAGTATCGCTCGACCTAACCGTCAATGGGGCGCAGCCGGCGGAGTACCAAAGAACACTCAACTTCACGATCTCAGACGCCCTTACCGCCGCCGACCTTACCAACG
The DNA here is from genome assembly GCA_903840435.1 of uncultured Caulobacterales bacterium. Lineage (GTDB taxonomy): Bacteria > Pseudomonadota > Alphaproteobacteria > Caulobacterales > Caulobacteraceae > CAIMFV01. The sequence goes on from CAIMFV010000017.1 coordinate 73,932, forward strand.
CGTCCAATAGCGGCTCCAAGCTGGTTCTGCCGGCCCAAGGGATCAGTTACCAAATCACAGCCTACGGACGGGACACGGTCACAGGCGGTCGTAATAACGACACCATCTATGCGTCCGGCGGCGGCAATCGCTTGGACGGCGCGGGTGGAATTAACACCCTCGACTATTCAAGCACGACCAATCACGAGACGATCAATGCGACGACCGGGCTGGCCTCGGGCGGGTCGGGGTCCGATACATTTGTCAATTTCCAACGCTTTATCGGCGCGAGCGCTGCGACCTTGCTCGTGGGCACGGCCAGTACGGTTTATTTGGCCTCGGCCATTTCAGCCAGCCACGACACCTTTGAAAGTGGCGGAGGGGGAACGACATTAGGGCCGGAGACCATCCTTGGCGGCGCGACGGGAACCAATACCCTCTCCTATATTGACGCAACCGCTGCGGTGAATGTGAATTTGGCCACCGGCATGGCGTCCGGCTTTGGTCGCCAAACCATCAGCAATATTCAATATCTGGTCGGAAGCGCGTTCAATGACACATTGATAGGCGCAACCGCTACGCTCTCCCTCGCTGCTGGCGGCGCCAACAGCAATGTCACCTTTGACCCTGGCGGCGGCGGGAGTTCGACGCGTCTTGAGTCGATTACGGGCAGCACCTACGGCGTCAACACCCTTACCTATTTAACATCGGCCAGCGGTGTAAATGTCAATTTGTCGACCGGTCTCGCCACCGGCGACGGTGTCCAGGCGCTGACCAATATTGAAATCGTCCTCGGCTCCACCCACGCCGACACGCTGATCGGCACGACCACGACCCTGGCTCTCCAGGGGATGGGAGGGAATGATTTTTTCGATGGCGGCGGCGGCGGTACAGTGGCAGCGCCGGAATCGATTGTGGGTGGGACAGGAGATAATACCATCTCCTTCGCCAATGCCCCCGGCGGCGTCAGCGTCAATCTGGCGCTCGGCTTTGCCAAGGGCATTTCCGGTCAGCCCGGCTATGGCTACGAGACGCTCACCAGTCTGCAAAATATTATCGGCAGTAGCCATTCGGACAGCTTGGTGGGCGCGCCGACGACCCACCTGATCAGTGGTGGTAGCGGTGGCGGGGATACGATTGACCCGGGCGGCGGCGGCACCTTGCTCGCTCCAGAAACCATTCGGGGCGGCGCGGCGGGCAACAACCTCCTCACCTATGCCAATGCCACGGCGGCGGTGAATGTTAACCTCTCACCCGGATCGGGTGCCAACGGCACAGCAACGGGATACGGCGTCCAAACGCTGGAAGGGATCCAGAGGGTCGTCGGTAGCGCCTATTCCGACTCCTTGCGCGGCTCGACCTCTACCTTGGAGCTGAATGGCGGTTCCGGGGGCTCGGACACCTTTGACGGCGGTGGGGGCGGCACCAAGACCGCCGCTGAAACCATCCAGGGAAATATCAGTGGCGTTAACACCTTAACCTTCGCTCAGGATAGCTTTGGTGGCGTTGTCGCCAATCTCCAAACCCACACTGTCGACGCCAATGTCTATGGCTATGAGACCGTCGCCAACATACAGATTTTGATCGGCAGCGCGCTTGGGAATGATAATCTAACCGGTGCGGTCACCACCTTGAAATTGGCCGCTGGATCAGCTTCGGCCAGCGACACCTTTGACGGCGGCGGCGGCGGGACAATTACAACGCCCGAAACCATTATGGGCGGTCGGTTGGGGTCCGGCAACACGCTGACATTTGCCGCCGATATCACCACCGCGATCAACGCCAACCTGGCCACCGGGATTGTAGATGCGGGTGGTGCCAGCGGATACGGCTATGAACAGGTTTCGTCCATCCAGCGTCTGATCGGCAGTGCCTATGGCGGCGATACGCTGACAGGCACAGCGGGCGTCACCTATTTGGCGGGCCAGTCCACCGTGCGTGGCGACACCTTTGATGGCGGCGGCGGCGGCACTGGTGCGGCGCCCGAATATATTGTTGGCCAATCTGGCGTCTTCAACACGCTGACCTTTACCCAAGACACCGGCGTCGGGGCCGCCGGGGCTATCACGGTTGACCTGCGCGAAAACGCCGCTGGCTATGGGTCGGTGATTGGTGCCTATGGCTACGAGTTGATTAAGAATATCAGCGAGGTGATCGCGCCGACCTTCGGTGACGCGACACTGATCGGCGCAGTCTCCGGCTCGGTCCTGATCGGCGGCGGCGGCTCTGACGTGTTTCAGACCTCTGGCGGAGCCTCAACGCTCGAGGGTGGAACGGGCTTCGACACCATCATTGCTCAACTTGGCCTCAATCTTATTGACGTCGGACTTGGGTCCGAAATCATTACCGGGCCGAGCTCGACCTCCTTAGCCAATTCAGACACCCTTAGTTTTGCCAACGCGACCTCTGGCGTCACACTCGATCTGCAGGTTGGGCGGGCCAGTGGCTATGGCGGCGCCGCAACCTTGAGCGGCGCCTTCACAGCGGTGATCGGCAGCCCCTTCAATGACAGTCTCGTAGGGTCGGTGAATACGCTGGCCCTGCTCGCTGGCAGCCCAACCAGTTCCGATACTTTTGATGGCGGCGGCGGCGGAACCTCGCTTGCGCCTGAAACGATCCGAGGGGGCGCAAGGGGGACGAATACGCTTTCCTTCGCGCGGGACAGTGTCGCCTCGGTGAATGTCAACCTCCAGACCGGAACCGTCGATGGCGGCGGCGCGGCTGGATATGGCTATGAGGTTGTCAGCAATATTCAAAGGCTGATTGGTAGCGCCTATGGTGGCGATACACTGATCGGGGCCGCCAACACCCTCTTGATCGACGGACGCGGGGCCTTGAGGGCCGATACCTTTGACGGTGGCGGAGCAGGCAGCGCCGCCAATCCCGAATCCATACTCGGCGCCGCAGGGCTGAAAAACACGCTCGAATTCCTGACCGATACGGCCCCCGGCTCGCTGGGGGGCGTCTATGTCAACCTCGGGCTTGGTGTGGCCTATGGATTGACCCATGGCTACGCCAACATCACCAACATCTATCAGGTGATCGGGTCGAGTGCGGGCTCAGATACGCTGATCGGTGCGTCGACCGGATCGGTGCTCCAGGCGGGTAACGGCGATTCGTCGCTAAAAGCTGGCGGCGGGTTTTCGACCCTGATCGCAGGCCTCGGTCGAGATACGCTTGACGGGACGCAGGGGTTGAACGTCTTGCAGGTGATGGGCGGCGATGTGTCGCTGATCGGCGCCACTGCCGCGTCAAGTTCCAATGGCGACACCCTTTCCTACGCCCATGCCACAGGTGCGGTGCGGGTCAATTTAACCTCGGGCTATGCAACCGGATATGGTTCGGAAACCCTCAGTGGGGTCTTTAGCGGCCTGATCGGCTCAAATCAGGTTGGCGATACGCTGGTTGGTTCGACCTCGACCCAGTTCATCTCGGGTGGCGGGGGAATAAACGGCTTGATCGATCCCGGCGGTGGCGGCACCGCGGCGGCGGCGGAAACACTGATCGGCGGCACGGGCGGCGGGGCGATCTTAAGTTTTGGCCAAGACACGACAACTTCTATTATCGCCAATCTTTCCCAGACGAGCGTGACGACGGCCTTGGGGGGCGTCGCCTCAGGCATTGTCAACGGGCTTGGTACGGTCCAAGGCTCGACCGGCTACGGCTATGATCAGGTCTCAGGCTTTCAGGTCCTGATCGGCAGCGCTGCGGGCGGCGATACGCTGATCGGCGGGCCAGGCGTGAGCTTGGTCACAGCGGGCCAGGCGACGGTTCCGAGCCTTGGGCTCACCTTCAGCAATGCGATCCCCCTCGCCGGTTCAAGCTTTGACGGCGGTGGCGGTGGAACGGCGGCAGCGCCGGAATATCTGATTGGCAGCGCCCAAAGGACCAACACCTTGGTCTTTATCGCCGACACCGCGGCGACGTCCTTGACGGGTGCCCTGGTTGATCTTTCGCAAGATACGGGCGCTGCGGGCTATGGCAAGGTTACCTATGGTCAGGTGGTCGAATATGTTCAAAATATTCATAATGTTATCGGAACCGCAACCGGCGCAGATACCCTCATTGCCGACGCCTATGGAGATCTGATCCGCGCAGGCGGTGGCGTGTCGACCCTTGTCGCCACCTTGGCCGGAGGCGTGAACACCTTAATCGGCGGTGCGGGCGGCGGCCTGATCCAAGCCACCGTCGGGCGAAATTCCATCGATGGCGGATTGGGCGCAGTCTCGATTGTCGGCGGCACCGCTCAGGACACGCTGTTTTTTAATGATAGCCTTGTCTCGTCTTCCATGACGGGCGGGGTGACAGTGGATCTCAGCCAGGGCTTTGCCACTGTGGTCTCGAACCTCGGAACAAATGTTGAAACTCTGAAGAGCAGCCTCGCCGGGGAGGGGGCCTTTGCCGGACTGGTCGGCAGCCAGTTCAACGATACTTTGATTGGGAGCTTTGCAACCCAATTGATCAAGGCCGGTTCCTCCACCAGCCGGGACTTCATCGTCGCCGGCGGTGGCGGCTCGAGTTCGGCTGCGGAAACGATTATTGGCGCCGCTAATGGCGCGACCACCCTGTCCTATGCCACCGACACGGTCGGATCTATTTCTGCAACCCTGGTGGCCGGGACGGGCTTTGGCACGATTGCCGGGACCCAGGGAAATTACGGTTATCAGTTGGTTGCCAATATTACCGAATTGATCGGTAGTGCTTACGGTGGCGACACGCTGCAAGGCGCTGCCAACACCTTGGTCCTATCGGCGGGTGGCGGCGCCAATAGTCGTACCGCGACAGCAGCGGATACCTTTATTGGCGGCGGCGGTGGCACGATAACCGCCCCCGAAAGTATCATCGGGGCGAACGGCTACGCTAACCTGGTGAGCTTTGCGACCGATAAGCTTGCCTCGGTGAACATAAATCTCGCAACCGGGATCGCCGACGCCCGATCCGCCACTGGCGGCACGGGTTACGGATATGAAGTGCTGACCAATATTACCGAGGCAGTCGGCAGTGCCGTGGGTGGGGACCTGTTGGTCGGCTCCAGCGCGACCCTCCTCCTCCAAGCTGGTCCGAACGCATCAAACGACACATTTATTGCCGGAGGCGGCGGCAGCCCGGGTCAGGCGGAAACCATTGACGGCGGCAAAGGCGACGGCAACACGCTCGACTATTCGTCCGAAACCCTATCGGCGATGACGGTCGATCTGCGGGGAGAGGGCGGCGGGACGGGTTTTGCCTCATCGAACGGCGGCCAATATGGCTATCAAGTCGTTGAAGGCAATATTTTCCGCCTGATCGGCAGTGGCGCCGGTAATGACAGCCTCATCGGCGGTGTGAACGTCACCTATATGCGGGCGGCGGCAGGCGGCGATACGCTGGACGGCGGCGGCGGCGGCTATTTGCAAAAGCCGGAAACCCTGGTTGGCTATTCGGCCACGCCCGCCAATGCTTCCGCCTATACGACCCTGTCGTTCAATGCCGACACTGTGGCCAGTGTTAAGGTCGACCTCGCCGCGGGCGTGGTGTCGAGTGCCGGTAATGGCTATGGCTATGAGCAGGTATCAAACTTTCAGCAGGTAGTCGGAAGTGCCATTGGCGGCGACACGCTGATTGGCACCACGACAACCCGCCAAATGATCGCCGGCACAGGCGGGAATGTCTCGATGATTGCGGGCGGGGGCGGCACGAAGGAGGCTCCCGAAACCCTGATCGGCAGTTCCGTCGGGACCAATATTCTGGATTATGGTTCCTCTCGCTTTTCAATCAATGCCAATTTGGGCCCAACGGGCGGGACGCAATATGGCACGGTCCTCTCCCAGGGTTATGGATATGGCGTCCAGTCGGTCGCTAAGTTCCAAGAATTTTTTGGCAGCGGGGTTGGCGGTGACGTCATCATTGGCGCGCAAGGCTATATCTTGCTCCAGGCGGGCCAGACGGCAACCACGGGCGACACCTTTGACGGCGGCGGCGGCGGGACTTCCACCCAAGCCGAATCGATTATCGGCAATACGACGGCGATCAATACACTGACCTTCGCCAATGATCTTGGCACGGGCTTGAGCGTCTCGCTGAACGGCGGCGTCTTGGGGCTTGCGCAGAGCGCTTTCATTGTCGATGGCGGGGGCTCTACAGGTTATGGCTACGTTGTCGCTTCCAATATTCAGAGTTTGGTCGGCAGTGCGCATGGCGGGGACCTCTTTTCTGCCTCGGGCGACCTGACGGGAACGCTTGCGACCCTCACCGGAAGCGCTGCGGGGAACGACACCTTAAGCCTTGCTGCGGACAGCAGTTCGTCAGGCGTGTCGATCGACCTCACAACCGGGACGGTGCTGGATCTGGGCAGCCTCGTCAGCATTTCAGGCCTCTATGATTTCGTTGGCACGGCATCCGGCAACGACACATTCATAACCGGCGCCGCGCCGCCAAGCTCGCTCAATGGCGGGCAATATGTCCTGACCCTCGGCGCGGGCGAAGACTCTTTAACCTTGGGTGCAGCCACCGATGTGGTCATTTCGCCGGCCGGGGGCAAGGCACACATCTCGCTCACCAACGGTGCCAGCTGGACGCCCGGACAGCGCGACGTCCTAGACCTTTCGAGCCTGACCAGTGGCGCCTCGGCGCTAATCGGAGCGGGGTCGGAAACCCTATTTGGCGGCACTGCCGGTAAAACTTTCAATGCCACGGTCACCGGCGGGCTGTTGTCCAAACTGGTGGCGCCGACCTTGCCAGGCGCGCTCAATACCCTGTCTTTCGTCGGTACGGCCCCCGAAACCGTGGTCGCAAGTCTCGGCGGCCCGGTCTCAATGACCGTCAACGGCGCGTCCTACAATTTTACAGCGACAAATTTCAATGGACTGATCGCCAGTTCAGCGGGCGCCGATACGCTGATTGGCGGCGGAAGCAATGACACGCTGAGCGCCTTGGGACAGGCCAATGTCTCCATCATTGGTGGCTCGGCTTGGAATTTGGTCGTCGGCGGCAGTGGCAACGACACGATTGATCTCGCCTCGGTCGTGGGGACGTCCGCGCCTATTGATATTGTCCAGGTGGGCTCTGGGAACGAAACCATCGGCTTTTCAACCATCGGCTCCTATTTCAACAGTTTGAGTTTTGTCAATGACAGCACGAGTTCGGTGCTAGCCAATCTCTCCACGACGGTTGCAGGTGTCGGCTCGACTGCGACCATCACCGGTTACGGCGTTCAAAAAGTCACGGGCACCGTGACAGCGCTGATCGGATCGAGCTTTGGCGGCGATACGCTGATCGGATCGGCACAAACCGCCTCCTTGGTCGGCAGCGCCACAGGCGGCGCCGACACCTTTGATCCCGGCAGCCTTACCGCCAATGTGACGATCAGCGGCGCCTCGACCGTCGCGTCGTCGACCTTGAGTTTCCAAAACGAGACGCTGATCGGTGGGCAGGTCAATATCAACCTTGCCAACCAAACCGCCCAAATGACCCAGCCCGGCAATGTCAAGGGATCGGTCAATTTCCTCGGTCAGAACATTCACAATGTCATCGGGGTGGGTGCGGGGTTGTCTGATACGATCACAGCCGATGCGTCTTCTGACCTCTTTGTTCTTGGGGGCGGTTCCAACACAATTTTCGCGAATGCGACTTTCAGGGGTGGCTCCGATACGCTTAGTTTTGCCTTGGATACGGTCACCGGAACAGGCGTTGCCGTCAATCTGAACAAAGTCCAAGACCTGAATATTGATGCAGGGGCAATTGTCGGTTTTGGTAACGGCACGATTGCCGGATATATTGAATATCTGATCGGCAGCTGGGGTGCAGATACCCTGATTGCGGGCCCTTCGACGCACTATATGTTTGGTGGCAGCGGCGGTGGGGATGTGTTCGACCCCCAAGGTTTTGGTTCCAACTATAACCCGGTCAGCTTGGTCGGGGGTCTTGGTGGCAACAATACCTTAAATCTGACCAGCGACACGGTCAGTGGCGCCAATGTCAAGCTGTCGTCAGACATGGTGACCATTGCGGCGGGTGTGACTGACCCCGGTGCGGGCAAGGTGACTGGCTATGGCGTGGCGTCGCTCTCCAACATCCAGGTGGTGATCGGTTCGACCTTTGGCAATGATACACTCGATGGCGGTGGTAATGGGACGGTCACGGTCACCCTGACCGGTGCGGCGAATGGTACCGACATATTGACCTTCGCCAATGATACGGTGGCGGGCGCGGCGGGAGGCGTGATCGTTGATCTCAAAAATGGCACAGTAACGGGTGGCTATGGCAAGGAGGTGATTGCCAATATTCACCAAGTCATCGGCTCGTCCTTTGGCAATGACACCTTGATAGGTGACGGGGTGGCCGATTTCTTTACCCTTGGCGGTGGCGCGGACAGCGTCACGGCGGGCACGCCCACGGTGGCGGGCGCCTATACCACCATCCTCGTTGGTTCCGGCAGTGCAGCCATCCATGCCACGGCAGGATTTGATATCTTGTCGTTTGCTTCCGACCTCGCGGGTGGGATCACAGAAACCGTCACAGGCACAGGCAATGGGATCGTCTACAATTTTGCCGATCCCGGATATGGCCAGGGCGTTACGGTAACAGGCGGCGCGCTCTACGAAATCATCGGTTCGGCCACCGGCGGCGATTATCTGATTGGTTCGCCGGGCGTGAAGGAACTGACGGCCCCAATCGGGGCCAGTAATGACACCTTTGACGGCGGTGGAGGGGGAACGGCCGCCAATCCGGAAATCATCGCCGGGGCCGCGACCACAGGTGTGCAAGAAAATACCCTAACCTTCCAAAAGGACTTGGTCGCCGGGGCTGCGGGGGGGGTGAATATCAACCTCCTGACCGGGGCGGTTACGTCCACAGCCTATGGATACGAACAGGTTTCCGGCATCCATACCGTCATTGGCTCGGCAGCGGGGAATGACACCTTCATCGCGGACAATAATAGCTTCTCTGAATCGATCACGCTACTGAACGGCGCCTCGGCCAATACCCAGGGTGGAGATAGTTTCACCACCGGAACCGGCGTTGACACCATTATTGGCGGGATCAATAGCGACACGATCAATGCCCAGGCCGCAACCGGCGGCACCATTACCTCGGCGGCCAACCATACGGGCTATGATCTGATTACGGTGGGACCTGCCTTCTACCAAAGCATGTCGCCAGCGCACGTCTCGATCGACCCTGGTGGTGGGGTCAATACCTTGGTGCTGAATTGGCAAGGCACAGCCGGGAAAGCCACAACCTTCGATTTCACCAGCGTGTCGTCCACCACCACCGCAGCTTCGGCCATCAAAGATATCACCTACTTGGATTTATCAAACAATGACCCGGGGGGAACCACCGGCGTGACCTACACCCTTACGCCGCAACAGATCATCAATATGGCCAATCCCTCGAACCATTTGTTGGAGGTCAACCTGTCCAACTCCGATTCTCTTTATCTGGCGCTCACGAATACACAGAGCATTCAGGTTTCCAAAGGCGGTGTTCAGAATATTTACTCAAGTCCAGTGCATAATAGTTCGACTTTGATTGCATCGCTCGTGGTGATTTAATCGAGTTGCTCAATGGAAATGAAAGTAGCGTAAACATGAATTCGGTAAAATCACGTCATTACTTGTCTTTGGCTCTCTCGAGCCTGCTGATCAATCTGATCACACTTTCTGCACCGCTGTTTTCTATGCTGGTTTATGACAAGGTGATCGGCAACCATATCAATGAGACCTTGTTTACCCTGTCCATGGGCATGGGCTTTATTCTGGTCTTTGACTTTGTGCTCAAGACCCAACGCAACCTGATCATCGAACGCCACGCCCTGCGTACCGATATTGAGACCGATGTCACGGTCCTGAACGCCATCACCACGGACCGCCACGGCGCGGTTCGTTCGCCGGGCGAGCTCCTGGCGCGCTACCGGGCCTATTCGGCGGCGAAAGACATGATCTCGTCATCAACGCTGACGGCGCTGATCGATCTTCCGTTCACGGTGATATTCTTGGTGCTGATGACGGTGGTTGGCGGGCCTGTGGTGCTAGCCCCCCTGGTCATTGGCGGTGGCCTGATTGGCTTTGCCGCCCTCCTGCGCAAGCCGACCAACCAGCGGGTGGCTTTGGTGGAGGTGATGGAGGCACAACGGCTTAATCTGTTGGGTGAAATCCTCACCCACGGCGATCTATTGCGCACCACGCCTTTGCGCCATGCCTTCGAGGCGCGCTGGCGCGGCTTGGCGGCGGCGTCAGCCAAGGCAAGGGCGGAATATCGGCTGATCTCGCAACTGGGCATGGCGATGATTTCCGAAGGCGCTCTGGCGATCTGGGTCGCGGTCTTGGTCATCGGGGCGCTGCTGAACGGCTTTAACCTGCTGACCGTAGGCGGGCTCACTGCAAGTTCGATCCTGGCCAATCGTATCGGCGGGCAGGTGGCCAATCTGATCCTGCTGGTCGGGCAAAGGGACCTGTTCAACCGGGCCCGGACGGAATTTGAGGCGATCCTGCCGGGGTCGAGCCGCACCCAGGATGACGCGGCCCCTGCAATCCTCGAGGTCGAGGCCCTACCCGCACGGCCCATACGCGGCGAAATTCTCGTTTCAGATCTTGCCTTTTCCTATCCCAATGCCCGCCGCGCCAGTTTGGCAGGCGTTTCTCTCGCCCTTCAGCCTGGAGAGCGGGTCGGTATGGTTGGGCGAAACGGTTCGGGCAAGTCGACCCTGTTGCGGTCCTTGTCTGGCGCACTGGCGCCCCAGTCAGGTCAGGTCTTGCTCGATGGGGCAGCGCTTTCGGCCTTTGCGCCTGAATTTCGCATGGGCGCTGTCGCCTTTAAGCCGCAAGACCCGCTCCTGTTCGAGGGCACGCTTGAGGACAATATCCGCTCTGGCCTGCCGCCGGACGCGGTGCAGGCGGATCGGTTCAATGCGGTCCTGGTGGCGACGGGCCTCGACCAAGCCATTCGCCGCGGCGAGCTCAGCCTCGACGCCCGCATTGCCAGCCAAGGGGCCAATCTGTCGGGCGGCCAAAGACAGGCGGTGGCCTTGGCCCGCACCCTGCTCATTCCGGCGCGGGTCTTCCTGCTCGATGAGCCGACCAATGGGGTCGACCAAGGTTTGGAAACCCAGCTGATCCACAATCTGTTGCAAATGTGCGCAGGTGCAACACTGATTGTCGCCACCCACTCGGTTCCGTTGTTGCGGGCCTTGGATCGGTTGATTGTGGTCGAGGAGGGAAAGATCGTCGCCGATGGCCCAACGGCGAAAATCCTCGTGGGTTGAGCCTGTGAATATCCTGCTGGTTCACCAGAATTTTCCCGGTCAATACAAGCATCTGGCCCGTATTTTCGGCGCCGATACCCAGCACAAGGTCGTGGCCCTGACCATGGCGGCGCCGGTGGAAATTCCGGGCGTTCGCGTCATCCGCCACGCCTGGAACCGGGCCAAGACGACGCCCCACCTCTTTATGACCGATCTCGACCAACAGGTGCAGCGCGGTCAGTCAACGGCCCATGCGGCCAGGGCCTTGGCGCAGGAAGGATTTTATCCCGATGTGATACTGGCCCATCCGGGCTGGGGCGAGGCGCTCTTTTTAAAGGATGTGTTCCCGAAAGCGGCGTTGATCTGCTTTCAAGAGTTTTTCTATCGGTCGTCTGGCAGCGACGTGGATTTCGACCCGGAATTTCCCAAGTCGTCCGAGCTGCATCTCTACCATTTGCGAATTCGCAACGCCAATATCCTGCTCAACCTCGATGCCGCCGACGCCAATATTTCCCCCACCGCTTGGCAGAGAGATCAGTTCCCGTCGGTCTATCGCGATACCATGGCGCTGATCCATGATGGGATCGATACGGACGCCGTGCGCCCCAACCCTGAGGCCTGGATGCAATTGGCGCGCGATGGTCGGCGCCTAAGGCCCGGCGATCCGGTGGTCACCTTCGTCAATCGCAATTTCGAGCCCTATCGTGGGTTCCACAGCTTTCTGCGCGCCGTGCCGATGATCCTTGATCGCTGTCCCAATGCCACGGTGATATGCGTTGGCGGCGATGAGGTCAGCTATGGGGCGCAACCGCCGAAAGGGGAGACCTGGCGCAGCTTTTATCTCCGCCAAGTGTTTGGGGATAAGGGGCCTCCGGACAACCTGCGCTTTGTCGGCAAGATCGCCTATCCCCTGTTTCTCAACCTGTTGCAGGTCAGCGCCGCGCACGTTTATCTGACCTATCCCTTTGTTTTGTCCTGGTCGATGCTGGAGGCGATGAGCGCAGGCTGCGCCGTCATCGGCTCGAACACCCCGCCTGTGGCCGAGGTGATTGAGGATGGCGAGAATGGCCGCTTGGTGGATTTCTTCTCGCCTGCCGCCATTGCTGATCGGGTCTGTGAGGTGCTGGAGCGTCCGCGTGAGTTTACCGATATGCGCGCGCGCGCCCGACAAACCGTGATTGACCGCTACGACCTGACCCGCGTCTGTTTGCCCGAGCACCTGAACCTCATCCACCGCGTGACGGGGCAGGGTTGCGAGCAGACTTGGGCCAAGGGCGTGGCAAGCTAGGCCCCCACCGCCAACAAAGTCTGCAAAAAGCGCGACCATATGCCGCAGATTGCAGGGGGTGCGTCAATTTTCTTCTTAAGGGTGTGCCCTTAAATGGAGTTATGAGTACTTGCGCGCGACTCCGTTCCGCCGCGCCTGTGACTGTTCATTCCTAGGGATGTGACCCGATGCGTAATTGGTACAAGAGCTCGACCTCGCGCGTGGCCTTGGCGGCTGGCTTGGCTTTGGTGGCGCTCGCGACATCGGGCGGTGCGCTGGCGGGGCCGACAGGCGGGCAGGTGGCGGCGGGGCAGGCTACCATCTCAGGCCAGGGCACGAGTGCGGTGGTGGTCACCCAAACCACTGACCGCTCGATTATTACGTGGCAGACCTTCAACACCACCAGCGGCCAGTCCATCCAGTTCGTCCAACCCAATAGTTCGTCGATTGCCTTGAACCGCGTGGTCGGCGGCGGGCCGTCATCCCTAAACGGATCGCTCACCGCCAATGGACGGGTCTTTATTATCAATCCCAACGGCGTGCTGTTCGGCAAGTCGTCCCAGGTCAATGTGGCGGGGCTGTTGGTGTCGTCGGCCGATGTCAATTCGGCGAGCTTTATGTCCGGCGCCAGCAAGTTAAGCTTTGACACGGCCGGGTCGCCCTCCGCTGTGATTGAGAATGATGGTAATATCACCATTGCCGATTCCGGTCTGGCGGCGTTTGTCGCGCCGCAGGTGATCAATTCTGGCATCATTACCGCCCGCTATGGCCAGATCGCCATTGGCGCGGCTGAGACCTTTACCCTCGATTTGAATGGCGACGGCTTGATTAGCTTTGCGCCGGGGGATGGGGCCACCACATCCTCCCAATCCGGCGCCGCGATCCAGGCGGGCGGACAAATCTTGGCCAGTTCCGGCACCGTCACCTTGACGGCGGCCACGGCACGGCAGGTGGTCAATCAGAGTATCGAGGTTACGGGCCTCGTCTCGGCTGCCTCCACCAGTGTCACCGCAAATGGCAAGGTGCACCTGGGCGGCGGGGCTGTGACCCTGGCGGCTGCTGGTGATGTCAAGCTCGACCAGAGCGCCAGCCTCAGCGCCGCCTCAGCCCAAGGACAGGGGGGGCAGATCACTGTCACGGGGGCCAATATCGAGGTGGCCGGGGCCAAATTGACCGCCTCGGGCGCCACAGGCGGCGGACAGGTGCTGATCGGTGGCGGCGCCCAGGGCCAGGGGCCCTTGGCTCATGCAAAGACCACGGTGCTTGACCCCGGAACCCAAATCACTGCCGACGCGACGGTAAAGGGCAATGGCGGCCATGTGGTCCTCTGGTCCGATCAAGCGACGAGCTTTGCTGGCCTGATTTCCGCCCGTGGCGGGCCCATGGGCGGCAATGGCGGCTTGGTTGAAACCTCCAGCGCCAATAATTTGCAAATTCTAGGTTTGGTCAGCGCCGATGCGCAGTCTTCAGATGGGTCCGATGGCACTTGGCTGCTCGACCCGGCGGACATCACCATTGTCGCCACAGGCGCCAATGCTGGCGTCACCCAAACCGGGGCCACATGGGCTGCCTCCGGCGCGACGGGAACCTTGGCGGCAACCACGATCAATGCGGCCCTTCAAGCCGGAACGAATGTCATCGTCGATTCCAACAGCGGAGGCGGCAAGGCGGGCACGAATGGCAATATCACCTTCAACAGCACTGCTGCCGCGCCGATCACCATCAGCAGCGGGACCAAATCCGCAACCCTAACCCTCAATGCGGCCTTAGGAATTGATTTCGGTACCAATACGACCTTCACCGCCACCACCGGCACAATCAGCGTCAATGCGACGGCCAGTGCCGGTGTGATCAAGGGTGTCGGCACCGTCTTCAACACCAATGGGGGATCGGTGAACCTGAGTGCCATCAACCCGCCAGCGCCGGGAACGACGTGGCAGGTGAACAACGGCACCACCTATGCGCAAAATGCGGCATCACTTTATCTGTCAAGCTACGTGGGGACGATTTCAGGGGGGCAGTCCTATGCGACGAACGCCCCGATGAATTGGAGTGGGGCCATCTATTTCAATGGCCTGATCCTGAACGTTGGATCGGGAACCGCGATCCTTACCGGCGCTGCGGGCACCAATGAGCCCAAGACCAATGGCCTTGATTTCAACTATGACAGCGGCGTGCTGCTCGGTGGTATCGTCCAACTGACCACGGCCTCGGCCTCGTCAGGCGCCATCACCATCAATGGCACGGGGCGCATTGGTGTGATGCTCGGCGCGCCGTCGATTAATATGGTCACCAATGGCAATGTGACCATCAATGGCACTGCGTCCGGCTTGACGCCCTTGGGCGCGGGCATTGGCCTTGGCTATGATTATGTCGTCCCCGTGGGGCAGACGGGCGCGGGGACCAAGCTTAATGCGGTCTTGGATCAATCCGGTAATCTGACCCTCAACGGTGCCTATTCGGGAACGGCGGTCTCCGGCACCTCGTCCTTCACCTATACCGCGAACGGGACGACCTATACCATGGGGTCGACGGCGCAAGCAGGCGTTGCATCAATCCTGACGACCGGGGCAACGATCCAAAATGCTGGAACGGGCACGGTGTCAATCACGTCGAAGCCCAGCGTGGCTAAGGATGATTCGAACGACCCCCAATACGGGGTCTTTTTCACCAATGTGACGATGCTCAATGCGACCAGCGGCACCTTCTCGATCAACGCGAATGGCGGTTATGGTGATTATCTGAACTATTCCAACTCTGTATCGATCTCCAACAGTGCCGCCGGAACCTTTCAGCTGGTCGGACAAACAGTCTTCAACTCGACGCAAAAGGCGGGCGTCAATCTTTGGCTGACCAGCCTGACCAACGGCACTGCCGGGGCGAGCAATACGGGCAGCATGACCATTTCCGGAACCGCTTCTGGAACCTCAACCTCTGGCTCGGGAGTCTTTCTGAATGTTGCCTCCACAAGTCCGCCGATCAATAATTATGACAGCCTTCAAATTACGGGCGCATCTCAATTTAGCATCGGCTTACAAGCTTTCGCCCCCGGCGAGATCGCGAACTATGGCAGCCAACTGACGCTGCAAGGCACCTCGACCAACAGTTGGGGCGTTACCGTTCAAAATTTGACCCTCGACCAATATGGCCCGGCGTCCAGCGTGGTCTCTTTGATCGGATCGGGGGCTGTCGGTTTAATTTTCAGTGATACGAATGGGTTCACGAATGTGTTCAACCGCAATGGCAATGGCGGGGCCTTTGTGGTTCAAGGGACGCAAAATTCAGCGGGGTATTTGACACAGGGGGCTATTCAATTCCAGTTGGCTTCGTCGGTTACGAGTCTGACGACCAATGACCTTTATAGCCAAGCCAACCCGAGCGCCGCTGGCATAAAACTGATTGGCATTGCGGCCAATGGTTATGGCGTGAATTTTGGGACACAGACCTCCATCACCACCAAGTCGGGTTCGCTGGAAATTGATGGCAATGTGCCGACGCCGGGTTTGCCGACGCCGGGAAACGGAGCGGGGATTTATTTTAATGCCGGTACCAACGGCCTTAGCTTGGCCAATAATGGTACGACCCTCACCCTCTATGGCATGTCCACAGGCGCTCCGGGCCTGTTGTCGGCCACCACTAGTCTTGGGCCCTTGATCCTTAGCGGATCAAGCTCCGGCGCCATTTCCCTGGTCGGGTATTCCAGCAATCCGGTGACGAATGCCCTGCCCGCCGTCTCTTTGAACTTCACGACCTTGACCGATACGGCCACCTCGCCACTCTTGATAACCGGGGTCAATACCGGCAGCGGCGGGGGCTTGGCGCTTACCCTTTCGGGCGCGGCCGGCAATGCCGCGCCGTTTGCAGTGACAGGCCCCGGGTCAGTCGCGCTTAGCGGGACGACCAATACCAGCGCCAGCGCAGCGGGGTCGAGCTCGGGCCTCAGTTTGAATGTCAGCGGTGGAGGACTTGTTTATGACTCGTCTCTCACCCTTTACGGCTATGCGGCGGGCAGTGGCGCCGGGGTCAATCTGACGGCTACGGGCGGCATCAATCCGCAGACCACACTGCCCAGTGGCGCCACGGTCAGCTATTCGGTCCCTCTGACGGTCATCGGCGCCTCGGGGTTTGGGGTGGGCGTCAGTCTAAATGCGGCGAGCCTCTATGCCTCAGACCTCTACCTGATCGGCAATCCGACCACAGGCAATAATGGCGGCCTCAGCCTGCCCAGCATCATCCCGAGCGTCGCCACGCCGGGCTCAGGCACCGGGCTTTCGCTGACAGCGCCGATTTTGAACGCCTCAAGCGCTACCCTTATCGGTAACTCGACGGCGGGCACGGGTGTGACCATGTCCGACACCGGGTCCATCACCATTACCAACGCCTTGACCATCATCGGTGACCCCACAGCTGGCTCGGGCATTGGTGTTGCCCTCTCAACGGGGGCATTGAACGCAGGATCGATCGCCATTACCGGCTATTCGACGGCGGCGGCGGGTGTCACGATCACAGATGGCGGCGCCTTCACTGCGGGCACGTCCACCACACCCGCCAACATCACCCTGACCGGCGGCTCGACGGGCACCACCTCAAATGCGGCGGGTATCAGCTTGTCGACCTCGACGCTTACCGCCGGTACCTTGAGTATTACAGGGACGGCGACGGCGGGCGCGGGCGTCTCTCTCATCGCCAACAGCCTCACCGCCAGCCCGACCAAGGTCAGCCAAGCCCTGATAAAGGGGACCTCGACATCGGGCACAGGCTTGGCGCTGGCGCTCAATGCCCTGAGTGCGCCAAAAGGGATAGGTTTGTCCGGCACATCCACCAGCGGGACGGGTCTTTCCTTCCTGGGCGGAACGACCTCTGCCGCCTTTTCGCTGACCGGTCTCTACGCCACATCGTTGACTGGCCAAACGGCGACAAATTGCACCCTGGTCTGCTTCAGCGGCAGCTCGACCCGGGGGACGGGGTTGAGCGCCACCCTCTATGGTCTCAGCGATACGGCAAGCCTGCTCTTCTTCGGTAACTCCACCTCCAGCACCGGGCTTTCCTTTACCGGGGGCGGGTCGTCGACGGCCTTTGCCACTTCGGGCATTAGCTATGTCATTGGCAATCTGCAACTTGTCGGCGCCTCGACCAGCGGCACGGGGCTCGCCTTACAAACCTATGGCGCCTGGACCAATGGGCTGGGTCTGACCGGAACTGGCACGTCGGCCAGCGGAACCGGGCTCAACTTTGCCATGACATCGGTGGGCACGCCCGCTCCCTCGGTCAATAATGGCTCCAGTTCGCCCGCCCAGTCGCCTGCCGGTCTCAACCTCACCGGCATCAGCACCACAGGCACCGGTCTCAATTTTGCCAGTAGCGCTTACGGTCTTTTGAACGGGACGTTTTCGTTTACCGGCCAATCAAATGGCACCGCGTCAACGCCAAGCGGGTCGGGGATTACTTTTGCCTCGGCAAGTCCGCTCCTGACCTTAACCCAGGCCAATCTCACCCTGACGGGTACGCGCACGGCACCGGGCGCGGGGACCTCTGATCTGGTATTATCGGGCCTGACCGCCACCGGCGACGCCAATTCGACCATTACCCTCAATGGTAACTATATCAGCTTTACCAATCTGACCTTTAATGGCTTCACGGCCATCACCCTTGACCCGACCGACCTTACCTCCGGCTTTTCACTCCTTGGCCAGACCCAAGGCGCCAATATTTTCGTCAATGCCGCATCGAGCGCCAATGCGGCGACCTTGACCCTTGGCTCAAACTCCGAAACCGGCCCAACCACCCTCGCATCGGTTACTGACAATGAAACCGGTGCGGTTTCAATCTTCGGGGGATCGGGCGCATTAAGCCTTGGCGGGTTGACGGCAAATTCGACGACCAATGTCTATGTCTTGGACGCAATTGGGACTGTTGCCTCTGCGGGCCTTACCATCACCGGACCGCTTTCCGCCACCAAGGCGGCCGTGGTCCTGGGCAGCAATGGTGGGATCCGCGATACCGCGACGGTCAAGGCCGCCAGTTTAGCCGTGCAAGCGGGGGGCGCGGTGACGCTAAATAATACCAGCAACGCCTTCCCACTCCTGGCGGTCAGCACAAGTAGCGGCAATATCGATATTTTCGATTCCAGCAGTGTCACCCTGACCAGTTTGAGCGGCGCGACCCGTTCCATCAAAGGTTTGGTCGACAATTCGTCACTGGCCTCCGATACGGTAAGGCTGATTTCAGCGGGCGCGATCAATATCAGCCAGCCCGTCTCGGTTGCCAGTTCGGGCTCCAGCGCAACGCCAGCCCTGATCTTGGCGGCTGGCTATGGGCAAAACGTCGCCACGCAGAGCACCAATGGGATTGTGGCGTCGGGTGCGGATGTCGCTTTGACAGGCGACATGCTGTTCGCTCCGGCCAATGCGATCAATATTGGCGGCCAGGGCACAGCCATCATCTATACCGGAACCCTGGCCGGCAGTGCTGGCTTGACCGATGCCAGTGACGGAGGTGTGGGAACGCTTGGCGGCTATCGCTATAATTCCAGCCTGACTGCGAAAAACTACAGCTTGGAATTGGGGGCTGGCATTGATGTGGTTTATCGGGAACAACCGCAGCTGACCTCGACTTGGTCGGTTCCGGGCGCTGTGTTCGCCAATTCGGGGACCGGCGCCACCGCGACCCTTACCTATAATGGCAAGCCCGTGGCGCCCGGCCTCGCCATCGCCTCCCAGCTTTTTAATGGCGATACAATTACCCTGTCTGGCACCTTGAGCGCTTCCCTCAGCGTGGCGGCCACCGGGACAAACCCGTTGAACAATGGCGCAGCTCAGGACGTGGGCACCTATAGTTTTGGTGCCACCTCGATTTCCAACGGGCTCGGCTATGCGGTGATCGCGCCGGGTCCGCTGAGCCTGACCATTAACCCCTATATTCTGAACGTAACCTATGGGTCGGGATTGAGCGTCCAGTCCAAAACCTATGATGGCACGACGACCGCCAACCTGACGGTGACCGGCGCGCCCACCGCTGCACTGTTGGGCAATGATGCGCAGTCGGTCGCGGTGAGCTATGCGAA
Organism: uncultured Caulobacterales bacterium; assembly: GCA_903840435.1. GTDB lineage: Bacteria > Pseudomonadota > Alphaproteobacteria > Caulobacterales > Caulobacteraceae > CAIMFV01. The sequence goes on from CAIMFV010000017.1 coordinate 93,462, forward strand.
TGGGACTGGACCCACGGGCGTCTATGCCCAAGCCGATGTCGGAAACAATATTGCGGTCAGTCTGAATAATCTTGCGCTCGTGTCGCTGTCGAAGACGAACGCCAATGCCAATATTATCAGCGACTATACTGTGGTGGGACCGGCAAATCTCACCGGGACAATCACGCCAGCATCCTTGACCATCTCGGGGATTTCGGCCCTGTCGCGGGCCTATAATGGCGGTTACGGTGCCCAGTTGCAGGTCTCGAACAACGCCACCATCAATGGATGGGTTTCGACGGCGGACAGCAGTTCCGTCGGGGTGAACCTTGCGGCCCTGAGCGGATCTTTCAACACCAATCAGGTCGGCAACAATCTCTCGGTCAATATTTCCGCCCCAACCCAAGGCAGTGGGCCGACGGTGTTCACCGGCTCATCAAGTGCCATCGCCCATATTTTACAAGACTACACCTTGGTGCTTCCAAATGTGACGGCCAATATTACGCCGGTCACCTTGACCTATAATGCAAATTCACTGTTGGTCCCGACGCTGACTTATAATGGCTCGACCAATGCGACGATCAATGTCGCGAACCCGGCTAATCCCAATCTGTTCAGCGGCTATGTGGGTAGCGATACCAGCGCCACCACGCCTGCCGTAACCACGAAGATGGCGGGAACCTATGACGCGCCGGATGCTGGAAATCGGACGGTCACCATCACGCCGGGTTCGATCACCCTTAAGGGCGCCAATGCCAATGACTATCTGGTACCCACCATTTCCTTAGCCGCATTGATCAAGCCCGCGACCTTGGTGGTATCGGGATTGACCGCCGCTAATAAACAATATGACGGGACGAGTTTAATCCTGATCGACACCAGCGGCCTTAACCTCAATATTCCGGTGGCCGCAGATGTTGGAAAGCTTAGCTTAACCGGAACCCCAACCGGTCTCGCCGCGCAAAAGGATGTGGGCGGCAATATTGCCGTGAGGGTCCAGAATTTGGCCTTGGCCCAAGTCGGACCTTGGCAAAACTACACCTTGGTTATTCCTCAACTGACAACCGCCATCACGCCTGCGCCCCTCACCATCGGCGGGCTTTCTGTCCAGACCCGTGACTATGACGGCACCACTGTGGCGAACCTGCAAGGCGCCGCCCAATTGGTGGGGCTATTGGGAGGCGATCAGGTCCAGTTAAGCTCTGCGGGCGTGACGGCGAATTACGCCACATCGAGTGTGGGTGTGAACAAGCCTGTCAGCTTGACGTCGACAAGCTATGGCCTGACGGGCGCACAAGCTTTTGATTATACGCTCACCCTACCCAGCTTGAGCGGCACCATCACGCCAAAGACGCTAACGGTCTCCGGGCTATCGGCCACCAACCGAACCTATGACGGCTCGACGATTGACGCGGTCACCGGCGTTCCCACCCTGAACGGCGTCGTCAAGGGCGACAGCTTGGCCATCAACACGGTCGGCCTGTCTGGGACCTTGTCTGACCCCAATGTCGGTCTGCAAAATGTCACGGTCCAAGGTCTAACCCTCTCCGGCGCCAGTGCCTTGAACTACACCTTACAGGTTGATGTCTTGAGCGCCGCGATCACGCCCGCGCCCCTCACCGTGTCCGGCTTGACGGCCCAATCCAAGACCTATGATGGCACGACCCTCGCCACCTTGACCGGCACAGCCCAGGTCTCTGGGATCATCACAGGCGATCAGGGCGCTTTACAAGTGCTTGGAACGCCGTCTGGCGCCTTTGCGTCGGCCAATGTCGGCGTCAATTTGGCGGTAACGCTCAAGGGCGTCACCTTGGGCGGCGCAAAGGCCTATGATTACCAATTGCTGCCGACCACCCTTTCTGCGTCCATTTCGCCCGCCACGCTGACCTATTTGGCGTCGCCCTCGACCCGTTTGCTGGGCACGCCCAATCCGCCCTTGACCGGAACCGTGACCGGCCTCGTCGCAGGCCAGACCCTGGCCAGCGCCACCACCGGCACGCTGAACTTTACCTCACCTGCGGGCACATACGCGTCCTACGGGTCCTATCCGATTGAGGGCAGTGGCCTGTCAGCGGTCAATGACAATTATGTCTTTGTCCAAGACCCGAGGAATGTCGCGGCTCTGACCGTCGTCGCACCGTTCAACAATAGCAATATTGGCGCGACCGCCTCGCTGGACACGGGCCTATCCAACTCGGTTCCGCTGGATAAGGGGCGCAAAGCCGTCGCGTCGGCCACGGCCCTGAAAAATGCCTCCTCAGAGGCAAACAAGCCGCTGCTCTGTTCCCTGATCGCCGAATCGTCGGTGGGTTGCGGTGAAAGCTCAGGATCGCTCGGATCCGTGTCTGGCCGCACCTCAGCCCCAACCGGTGGGCGGTAAGGGGGGCTTCCCCCCCTAAACCCTCAGGGGCATCAGCACATATTGGACGCCTGCATCGGTCGGATCGAGCACCAGGGTGGGCGAGGCCGGATCGGCAAAGCGCAACTCCATCAGTTCGCCTTGGATCTGGCCGCAGACGTCCAACAGGTAGCGGGCATTGAAGCCGATCTCGAAGGCTTCGCCGTCATAGTCGATTTCCAACTCTTCGACGGCTTGGCCCGCCTCCATATTGCGCACGGTCAAGGTCAGGCGACCCGGCTCGATGGCCAGCTTGACGGAGCGGGACTTCTCCGCCGATATCGTCGCCACCCGGTCCACGGCGCGCTCAAACAATTTGTTATCGATCATAACGACGCGCGTATTGTCACGCGGAATGACGCGCAGATAGTCGGGAAAGGCGCCGTCGATCACCTTGGAAATCAAAGCCGCCTTGCCAAACTCGAACCGGACCTTGGCCGGTGAGACCTGGACCTCGACCATTTCACCGGCGTCCTCCAACAGGCGGCGCACCTCTTGAATGGTCTTGCGCGGCACAATGACGCCGGGCGCCCCGACCGCGCCTTCTGGCGCTGGCATTTCGGCCAGGGCCAGACGGTGACCATCAGTGGCGACAGCCCGCAGCTTGGCCACTCCGTTGTCCATCACCGTATGGATATAGAGGCCGTTCAAATAATACCGCGTCTCTTCGGTGGAGATGGCAAACCTTGTTTTGTCGATCAGTCGGGCGAGACTGTCTGCGTCCAAACTGATGCGCGAGGACAGTCCATCCGAAGACATGACGGGAAAATCGCCCGCAGGCAGGACAGGCAGGTTGAAGCGCGAGCGCCCGGCCTGAACCGACAGCCTGGGATCCTCGCCATTGAATTTCAGCTCGACCTCAGCGCCCTCCGGCAGCTTGCGGACAATTTCGTACAGCGTGTGGGCGGGTGCAGTGATTTGACCCGTCGTATCGACCTGGGCTGAGGTCTCATCGACGATTTCCATATCGAGGTCGGTCGCCGAAAAGGCCACGGCTCCGCGCCCAGCCGACAATAGCACGTTCGACAGGATGGGAATGGTGTTCCGGCGTTCCACGACGCTCTGCACATGTCCTAGCGCCTTCAAAAGTGCGGCGCGTTCGATCGTCAGCTTCATGGGGCCGTCCGGGTCCGACAGGTGGGGGTCGAGGTTCGCACGGCGCACCTCATCCCCAGGGATTGGTAAAGGGGCGGTGAGATTAACCGATTTCCCGGCTGAAAAAAGGGGGCGTGACGACTATTCCTAGCGTTTCCACAGATCGGCTGCCGCAAAATCGCGGGTTTCAGTGGCATAAGGTTTTGCGACTGCCGCCGGTTCGGTTAGGAGAGGCACGAAGACCATCATGCCGCTCTCCATTCACGCCGCTTATCAGCATCGCCTGCAAACAGGCGACATCACCCCAGACGCGGCGCAAGCGCACGCGGTTGAGGCCTTGTCGCGGCTGGAAGGTGAGTTGAATGCGCTCGCTGAGCCGAGCCTCGGCCTTGGGTTTTTCCGCCGCAGAGCCGTGCCGCGCGGGGTCTATCTCTATGGACCTGTCGGTCGGGGAAAGTCGATGCTGATGGACCTGTTCTTCGACAGCGCTCCGGTTCGCGCCAAGCGACGCAGCCACTTCCATCCCTTCATGGCTGAGGTTCATGCCGATCTCGACCTGTGGCGCCGGGGGTCTGAGGCTGACAAGCGCGCCAGATTTGGTCAGACCAAGGGCGATGACCCGATCCAACCGACGGCGCATCGCATTGCTGAGGGCGCACGGCTTCTTTGCTTCGACGAGTTTCATGTCACCGACATTGCTGATGCGATGATCTTGGGGCGGCTGTTCGAAGCGCTGTTCGCGCGCGGAGTGGTGGTGGTGGCCACCTCGAATCGGGCTCCGGACCAACTCTATCTCAACGGGCTCAATCGCCAGCTGTTCTTGCCCTTTATCGACCTATTGACGACGCGGCTCGAAGTTGTGGCGGTGTCGGGCCCAAAGGACTTTCGCCTCGACCGTCTGGTCGGTCGGGAAGTCTATTTCACGCCGATCAATCCCGACACCCAGACGCAGTTTGACGCATTGTGGGCGGAAATGCGCGGCCTGGATCCAGAAACCGGCGCCGTGCTCGAAGTGCTGGGGCGCAAGCTCACCTTTCCGCATGCGGTCGGCGGCAGGCTGCGGGCCGACTTCGCCGCGCTTTGCGGTGCCGCCTTGGGTCCCTCGGACTATCTGGCCATCGCTGAGCGCTTCCACACGGTATTTTTGGCAGGTGTTCCGCAACTGTCGCCCGCCAACCGCAATGAAGCGGCGCGCTTTGTCACCTTGGTAGACACGCTTTATGAGCGCCGCGCCAAATTGATCATCCTCGCCCAAGTGCCGGTGGACAGGCTTTATGCGGCGGGCGATGGGGCCTTTGAATTCGAGCGTACCGTCAGCCGGTTGCAAGAAATGCGGGCGAGCGACTATTTGATCCGGAGCCAAGATGACCTCTGAACTCCGGCCGCCCGACGGGCGCCTCGACCTGCCGTCCCTGGTTGGCGCGCTCGTATGCTTCACGCTTTGGGGCGTCTTCCCCCTGCTCTTTCATGCCCTGGGTGAAGCGGGCGTGGGCGCGTGGGAGATTGTTGGATATCGGATCGTCTTCGCTGCCCCGGTTGCGCTTGCGTTGGTGGTGGGGGTGGGAAAAACCGGCGCCGCCTTGGCGATTTTTCGCCAACCGCGCCAACTCTTGGCCCTTGCGGCGTCCTCGGCCTTTATTTCCCTCAATTGGAGCGTCTATGTCTGGGCCATCGGGGCGCACCATACCTTGTCGGCCAGCGTCGGCTATTTCCTCAATCCCCTGATGAATGCAGCGGTTGGCGCACTGATATTTCGCGAACGGATCAGCCGCCTGGGTGTCATCGCCTTTGCCGTGGCCGCCATTGGCGTGGCGTTTGAAGCCTCGGTTGCCGGCGATGCTCCGTGGACGCCCTTGGTGCTGGCCACCAGCTTTTGCGTCTATGGCCTGATCCGCCGCCAAACCACAGCAGACGCCACGACAGGCCTTCTGATCGAGTGTCTGATCATGGCGCCCTTTGCCGCCGCCCTGCTGATCTTCCTGTCCCAGCACGGCGGATTGCGCTTTGGCACGTCGACACCCGTCAATTGGATGTTGCTGATCGCGGGTCCCGCCACGGTCGCTCCCTTGGCGCTGTTTTCCTTTGCCGCCCGGCGTCTGCCTTTGACTGTGATCGGCTTTTTGCAGTTTTTGTCGCCTAGCTTGCAATTTGTCTGCGGCCTGGTCATGGGCGAGACGCTCCACCCGCTCACGCTGGCCGCCTTCAGCTTTATCTGGATTGGGGCGGCGATTTACGCCGTCGATCTGGCGCGGCGGTTACGCCGGGAAAGCTTGGCCGAAACGGACGCGGCGACCAGCCAAAATCGCGCCTAGCAGCCGCGTCGTCGAAAACCAGATCTTCGGCCATGCGCGCGCCCATAGCTGCGGTGGCGCCGGGCAGGACTGGTTTGGCGACCAGGAAGGCTAAACGCCAAATCCAACTTGGAAAGGCGATGATATTCGGCTTCAGGCCCAGGGCTGCAAAGAGCCGCTCGACCATCTGGCGATAGGTGAGGGTCTCACCGCCGGGCGTATTGTAAACTTGGCCTTCCGTCCTTGGGTCGGCCAAGGCCTGCAAGGCGCCCAGCGCCAAGTCTTCAGCATGCACCGGTTGGCGCCGACCCCGTCCATTGCCTGACAGAGGGGCGACCCGGGTGCGACGGATCAAGGCGGCAAGCCGACTAATATTGCGGTCAAAGCCTTCGTCATAGATCAAGGTCGGACGAAAAAGCGTGTAGGCGAGCCCATGCTCGGCGCAAGCCGCAATGAATTGCGCCTCTGACGCGGCCAGACGTTGCGCCACCTCGCGCTCTGCCGCCTCAGGCGAGGCGGCCTTGGTGAAGCGACTGGTCGAGGAAATGGCCAAGATGCGCTTTACGCCAAGTGCGGCTAGGGCGGGCACGGCGGGCGCGGTGATCCAGATTGGCGTCAGGGCGAGGACGGTGCTCAAGGGGGCGATGCCGCTTAGGTCTTGGGCAAGACGTGGCGACGCAAGATCAGCGGTGATCCACCCTGGCGTGTCGCGCATCGACCGGCTGAGCCAATAGGCGTTGAGCTTTGGCGCAACCCGCGCCAGCGCGCGCCCGATCAGGCTTGATGCGCCCAAAACCAGGAGCGGCGTGGCGGGGGGAAGCGGCGAGGGGCGCATACAATGCCCTCTACCCCGCATTTATGGCGGCGCGAAGACTCCCCTACCGTCACAGCGGCGCTGCGTGCTTGCAGTTCCCATTGCCGATCAGCCATAAGCGGGTCTTAGGATGAGACAAGGTTGAGTGGGTCATGGATCAAGACAGGCTGCAGGACGTCGTGGCACGAGCCATGGCTGCAGGCGCCGACGCGGCAGAAGCAGTCGCTGTTGAGCGTCAGTCGCTTTCGGTTGGCGTACGCCAGGGTGCGCTTGAAGAGGTCGAGCGTGAGGAGAGCCGCGATCTGGGACTGCGGGTTTTCGTCGGCAAGGCCCAGGCTGTTGTCTCAGGTTCAAACCTATCCGAAGCGGCCATCGCAAAGCTGGTCGAGCGCGCGGTGGCCATGGCGCGCTTGGCGCCGGATGATATATTTGCTGGCCTTGCGCCAAAGGAGCGCCTGTTTCGCGGTGGCGGCGTCGATCTAGACCTCTACGACCCTCATCTTTGCACGCCCGAAAGCCTGGAAGAGACGGCGCGGGCACTGGAAGCCGCAGCACTCGCGGTTGAGGGGGTTACCCAATCTGACGGCGGCTCGGCGGGCCTGTCTTCGAGCCATTGGGCCATGGCGACCTCGGAAGGCTTCTGCGCCGCCTATTCGGCCAGTGCTTTTCATCGCTCGGCTTCGGTGGTCGCGGGCGAGGGCTCGGGCATGGAGCGGGGCGGCGAGGGACGTTCCACCCGCTGGTTTGAAGACCTGCCTCCGCCCGATGTGATTGGCCGTGAGGCGGGGATGCGTGCCGTCTCCCGGCTGAAGCCTCGAAAACTGGAAAGCCAGGTAGCCCCGGTGATGTTTGAAAACCGGATTGCTGTCAGTCTGTTGGGGCCCTTTATTGGCGCCATAGCAGGACCCGCCGTGGCGCGCGGGGTCTCGTTTTTGAAAGATCGGCTGGGGCAGAGGATCTTCCCCGATCAGGTGACGGTGACGGACGAACCCTTGCGCCTGCGAGGCCTTGGCTCGACACCCTTTGATGATGAGGGCATCGCTGCCTCGGCCCAGACCCTGGTCGACAAGGGGGTCTTGACCACGTGGCTGCTCAATGTGGCGAGTGCGAAGCAACTTGGCCTTGGTCTCACCGGCCATGCCAGCCGCAGTCTGGCGGGCGCGCCCGGCGTGTCGCCGCATAATCTAACCCTCCAGCCCGGCTCTGAAACGCCAGAGGCGCTGCGGCGGGCGGCGGGCAAGGGCTTGCTGGTCACCTCGATGTTTGGTCCCTCGCTAAATGCCAATACGGGTGACTGGTCGGTCGGCGTGTCGGGCTTTTGGTTTGAAGCGGGCGAGATTGCCTATCCGGTGAATGAAATCACTGTGGCGGGCAACCTCATCGACATTTATCAGCGACTGGTCCCGGCAAGCGATCTTGAGTTTCGCGGCGCCAGCAATGCGCCCAGTCTGATGGTCGACGGTCTCGCGATTGCAGGCCGATGACCGGACCGGACAGCGATCTGGCCCTGATCACCGAGGCGGCGCGGGAGGCAGGCACGCTGGCTCGGACCTATGCCGAGCACGGCGTCAAGGTGACCACCAAGTCCGATGGAACGCCCGTTACCGAGGCAGACCAAGCCGTCGACGCCTTCTTGCGGGCGCGGCTCATGGCGGCGCGCCCGGCCTATGGCTGGTTGTCTGAGGAAAGCCCTGACGACGGCAGTCGGACGCGTTGCGATCGGGTATTTGTTGTCGACCCGATTGATGGCACCCGTGCCTTTGTCCGGGGAACGGCGTGGTGGACCATTTCCATCGGGGTGGTGAGTGCCGGTCAGGCAAAGACCGGCGTCGTCTATGCGCCGGTGCTCGGCGAACTTTATAGCGCCGAGCGGGGAAGGGGCGCGACGCGCAACGGTCTCGCCCTGCAAGGATCAAAGCGAGAAGACCTCGCCGGCGCGGCAATCCTTGGCGATCCGGATCGCTTAAAGCCGCCGCATTGGCCAGTGATGACGATTGTGCAGCGCAACTCCATCGCCTTGCGCATCGTCCAGGCTGCGGCCGGGGATTTCGATGCCGTCATTGCGTTTGGCACCAAGCGGGACTGGGACATTGCAGCTGGCCTCGTGATCGCCGAGGAGGCGGGCCTGCAGGTGACCGATCACCAAGGTTCCGCGATCCAGCTGAATTCACCCGAAACGCGCTGCAAGAGCCTAATCGGCGCGCCTTCGCGTTTACACCGGTTGATCTTAACCAAGACGCAGCCTATCGACCGCTAGAGTTTGTCCCGGATAAGCGGGCTCCGCTTCTTCCTAACGGCCCAATTCAGAGCAAGGCGCTTCGTCCATGCCCGATAAACAATTGCTGCATCTGGTGTTCGGCGGCGAGCTGAACGATGTTTCGCATGTTGAGTTTCGCGACCTGACGAAGCTCGATTTTGTCGGCGCCTATCCCAATTATGCCGAGGCCTATACCGCTTGGAAGGGTAAGGCCCAGGCCACCGTCGACAACGCGCTTGTTCGCTATTTCATCGTCCACGCCCACAAACTGTTGGACCCGGACGATCCGGACCACGACCATCATCATTGATGGGGGGCGCCCCTTGCGACGCGGACCTAGCCGGGTAACTTAACTACGGCGCGCAACCCACCGAGCGGACTTTTTTCCAGCGTCAGATCGCCGCCGTGGCTGCGGGCAATATCGCGAGAAATGGCAAGCCCAAGGCCAACCCCTTTGGCGTTTTGGTTGCGCGATTCGTCTAGCCTGGAAAACGGCTTAAACGCCTCTTCGTAGTTTTCCGGAGCAATGCCCGGGCCGTCATCGTCGATGCGAATTTCTACCTTTGTCGGAGCGGTGCGCAGGGCTTCGACAGCCACCGTCGCGCCGTGGGCGGCGGCATTGGCAATGAGGTTTGACAGGGCCCGGCGCATGGCATTGGGGCGGATGGCCACTGTCAAGCCATCGGGGGCCGACACCGTTACCCGACTGCCGCCCCGCGCGGCATCGTCCGCCAGGACTGTGAGGAAGGGAGCGAGAGCCCGGTGTTCCACCACCTCGCCGCCCTCACCGCGCGCGAAGGCCAAGAATTCATCGATCATATATTCCATTTCGGAAAGATCGTTCTGGATCGCCGTCATCCTAGGGCTTTCAGGCGCGAGCGCGGCTTCGAGTTTCAGGCGGGTTAAGGGCGTGCGCAGATCGTGGCTGACCGAAGCGAGCAAAGCGGTTCGCTGTTCGATATGGCGTTGAATTCGCGTCTTCATGGCGATGAAAGCCTCGGCGGCTTGGCGCACCTCCCGCGCGCCGTGGGGCTTAAAGCTCGGCGCATCGACTCCTCGCCCAAACGCCTCCGCCGCCGCCGCCAACCGCTCAATCGCCCGCACCTGGTTACGGATGAACAGGATGGCGACCGAGGTGAGAAGAAAGGTTGCCCCCGCCAACCACATGACAAACACATGACCGCGTTCCGCAAAGGCACGGTCGCGTGGCGCGATGATGCGCAAGACGCCCCCTGCCACGGCCACGCGCACGTCGATGAAATTGGGGTATCGGGTGCTATCGACCCAGAAATCTTCCGTCATGCGGTCGTCAAGCGCATTGCGCAGCGCCAGATCAAATGCCGGGAGGCCACGATTTTTGGGCGCCGCTGCCGGAAGCTGGCGACCCGGCTGCAAGGCCAGGGAGAGCGACTGGGTGCGTTCCGCCCGGTCGGCGAGGCGGCGCAGGTTGGCAGGCGTCGGAGCCTCCTGGTAGGCGGCCACGTCCCAGGCAATGTCGCTCGCCAAGTCCTCCGACAGCTGCGAGGTGACGGTTTGCCAGTGCGCCTCAAAAAACGCCCAGGTTACCGCCACCTGCATTATGGCCACAGGCAAGATGATGATCAGCAAGGAGCGGGTGAAGAGCGAGGTCGGCGCCCAGCGTTTGAATAGCCGAGGCCAGAGCCTTATCCGCAGGCGAGGCAGCGCCATGGCCTAGTCCGGTGCCAACAGATACCCGACACCGCGAACCGTTTGCAGATAGCGCGGCGCCTTTGGGTCGGTTTCGATTTTGCGCCGCAACCGAGTGACTTGGACGTCGACAGCCCGGCCGGTTGGATCAGCGTCAGGGTCAATGAGGTCCAGTCGATCGACGGGTGCGTGCGGCGTGTCAGCGAGGCGGCGCAACAACTTGGTTTCGGCTTCAGTCAGGCGGACCGTGGCCCCGTCTTGCAACAATTCGCAGCGTCCGAGATCAAACTCAAAGGCGCCGAGCCTTAGCCTCTGGGCCGGTGCGACGGGAATCGTCCGGCGCAAAATGGCCTCGATCCGCAAAACCAGTTCGCGCGGCTCGAAGGGCTTGGCCAGATAGTCATCGGCGCCCAGGCTCAAGCCCTCGATGCGATCACGCGCACTGTCGCGTGCCGTCAACATTAGGACCGGCGTGGCCTGGCGACCGCGGACCCAGGCGGCGAGCGAAAACCCATCCTCCCCTGGCATCATCACGTCGAGCACCAGGAGGTCGAAATCGAGCGAGGCGATGAGCCGCCGCGCCGCGCTGGCGTCCTTGGCGCCCGTGACCCGAAAGCCTGCGCGGGCCAAGTATTCCTTCAAGAGCTCGCGGATGCGGTTGTCGTCGTCCACCACCAGCAAGTGCCGCTGGCGGCCTTCGGCGGATGCAGCCACCGGTGCGGTTCGAATTGAAAGGGAGCCCGTTTCGGTCATTTCAGGTCCGTGTCACGCAAGACAAGACCGGCCAAGGCGATCAGGATGGTGTTGGCGGCTGGCGCATGTTCAACCCCGCCAGCGCGATAGGCCTTGGCGACGGCGGCACGCAATCGTTGCGATATACGACTTTCAAAAGCGCGACCTTGATCGGTTAGTCGGGCGGGGCGGCGTCGTCCATCCCCGTCATGGGGCGATTTCTCCGCAAAGCCTGCGCGACCCAAATCGGAAAGTACCTTGCTCGCGCCTTGCTTTGACAATCCGGTCAGTCGCGACAGCTCCTGAACGCCGAGGCCGGGTCGGCGCTTGAGCAAAAAGGCGGCGCGATAGTGGCCGCGCCCAAGGCCCGACGGTTCTTGATCCAAGACATCATCAGCGGTGATCCACAGTGCAGCCTCCGCCAAGAGATGAATCTCCAGCGCCCGGTCCAAGGCGTCCTCGGAAAGGATTAAGCGCGGATCAGAGCCTAAACTGCCGCTACCTGCGGTCATGAGGGGTTCGCCTGATGAAAAAACTGTACCGGACGCGAGCGGACTGTCATTGCGCGCCAACCTTTCGAAGGACTATCACTGCACCTTCTCTATCGAACGCTTTGGAACGTTTCTGATGACGCTTATTCCCTTTGATGATCGTGACGGCTGGATCTGGATGAATGGCGACTTTGTTCCCTGGCGTGACGCCAAGGTGCACGTCCTGACCCATGGGCTGCATTACGGCTCGTGCGTCTTCGAAGGCGAACGCCTTTATAATGGTGAAATTTTCAAACTCACGCCCCATACAAAGCGCCTATTCCGCTCAGCCGAGATTCTCGAAATGGAGATCCCCTTCACCGTGGAGGAGATCGACGCAGCGTGCAAGGCGACGGTGGCGAAAATGGGTTTTGAGAACGCCTATATTCGTCCCGTGGCGTTTCGTGGGCCCGAGCAGATGGGTGTGGCGGCGCAACAGACGCGCACCCATGTGGCCATTGCCGCCTGGGAATGGCCGAGCTATTTCGATCCAGAGGTGAAGCGCAAGGGCATTCGCTTGATGCCTGCGCCCTATATCCGGCCCGCGCCGAACATGGCCCCAACCGAGGCGAAGGCGGCGGGCCTTTATATGATTTGCACCCTGTCAAAGCATGCCGCCGAACGGGCGGGCTATGCCGACGCCATGATGCTCGACTATCGCGGCTATGTGGCGGAAGCCACGGGGGCCAACATCTTTTTCGTCCGCGACGGCGTCATCTATACGCCCACGCCTGATTGCTTTTTGAACGGATTGACCCGTCAAACCGTCATTGATCTGGCCCGCTCACGGGGCTTTACGGTGGAGGAGACCCATATTCGTCCAGAAGAGCTGGCGACCTTCAGCGAGTGTTTCATCACCGGTTCGGCCGCTGAGGTCACGCCGGTATCGGAGATTGGCGCCTACCACTTCACGCCGGGTAATCTCTCCTTATCGCTGATGGAGGATTACAGCCTTCTGGTACGGGGTGAGCTCAAGCTTTAGCTGGATTTCAGCGCGCGGAGGGCGCCCGCCAAATATTGCCCACCTGTCCAAAGGGTTAGGACGACAGCGAGCCACAAGGTGCCGAGGCCAAGCGGCCTTAGGTCAGGCCAGATTTGGCTCGCCATGGCTAAGCCATAGGCGCTCAGTTGGACAGTGGTTTTCCATTTCGCCAATTGGGTGACGGGCAGTTTCACACCGCTTTCGCGCAATCCCGCCACGAAGACTTCGCGCATCAACATCAGGGCGCTGGGCCAAAGCGCCAGGCTGGGGTCCAGGGCACAGACCCCAAAGGCGGCCGCGACCAAGGCGACCTTATCGGCAATCGGATCGAGGACTGCGCCAAGCCTGGAGGTCGCGTCCAACCTGCGCGCCAGCCAGCCGTCGAAAAAATCCGTCAGCGCTGCCAGGACAAAGAGAGCAGTCGCCAGCCCGATCCAAACCTTTGGCGCACCTGTCAGGGGGGCAAGGGCCAACAGGGCGAAAACCAGGACTGACAGTCCGATCCGGGCGCCTGTGATCAAGTTGGGCAGCATGGTAATCGTCATGGGGGCGGTATATCGCAAGATTTAACCGCCTGTCGCGGGGATAGGCGGTTTTTCGTTGGGGCGGCACGGTCTAAGAAGACCCCAATGGATCAAAACCCAATCTCCGCTGAACTCGACTGGTCTGGCCGCTCCCCCCGTTCGGTGCGCTTCGACGACGTCTATTTTCAGATCGAGGACGGGCTGGCGGAGACCCGGCACGTGTTTTTGGCGGGTTGCGGCCTGCCTGAGGCCTGGCAGGGCCGCAGCCTCTTTCGGGTGGGTGAGCTTGGGTTTGGCTCTGGCCTGAATATGGCAGCACTGCTCGACCTCTGGCGCCGACACCGTCCATCGCTTGACGCGCGGCTGCGGCTGCTTTCGACCGAGGCCTATCCCATGGGGGTCGACGATGCCGCACGCGCCCTTTCGGCCTTTCCCGAGCTTGCCGAAATTTCCGCCCAATTGCTGGAGGCGTGGCCGGGCCGACGACCGGGACCGCATCGGCTTGATTTTCCAGATCTCAATGCCCGATTGGACGTCTGGATCGGCCCCGTCAGCCGCACGCTGTGGGAGATGGACGCGCACTGCGATGCCTGGTTTCTTGATGGCTTCGCCCCGTCAAAAAACCCCGACATGTGGAACGAAGACGTGTTGGCCGAGGTGCGAAGGCTATCCGCGCCGGGCTGTCGGCTGGCGAGTTTCACGGTGGCGGGTGAGGTCCGCCGCCGTCTGGAGGGGCTCCAATTCTCTGTGGCAAAACGCCCAGGCTTTGGCCGGAAACGTCAGTGCCTGGAGGCGCGGCTGCCCGGCAGGGCCTCGGACGCGGCGCGCGGCGAGGTCGCAGTGATTGGCGGCGGTGTGGCGGGAACGGCGTTGGCCTCAGCCTTGAGCACCGAAGGCTTTCGGCCTGTTCTATTCGAGCGCACCAGGCTGGGGGCGGGCGGCTCTGGCAATCCGGCGGGCTTGGTGGCGCCGCGCCTCGATGCCGGATTTGGACCGGCGGGACGGCTGCACGCCGAGGCCTTTGCCCGGGCGGTGGCGCTCTATCGGCGTCTGGCGCCCAATGCCATCCTGGCGCGCGGGGCGCTGCAATTAGAGGCTGATGCCAAGGACGCCGCCCGGTTTGACGCCCTCAGCCAATGGATCGGGTTCGAGACCGGCGCCTTGACGCGGCTCTCGGCGAAGGAGGCTGAAGCCCGATTGGGTGAAGCGAGCCAGGTTGGCGGTCTCTATTGGCGCGATGCGCTAACGGTCTCGCCACAGGACCTGCTGGCGGGCTTGGTGCAGGGTATCGAGGTGCGCAAACGCTCGGTGGCGCAGATTGTCCGCAGTGCCGAGGGCTGGCGGCTACTGGATGGACGCGCAGCCAGGCTCGGCGACTTTTGCCACGTCTTTCTGGCGCCGGGGGCTCAGGCCAGGGCTTTGCGGGGCGATGTCGATTTCCAAGGCCTCGGCATCGAAACGACGCGGGGGCAGGTGAGTTATCTGGCGCACAAGGTCCATATTCCAGCCGTGACCTGGGGTGGATATCTCATTCCGACCCGCAGAGGTTTCCTATTCGGCGCCACCCACGACCGCGACCGTCAGGATGCGACGGCGACGCAAGCCGATGACATGGAAAATCTGAAGACCCTGGCCCGCGTGCGCCCGGCCTTAGCCGCCAGCCTTTCTGCATCCTTGGCCACAAAGCCCCTTGCCCACCGCGCCAGCCTGCGCGCCTTTGTTCGCGACCATATGCCCATTGCGGGCGAGCTCGCGCCCGGCCTCTTTCTCCTGTGCGGACTTGGGGGGCGGGGGCTTAGCCTCGCCCCTTGGCTGGCCGAGCAAGTTGCGGCGCAAGCCGCCGAAGCACCGCGCCCCTTGGCGCTTGACCTGAAGGCCCGCGTCAGTCCACTGCGGCCCAACCTCACCCCCCGCCCGGCCAGCTAAGGGAGGAAGCAAATCCATGTCGTCCATCGCCATTGATGCCGCAGCCTTGAGCGCCTTGAAGGCGCATGTGGGACCAGACCTCTATTCGGAAGACCCAGACGAGATTGCGCCCCATTTGGTGGAATGGCGAGATCGCTGGCGGGGAACCACGCCGCTCGTCTTGCGTCCGCGAACGACCGAAGATGTGGCAAAGATGGTCAGCTGGTGCGCCAAGGCGGGCGTGCCGATCACTGTGCAGGGCGGCAATACCGGTTTGGTCGGCGGTCAGATTCCGCAAGGCGAGGTCCTCCTCTCCGTACAGCGGCTGAACCGCATTCGCTCGGTTTCGGCGCAAGACGATATTTTGGTCATTGAGGCAGGCGCAACGCTTGCCGCCGCCCATGCCGCAGCCCTTGGCGTTGAACGTCACTTTCCTTTGAGCCTTGCCTCGGAAGGCTCAGCCACCATTGGCGGGCTTGCCGCAACCAATGCAGGCGGCGTCGCTGTATTGCGCTTTGGGACGATGCGCGACTTGACCCTTGGCATCGAGGCGGTCTTGCCCGACGGATCAATCTTTCACGGGCTGTCGCGCCTGCGCAAAGACAATACCGGCTATGATCTGAAAAACCTGCTGATTGGCGCAGAAGGCACTTTGGGTGTGGTGACGGCAGCGGCGCTGAAGCTATTTCCCATTGCACCCTCGCGCGCAACGGCCCTGGTGGCGCTCGCCGATCCCGAAGCCGCTTTAGACCTGTTGATGGCCTTAAAGGCGCAGGTCGGCCCCGGACTGGAGGCATTCGAGCTGATCAGCGGGCTTGGGCTCGCACTAGCGCTGCGCCACATCGAAGGCTGTCGCTCACCCTTTGCCGTACCGCCGCCCTGGGTGGCCTTGATCGAAGTTGCGGCCTTTCATCAGCAAGACGCGGAAGGCCAGGTAGAAGCGGCGCTGGCGAGCGCGCTCGACGCCAACCTCATTCTTGACGCCGCCGTGGCGCGTTCCGAGGCCCAACGCCTCGCCTTTTGGCGACTGCGGGAAAGCCAATCGGCAGCGCAAAAACCAGAAGGGGCGGCATGGAAACATGATGTTTCGGTCCCCGTGGCCGAGGTGGCGCGCTTTATTCGTCAGGCGAGCGCGGCGGTTGAGGCCTTTGCGCCCGGCGTGCGCGTGGCGGCCTTTGGCCATGTCGGCGACGGCAATGTCCATTTCGACATTCTCCAGCCCGAGGGCAGCGACGGAGCCCGCCACCTGGCCCTGCGCGATCAAGCCGCCAAGATCGTGCATGATATCGTCCATGCCATGGGCGGCTCCATTTCGGCTGAGCACGGACTTGGCGTGATGAAAACCGCCGAGGCCTTGTCCTATAAACCGCCCGCGACGGTTGCCGCACAAAGGGCCATTCGCGCGGCTCTAGATCCTGGCCGCATCCTCAATCCCAGGGTGCTGTTTTAACCGCCCCCCCGCCTCACCCCGCCTTCAGCCACGACTTCCACCGTGCGGCGTTTTGCTGAGGGGGCGGGGCTTGGTTTTTCCAGGGGTGGGGTTCTGGGGGTTCGGTGGTCAGGCGGACGACGAGGCGATAGAGGTCTTCGGCCAGGATGGGCTTGGTCAGGCGGGCGTCGAAGCCTGCGGAGAGGCAGGTTCTGAGCTGGTGGACCATGGCGGCGGCGGTGACGGCGACCATGGGGGTGGGGGCCTGTCCGGTGGCCGCCTCGTGGCGGCGCATCAGGCGCACGGCGTCGAGGCCGTCGAGGCGCGGCAT
>CAIMFV010000018.1 GCA_903840435.1 uncultured Caulobacterales bacterium
GCCGTGGCGGCTGCGGTGCGCTTACGATAGCTCTCGGTGTTGAATTCAAGGATTGTCGCGTGGTGAACGAGACGGTCGATGGCGGCGACGGTCATGGCGGCGTTGGGGAAGATTTTGTCCCATTCGGAAAAGGGCTGATTGGAGTCCGCCACTGCGCTGACCGCGCTCCGCCAAGGTTGGCGCCTCCCGCCCGCCACGTTGGCTGAGTCCTACCAGCCAAACAGTTGACTAGCAGGACTGTCTGGCTGGCGGGAATGGTAGGTCGCTAAGCCTTCATCCTTCGTAGGCTCTCGCCGGTGAGACAGAGCCGGAAGGAAGAGTGTGCGACGCGATCGAGGATGGCGTCGGCCATGGCGGGGTCGCCAATAAAGTCGTGCCATGACTCGAACGGCATCTGCCCGGCAATGATTGTGGACGACCTCCCCACCCTCGCGTCGAGAATTTCAAGGAGGTCTTGGACGCCCCGACTGTTTAACTTTGCCAACCCAAAATCATCCAATATCAAGAGCCGTGCCTTGGCGAGGCGTGCGCGCTCTCGTTTTATGGAACCATCGAGGTGCGCGGTCGATAAGGTTTCGAGAAGGAGACTCGTACGATGGTAAAGTACGGGCAATCCATGGCGGGCCGCTTCAATTCCGAATGCACAAGCCAACCAAGTTTTCCCAGTGCCGCTCGCACCTGTGATGATTCCATTGAGATTCTTCGCTATCCAACCACAGGTTAGGATGTCGGCGGTCATCGCTCGGTCGAGGTTTCGGTCCGGCAAAAAACGGATGTGCTCGGGATATGCGGCAACCTTGAACTTCGCTGCGTCGAGATATCGTTTGAAGCGCTTCGCTTCTCTATCTGCGACCTCGGCATCAATCATGGCTGCTAGGCGATCATCAAAGCACAGCTCAAGCGATGGAGGTGAGATTTGTTGTCGTTCGAGCGCCGCCAGGAACCCATGAAGGCCCAGGTCCTGAAGCCGACTGGCATTGGAGGAATATGTCATGGCTCAGACCCGCCCAAAGGCCAAGGGGCCACGAATATTGCTATGCGGGATTGGGTTTGGCGTCGGATCGCCCAAGCCTTTTACCGGTGCAGTCTCCATTCTGGTTTGCAAAGCCGATTTCAGCGATCGCACAGAAAATGCGTTGATCAACAAGCCGCGTTCGCAGGCTTTCTCGATCCTTTCCGGTTCGAAGCGCTCTTCGAGTGCGCGTAGGCCTCGGAGTTGTGAGTTGCAGATCATTGGATTGATGGGATTCGTCAAAAAGCGTTCAATGACCTCGCTCGTCGCCGGGCCGAGCTTTTGCCCCCAAGCTCTGATTGCGGAGTGATTATCGTCTGATACCACTTGGTGGTGCAGCGGCATGTGTATTCGAAGGGTCGCATCTTCAAAATCATGGTACTTACGAGCGTGGGTCGCGACTTCACGGTGTTGATAGAAGATTTTTATTGTGGCGGCGGAGGCGCGGACATCGACCACTTGACCCGCCAGCGTGCTGGGGACCGAGTAATGTCGTTCATCAAACAAAACGTGATAATCCTTTGGTAGTTTCACGCGTTTCCAGATCGCATATTCGTAGGGTTCTAAAGGAAGGGTCTGTAACTCGGGCCTGTCTATCGCTTCAAAGAGGCTCCTTCGCGAAACATTGCGCCGCCTTCGAAATGGGCGGTCATTCAATAAATTCAGAAGCCTACGGATTTCTGCATTCAAGTCCGCCAACGACAAGAAGATGCGATTTCTGAGCACGGCCAAAATCCATCGTTGCGCCAACTTGACTGCGTTTTCCACCTTGCCCTTGTCCTGCGGGTGCCTTGGCCTTGCAGGGATGACAACTGCACCATAGTGGTTCGCTAGCTCGGCATAGGTTGGATTGATAACGGGGCCTTCGACCTTCCAGCAGGTCACTCCCGCTTTTAAACAATCAGGAATCAAGATCCTGGGAACGCCGCCGTAGAACTCGAACGCGCGGACGTGGGACATGGTCCAGTCGGGTAACTTCTGAGTGTGGGTAGCTTCCGCATAAATCAGGCCGGACGCCCCTAACGCCGCGACGAAGAGTTGGCAACGAACCGCCTCACCGTCCTTGCTGCGGTAGCTGATGGTCTGACCACTATAATCAACAAAGAGCTTCTCGCCACCCCTATGGACCTGGCGCATGGTCACGCCCAGCTTGGCGCGGTGGCGCTCCAGGCGGCGGCAAAATTCCCGCTCGGAGAGCATCACCAAGCCCGGCGGTGGCAGGGCGGACATATATTCCTGGTGGAGGAGCAAGCGCGTAACACCGGCGCGTCTTAGTGCCTTGTCCACTGTCTCCCAGTCGGGCTCGAAGAAAGCCTTGCGGGGCAGCGATTTTGCAGGGTTTAGCAATTTCTCAAGCGCCTCCTCGCTTAACGCCTCCAGGGCGGCCCAGTCATAACGCCTCGGGTGGAATAGAATTTTTCGATATCGGCGCACTGTGTTGATGGCGAAGCCGGATGCGGATGCAATGGAGGAATTGGAGAATTTGCTGGTTAATACGAGACGAACCAACTCGCGAATGGATTTTTGCATGACGATGGTCTTTCGATCACAGGGTTTGGATCGATCGCTTAGTCGAATCCTAATCAAGACGGCGCAGGGGGGCGATCACGCCAAGCCCAGCGCGTTGACAAATTCGAGCTTTTGGAGGAGAAACAGGTGTGGACTTGTTTCTTAAGGGCCTCGCGCTTCCTACGGCGCGGGGCCTTTTCCTTTTCTGCGATCAGTGGTGTTTGAGATTGCAGCGTCTATGGGTCCATTAGGCGGCCCTTTCGCTATCGTTTATCAGCCCTGGAGAGTGGCGATAACGTTCCGGCCAAAGGTCTTGGGCGGAAAACCCAATTGCCGCAGCAATCGCAGTTTCGATCCGACGCGACCGGCCAAGACCACGACTGACCAAACTTACTGTCGCTGGCTGAACACCCAACTCGGCGGCCAGAGATGAGAAGGATTTGCCCTTGATCCGAAGCGCGGTTTTGATCCACAGATGGTGCCCGTTGTCATTTCGTAATGCCATCTCAAATTCCCCCAACAATTATGACGAATAAACACGATATGTGTGGGCACGACAAGTCCAAAAAAAGTGACGAGATTGGTCGTCGCTTGTTGGAGCTGCGAAAGGCAGAAAATTTGACTCAAGAGGAGATGGGCAGGCGACTATCTCTTTCCACACAAGGCTACCGAAACTACGAAAGCGGCGATCGCGAACCTTCGGCCAAGGTGATCTTCAAGGTGGCGAAGGTCTTCTCTGTCGATGCGTCTTGGCTGTACGATGGCATCGGGCTAGGCCCTGATTTAAGGCATAAAGGTGGTCAACCTGCGCTTTGGAATGAAGCGATTATCCTGGTTGAACGGAACCTCAACAAGACAGGGCGCGCCCTATCGCCGGAGTCGAAGGCAAAAGTGGTCTGCATGGTCGTGCAGTACATAATTGACGGCGGCCAGACACCTGACGCATTCGTCGTCAACCTCGTGGAAATCGCAGCATGACTGAGGATAGGAAAAATGTAGTCGACTTGGTCGATGCAGCGCCCCGCCAATTTTCAAATGCCCTTGCACGAAAGCATTTTCGTCACCTCTCTGAGGCGCAAACCCCTCACGCCAATACTCGATACCAGTACAAGTTAACGCGTGCTCACGAGTGGTCGCGTCAATATTATGAAGCCGAAACCTTCCTTCGGCGTGCGTTCATCGTATGCCTGTTTCTCGCGGTTTGGGCCTTTTTACTGCACGGTCCCGACTATAGGTTCGGGACAGTGGCGAGTCTTGCTTGGGCTGCGTTTTGCCTGTTTGCTTTAAAAATGTTCAACCGTCACTTGAAAGCCGACCTAGGTTTAATCAACCGTTCGGCTTTCCAGGGGCGATGCCTCGAAGAATATGTTCGCTAAACAGAAACCAAACCCTCAAATTTCGAACACTGCGAGTTCTGAGCCCCGAGCGGGCGCGCGCTCGGGGGAACTGACCCAGAATGTTCGCCACGGACGTGGCCACTTGCGTTCTGAGCCCGCACAGCTATCGCTGTAAAGGTGATCGCGCGAGGCTAAACCTTGCGTATCTCCTGGCATATCTGCTTTATCTCGGACGATCTGTGACCCATACAAACGCCGCACGTCTGGACGAGAGTGACACCGGTCTCGCAGCCCTCGTCCTTATTCTCGGATTTCATCACATCGCCGCTGACGTCGGTCAGCTCAGGCATCAACTCGGGGCTGGCGGGCGCCCTTTGCCGCGGGACTTGGTGCGGCTTGCCAGGGCCTTGGGCGCGCGGGCGAGTTTGCGAAGGGTGGCATTAGACCGGGTCGAGGGTCTGCCTTTGCCTGCAATTCTGGTTGGGCGGGACGGCAGCTATAGTCTGATCGCCGCAGCACGGGCCGGGAAGATTCTGATCCAGGCCCCAAATGCTGCCCCCCAGACGGTCGAGCGCGAAGCGCTTGAAGACCAATGGAGCGGCGAGGTGATCCTCGTCACCACGAGGTCCGAGCTGCCGGGCGTCAAGCGCTTCGACGTCACCTGGTTTATTCCGGCCATGGTCAAATACCGCACGCTATTGGGAGAGGTGCTGCTCGCATCCTTCGTATTGCAGGTGTTTGCACTTGCGACGCCGCTGATCTTCCAGGTCGTAATCGACAAGGTTTTGGTCCATAAGGGACTGACAACGCTTGATGTTTTGGCTGTGGGGCTCTTGGCGGTCGTGGTGTTCGATACGGTCCTTTCGGGCCTGCGCTCCTACCTTTTCACCCACACCACCAACCGCATTGATGTCGAGCTGGGCGCCAAACTCTATCGCCACCTGCTGGCTCTGCCGCTCGCCTATTTCGAGCAAAGGCGGGTGGGCGACAGCGTGGCGCGCGTACGGGAATTGGAGACGATCCGTGAGTTTCTGACCTCGTCCTCGGTCACCCTGATCATCGACTTCCTCTTCACCCTGATCTTCCTCGCCGTCATGTGGTTTTATTCGCCGTGGCTCTTGCTAGTCGTGGTAGTCGCGATAGGCGTCTATGTGCTGATCTGCCTTGCGGTCACGGCCCCCTTGCGAGCCCGGATCGACGAGCGCTTTCGCCGGGGGGCCGAAAGTCAGGCCTTTTTGGTGGAGAGCGTCACCAGCGTGCGCACCCTGAAGGCTTCGGCTGTCGAGCCTCAAATGCAGACCCGTTGGGAGAAACTGCTCGCCGCCTATGTACGGTCCGGCTTTCGCGCGGCCAAACTCAACATTTGGGGCGGGCAAGCGATCCAGTTCGTTAATAAGGCGACGACTGTCGTCATTCTCTATCTTGGCGCCAAGCAGGTGATTGAGGGCGACATGACGGTTGGCGAACTGGTCGCGTTCAACATGTTAGCGGGCCGGGTCGCTGAACCCGTCCTGCGGCTGGCGGGCCTTTGGCAACAATTCCAAGAGGCCCGCGTCGGACTTGCGCGTCTAGGCGACATCTTGAACACGCCCGTAGAGACGCAATTTCAAGCCTCGCGCTCGGCGTTGCCCAGGATTGAGGGCGCAGTGCGCTTCGATGACGTCACCTTCCGCTATCGCCCCGATGGCCGCGAAGTGCTGCGCCGGATCAGCCTCGATGTCCCTCCTGGCGAAATCCTTGGCATTGTCGGTCCGTCGGGCTCTGGCAAATCGACCCTGACCAAGCTGATCCAAAGGCTCTATGTGCCGGAATCGGGGCGCATCCTGGTTGACGGCGTCGATCTCGCCTTGGTCGATCCGGCGTGGCTTCGGCGTCAGGTTGGCGTCGTCTTACAAGAGAACCAGCTCTTTAACCGCAGCGTCCGAGACAATATCGCACTCGCCGTCCCCTCCGCGCCAATGGAGGCGATTATCGCCGCAGCCAAGATGTCTGGCGCCCACGACTTCATTTTGGAGCTTGGACAAGGCTATGACACCGAAATTGAGGAGGGCGGCGCCAATCTGTCCGGCGGCCAACGCCAACGCATTGCCATCGCCCGCGCCCTAATCACCAATCCTCGCATTCTCATCCTGGACGAGGCGACCTCAGCGCTCGATTCTGAGAGTGAGGTCATCATCCATGAAAATATGCGCCTAATCGCGCAGGGGCGCACCGTCTTCATCATCGCCCACCGCCTCTCGGCCCTCCGCCTCGCCCAACGCATCATAACGCTTGAATCCGGCGTTATCACTGAAGTGGGAACCCACGCCTCCTTGATCGCCGCCCAGGGGCGTTATGCCCAACTTTGGCGGATGCAAATGGAGGGCCGCGCTGGATGAGCCGCAAGCCCAACGTCCCGTCAGACCATGATGACCGCCGGGCGGCCAAGGTTCGCGCCCGCGACGCAGAATTCTTACCTGCAGCGCTAGAAGTGGCCGAAACGCCGCCCTCGCCCATCGGAAGAGCCATCCTATGGCTTGTGATGCTGTCGGCGGGCGTTGCCATCGCTTGGGCTTTCTTAAGCGATATTGATACCGTCGCCGTGGCCGAAGGCCGCTTGGTGCCAGAAGGGCGACTGCGGACGGTCGAGGCGACCGACCAAGGCGTCATCCGCACGATCGCGGTGCGCGAAGGAGCCCATGTCAATGCCGGTGAAGTGCTGATTGAGCTCGACCCCACGATTGCTAACGCCGATGCCGCATCGGCAAAAACCGAGCTCTCGACTTCGTCCCTGATCCGCGCCCGCGACAATGCCCTGATCGCCTATGCCGAAGGCGGCTCACCGGAACTTATCGCACCGCCAAAAACCACCTCCGCCGCCCTCGATGCGGAACGCGCTCTGATCGCCGCCCGCATTGCGGAGTATGAAGAAAAGCAAGGTGGGCTTGATGAGCGCCGCACGGGCGCCGAAGCAACCTTACGCGGCGCCGAGGCCGAAATCCAAAAGCTGACCCGGACCCTACCGCTGCTTACGCAGCAGGTCGCCAATCAAGCGGAGCTGGAGCGCCAAGGTTTTGGCTCGCTGCAAAAAAAGCTGCAGGTGCAACAGGCCCTGATCACCGCCGAGCAGGACCTGGCCGCCCAACAGGCCAAGCGCGACGAAGCCCGCGCCCAAATCGCCTCCATCGCTCGCGAGCGGGCTGAGAACCGTCAGAATTTCATTGTACGGGCGGCGCAAGAACGGGCCGAGGCTGAGGGCGTGGTCGCCACCCGCCAGGACGCTGTGCGCAAGGCTGACCAGAAACGTGGTCGCCAAACCCTGCGGGCGCCGGTCTCTGGCGTCATCCAAGAGGTGACCGTGACCACCATTGGCGAAGCGCCCGAGGTCGGCAAACCCCTTGTCACCCTCGTGCCCGACGGCGAACCCCTGGTGGTTGAGGCGCTCCTCCTCAACAAGGATGCGGGCTTTGTTCATGCCGGTCAAACTGCGGTCATCAAGCTCGACGCCTATCCCTACACCCGTTACGGCGTCTTACGCGGCGAGGTCCAACGCGTCTCTCCCGACGCCACTGTCGACCAAAAGCGTGGCCTTGTTTTTCCGATCCGCTTGCGCCTTGCGCAAAAAACGATCAAGGTTGACGGAAGGTTAGCCACCCTTACAGCGGGCATGTCGGTGACAGCAGAAGTGGTGACAGGCAAACGTCGCGTGATCGACTACCTCTGGTCTCCAGTCGCGAAAGCGGTTGGGGAGGCTGGGAGGGAGAGGTGAATATCAAATTGCGGATACTCAAACGGCCTCTAGTGTTTCTAGGAAAAGTTCAAGTTTTTGAGTCGTATCCCACTCGTGAATTGAAATCAATTGCGCAATTAAATTCTATATTTGATCGAAAAATTTTTGATAATATTTTCGTTGAATTGATTGTGATATTTGGAAAAAGACACTGTCATTTTTTCATAATATTCTTAACTCTATTGTCATTTTCTACTGCTTCAAACGCTCAAAACTGCGGAAAAATATCACCTTCTGATTATTATTACAATGTCGAGCGCCCAGAAATATTGAAGGAAACTTTTCCTAAATACGGCGAAACCCCGTCGGCGCAGTGGTTTCGAAGCTTTGATCCAAAGCTCACCCTGTCCCTATACGGATTCAAACAGCTTTCTTGCTGGTCATCCTTGGGTGACCCACTGGCAGAATTCTTGGCGACGTTAAAATTGCTCAGGGTCAAATCAATTCGAGAACTAGACCCAAATCAAGGAGGGCGATTGCCAAGTTTTAAAAATGCTCCGACGGGGCTAACTCTGATGCAGCGAGCAGCAAGACCTCATTCCTGTCGTTTGATTTCTAAAACGGAAGATGAAATTGGTAGAAGCGAGTGGAAATATTATGATTGCGACAACGGATTGCCCGAAGCACGCTATCTGCTATCTATTGTAGACAATAATCTGTAGGAGGGGAAGAGGTAGCTCAGATGGTTGCATATACACGCTCTGCCGCCCCACAATTTGCACTGTTCACGCCTTCCAGCGGTGGCAATTCATATATAGTGGAGTTGCCTAATGTGAATATCGGCGCGCCCCGTGCAGATGTAATTCCCACGATCTATGTGAATCCCAATTCACCACACCTATCAAGTATTCTCCAAGCTTTCGATACCATCTATAGTCATTCAGATCCAAACAACCTGTCCACCTTTGCTAGCGAGATGGCAACCTATGCCTCGTTAGGGTACACATTTTCAATTTCGGAATTCAACAACCCTAACTCGAGCGCCGGCGCTACCGCGCACTGGAATGAGCCTGGAGCGAACATCGGCAATTTTACAGTTGTTCAATCGCCGACCGTGTCAACATCAACGCTGGGATTTAATGATGCTAAGCTAGAATACGGGTCCGGGCAGCCATTCACAAATTCCGATATCACCAACTATTTTGTATCAACATTTGAGCACGAATTTTCGAATCCGGCAACCCATGTGCCAATATTTGACACCAATACTGGAACAATTAATCCTAATTCCACGGGCCATCCTATTATCGATGAGACGCCCAGTTCCCAACTCACGCCCCAGGTTGTGCTTTCCGACCCGACATATTTCACTCAAATTACAGACAGTTGGCTGGACGGGGTCCCATTTTGGGATAGTCTAAATTCAGTTTGGATTTCGCCCAATCTGAGTCTTTCCAGCTATCAATTGCAGGCTGCAACAGTAGTTGTCAATAATTACAAAGCTCTCCGCATTGGAAGTGGTTCAACTCCAAGGAAGAATATCGATGGAGTTTACGATTCTAACCCGACAAATAATAACGACATTCATTTCGATTTAACTGAAATAGGGCCTCAACTGGGTACAGTTATCGGCTCTTCGCTTGGTGAAATTTTAGCTGGCTCGAACCAAGCTCAGGCAGTCCTCTATTCATCATTAATTGGCACATTAGGAAATGATCTGGGGACCCTATTGGTTTCTGGAAAAAACTTGGTAACCGGTCTGGAGGGTGCCGTATCCCAAGCGTTTGGGAATTTCGGTAGTCAATTTCAATCAGCTTTGCAGAATGCATCAGTCGGTTCGATTAGCTCCATCTTATTTATGGACCTCGGAAATGAGGTAGGCATTCAAGGATTTGGCAGCCAACTCGTAAGTACCGCTGCCTCCGCTGCCGTTCCTGCGGTAGTAAGCCAAGTTCTCAAAAACATTTCTGCGAATCCAACCGCCATACAGGCCAATTTATTTAATGGATTCACGCCACAAAATCTCGTTGCATATCCTACGGTAGCGACACCTAAGGTTGCTCCAGGTGCGGTAACATTAGTTGCGAATGCTATTGGATCATTTTTTGGTGCAAAATTAGGTTCGCTCGTATATTCGCCCCAGACTGAAGCGGGTGAGGCTTTAGCGTCGTTGGGATCTGCGGTAGGCTCTTGGGCATTAACTACTACGAGTTTACAGATAGGATCCCAAACACTCGGCGGCTTCATAACGAGTAGCTTAGGGCTCGGGAACAGCTGGCTTGCATTAAATTTTGTTGCTCCAGGTATTGGCGCCTTTGTCGGCTTTGTCCTTGGCGCCATCATTGGAGACCTGTTTGGCGGGAGCAAGCCACGCATTCCAACCGCCAGCGCTCAGTCGGTGCTGCAGATCCCCTACGCCAACTATCAGGTCGCCAATATCAGCTCGTCAAATGGCGGTTCGACCAATCCGGTCGTGCAGATGGCTGGGACGGCGGCCAATACATTGAACGGCATTTTTGAGCAGATCGCTGGAAGCCCCACGCCGTTGTTCGTCGCCAACACAGCCTCGCCCACTCAGGTCTATGGTTATACCGGCAGCCAGTTGTGGCTGAAAGAGGGCGGCACGAGCGCGGCACAGATCAATGTCACGACTGAAGACCAAGCCGTGGACCAGGGCGTCTTGTGGGCCTTGCCCCAGACCCAGGTGATTGGCGGGAATGTCTTTTTAAAGCGCGCCATTCAGAACACCAGCGCGACCAGCGTCACGGCTCTGATGGGTGATTTGCAGGTCGCTAGCGATTTCAGCTTCTATGAGCAGAATACTGCCCTGATCAACAGCTACATCTCGGCAGCTTACAATACGCTCTCTACGGCCCAGCAGGCTTACTATGCCGCCAATCAAGCCCTCATCAACCAAATCGACGTCAGCGGGATCGCCTCGCTAACTGCCGCCCAACTCAGCGTCTATAACGCCAATCAGGCGACGATCAACGCGATTGTCAATGCGCTGCAAGCCCAGTCAATCGCCAACCCCTGGATCATCACCCTCCAACGGGCCAATGAGCTCAATCTCGAGAATTTCTCCAAGTCCGACTTCTTTGGTGGCCTACCGGGGTTCTTGTCGAGCTTTGGGCTGAACGGGCTGAACGGAATTAGCTTGGCGGATCTACGGGTCGGCTGGGATGGAACCAATTTGACCCTGACCCTGCCGTCGGGCGAGGGTGCAGGCGTATTTTCGACGTTGCCTCAGGCCAATGCAACGGGGAACGCTGTCACCATCGGCAATTTCGCCGGGATTATGGGATACGCCAACTGGGGTGGTGCTTCGACCGGCGGCCAGGAAGTGATCAATTACGGCGGTTCCGGCGCTGCGGTGAACATCAACCTTACCCGAGTCATCGGAACCTATGTAGGCTCGCGGTTTGTACTGCAAAACCTGACCGACCAGAATGACATCGTCATCGGCGGCAATGGTGGGAACTATATTGTAGGCGGCGCGGGCAATGCCTGGATTCAAGGTGGATCGGGGAACAACTATCTCCTTGGAGGAACTGGCACGGACCTGCTGGTTGGCGGCAGCGGCCACAACATGTTGGTCGCTGGGCCCAACGGTTCGATCTTGGTCGCGGGCTCGGGCGACAATGCGGTCGATAATTGGAACAATGTTGTCACTAACGTCGCCGGAGTAAACCTGACCAATTTCGGCGGCCTATGGGGCAGCGCTGGCAATTCAACTTTTATTTCGGGCGCGGGTCCAGTCTCCGCATGGGGAGGTTCGGGTAACGACACCTACATTGTCTCTGCCAATGGGCAATGGAATTGGTTTGATGGCGAGGGTGGGGTCAATACGGTTTCTTACCAAGCCTATTCACAAGGCGTGGCGGTCAATCTAACGGCGTTTACCGGGATCAGCTGGGCCACACAGTCGGTTCAAATGCCGTCTTTGCTGGCCCAAAACGTTCAAAACCTGATTGGCTCGCCCTACAATGATACGCTGGAATCAGGTCCCGGTGGCGGCGTGCTCGAGGGCGGCGGTGGGGGGGATACACTGATCGGCGGCGGCGGGATCACGACCGCCAGCTACCAGCATTCGTCGGCGGGGGTTTATGTGAACCTCTCCAATGGCCAAGCCTACGGTGGCGATGCAACTGGTGACACGTTTCAAAACATACAGAACGTGACGGGTTCCAATTATAATGACACTTTACAGGGATTACCTGGATCAGTGCTGTCCGGGCTCTTGGGCAATGATACCTACGAATATTCTGGCGGAGGGAACAAATTCGTCGGAGGGTCTGGTTTCAATACAGCGGATTATTCATCCGCACCCAGCGTGCTCTACGCCTATCTCAACTCAGGCTACGGGTATGTGAACGGCAAGTCAGCCGATTACTACACGAATATCTCTCAAATTGTCGGGTCTCCTTCGGGGTCAGTTGTCTATGGATCGTCGACGGGCACGACATTCGAAGCCACCGGTGGAACGAACACGTTTGTCGGCCAAGGCAATGATAATATTTACCTGAACCAGGGCGGCGGTCAGGTGACAGTCAGTGACACGCCAAATCTGACCAACACCATCACGGTTGGACCAAACCTCACCTTCGACAATCTATGGATCGGTACGGCGGGCGGGTCCAATGGCTGGCTGCAGATTGGGGTGCGCGGAACGAGCGACCAGATCACAGTCAACGGCAATTTTGGCGCCTCGACTAGCAACAATATCATTAAGACCTTGAGCATGGACGGTGCAGCGAGCGTCGATATTGGGCAGGTTTCCTATGCTCTTGGAGGCAATGGGCAAAACGGACAGGTGATCACTGGCTGGAGCAACCAGTACAATATGATCTACGCCTACGGTGGCAATAGCACCATCTATGCCGACGGGCCTGCGGGAATGGCGTCGTCAAAGGGCGCGGTCGTGATCCCCGGCACCACCACTAATGGCGGTACAACGACGATCTGGGTGTCTCAGGGCGACGACCAGATCTGTTTGGAGCGCGGCGATGGCCATTTCGTTGTCCAAGGTGATACCGGCGGCAATAAGAGCATTATCTTCGGTCCAACCGTGGCCGCGAAAGATGTCATTTATCAGATTGATGCCAGTGGTAATTTGTGGATTGGCCTGTCTGACCCAAATAACCCCACCTATACGGCGAGCCAAGTCGCCAATAATGTCGAAGTCATCGGCGGGGGCGACGAATATGTGAACAAATATCTCGGGACGACCACTTGGAACTCAGTCTCCTATGTCCAGGCGGGCGGGACAAGCGTCAATCTGCAGCAGATGAACCTGCCTTGGGTGGTGGTAAATGTGGGCTCGCCCCGCAGTCCGGGGAACCTGCACCCGGTTGTCTTTGATTTGAATGGCGATGGGCTAGAGCTCGGTGCGGTCACCGCTTCAAATATCGTGGTCAAGGATCCGAACGGCCTCATCACCCAACTGGGGTGGGTGGGGCCCACCAATGGCATCTTGGTCACCGACCGCGCCGGAAACGGTCAATATAACACACTCCAAGACCTTAGCTTCGTTGGAGATATGCCTGGCGCGACCACGGATTTACAAGGTCTGGCGTCTTGGGACACCAACCACAATGGGGTCATCGATTCAGGCGATTCAGGCTGGTCCAAGCTGAAAATCTGGGTGGATCGCAACCAGGACGGCGTGGTCGAACCGGGCGAGCTCTACACCTTGAGCCAACTTGCCATCACCTCCATCAGCCTGCATGAGACGCCGACAGGTGCGACTGCAGCTAACTCTACAGACAGCTACGCCAGCGGTAAGGCGAGCTTTACCTACGCCAGCGGAGCGACGGGATCAGTCTACGATGTGACTCTGGCCCGTCAGTTTATCGGAGCCGCAAACACCCTGGTCGGCGCCAATGGCGTCAGTTGGGCCGATGTCAGTACTAATGGCGTCATCGGGTCCATGGTCACCAATCCCGTGTCAGTAAAGGGCGCGAGCGCCAAGAGTCTCTCCTACGCTGCCTTGACCGCAGCTGGGGTCTACAATTTCACCGGAACATCCGGCATCACCGCACAAGCGGCCCAGTTTTGGGCAGCCTATTTAGATCCGAACGCCATTCAGGCGCGGCTATCTTCCTTGAGTGTTGGCTTCTCGGGCGCCGCCGCTCTAGCACAGATTCAATCGACGCCGGGCCCTACCCTGACAGGCGCGAATCGCGGCGTGTCGACGCCGCTCCAGCGCTTGCAAGTCTTGGCCCTTGGCCCAGCGGGCGTTTCCCCTACGCTCGAGACATTAAGTCAATCTCTGGTCACGGCTGATGTCGGCCAAACGGGCCTAAAAAAGCCAATCGGATGGGTTGGGCCTGCCGTCGGCCTGCTTGTGAACGACCAAAATTCCGGAACCAATATCGATATCCCGACTGAGGCCAATTTCACCCAACTCCGGCCTGCGGCCCAGACTAGCCTTGCCGGATTGTCCGCGCTGGACAGCAATCATGATGGCCAGATCACCGCAGCTGATCAGAGCTATGCTCAGCTAAAGCTTTGGTTCGATACAAGCCAAAACGGGGTGTCGACCGATGGAAAGCTGGAGACGCTCGCCCAGGCTGGGGTCGCGTCCATTTCGCTGCCGGCACAAAACCAAGTCCACGACACAGGCGACCTGACCTCCAACCAAATCCTTGCCTCAGCCACCGTGACGTTCACTAATGGCAGTTTGGCGACCCTTTATGATATCGCGCTAGCCGTTCAGGCGCCGTCATCCACTTCGTCGACAAGTTCCGCGACGTCTTCGACGACACCTAGCATTTCTCAGCTCAACCCTATGACGACCACGCCGTCAGCTAATCTCGCAGCCCCTACGGTACAAGCAACCGGTCTTTCTTCAACGGCCGGGCCAACTTCCAATACACCGTCTTCAGTAAGCCCATCGCAAATTGGCGAAGACGGTCCCGCCGGGACAGTGATTTCGACCCTCTCATCAGCGCAAAGTGCACTCATCGATTGGACGAACTCTGCTTCCGCAACAGGCCTTGCTGCGCTCACCTCAAGTATCGCCGCCTTCCAGACAACTCCTGCATCGCCATCGACCCAGCCAACGCCTGCGGCTTCAGTGATCGACGCAGCGCAGATGCAACAACAACTCTTGCTCAGCCAATCGATCACCAGCTTTACCGCCCCTCAAACTGCGGCCGCACCTGTCTTCGCGCGTTCTGGGGCGACAGACGCCGTTGCGACCCTCATCGCCGCCGCCCAATCCACGCAACCGACAAAATCCGCTCCACAATTGGCGACAGTCGGCTAGGCTGGAGCGCGAGCCTTCGCTGATTTTGGATTTGACCCAGCATTCGTCTAAGGAAAATCGTTCTCCGTGATCTCTCCAACGCCTCCTAACCCTTCTGCTCCAAAGACCGTCGCCCAGGTGCTTGGCGAAATTGTCTGGCTGCTCAGTCAGTCTCCTGCCCATCGACAGCTGTTCATTTCTGATCTGGAATGGTTCTGCATGCCCGCCATCCTTTTGGAGCAGTTCAGAATGTTCCATGGCGCGGACCGTCCGGCGGCAGTCGTCTTGTGGGCCAAGGTTTCCGACGACATTGATCAGCGGATGCGCGCTGGAGGGACGCGCCTGCGGGCCGACGAATGGCGATCCGGTCCCCATCACTGGCTTGTCGAGGTCGTTGCCCCATTTGGCGCCGAAGCCGAAATCCTCGCGGACGTCAAGAAGTCGGTTTTTGAAGGCGTGGGGTTTAAGTTCCATCGACGCGCTGCCGATGGCAGCCTCGTTCTTGAGGAAGTCTTACCCGAAGGCCAGGCGGACGTTCCACACTGATGCGCGCGCCAACACCCTCCAGCTTGATAACGTTTACTCTGCTCGCAATGGGCGTGGGACTTGTTGCCTGCGCCCATAGCCATCCGCCCCCGCCGGAAATCGCCCTCTATTGTGCGCCGATTGATGTCGCCATTTCGACAGCACCGCAGGTCCTGGCTGGCCAGGCCACCGCTGGCGACACCCAAAGTCAATTGGCTTACGCTCTTGTGCTCGCCAACGGGTTGAATGGAACGCCCATTGATAAGTCCGCTTCCGACGGATGGCGGGCCAAAGCTGCCGCGCCAAGTGGAACGCGGATGTCGTCCATCTATGTGCCGGGTGGAAAACACCAAGCTGGCAGAGTGATGATGGTGTCGCTGCCGACCTATGACGCGCCCATCGAACAGCAGGTCGAAGTCGATCGCTGTGTCGCCGCGTTGAATACGCCCGCTTTTCCGAAAACCATCACGCGCGTCGACCATGGCGAGTGCGGCGGGGCAGAGAACTTCAAACGCCTCTTCGACGCCTGGACCAGGGCCAAGTCTGCGGATTGGGCTGCAAGCGGGCGTTCCAGCCCTCCGGTTCAGAAATAGGATCACGACAAGATGAATATCGCCCTCGCCGCTGCAAGCGCGCTTAGCCTCATCTGGCCCTTTGGGCAGTCCCAAACTGCGACCAAGGAATTTCGCCTGCCGGAATGGAAAATCGCCACCTATAAGGACCGCTTTACCGGAGAAGTTCGCTGCCGTGTCTATCAAGGCGCGGCGAGACACCCCGAGATCACCTATTCCTCCCGTACGGTCGCTTTCCATTTTCGGACGTCGACTAACACGATTGAAGCGGCATTTCGGCTTGATTCCGGACCGGTTAAGGCATGGCGGCTGGAATATCCCAAACTCGTTAAGCTCGGCGTCCAGCTTGAAGGCGACAGCTTGGAAAATCCGACCGGCGGATTGGTCGTGCTGCCGTTTGAAGACGTCGCCAATGTCCACACTGTAACCATTCGTCCGACGCCAAGGTCCTCCCCCAAAACCTTTGGCATTGATGGGTTAAGCGATGCCGTCGCCTATGCCGTCGCCCATGGCTGTGACCCCGATGCGGGATTCATCAGGTGAGATGAAGTCAGTGTTGGCGGCCCGGACCAACCTGGCCTTTTGGGGCGTAGCTATTTTGGCAGTCTTAGCTTCAGCGCCTAGGGTCCATGCCGAAACCCTCTCTGACGTCTTAAGCGAAGCCTACAGGTCCAATCCTACTCTGCTCAGCCAACGCGCCCAATTGCGGGCAGTTGACGAGTCATATGCGGCGGCGCTCTCCGAACTTGGTCCAACTGTCCAGGTGCAGGTGACGGCCAACTACCAGCAAACCCGATTAGGCAAGGCGACGCGCAACACAGAGCGATTATCCACCGCGCTATTGCCGGACTTCTTGGAGCAAAATTCGGGCCAGGGAGAGATTGTCGTCACCCAGCCGCTCTACACGGGCGGACATGCGAGCGCGGACCTGGACGTCGCGGCGGCGAAGGTGAGGGCGGCGCGAGAAGCTTTGAAGGCGACGGAGGCAAACATCATGCTCAGCGTCATCCAGGCCTATTCCAGCGTCGTCGAAGACGGCCACGCACTCGAGATTCGGAGGCTCAACCTCGAGACCCTCGAACACCAAGTTGTGGAAACCAAGGCGCGGCTAAATGCGGGAGAGGTCACCCAAACGGACGTCTCGCAAGCGGAGGCTCAACTGGCTTCAGAAAACGCCCTATACGCCCAGGCTCAAGGTCAGATGGGGATTGACCGCGCAGCCTTTTTCGCCGTTGTCGGACGCAACCCCGGATCGCTTGACGACCCGCCGGACCTGCAAGGCTTACCCGACACAATAGACGAGGCGTTTTCTCTCGCGGAGACGGAAAGCCCAGACCTGAAAGCGGCTTATTTCACGGAACAGGAATCCCGGGCGCAGATCCGTGCAACGCGGTCAACCTACGCGGGCACGGTCTCAGCCAGCGTTCAATATGGCTCTACCGGCTCTCTCACGCCATTCGACCCGCGAAATTTGCAGCGGGCCGCCGTTGGGATCGTCACCTACTCCCAGCCACTTTACACAAGTGGTCTTGATCGCGCCCAAATTCGTCAATCCTTGGAGGCCAACGCCTCCGATCGCTTCAATATTGAAACCGCAAGACGCTCTGTCGTTCAAAATGTCGCCAATGGCTGGACC
The DNA here is from genome assembly GCA_903840435.1 of uncultured Caulobacterales bacterium. GTDB lineage: Bacteria > Pseudomonadota > Alphaproteobacteria > Caulobacterales > Caulobacteraceae > CAIMFV01. The sequence goes on from CAIMFV010000018.1 coordinate 17,550, forward strand.
CAACTCGCGACAGCGACACGCACAATCGCTGCGCAGGAGGCCCAAATCAAGGCTGCTGAAATCTCCTTCAAGGGCATGCGCCTCGAGTACCGCGCTGGAGATCGCTCGACATTAGACGTGTTAGTCGCCGAGGAGACGCTTCGCGACGCTGAGCTCGCGCTCGCGGCGGCGCGCCGTGATAGGCTCGTCGCAGAAGCGACTGTTCTTCGCTATCTGGGACGGCTTAGCCCTGAAGCGCTAGTGGCAACATTGACGCCGTACCAACCGTCCGACCACTTTACGAGAAGTGTCCATACTGTTCCGCCATGGACAGCGTCACTCTTCCACCTAGACCGTGTCGGACAACACCAGGACATCGTGGTGAAACCCGAAGGCTCAAATTCTAACAGGGAAAAATCTGATGCCGGACCGTCATCAGTAACCGACCTTACCCTACCCGAGCGTCCGATTGAGGGGCCCCGTTTATAAGCGGCGACGGGAGAGCGTGGCACTTATCCACAATCCGCTCAACCTCCCCCAGACCCCCTCCATCGCGGTTGAAACCGATGTGGTAACCCCCGCGGCGATGCGCTGCGCTACGCAATGGCTCCACGCATCGCCGCTCGATGGCGTTGGCTCGGGAACCCAGGTCGATCCTTAACGTGCAACCCATTGGCAACAAGGGTGCAGCCCAAGTGGCGGAGCCCAAGCAGTTCCATTGGCGGAAGCCCCGCAAGTCATTGGCGACCACCAGCTGATTGCAGGTGATGATGAGCGATCGGCTTTCGTACCGTTCAGAGATCAGCTCAAACAGGACGGTTGTCTCCGCTTGATCTTTGCTCGCATAGCCGAGGTCGTCGAGAATGAGGCAATCAAACCGGTCGAGGCGTGACA
>CAIMFV010000019.1 GCA_903840435.1 uncultured Caulobacterales bacterium
GCCGACCTGAAGTGAAGGCGGCCTCGCCAGCTGTGCGGCGGGCGATCCGGATTGCGGCGGAAAACTGGATGGCGGGCAGTCTGTCCGTCACCCTGCCCAAGGGCCGAAAGCTGGTGATCCAGGGGCGGATGGATGGTCCACAGGCGGCCATTACCCTGCTCAACGAACGGGCTCTGACCCGTGTGCTCAGCTCCGCCGATATTGGCTTTGCCTTCGGATTTCTTGAAGGGGAGTGGGAGACACCCGACCTGCCGACCCTTTTGGAGGCCCTGTCGCTCAACTTTGATCGGCTGAAGCAATTGGTCGATGGGCACCCGGTAGCCCGGGCCTTCCATTTTTTGGCCCACGGGCTGAACCGCAATAATCGCAAAAACGCCCGGCGCAATATTCTTGCCCATTACGACCTCGGCAATAGCTTCTACGAGGCTTGGCTCGATCCAAGCATGACCTATTCGTCAGCCCTGTTCGAAGGGCGCGATTGCGCCTTGCAGGACGCCCAAACCGCCAAATACGCCAAACTCGCGCAAGGCATGGACCTGAAGGCGGGGATGAGCGTGGTCGAGATTGGCTGCGGTTGGGGCGGCTTTGCCGAGTTTGCCGCAAAGGAGGTTGGCGCCCGGGTCACCGCCATCACCCTTTCCAAGGCACAAGCCGAGTTCGCGCGGCAACGCATGCAGGCGCAGGGCTTGAATGAGAAGGTGGATATTCGGCTGATGGATTATCGCGACCTGACCGGAAAGTTTGACCGGGTCGCCTCCATCGAAATGTTCGAGGCGGTCGGGGAGGAATACTGGAGCGCCTATTTCAACCGGGTGCGCCAAGTGCTGCATCCGGGTGGCGTGGCTGGATTGCAAATCATCACCATCCGCGATGACTTGTTTGACGAATATCGCCAAAGGGCCGATTTCATCAAGAAATACATCTTTCCGGGCGGCATGCTGCCGTCAGAGCGACGGCTCGAAGCGGAAATGGCCGCAGCGGGGCTGAAAATCGCCGAGGTGGTCAGGTTCGGCTACGACTATGCGCTGACCTTGCAAAAATGGCGCGAGTCCTTCGATGCGGCCTGGACCTCGGTGTCGCCGCTCGGCTTTGACGAGCGGTTTCGACGGTTGTGGCGGTTTTACCTCAGCTATTGCGAGGCGGGCTTTCGGACCGGACGCACCGATGTGGTGCAGGTGCAGGCGAGGCTGGCGTGACCGATCAGCAGCGTAGCGTCCAAGTGTGGGCCAGGCATGGCAGGTGATCAAGCAACCCTTGGCGCCGAGAGCGAGCGCATGAAGCTGACCTGGGCCTTGGCCAAGGTGGCGGCGGGTGAGGCCGAAGCCCTGGAGGAAGTCTATCGCTGCACGGGGGCAAAACTTCTCGGCGTCATCTCGCGCATCGTCCACGACGCCCAAGAGGCCGAAGACGTGTTGCAGGAGGTCTATTTGACCATCTGGCGGCGCGCGGGAAGCTTTGATCCGGGGCGCGGCGTTAGCCCGATTACCTGGCTGGCGGCGATTGCGCGTAACCGAGCCATTGATCGGTTGCGATCGGGCAAGGCCCGTCCTGTTCAGCCCATCGAGGCGGCAGACGCCATTGCCGACGACGCTCCGAGTGCCTTTGAACGCCTGTCCCGCCTTGAGGATGGCCAACGGCTCGCCGCGTGCTTGGAGGGGCTGGAGGTCAATCGGGCCCGGGCGATTCGGACGGCCTTTTTTGATGGCCTGACCTATGAGGCGGTCGCCGGGCGGTTGGGGGCTCCGGTCGGGACGGTCAAGAGTTGGATCCGGCGCGGTCTGGCGGAACTGAAAGCGTGTCTTGAGCCATGAAGGATGATCACCCCACCGCCGATGAGGGCCCTGAAGACGTCGCGGGTGAGATGGCGCTCGGCCTAATTGACGGGCGCGATTGGTCTGAAGCCCTGCGTCAAGCAATGGCGCATCCGGAACTTGCCGAAGCGCGCGCCGCTTGGGAAATCAGGCTTGCCCCCCTGGCCCTGCTTTCCGACGAGGTGGCGCCCCGCCGCGACCTTTGGCCAGAGATCAAAGCGCGCTTGCCCGCCAACGATACAAAGCCGCCGGAGGCGCGTGAGCTGATTTGGTGGCGGACGAGCGCAATTGGTCTTGGCGCGGTGGCGGCGGGCTTTGCCGCTATCGCCGTGCTGAACGTCCATAAGGCGACCATCACGCCCGCGCCAAATATCGCTACCCAAGCGCCCCCGGTGGCGACCGCAAGTGAGCCCATGCAGGTGGCGCTGCTCGCGCCCCATTCCGGTCCAACGGCCTTTGTGGCTACCCTCGACCGTGACCGCAAGCGCATGACCATTTCGCCGGGCGCCTTGCATGCGCGAAGCGGTCATGACCTTGAGCTGTGGATGATCCCGCCGAATGGCGCCCCGCAACCGCTGGGCGTTATCCCCTCCGATCGATCCGCCAGCATGCCCATGCCCGACGCCTTTGCCGGGACCGGGGCGACGCCCATTGTGCTTGCTGTATCCGTTGAGCCCTTGGGCGGTGCACCCCATGGCAAACCCACCGGTCCGGTGATCGCGACCGGTCGCTTCCAAGCCGTCTGAACAGGGTCAAGACATGGCAAAGCCGCTGGGGAGGGGAGGCCCGCTCCCCCGCAGCCGGGGTCTTAGTGAAAAAGTGCGGCCGCCTTGGTCAGTGTCACCCACACTCCCCAAGAGAGGGGCGCAAGCACGCCGATCCATGCCAGGACGAGAATTGGCGTGATCTCGTGCGAGGTGTCATCTTCCCCAACAGCGATAGTGGTTTCCGTCGACGTCTCGTGGATCATCTTGGCCGGGTTTAGCGGACGGATCAGCAGGTTGGCAACAAAGCCAATGGCGAGCATGGCCGCGAGCACTAAAAATATTCTGCCATAGAGCTCTGGTTTTGGGGTGTTGGCCTCGATCAAGGTTTGGCGCAGCAGGTTCACCACCTGCGGACCTAGGATTCCTGCCGTCGACCAAGCCGTCAAAAGGACGCCGTGGATCGCACCAACATAGCGCGCCCCGAAGAGGTCGGCCAGATAGGCAGGCGCTGCGGCAAATCCACCACCATACATCGAAACGAGCACGCAAAAACTGACCAGGAAAACCGCCAGGTTGGCCGTGCTCGAGGCCCATGGGGCGACGAAGCCATAGAGGATAAGGCCAAGCGTGAAAAAGATCAGATAAAGCCCCTTCCTACCGATGCGATCAGAGAGGGACGACCAGAAAAACCGACCGCCAATATTGAACAGTGAGATCAGGCCGACAAATGCGGCACCAACCGTCGCCGCCGCCTTCTTTTCTGCGTCGCCGAACTGCGCAAAGCCCAACTCCGGATGGTGGATCAGGCGTCCGCCAAACACCTCTTGGATCATTGGGGAGGCGACGCCGATAATGCCAATAGAGGCGCTGACATTCATCAAAAGCACGAGCCAGACCAGCCAAAATTGCGGCGTTTTCACCGCAGTTGCAACGGTAACAAAGCCTTTGGCGCGCAGGCCTTGGCTCTGTTCTGGCGGTGTCCAGCCTTTCGGCGCCCAGCCCGCATGCGGGGTTCGGTAGCCGAGTGCACCGCAAATCATGAAGACGAAATAGATGGCTGAGAGGGTCAGCAAGGTTTCCCAAACGCCGCCCCGACCGCCGACCGCGAAGTGCTTCATCAATTGATCGGCAAGGGGGCTGCCAATCATCGCGCCGCCACCAAACCCCATGATCGCCATGCCGGTGGCCATGCCACGCTTGTCGGGGAACCATTTGATCAAGGTCGAGACGGGGGAAATATAGCCGAGCCCGAGGCCTATTCCGCCAATGACGCCCGATCCAAGCCACATCAGCCACAATTGGTGCTCGTGGACGCCAAGAGCTGAGATTGCCATGCCACCTGACCAGCAGATCGCTGCGATGGCGCCCGTGCGCCGAGGGCCATTGCGCTCAACCCATGGACCAAAAATCGCAGCGGCTGCGCCAAGAATGACGAAGAACAGCGTATACATCACGCCAAGGTCGACCACTGTCCAATCACAGCTGCGGGTAAAAAGCGCATTTAGCAAACCGCCCGAGCTCTTTGGACAGGCGAGGGGTTTGGCGCCACCAATCAGGTGCGACATGGGCAGCCAGAACACGCTGAACCCATAGGCCATGCCTATGCACAGGTGGACCGCAAGTGCGGCCGGCGGGACTAACCAGCGATTGAAATTGGAGCCTGCTATGCCTGTGCTCGGGTGTAGCCAGGAGCCGAACGGCCCCGTCCGCGCTGAATCCGCCATATCTTGCCTCCTATGATCACCGTCTCGTTTTTGGCGACGGTCATTAATGAGGCTAGATCGGCGTAATTTTGAGCTTTGTCAAATGCTTGAGGTGTAGCTGCCTGAACGGGAGATCAGGACTTTTCGATCGATCGCGGACCTCGCTTAGTCCTGGGGCAGAAGCAGGCGTACCAAAGCTGAGAAGACCTGGCGGGCTTCTTCAACACTTAGGTTCTGGACATTGCGCAAGCGGATCCAGCTTTCCCAGGACAATCCCAGGTCGAGCGCCTCCACCCGTGTCCGATCTGCCAGGATATGTGGCGGCAACAGCGATTCCATGCGGCCACGCAAAACCCGGTTGAGGCGTTGGCTATTTTCGCGCAGCACGGTCGACCGATGGACTTGGGTGAGGCCTGCGCGGCGCAGCGCCATCGACCGCTCAAAGGCCCGTGCCCGGCGATCCACCACATCATCGAACTTTTCTAACAAGGTCTCGCCGCGAAACGGCGTCTTCGCTTCCTCTAAAAGCCGCGCTTCGACTTCATAGGCCATTTCGGCGCGCAGGCTCTCCATATCGTTGAAGTGACGAAAGACACTCCTCAGGCCGACGCCCGCCTTTTCGGCAACGGCCTCGGCGCTGGGCTCCAAATCGCCCGCCTCAACGAGTTCGTGGAGCGCCGCGACGATCTTGGCGCGACTGACCGTCGAGCGCAGTCGCCTACCGTCCGTGGGTTGTGTTTTCTTATCGTTCATAAAAATCTCTGAGCCGATGCGTTGAGGTTAAGTCTAGGGTATTGATCGGACTTGAATGCGAGATGAACAGCTATAGAGGCGCATCCATCCGCCTTTGTAAAAATAAATCTTAAACTTACCGCTCAATATGTGCGGTTAGAATTGCGGTTGCAGGATTCAAAACCTAGTGACAACGCTCTCTCAATGGATCAAGGGTGCGAAAAGCTTGGATTTCGCCGCCCTCTGTCCCTGAAGTGCACTGATCTAGAGCCCCACAAGCCGCAATCTGCATGCTGTGTGCCATAAAAAAATTTACAAATTATAAGAAAGTTTAACTACCGAAAATCAACCATAAATTCAGTGAATTTCGTAACACATCCATTTTCTATGCCGATTCGTGACCTGCGAAGAGGGTGTCGCAGCCGGTTCCAGCCAGCGCCTTTGCCACAGTCCGTTGCGCGTCTGGATCGAGCTTGCCATAGGCTTCGCGAAGCCAATTCAGGCACTTCACCTGGTAGGGGAAGGGGTTTTGCGTCCATAGGGCACCATCGATCTCGGCTTCGACCCGCTCAGCACCGGATCGGACAGCCTCGGCATTCGCCAAGAGGAGCGGCGCGTAGACCCGGCCGATTTCGCTCAGCAGTGCCGACTGAGACGGGGACAGGTGGTCCGGGTCTGACCAGTCAGAGGGTGTGGGCTCGAGCCCCGATAGGTCTTCAATCTGGCCGACATACGCGATCACCCGTGGCGCGATCTGTTCGGCCAGGGCGGTGGGCGTTGGGTCAAAGGCCGCCAATTGGGTTAGTTGACCAAAGAGCCCAAAATCAGCTGCACCCGGTCGTGCGCCAAACACAAAGGCGGCTTCGGCAAGGTGGGTTTCAAGGATGTGCAACAGTCGCTGATAGCTGGCCTCAATCACCGGGCCCGTCACCGGGTTTGAGCCCACATAGCTCAAGCGCCCAATTTGCCGCTGGCTAAAGGCCTGCCCGAGGCTTTCTAGGTCACCTTCCGACAGGGGTTTGCCCATCCAGTTGGGCAAGACCGTCGCCGATTTTCGAATATCGGCGGCGTAGGACCAACGATAATGGAACATCGCCTTGGTCAGCCACTCATCGGCATAGTCTTCGACCAAATGGTCAAGAAAGGCGAGGGCGGGACTGTCGGGGATGACCGAGCGTCCCGGGTAGTCGTGGTCGAGCTTACGCAAGATCGGACTTGAGTCGGTGACGGCTTGAAGCTCGCCATTCGCGTCTGGGAAATAGAAGGTTGGCAGCAAACGCACCTTTGGCGCGGGAAAGCCAAAGCGGCTGGCATCGCCGGAGATGAACCGATAGGGCAGGCGCCGATATCGCAGCGCCGCCAACATCTTGCGCGTATAGGGTGAACCGGGAGATCCGCTGAACGGGATCGGGTCCATAGGCGTTCCTCCGATGGCGCAGGACTTAGCCGCCCCTTATGTGGGGCCTTGCCATTTTATGTGCGCTCGCAGGCAAGCCTAGGGGGCGGAACCGGCTTCGTCTAGCACAACCCTAACGGGACTGACCCAAGCTCAGGCTTTTGTGAATCCGGTCTCGGAACCAATCTGACGGCAGATCGGGCGCCAAACCGGGAGGCGCGGGCTGGAACACGCCAGC
>CAIMFV010000020.1 GCA_903840435.1 uncultured Caulobacterales bacterium
ACCTTTCCACCGCTCATCCCGGCGCAGGCCGGGATCAAGAATGTGACCCGCAGACATTTGCAGTTGATCCCCTGGATACAGGCAATCGCAGGTCATGAGCCGAACTTATTGAAATCACGCACCTTTCCACCGCTCATCCCGGCGCAGGCCGGGAACCAGGGCCGGGCCTGCTGAGGTTTGGAGATGATCCTCTGGATACCGGCCTTCGCCGGTATGAGCGGAAGTTATTGAAATTACGCACCTTTCTCCCCCATCTCGCCGACCCGCCTTTCCTCAAGGCGTCTCGGCCACTGGCGTCCAGAGAACGTCTTCGATGTGGCGGGCATGGGTGAGCAGCATCACGAGCCGGTCAAAGCCAAGCGCCGCGCCGCTCGCGGGCGGCATCTCGGCCAAGGCTGCCAGAAAGTCCTCGTCCAACGGATAGCGCTCGCCATACCGCCTCTGCCGTTCGTCCATATCGGCGGTGAAGCGGCGTCGCTGTTCGGCAGGGTCGGTTAATTCGCCAAAGGCATTGGCGAGCTCGACCCCACAGGCATAAAGCTCAAACCGTTCAGCAAATCGCCGATCATCGGCACAAGGTCGGGCGAGCGCTGCTTCGACAACGGGGTAGCGGTCAAGCACGGTCAGACGCCCCTGGCCGAGGTTGGGCTCGATCCGCTCGACCAATACCTTAGAAAATATGTCCGACCAAGTATCGTCCTCGGCCACCCGCACGCCAATCGCCTTTGCGCGCGCGGCAAGGTCGTCGCGAACGCAGGTCCCATCTGGCCGCAAACTGGCGCTGAGATCGATCCCGGCATGGCGCTGAAAGGCGTCTGCAACACTGAGCCGTTCCGGGGGGAGGAAGGGGTCGGCCTCCTGGCTCCGGAAGCGCAACCGGCTGACCTGCAGCGCTTGCGCCAGAGCAGCAATCAGGTCGGCGCAGTCATCCATCAAAGCCGTATAGGGCGCCGCGCGGCGATACCATTCGAGCAAGGTGAATTCGGGGTGGTGCAGGGGCCCACGCTCGCGATTGCGCCAGACCTTGGCCAAGGTGAAGAGCTTCTCCTCCCCCGCCGCCAAGAGCTTCTTGCAGGCAAATTCAGGTGAGGTGTGCAGATAGAGCCGATGGGCGCTGCCATCTGCGCTCAGGGCTTCTGTCGCAAAGGCGTGCAAATGGGTCTCGTTGCCAGGCGAGATTTGCAAGGCGGCGGTCTCAACCTCGATAAAGTCTTGGCTGGCGAAAAAGCCGCGAAGGGCCGCCGTGGCGTGGGTGCGGGCCAAAAGGCGGGGCCGGCGCAGCGCGTGCCGCTCGCGGCTCCACCAGCGCGAGCCCTGGGCTTGCAAACCGTTCAAACCGCAGATTCCTCCGTGCAAACGACCGGGCGCCGATGATTTTTACCGTCGCACACTAGCGCACCGCCCCCCAAACACGGTAGGAGCCCTGATAAATAACTGTTTCGAGATCGGTATTGAGCGCCCAAAACGTGGCCGCGCCAAGACCCAAGGACAAGAAGGTTTCCCCGTGAAGGTCATCGCCAGTTCGCTTCGAAAAGGCAATGTCGTCGATATTGACGGCAAGCTCTATGTGGTCATGAACGCCGAAAACATCCACCCCGGCAAGGGCACCCCGGTGACCCAGCTGAATATGCGCCGGATTTCCGACGGGGTGAAGATTTCGGAGCGCTATCGCACCACCGAGCAGGTCGAGCGGGCCATTGTCGACGACCGGGAACACACCTTCCTCTATGCTGACGGCGACGGCTTCCATTTCATGAATCCGGAAAGCTTTGACCAATTGACCGCAACGGCGGATGTGGTCGGCGACGCTGCGCCCTATTTGCAAGAGGGCATGGCGGTCATGCTGTCGACCCATAATGACGTTCCCATCGCCATCGACCTGCCTCGCACGGCGGTGTTGGAGGTTGTCGACACCGAACCCAGCGTCAAGGGACAGACGGCCTCGTCATCCTATAAGCCGGCCATGTTGTCGAACGGTGTGCGCACGGCCGTGCCGCCCTATATTTCCGTCGGCACCAAGATTGTCGTTTTGACCGAAGACGGCTCTTATCTTGAGCGCGCCAAGGACTAAGGGCCCCCGCCTGACTGGCGAACTGTGCGCCGAGCGCAAGTTTGTGCGAGATCAAGGGCTAAGTCTCCGGGCAAGGTTAGAGCGGAAGCGCGGGAGAAGGCCATGACCACCCATGTTTCGCCACCAGACGCTGATCGCGCCCAGCGCGCCGCGCGGGTTGAAGCCCGTCTCGCCTCCCAGCTTGGCGAGCGCTTAACGCGCAACACCGCCTTGCGCGAACAACATGGGCGGGGCGAGGGCTTAAGGGATCTGGCCATGCCCGATCTGGTGGCCTTTCCCCTCTCGACCGAGGAGGTCGCCGACATTGTCCGCGCCTGTGCGGCGGAGCGCTTGCCCATTATTCCCTTTGGCGCGGGGACGTCGCTGGAGGGCCATGTCAGCGCGCCGTTTGGCGGTCTATCCCTCGATATGACCCGCATGGACAAGGTGTTGGAAATCAACGCCGAAAGCCTCGATTGTCGGGTGCAGGCGGGCGTGACCCGTCTTGGCCTAAACGCCGAGTTGAAAAGCCTTGGACTGTTCTTTCCGCTCGATCCAGGCGCCAATGCCACCTTGGGCGGCATGGCCGCAACCCGGGCCTCTGGCACCAATGCGGTGCGCTATGGCACCATGCGCGAGGTGGTGCTGGGCTTAACCGTTGTCACACCATCGGGCGAGGTGATCCAGACCGGCGGTCGGGCGCGCAAGTCGTCGGCCGGCTATGATCTGACCCGGCTCTATATTGGCTCGGAAGGGACGCTCGGCGTCATTACCGAGGTGGCGGTTCGGCTGTTCGGTGTGCCAGAGATGGTCTCTTCCGCCGTCTGCCAGTTTGCCGATTTGCAAAGCGCTGTGGGCGTGGTGATCCTGGCCCTGCAGATGGGCCTGCCCCTGGCCCGCATTGAGCTCGCCGACGCCACGACCATGCTGGGTTTCGCCAAGAGCGCTAAATTGACCGAAATGGCGCCCCTGCCGACACTGTTCTTAGAATTTCATGGCGGGCCCAAGGCCGTGGCCGAACAGATCGAAAGCTTCCGCGACATCGCCGATAGTTTTGGCGCTCAGGGCTTTCAGTTCGCTGAGCGCGAGGAAGATCGCACCCGGCTGTGGAAGGCGCGGCACGACGCCTATTATTCGGGCCTGGCGCTGGCGCCCGGCTGTGAAAGCTTGGTCACCGACGCCTGCGTGCCAATCTCGGCCCTGGCCGACTGTCTAAAGGACTGCGCGGCGGCGGCGGAAGCGTCTCGCCTCATCTGTCCGATTGTCGGCCATGTGGGCGACGGCAATTTCCATATGATGCCGCTCTTCCATCCAGATCACCCCGACGAGCGCGCCCGCGCCGAGGCGCTAGCTCAAGAGGTCGGCCGCATCGCCCAGGCCTATGGCGGCACCTGTACCGGCGAACACGGCATCGGCGTCCATAAGATCGACGCCCTGGTGCGCGAACACGGCCCCGCCGTCGCCGTCATGCAAGCCATCAAACACGCCCTCGACCCCCACGGCCTAATGAACCCCGGCAAGACCTTGCCGAGCGTGTGAGTGGGGGGGGCTCACGCCTGCATGGTCCAGCCTTCGACGCCCATGGCGGCTTGGCGCAGGGCTTCGGAGCGGGTGGGGTGGGGGTGGCAGGTGCGGGCGACGTCTTCGGAGGCGGCGGAAAACTCCATGGCTACACAATATTCGCCAATCATCTCCCCGACCTGCGGCCCGATCATATGGGCGCCGAGGATGCGGTCAGTGGTGGCGTCGGCCAGCACCTTCACAAAGCCCTCCGCCTCATGATTGACCTTGGCGCGGCTATTGGCGGCAAAGGGGAATTTGCCGACCTTATAGGCAATGCCGGAGGCCTTTAGCTCTTCCTCGGTCTTGCCGACCCAGGCGACTTCGGGGCTAGTATAGACGACGCCTGGAATGACATCATAGTTCACATGGCCCGCCTTGCCGGCAATCAGCTCGATACAGGCCACGGCCTCGTCCTCGGCCTTGTGGGCCAGCATGGGGCCAACCGTGGCGTCGCCAATGGCATAGACGCCCGCCGCCTTGGTCTTGAAATGATCGGTGGGAATAAAGCCGCGCGGGTCAAGCTCCACACCGACCGAGGCGAGGTTAAGGCCTGCGGTAAAGGGCCTGCGACCCACGGCGACCAGGACAGCGTCCACCTCTAAGGTTTCGGGCGCGCCGCCCTTGACCGGCTCGAAGGTTAGGGCAACGCCCGTGGTCTTCTTGCCCTTGCTGATCAACTTGGCGCCGGTGACCTTTTGGCCCAAGCGGAACACCATGCCCTGCTTGGTCAAGGATCTTTGAAACGCGGTGGCGACCTCGCCATCGGCGCCGGGGATCACCCGGTCGAGGAATTCCACCACCGTCACCTCCGCCCCCAAGCGGCGCCAGACCGAGCCAAGCTCCAGGCCGATCACGCCCGCGCCGATGACGGCTAAGGATTTGGGCGGGGACTTGAACGCCAGCGCGCCGGTGGAATCAACAATGAATTCCTGATCGATCTCGATGCCAGGAATACGGGTCGGCTCGGAGCCCGTGGCGATGACCACTGCCTTCGCCTCCAGCACCTGTTCGGCGCCATCGGCGGCAGTGACCGCCACCCGGCCGGGACCGTCCAGGCGACCCATGCCCTTGATCCAGTCGACCTTGTTTTTCTTGAAGAGGAATTCAATGCCCTTGGTCAGGCCAGTGACACTGTCGCTCTTTTGCGCCTGCATCTGGGTGAGGTCGAGCCCGACCTGTCCAGTAATGCCAAGACCGGCAAAGTCTTTGCGGGCAATTTCATAAAGCTCGGAGGCATGTAATAGCGCTTTCGACGGGATGCAGCCGACATTGAGACAGGTGCCGCCGAGCGTGGCGCGCATCTCAACACAGGCGACTTTCAGCCCCAACTGACCGGCCCGAATGGCGGCATTATAGCCGCCCGGTCCGCCGCCGATGATTACAACATCATATGCCGCCATGGTCGTATCCTAAGCCTGCCGTCGGGATGGTCACACGGGCTCTGATACCAGCGTTTGCGCAGGGCGGGCGACACCTTTTTTGCCAAACCTCTCAGCGATTCGTCGAACCCTGTGATGGGCGAATCCAAATCCAGGTCTGGCTATCGCACAGACCGGCAAACACGCAGCCGGTCACCTTGAGGGTTTTGGTATCCACCACCTCAAGCTTGCCATCATAGGTATGGCCATCGAGCGGGCGATAGAGCTTGCCGCCTCGCCAGGTGGTCGGTCCCCCGGAAAGGGCCGAAACGATGACCAGCCCCTTGATCTGGCGACTGCGCAGGGCGGTATTGGTATTGCGAAGATCCGCCGTCTCGGGGTGAGCCTTCAAGTGGTCAGAGCTTAACAGCCGCCCGCACAGCTTATCGCCGCAGTCAAACAGTTCTATCTCGGCATTATCATCTGGCGAGTGCCAGACGCCATCAACAGGCGATGCAACCGACCGGCTTCCGAGCGGGCAAAGGATGAGGGCGGCGAGGACAAAAGCGGGGATGGCGAGCTTCATGGTCGAGCGCGTCTCTTAAGCGGTTGCAACATAATCGCTGAGCGTGCTTACCAGATGGTTGAAAACAAGGCGAACCCGTGGATTATCGCGCAGGCTTTCATGAGTGACCACCCACATTTCTAGCTCGAAGCGCGCCAGGTCGGGCAAGACCCGGTGCAAGGTCGCATCAGCGCCCGCCAAGGGTACGTGGCAGACGCCAAGTCCGAGGCCAGCGCGCAGGGCCGCCAATTGGGCAAGGTCTGAATCGGTGCGATAACGAAATCGATCAGCAAACGTCGCCCAATTGGCGCCGATGGAGCGTGCGCCGCCATCGTCTCGGTCAAAGCCGATCAAAGCGTGGTCGGTGAGGTCGGCAACATCTTGGGGGGCGGGCCGATGAGCAAAATAGCTCGCAGCGCCAAACAGGCCGAGCTCAACCTGTCCGATCCGGCGCGCCACCAGCGCCGCCTGAACCGGGCGCACCATGCGCACTGCAATATCGGCGTCGCGGCGCAACAGGTCTTGGGCTGAATTGGTGGCGACGAGCTCAAGGGTTAGGTTGGGATAGGCGCGCATGAGGGGGGCCAGTCGCGGGGGCAGGACAGCGCCGCCGACAATTTCGCTGGTCGTAATCCGAACGACGCCCTTACCGGGGTCTGTGACGTCGCTGGCGCTGCGGGCCATGGCTTCCGCCGCCGCCGCCATGGCTTGGGCGTCCGGCAACAGGCGCGCGCCTGCTTCGGTGAGAACGAGGCCGCGCGAGGCGCGCAAGAAAAGCGCCACCCTCAAGCCTTGTTCAAGCCGATCAATCTGGCGACCAAGGGTCGGTTGGGTCAGGCCCAGACGCCGCGCTGCCGCCGACAGGCTGCCGGTCTCTGCCGCTGCCAAAAAGGCGCGCGCATGGGCCCAGTCACTCAAGGTCGGGTTCTTGTGCTCACTCATACAAAAATGCATACCATATCTACTATAATCGCCAATTTTATTTAGTCTCGGGTGCTGGGCAAATGCGGGCCGCGGGATCATCCTGTCTCGCCTATCGGATGGGGACATTTCATGTTTGTCGGACACTTTGCGGCAGGCCTTGCGGCCAAGGCGGCTGAGCCAAAGGCACCGCTGTTTCTCTATATTGCGGCGAGCCAATTCATGGACTGGGGCTGGAGTGGCCTTGTCCTGGCCGGAGTTGAGCATTTCCGCATGGCGCCGACCCTGCCGGGCAGTCCGCTCGATCTCTATGATATGCCCTGGACCCACAGCCTGCCGGGCGCGCTTGCCTGGTCAGTCGCCGGGGGCGCCATCGCCAAATATCTGTTCAAGGTTCCGACCCGCGCGGCGGCGTTTGTCGGGGCGGCGGTCTTTTCCCACTGGGGGCTTGATCTCTTGGTGCACAGGCCGGATCTGGAAGTCTGGCCCGGCGGACCCCGATTAGGCTTTGGATTGTGGAACCATCCAGTGCCGGAAATGATTGTCGAGATGGGGCTTTTGGCATTTGCAGCGCTCTTCTGGAGCGCCCAGCGCACCCGTGAGGGGCGCAGCACCTGGACCGCCGGGCTTTTCCTGTCGGGGCTCGTGCTTGTCCAATACATCTCAGTTGCCCTGCCAAAAGACGGCCCGCCTCAGGGCATGGCCTTGTCGGCCCTGGCCACCTATCTGATTGTCACGGCTCTAGCGTGGCTCTTGGATCGCAAACCGGCGTCTCTCTAGAGAGAGGCGCAGGCCCCGTGCAGCCAATGGCGGACCTCGGTCTCGACGCGGGGGCCGATCTCGGCATAGACCTTGGCGTGATAGGCGTTTAGCCAGACGCGCTCTTCGGCGCTCAAATGCTCGACCGCGATCAGATTTCTGTCGATGGGGGCCAGGGTCAAACTGTCAAAGCCGTGCATGGGCCGCTCGCCGCCCTCTGGGATGACCGCCTCAGTCACCACCTGCAGGTTTTCGATGCGGATGCCATAGGCGCCCTCTTTGTAGAAACCGGGTTCGTTGGACAGGATCATACCGGGTTGCAGGGCGGTGGTATTGGGCGCCTTGGCGATCCGTTGCGGACCTTCGTGGACCCCCAGATAACTGCCGACGCCGTGGCCTGTGCCATGATCATAGTCGAGGCCCGCCGCCCACAAGGCCATCCTGGCCAGGACGTCAAGGGCTGAGCCCGTGGTGCCGGGCGGGAAGCGAACGCGGGCGAGGGCAATATGGCCCTTCAGCACCAGGGTGAAGCGATGGCGCATCTCCGGGCTTGGCGTGCCAATGGCGATGGTGCGGGTCACATCGGTGGTGCCGTCGAGATATTGGCCGCCAGAATCGACCAATAACAGCTCTCCGGGCTTGACGCGCAAATTGGTCTTCGCGGTCGGGCGATAGTGGGTGATGGCGCCGTTCGGACCGGCACCAGCAATGGTATCAAAGCTTAAGTCTTGCAAGGCGCCGGTTGCAGCGCGGAAGCCTTCCAACTTGGTGACGGTTTCAATCTCGTCCGGCGGCGCGGTTTGGCCCTCGGTGGCCAGCCAATGGAGAAAGCGGGCGAGTGCCGCACCATCCCGGCGATGGGCTTCCTTCGACCCCTCGATCTCAACGGCGTTTTTGGTCGCGCGGGGTAGGGCGCAAGGGTCGGGCCCGCGGACAATCTGAGCGCCAGCTTGCTCAAGATGGGTGAAGTACCAGGCCGAGGCCAGGGCCGGATCGAGCAGCACCTTTTTGCCGCGCAGGCTGGTCAAGGCGGGGGCCAGATCGTCTGGCGTGGCGAGACTGACCTCATTGCCAAGCCAGGCTGGCAATTCGGCGCTGACCTTGACCGGATCGAGGAAGAGTTGTGCCTGACCGTCACGGCTGACAATCGCCTGACCCAGCGGCAAGGGCGTGCGAATGACGTCGCCGCCGCGCATATTGAACAACCAGGCGAGCGAGGCGGGTGAGGTCAGGACCACACAGTCCGCCCCCGCTGCCTCGACGCTTTGGCCAATCGCGGCGCGCTTTTCCGCTGCCGCCACGCCTGAAAAGCCCTCCGCATGGGGAATGATCTTCGCCTGAGGTTGGGCGGGACGGGTGGTCCAGGCCCGATCAACCGGATTAACGTCGAGCGCCACCAGTTCGACCCCGCCGCGCCGGGCCGAGGCCTTTAGCCGGTCGAGTGCATCCGGCGCATGCAAGCGCGGATCATAGCCAATGCGCGCGCCGGACCCGGCTTCGCGCTCGAGATAGCCAGCAACCCCACCTTCGACCAGATCGTAATAGCCAAACAGGCTGGCATCGGTTTGGGCCCGCACCTGAAGGGTGTAGCGCCCATCGACGAAAAGCGCCGCCTTGTCGGCCATCACCACCGCCGCGCCCGCCGAGCCGGTAAAGCCCGTGGCAAAGGCCAGCCGCTCATTCGCCGCTGGCAAATACTCATTATTGTGCTCATCCTCATGCGGGATGATCACCCCATCCAAGCCCTGACGCGCCAACTCGGCACGGATCAAGGGCAGGTGCTTTTGCCCAAACGAGGGATCGGCGCTGTCTTCGAAATTCTGGAACATGACATGATCTTAGCTCGGAAGGTGCGCAGGAGGAAAGAGGGGCTTTGCAGGCCCGTCCCTGGGTCCCGGCCTGCGCTGGGTTGGGCGGTGGAAAGGTGTGTGATTTCAATTATATCCGCTCATGACCTGTGAAGGCCGGTATCCAGGGGGTCATCCCCGAACGTCTGCGGCCCCGTCTCTGGATCCCGGCCTACGCCGGGATGAGCGGTGGAAAGGTTAGTGATTTCAATTACATCCGCTCATGACCGGCGAAGGCCGGTATCCAGGGGGGCATCCCCAAACCTCAGCAGGCTCGCCCCTGGACCCCGGCCTACGCCGAGGGGAACGCCGGAAAGGTGAGTGATTTCAATCCTACCGGCTCATATCGACCCATCTCGGACGCCGGACCCCGGCAAATCCCCGCTCACCGCACCCTTTGCAGCACCAGGGTCGCCCAGGCGTCGCGGTGGATGCGGAAGATCAGGCGAAAGCCGCGCGCTAGATAGGCGGCGCGAACCATGCGCTCTTGGCTGCGCAAAAGGCCAGACAGGATCACCACACCGCCGGGGCGGAGGGCCTTGCGGATTGCGGGCGACAGACTGACCAAGGGACGGGCCAAGATATTGGCGAAGACGAGGTCGTAAGGCGCGTTCGCTGCCACTTTTCGGTCGTTCAGGCCAAAGGCGTGGACGGCGTCAAACTCGGCGCCATTGATGGCCGCGTTCTCACGCGCGATCCGGACCGAGACGCGGTCAATATCGGTGCCGACGACGCATTTTGCGCCGGTCTTGGCCGCTGCAATGGCCAAGACGCCGGTTCCGGTGCCGACGTCCAACACCTTGCCTGGCGCAAGGCCGCGTTTCAAAAGTGCATGATAGGCGAGAAGGCAGCCCACTGTAGTGCCATGGTGGCCGGTGCCGAAAGCTGCGCCCGCCTCGATGCGCAGCTTGACAGCATTGACCGGCGCGCGTCCGCGATCATGGACGCCAAAGATAAAGAACCGTCCCGCCCGCACAGGCGGAAGACCGGACAAGGCCATGGCGAGCCAGTCGGCGTCGGCCAAGGGGGCGCTGGTCACCGTCAGCCGGGCAAAGCCTTGCAAGGTGTCATTTATGGCCTCCGCCTCGTCGATCAAAACCGGAAAGGCGTCGATCCGCCAAATTCCGCGATCTTCGTCTTCTTCTAAAATCGAATAGGTCGCGCCCTCGAGCAAGGGGTGGGCGTCAAGGGCTCGGGCGGCGGCTTCAGCGTCGGCGCGCGGGCCGCGGGCGATGATTTGCAGGGCGGGGTCGAGGTGCATCTCGTTGATCTAGAGCGCGGCGACTAGGAATTGAAGCCTGAATCAGGGTCTAAGGCGTCAAAGGCGAGATGTAGACGGTGAAATGACGGGCAGAGGTCGGTCGCGTCGGCCCCTGCATTAACCCTTTTGTTAACCATGTTTGTTTACCAGTTGCGAACCTTTCGCCAGCGGACGAGGACTTCTTATGAACGGCGCACAGGTTTTGGACATCGGGCGCGATGCCATCTGGTTGGCGATCCAGCTCTCGGCGCCGATGATGCTTGTGGGTCTGGTGGTCGGTATCTTGGTCGGGCTGTTGCAGACCATCACCCAGGTACAGGAACAAACCCTCGTCTTTGTGCCCAAGGTGTTGTCGGTCTTTATCACCCTCTTGGTGGCCATGCCGCTGCTCGGCGCTTTGATGAGCGACTTCATGCACATGATTATGGGCCGTATCGCCTCGCTCTAGCCAGGGAAGGGAGGGCGCAGTCGTGGAACATTACGCCCTCGCCGCCCAGGTCTATGGTGTCGCGCTGGTTTTTGCTCGGCTGGGCGGATTTTTGATGAATATGCCCGGCGTCAGTGATCGCGGCGTGCCGGTCATGGTCAGGCTAGCCTTCGCTTTCACCCTCTCCTTAGCGCTCTATCCGGTACTGGCGCCCCTTCTGCCGCCCGAACCTAAGGAGCTTTCCGAATTGGCGGCTCAAATCGCCATCGAAAGCATTTTGGGCCTGATTTTTGGCCTCTTTCTGCAACTCTTCATGGGAGGGCTTGCGGTGGCGGGAGAGGTGATTTCGCTGCAAACCACGCTCGCCTTTTCCCAGACCGTCAATCCGCTCGAGGCCCAGCCCTCGACCTCGATCAATTCCTTCTTATCGCTGATTGGCGTGACCCTCATCTTCGTTACTGACGTGCATCAGGTATTTCTGGCAGGGCTCGTCCGGTCCTACCACATGTTTCCAGCCGGTCATGGCTTGCCTTTGGTGGACCTAAACTTTTTGATGATCCGCACCTTTTCGGAGACCTTCACGCTGGGTCTTCAACTGGCTGCGCCCTTCATTGTCTTTTCGATGGTTTATCAAACCGCCCTGGGCTTTGTGGCCAAGACCATGCCGCAGTTCCAAATCTTCTTTATCTCGACACCTTTGACGGTCTTGTTCGGTCTATCCCTCTTGGCGCTGACGGTCGGCGCGATTGCAGGGGTGTGGATGGACCATTTGCGCGATTTCGCCGGGCAGTGGATCTAGCCCATGGCGGAAGGCGCAGATAAGGCCTCAAAAACAGAACCGCCCAGTGGCAAACGGCTCGACGATGCGCGGGCCGAAGGGAAGATCCCCAAGTCCCCAGACATTCCGCCGCTGCTGGCGCTGGCCACCATCAGCTTTATGCTCATGGCCAATGGCGGACAAATGGCCCAGACCTTGGTCGCCGCCCTGACGCCGTTCTTCGCCCACCCTGACCAATTTGATTTGAGCGGCGACGGCGGTCGCGCCGTTATGGTGATGGTGGCCAAGGCGGTCATTCCTTTCGGCGTCTTGATGTTGGCGGGCGCAGCGGCCGGCGCGGTTGGCAACATCGCTCAGCAAGGTTGGGTCTTTTCGCTTAGCCGGATTCAGCCAGACTTCTCGAAGCTCAATCCGTTCGGCGGGTTTTCACGGCTGTTCAGCATTGATGGCGTGGCTCAAAATGTGAAGTCATTGGCCAAGCTCGCTATTGTCGCCATTGTTACTTTTATGATGCTCGCGCCAAAGGCGCCCTATGCGTTGGGCTTGGCCGGGCTACAGGCTGGCGCCATTTTGCCGCTAGCTGCGGAACTGATCCGACCGATCGTTACCGCCATCTTGGTCTTGCTCGCCGTCGTCGCCTTTGGCGATTGGTTCTGGCAGCGCTATCGCTTCATGGAAAACCTGAAGATGACCAAGCAGGAGGTGAAGGACGAACAGAAGGACATGGACGGCGACCCGCAGATTAAGGGTAAGCGCCGCCAGATTCGCTTTTCGCGCGCCAAACAACGGATGATGCAGGCCGTGCCCAAGGCAACCGTGGTGGTGATGAACCCGACCCACTTTGCCGTGGCGCTAAGATATGTTCAGGGCGAGGACGCCGCCCCGGTCTGCGTCGCCAAGGGGATAGATGCGGTGGCCTTGCGCATCCGCGCCATTGCCGAGGAAAACAGCGTGCCGGTGATCGAAGATCCCCCGCTGGCGCGCGCGCTCTTCGCCGCCGTTGAGATTGAAGAGACCATCCCACGGCAACACTTCGAGGCGGTGGCCCGTATCATCGGCTTCATCTTCGCCAAGGCGCGAGACCGTGCCAGGCCGGCGCGCATTCGGCCCTTAGGCGGCGCGCCTTCCGCATTCTGAACGTTTCGGTAACCAAATAGTCTTGATTTCCCACGATCCTATCCGCCTCATTCTGAGTTGGGAGGGGCGTTTGTCCCATGAGTGATTCGCCGGTTCTCGACCTTGGCCTTGCCCCGCGGGCGCCGCAGCGGCGTCAGGTGTCGCGTGCCGATTTCGCCGCCATGGCGGCGGCGGGACTGTTCATGATCGCCGTTGTGGCGCTTGCCGTGCCTGTCGTGTTTGGCGCGCATGCGAGCAGTGCGAGCCTGGTGCTCTTGATCGGCGTGGCTGGCACATCTTTCCTTGGCGTCTTCGCCTTTGCCGCGGCGCACCAACCGCCTGCGCGCTCGCTTCAGCCAGCAGTGGAAGACCTCCTCGGCGCGCTCAGCGAGCCCGCTGCGACCGTTTCGGTTGAGGGGCGGATCAGCGCGGTCAACGCCCACTTTGTCGACATTTTCGGCGGCTGGGAGCGGCTGCCGCGCGACGGTGCGGAGGGGCAAGCGGTCTATCGGGCACTGCGCCAGGCCGAGCGGGGCGCAGAGGGCGTGGCCGAGATCACCAGCGGCGCGAACCGCCACCGGTTGATCGCGACGCGAATAGATGCACGCCGGTTGCTCGTGCGCCTCAACCCCTTGACCAGCCCTGAACCTCCGGTTGAGACCCTCGACCATTCCATCGGCGTAGCGGTGCCTTCCGAAGGCTCGCCGCGGGCGGCTTTGGATGCCTTTGCGGGTGGATCACCTTTTGGCGCCGCCTTGATTGGCGCCTCCGAAGCCTTTGAAGGGGAGTTGCTTGAGGTCAACCCCGCCCTCGTCGCCTTGAGCGAAGGTGCGGCCAAGCCCGGTGTTCGTTTCAGCGACCTTTTCGATCCGGGCGCGATGGCAGATGCCAAGGCGAGCTTGGCGACGCGACCCGAAGGCCCGGTTGAGATCCGCCTTAAAGTCGCCGGTCGTGCGGCGGGACGGATCGTCCATCTCTATCTTGCACATCGATCCGAGGGCTTACAGACGGCTTACTTGCTCGATGTGTCGGATCAGAAACAGCTCGAAATGCAGCTGGCGCAAAGCCAAAAAATGCAGGCCATCGGCCAGTTGGCGGGCGGTGTGGCCCACGACTTCAACAATCTGTTGACCGCCATTCAATTGCGCTTGGACGAACTGTTGCATCGCCATCCGGTCGGAGACCCAAGCTATGAAGGTCTGACCGAAATCCGCCAGACAGGCGTGCGCGCCGCCGACCTTGTCCGCAAGCTATTAGCCTTCTCGCGCAAACAGACGGTTCAACGCGAGACGTTAGAGCTCGGCGAACTGATCAGCGAGTTTGAAGTCTTGTTACGCCGACTGCTGCGCGAAGATGTCGGGCTCGTCACCGACTATGGGCGCGACCTGCCTCTGGTCCGCGCCGACAAGAGCCAGCTGGAGACGGCGGTGATGAACCTCGCCGTCAATGCCCGCGACGCCCTGCGCTCGCATGGCACATTTGATGGTGGCAAGGGCGAGGTGCGCATCGCCACGCGCAGGCTCACCCAGGCCGAAGCCGAGAAGCTTGGCTATCCCGGTGCGCCAGCCGAGGGCTGTGCTCTGATCGAAGTGTCGGACAATGGCCCGGGCATGTCGCAGGAGGTGTTGAGCAAGATTTTCGAGCCCTTCTTCACCACCAAGGCCGTGGGCGAAGGCACGGGCCTTGGACTTGCGACCGTCTATGGCATTGTCAAACAGGCGGACGGCTGGATCCATGTGGAGAGCGAGCCAGGGCGCGGCGCGGCCTTTCGGGTCTTTTTGCCAGTCTATGTCCCTTCGGCGGAAGAGGCTGCGGCCCCGGTCGTGGTCAAGGCGAAGCCCGTGGCGCGCGATCTTTCCGGTGCGGGGCGCATTCTGTTCGTCGAGGATGAGGACGTGGTGCGCGGCGTCGCCGCCCGGCTGTTGCGCGCGCGCGGCTATGAGGTCATCGAGGCGGGCGATGGTGAGGAAGCCTTGATGCTCGCCGAAGAACATTCTGGCCAGATCGACCTCTTGATCTCCGACGTCATCATGCCGGGCCTTGATGGTCCTACCCTGTTAAAAAAGGCCCGGGCCTTTTTGCAGGACGCGCCCGTCATGTTCATTTCCGGCTATGCCGAGGCTGAGTTTTCCGACCTGTTGGAAGGCGAGCCAAACGTGTCCTTCCTGCCAAAGCCGCTCGACATCAAGGTCTTGGCCGAGCGGGTCAAACAGCTCTTGCAACCGGCTTAAGGCGCAAATTCCACAATCGCGCTTGGCGTCGCGCCGATCTCGGTCAACACTGCCTTCCAGAGAAAAAGATGGGAGGACAGAATGGCTAGCGGACCGATCGCGTTTGAAGACTATGCGCGCCATGATGGGCTGGCCTTGAGCGCTGGCGTGCGTAAGGGCGACTTTTCAGCATTGGAATTGGTCGAGACCGCCATTGCCCGGCTAGAGGCGGTCAATCCCAAGATCAACGCAGTGGCGGTGCCAATTTTTGAGGCGGCGCGCCAGCGGGCGGCGGGGCCGATTTCAGGTCCTTTTGGTGGCGTGCCCTTCCTGATGAAGGACCTGAACCAGGGGATGAAGGGCGTCCGCTTGACCAATGGCAGCCGGGCCTTTGCCGACAATGTTTGCAGCGAGGATTCTGAATCCGCCCGGCGATTTTCAGCCGCGGGCCTGATTACCATCGCCTCCACCACCTCGCCAGAATTTGGCCTGACGGTGACAACCGAAAGCCTGTTGTTTGGCAAGACGCGCAATCCCTGGAACCTCGACCGCATTGCGGGGGGGTCGTCTGGCGGGTCGGCGGCGCTGTGCGCGGCGGGTGTCGTACCCTTGGCCCACGCCACGGACGGCGGTGGCTCGATCCGCGTCCCGGCATCCTGTTGCGGCCTCTTTGGCCTCAAGGTCTCACGCGGCAGGACCCCCGTCGGCATGGGCCGGACCGAGGGCTGGAATGGCTTGGGCGTCAGTCACGCCGTCACGCGTTCGGTGCGCGACAGTGCGGCCTTACTCGATGCGACACACGGTCCAGAGGCTGGTTCGCGAACCGTTGCGCAGCCGCCGAAGGGAACTTTTCTGGGCGCGCTGGAGCGACCGGCCAAGCGCTTGCGGATCGCCTTGCAACGCAACGCCTTCACCGGCGCCGAACCCCATCCCCACGTCTTAGCGGCTGTTGAAGCTGCGGCCAAGTTGTGCGCCGACCTAGGCCACGAGATTGTCGAGGACCTGCCGCTGTTCGACGCCCAGGCGGTCCGCCGGGCCTTGATGATCCTGATCAGCGCCCATACGGCCGCGACAGTCGACCAGCGGGCTCAGGCCTTGGGACGTCCGATCCGCGATGATGAGATTGAACCCGTCACCGCCGCCATTGTCGAAAACGGACGCCAACTCAAGGCGACCGACATGGTGGAGGCAGACCTGATCTGCATGCAGGCCGCCGAAGCCATTGGCCGCTTCCTTGAGACCCACGACGCCATTCTCTCGGCAACCAATGCCGATCCCCCGCCTTTGCTCGGCACGCTGTCGCTTGATATCGATCCGCGCCAAAACGGCTTGGCGGTTGGCCGCTTCTCGCCCTACACCGCACTCTATAACCAAACCGGCCACCCCGCCATGTCGGTTCCGTTGGGCTGGAGCCAAGACGGCCTGCCGATAGGCGTGATGTTTGCCGGGCGGTTGGGCGACGAAGAAACCTTGCTCGCTCTCGCCGGACAGCTGGAAACCGCGAAACCCTGGTTTGATCGCCTGCCACCGCTTTAGGCAGGGGAGGCCTATACATCTCCATTGTCGTCATCTACCGCGTTGGTAAATCCATTTAACGCAACAGCTGAAGCGGGTTTAAATTTTGCTGCCCGCCGCTACCAAGAGGTTAAGGTGATGAAACTGGTGCCGTTCAAAGAATATGCGATTTTAGGCATTTCCATGTTTCTGAGTATTATTGTTGGGTGGGCGTTGAATATTTTTATAATTGAATTATTCTCACCGGTTATTGGTTGCGGCATACTACTAGGCTACAGAATTTATAATCGATTTTTCCGAGAACCACCTGAGCCGAATGGAAAAACGGGATCATGATTTCAGGCCGACCTTATTCTGTAGCCCAAGCGGGCCTCAATATTTGAATGTATCCCACAAAAACGTCTGATATCATTTAGGGAATTTGCTCAGAAACGCATTTCATTTAGGGACTACGTTTTTTCAAGTATTCCATCTTCAAATGATCTCATTCAATGATAGTTCGAAAGACTGAAAAGGCGATGCCTTAAGAGGGGAAGGACTATGAGAAGGCGTGATGGTGAACCCGTCCCGCTGGATTTTCTGGACCAACCGAATCCGCTTGAGGCGGTCCTCGCCGAGGACGTCGACCTCAAAGACATGCCGCAGGTGCTGGACGGATCGAGCGCATTGCGGGGAAAAATTTTTACCGCCGATCAAAAATCCTTATTCGCTACGTCTGGATGAGCATGTGGTGGCGTGGTTTAAATCGCGAGGCGGCTGTAATCACATCCGCATCAACGCAGCCTTCCGGGAATTTATTCGGAGCCCGACCAAGACCCGCCCCTGAGCCCCTTCAGGACCATCCGCTCCCTCAAGACCGGCACATTTCGGGAGGACTAATCCGTGCAAACCGATCCTCGGCCCGTCCGCCGAATTCTGATCGCCAACCGCGGCGAAATCGCGATCCGGATTGCCAGAACCTTGAGCGAGCTCGGTCTGACGCCCTTGGCGGTCTATGCGCCTGAGGACGGTGAGAGCCTGCATCTGCAAGCCTGTGAGGCGGTGGTGCGACTGCCCGGACAGGGTGTTGGCGCCTATCTGGATGGGGCCGCCTTGATTGCCGCCGCCCATTCGCTGGAGGCCGATGCGATCCATCCGGGATATGGCTTTTTGAGCGAAAGCGCCGCGTTTGCCCAAGCTTGCCAAGATGCGGGCCTGATCTTCATTGGTCCCTCGCCCCAGACGATGGCGCTGTTTGGCGACAAGGTGGAGGCTATCGCCCTGGCGCGGCGATTGGACCTGCCAACCTTGGCGAGCCGCGTTGGCGATGTCACGCTGGCGGAGGGGCAAGCGTTTTTGCACGCCCTTGGCTCCCCGATCATGGTCAAGGCGCTGGGCGGCGGTGGCGGGCGCGGTATGCGCCGAGTGGACGTGGCGTCTGACCTCGAGCCCGCGCTGAAACTGTGCCGCTCCGAAGCCTTGGCCGCCTTTGGTGATGGTCGGCTGTTTCTCGAACAAGCCGTCGTCTCAGCCCGCCATGTTGAGGTGCAGTTGATCGGCGACGGGGTGTCGGTCCTGGCGCTTGGGGATCGCGATTGCACCCTGCAACGCCGGGGGCAGAAGCTGATGGAGAGCGCGCCCGCTCACGACCTCTCCCCCCCGCTTCGCCAGCGCCTTCACGCCGCCGCCGAAACCCTCGGCCGAGTGGCAGGCTTACGGGGCCTCGCCACCGTTGAGTTTCTGCTTGATCGTAATGCCGACCTCGCGCCTTATTTTATTGAGGTCAATGCCCGTTTGCAGGTCGAGCACACCGTCACAGAGGCCGTGACCGGACTTGACCTTGTTCAGCTCCAGGTCGAGATCGCCGGGGGCGCAAAGCTTACTGACCTTTTTCCGCAAGGAACGCCGCCGCAAAGCAAAGGCCTTGCCATCCAATTGCGGGTGGCGTTGGAGCGTCTCGACGCCGAAGGTCTTGTCCATCCGGGCGAAGGTCGGATCAGCGCCTACGCGCCACCCAGCGGGCCCGGAATTCGGGTCGATGGGTCAGGCTATCGTGGATACCTCCCGCCCCCTGGCTTTGACAGTTTGATCGCCAAGCTGATCGTGGTGACGCCGGACGAAAGCTGGTCGCGGGCCCTGGCCAAGGCCCGCTGGGCGGTCAGCGCCTTTCGGCTGGAGGGGCCTTGCTCAAATCTTGGTCTGTTGCAGGTCTTGCTCAATGACCCGCAGGTCCAGGGCCGCACCCTCGACACCCGTTATCTCGACACGCACACGTCAGACCTTGTGGCGCGACTGCCTGCGCCAGACTTGGATCGTCCTGGAGATAAGGGTGATGAGGCGGCACCCCCGTATCCCAATGCCCAGCCCCTTCTGGCGCCCATGAGCGGCATCCTCGTGGCCCGCGCCGCAGATCCGGCCGCAGCAGACCGAAGCGTCACCCTGCCAAAGGGAGTTGAAGTCGCGGTGATTGAGGCGATGAAGATGCATCATCCCATCGCCATGCCAGCGGCGGGGCGGATCGTGCACTGGGATGTTGAGGTGGGGGCGGCAACCCTTGTCGGGCGGCGCTTGGGCTGGTGGGTCCCTGGCGACGGGGCGGATACTGTTGAAAATGGCCCATCCCGCGATCTTGATGCGCCCCGGGCCGACCTTACCCGCATTGATCACCGTCACGCCTTGATCACCGATGCGGCGCGGCCCAAGGCGATTGAAAAGCGCCACGCAATGGGTCTGCGGACCGCACGGGAAAATGTCGCCGACCTCTTGGACCCGGGCTCGTTTCAAGAAATCGGCGCGTTGGTGGTCGCCGCCCAAAGGCGTCGCCGCAGCCGCGAGGACCTGCAGGCCAATACGCCCGCCGACGGCATGGTTGCAGGCCTTGGCATGGTCAATGGCGATCTGTTTGGCGAGCAGGCGGCCTCGGTCGCCGTGCTCGCCTATGACTATACGGTGCTGGCGGGCACCCAGGGCTATTTCAATCACAAAAAGACCGACCGGCTGCTCGATATGGCCGACCACTGGCGATTGCCAGTCGTATTTTATGTCGAGGGCGGCGGCGGACGGCCCGGCGACGTGGATGCGGGCACCCTTATCGCGTCCTCGCTCGACACCACCAGTTTCACCGCCTTTGCGCGGCTGTCGGGCAAGGTGCCGCGAATTTCGATTGTTGCGGGCCGGTGCTTTGCCGGAAACGCGGTCTTTCTGGGCTGCGCTGATATCGCCATTGGGGTGAGGGGCGCCAATATCGGCCTGGGTGGCCCGGCCATGATTGAAGGCGGTGGGCTTGGGGTCACAACGCCTGATCAGATCGGACCGGCGGAGGAACAGTTCGCGCTCGGCGTACTTGATCTCCTCTGCGCTGACGAGGCCGAAGCCACCGCCCAGGCGCGGGCCTTGCTGGGGATTTTCCAAGGACAAACGCCGCCGGGCGCGGTCGCTGACCAACGCCGGTTGCGCCACGTGATCCCAGAGGACCGTCTGCGCATCTACGATGTGCGGGCGGTGATCGAGACCTTAGCAGATGCAGGCAGCTTCATCGAACTGCGCCGCGCTTATGGGGCGGGCCTGATAACGGGCTTTGTGCGCATTGACGGCTGGCCGTTCGGGCTGATCGCGAATGACCCCAAGCATTTGAGCGGCGCGATCGATGCCAGTGGCGCAGAGAAGGGCGGGCGCTTCTTACGTCTGTGCGACGCCTTCAACATTCCGGTGCTGTCGCTTTGTGACACGCCTGGTTTTATGGTCGGGGTGGAGAGTGAGCGAACCGCAGCGGTGCGGCGGGGCTCGCGCCTTTTTGTCGCGGCTGCGTCCCTACGCGTCCCGATCTTCACCGTGGTGACCCGCAAGGCCTATGGACTTGGCGCCCAAGCCATGGCGGGCGGCGACCTAACCGCCTCGGCCACGGTCTGCGCCTGGCCGACGGGCGAATTCGGGCCGATGGGCTTGGAAGGGGCGGTCAGGCTTGGCTATCGCAAGGAGTTGGAGGCCGAAACCGATCCGACAGCGCGCCAAGCTCTGTACGAAAAGCTTGTCGCCCATCTCTATGCCAAGGGCCAAGCTGAACAGGTGGCCGAGGTGTTGGAAATTGATGCCGTCATTGATCCGGCCGCAACGCGCGACTGGATCTTACGCTCCTGGCGGGCCGCCCGTCAGGGAATGGCAAACGGACGCCCGGCCCCGTCGGCCTTTGTCGACGTCTGGTAGGGTCGAAGCCCTTGCCTTAGGGCGCGAGTCGGGAGAATTAACGGGCATTAACCATAAATGTGGCTGCGCGTCTCAGAAGTTTCGGCAGTCGCTAGGTGAACGCACTCCGGGCTTGAAGCCCGATCGGAGACGTGCCCATGTCGACCAGTTCGATATCCAACAACCCATCGGCTCTGATTGCGCTTAGCACGCTTGAGCAGGTTACGGCGCAGCTTCAAACCACCCAGTCCCACATCTCGACCGGCCTGCAAATCGCCAACCCGCAGGATAATCCGGCCGTCTGGACGGTGACACAAGGACAATCCGCCGCAGTCACAGCCCTCGATTCCGTTACCACCTCGCTCAACCGGGCTCAGTCTGTCCTTGATGTTGCCATCAGCGCCGGACAGACGATTTCCGACCTGTTGCAAAAAATCCATTCCGACGTCGTGTCGGCGTCGGACCCGTCGCTTGAGACAACCGCCAGACTGGCTTTGAACGTCGATGTACAAAGCCTGATTTCTCAAATTAAACTCACCGTGGATCAGGCGAGTTTTAACGGCATCAGTCTGATCCAAACCGGTGCCACAGGCTTTGCAACGCTTGCCGACCCAACCGCCAACGCCTCAACAGTCACGGTGCAGCCAGTGTCGCTCGCCGTGGGCGGCCCCAATATCAGCTTCACCCTCGGGTCGAGCTTCACAACGGTGAGCCAGGCTGCGGCGCTGCTCACCTTGGTCAACGCCTCTGTCCAGTCGGTCAATTCGGCTGTCGGCGGGCTTGGCGTTCAGTCCAACACCCTGTCTGCCCACCTGACCTTGGTTTCGACCTTCCAAGATACCCTCATCTCAGGAGTCGGCGACCAGGTGGATGCCAATCTTGGTAACGAGAGCGCAGCCCTCAGCGCCCTGCAACTGAAGCAACAATTGTCGACACAGACCCTCTCAATCGCCAACTCGACCAGCAGCGTCCTGCTTGGATTGTTTAAATAATCGTTGCCTAGGGCTCAGGGTTAAATTCAGCTTAACTCTCGGCGAAGGATAGTCCGCCTCGGGTCATGCGGCGCATCGGCCCGATGTTGAATCGCGGGCGGGCGACCTGAATGAATTTCCAATCGCAACCCTTTGCGCGCACGGACAGGTCGCGCCTTGGTCTGTGGTGGTGGACCATGGATCGGTTCCTGCTCGGCGCCGTGCTGATCTTGATCGGCATTGGCGTCGCGCTATCCTTTGGAACCAGCCCGGCCGCCGCCGCCCGAACGGGGATGCATGACCCCTTCCACTATGCGATCCGCCAAAGCCTGTTTGGCGTCTTGGGGGCGAGCCTCTTGGTTTCCATCTCGATGTTGTCGCCCCGTGGGGTGCGGCGGGTTGCCTTTGGCGTCTATTTGGTGGCGATCCTCGTCATGATGACCCTGCCCTTGGTCGGCCATGCCGCCAAGGGGGCTGACCGATGGCTGCAGTTCGGCGGCCTGTCGCTGCAACCGTCGGAATTTATGAAGCCGGCGCTGATCGTCCTTTGCGCCTGGATGTTTGCCGAAGGTCAGAAGGGCGAGGGCGTTCCCGGCGTGTCGATTGCCTTTGGGCTTTATCTGTTAGCGGTGGCCCTATTGCTGCTGCAACCCGATGTCGGCCAGACCATTTTGATCACCTCAGCTTTCGGCGTCGCCTTCTTCATTGCGGGCGTACCCCTGCGGTGGATTTTCGCCCTGGCGGCCTTGGCCAGCACCGGCATGATCGGCATCTATTTCACCTTCTCCCACGTCTATGAGCGGGTGCATAAGTTCTTGCAGCCTGCGCGCAGCGACACCCACCAAATCGATAAGGCTACCCAAGCCATCGCCTCTGGCGGTCTCTTTGGGCGCGGACCGGGGGAGGGGCTGTTGAAGCGACAGGTGCCCGATGTGCACACCGATTTCGCCTATGCGGGTGCGGCGGAGGAGTATGGCTTGGCCTTTTCACTCTTGCTGATTGGCCTATTTGCCTTTGTGGTGTTGAGGGGCTTGCAAAGGGCCATGCGGATGGCCGACCCGTTCGAGCAGGTTGCCGCCGCCGGTCTCTTCGTGCTGGTCGGGCAACAGGTCTGCATCAATGTGGCGGTGAACTTGAACATCATTCCGACCAAGGGCATGACCTTGCCCTTCATCTCCTATGGCGGGTCTTCCATGCTGGCCATGGGGCTGACCTTGGGCCTGGCCTTGGCCCTGACCCGCCGACGTCCAGGGGCCTATACCCAGCCGGACTCGCTCGCTAAAGCCGGCGCCGCCCTCCCGTGAGCGAAAAGTGCGCCGTTCTCGCCGCCGGGGGCACGGGCGGCCACATGTTTCCGGCCGAAGCCCTGGCGCGCGTGCTGCAGACGCGGGGCTGGCGCATCGTGCTCGCCTCCGATGCGCGGGGCGACCAATATGCAACCCAGTTTCCGTGCGAGGCGCGCCTGTCGCTTGACGCAGCGACCTTTGGTCCTCGCGATCCGATTGGGATGGTCAGGGCGGGTGTACGGATTTCGCGCGGTGTGATGGGGGCGATGACCGCCTTCCGGAGCCTTAATCCGAATGTGGTGGTTGGCTTTGGCGGCTACCCGGCCTTTCCCGCCTTGGTGGCCGCACGGCTTGCGGGCCTTGCCAGCGTCATCCACGAGCAGAATGCGGTCCTCGGGCGCGTCAACCGGGTCATGGCCCCTGGCGCCAGCCGGGTCGCTTGCGCCTTTCCCACCCTGCGGCGTGCCTCGCCGGATGTGCAAGGCCGTGTGCGCGTGGTCGGCAATCCGGTGCGGCCAGACATTGTGGCGCTCTATCCTCACCCCTACGCCCCGCCTGAGCAGGAGATCGAGATCTTGGTCACCGGCGGCAGTCAGGGCGCGCGCCGCCTGTCACAGGCGGTTCCCGACGCGATGGCGTTTTTGCCCGAGGACTTGCGGCTACGCTTGAAGATTGTCCAGCAAACGCGTCCCGAAACGGCCGACTATGCCCGCCAAACCTATGCCAAGTTCGGCGTCGCGGCTGAGCTCGCGCCGTTTTTTCGCAACATGGCCGAACGCTTGTCTTCGGCCCATTTGGTGATTGGTCGGGCCGGGGCGTCGACGGTCTCTGAACTGGCAATGGCCGGAAGGCCCGCCATTCTCGCGCCCTTAAAGACCGCGATGGATGACCACCAAACAGAAAATGCGCGGTTGCTCACCGATTGTGGCGCGGCCATCGCTATCGCTGACGATCACCTGTCCGGCGAAAGCCTAGCCAAGGCGTTGAGTGAGATGGTTGCAACGCCGCAGGGGCTGGCGCGTCGCGCTGCCCTTGCCCACGGCGCGGCGATTGTTGATTCTGCCGAGCGTCTCGCTGATCTGGTCGAGGAGGCGGCGCTGCACCCGCAAAAGGCTTGACCCGCGACGGGCGAAGGTCAGCCCAATATCCCCGCCTCTTGCCCCCCATCTCTGAACGCGCAAAAAGAAACCATGGCTCCTAAACTTCGTCCCACGCCGTTCGACATCGGCCCGGTTCATTTTGTTGGCATTGGCGGCATCGGCATGAGCGGCATTGCCGAAATCATGCTGCGCATTGGCTATACGGTCCAAGGCTCTGACGCCAAGGCGTCGGCCAATACCGAAAGGCTGGCGGCCCTCGGCGCGAAGATTTTCGTCGGCCATGACGCCTCCCACGTCGAGGGGGCGTCGGCCGTGGTCTTTTCGACGGCAATCAAGGCGGACAATCCCGAATTCGCCGCCGCGCGGGCCCGGCGTATTCCCTTGGTGCGGCGCGCCGAAATGCTGGCAGAATTGATGCGCTTACAGTTTTCGATTGCTGTCGGCGGCACCCATGGCAAGACCACCACCACCTCGATGATCGCCACGCTGTTGGACGGCGGGGGTCTTGATCCAACCGTGGTCAATGGCGGGATCATCAATGCCTATGGCACCAATGCCAAGGTCGGCAATGGCGATTGGATGGTGGTCGAAGCCGATGAGAGCGACGGCTCATTTTTGCGGCTAAAATCGACAGTTGCGGTCGTGACCAATATCGACCCCGAACACCTTGACCACTATGGCGATTTCGACGCGGTAAAGCAGGCCTTCGCCGCCTTTGTCGAGAATATTCCCTTCTATGGGTTTGCAGCCCTGTGCGTCGACCATCCCGAGGTGCAGGCCTTGGCAGCGAGGATCGAAAACCGCCGACTGATTACCTATGGCGTCAATCCTCAAGCCCAGGTGCGGGCCACGGCCATTAAGGCGGGCGCCGAAGGCTCAACCTTCGATGTGACGCGAAGCCTCGGCCATGGCGAGGTCGAGGTGCTCGCCAACCTGACCTTGCCCATGCCCGGACGGCACAATGTGCTGAACGCCCTGGCAGCGATTGCGCTCGCCCGCGAGCTGGGCGTGTCCATCGCAGCCATCCGAACCGCCTTGGCGGGATTTGGCGGCGTCAAGCGACGCTTCACCACGACGGGGCACTCTCAAGGTGTGCGCATCGTTGATGACTATGGCCACCACCCGGTGGAGATTGCCGCGGTCTTGAAGGCGGCGCGCGATGTCCAGGACGCCACGGGCGGTAAGGTTGTGGCGGTGGTTCAACCGCACCGCTATTCGCGACTGCGCGACCTGTTTGATGAGTTCTGCGCCTGTTTCAACGATGCGGATGTGGTGGTGGTTGCCGATGTCTACGCAGCGGGAGAGGCCCCCCTAGAAGGTGTCGGTCGGGACTCTCTGGTCGAGGGCCTGCGCCGATTTGGTCATCGTCGCGTCATTCCGCTCGACGGCGTCGCCGCACTGCCCCGCCTCATTCGCGAAGAGACGAGCGCCGGTGATTTGGTCGTCTGTCTTGGGGCGGGCGATATCACCGCCTGGGCCTATGCGCTTCCCGGCCAACTTGAGGCGCTGTGAGATGACGACGCCCTCGTGGACCGGCGGCTGCCAATGCGGGCGGGTTCGCTATCGCCTCGCGAGCGCGCCGACAGGAGCCCATTTCTGCCATTGTCGCATGTGCCAAAGGGCGGTCGGTGGTCCCTTTGCCGCCCTGACCTCCGTCCCGACCGGGGAGCTGACCTGGACATCGGGTGCGCCGAAGTGGTTTGCCAGTTCCAATCTCGCCAAGCGCCCGTTCTGTGGAGATTGCGGCACGCCCTTGGGGTTTCAGTATGAGGGATCGCCGCGCATCAACGTCTCGATTGGCAGCCTCGATGATCCAGAGCAAGCGCCGATCTCAACCCACTATGGCGTCGAGTCCCGCTGGTCATTTGTGAAGATGTGCGATGCGCTACCCGAAGTGACAACGGCGGACGATCCCGATTCACCGATCAGCCTTTCGGCATTGATCTCAAACCAAGGTGCGCCGTGAGCGATTGGCGCGATGATTTGCCGCCCGTGCGTGGGCGCTTGCTGCGGGACGAGGCCCTTGCGCCCTTCACCTGGTTGCGGGTTGGCGGACGTGCCGATCTGGTGTTTTTGCCCGCCGACATCGAAGACCTCGCACAGTTTTTGCGGGCTTTGCCCAAGGCGACGCCCGTGACGCCTTTAGGGGTTGGCTCCAACACCTTGGTGCGCGACGGCGGGGTTGAAGGCGTGGTGGTGCGGCTGGGTAAGCCATTTGCTGAAATCCGACACATCGGCGAACATCAACTGTTTGCTGGCGCGGCAGCGCTGGATCAGCATTTGGCCAAAGCCGCTGCGGAATGGGGTGTGGCAGGTCTTGAGTTTCTCTCAGGCGTTCCTGGCAGCATTGGCGGGGCGCTCGTGATGAATGCAGGCTGCTATGGGGCCGAGACCAAGGATGTTTTGGTCGAGGCCTATGCGGTCACTCGAGATGGCGAAACCCTAACACTTGCGGTCGATGCGCTTGACTACAGCTATCGCCGATCCGGCCGGTCCGCGCGAGGAGATCTCATCTTTACCGGAGCGCTTTTCCAAGGTCACGTCGAGGCGCCAGAGACCCTCCAGGCCAGGATCGCCGCCATTACCGAACGGCGCGAGGCCAGTCAGCCCATTCGAGCCAAGACCGGCGGCTCGACTTTTAAGAACCCGCCAGGGAAGTCAGCCTGGGAGTTGGTCGACGCGGCGGGTTGGCGCGGCAAAAGGTTCGGGGGCGCCATGTTCTCGCCGCTGCACGCGAACTTTTTGATCAATGCCGAAGACGCGACAGCCGCCGACCTCGAAGGTCTGGTCGAACGGGTCCGGACCGATGTTTTGGCGAAATTTGGCGTTGAATTGGAGTGGGAGGTCAAGCGGATCGGCAGGCCTGCCGCCGCGACCCCGCCGCCGCCACGCCCCTAGATGCAAGCGCCAGGGCCGACCGAAAGGGGGCCTGGAGCGAATGGAGGTCTTCCCATGTCTGACGCTGCCAAAGCCGCGTGGCGCGCCAAGCCCCTTGTCGGGCGCAAAATCGCTGTGCTGCTCGGTGGGTTGAGCCCAGAGCGCGATGTCAGCCTGATCAGTGGGCGCGAATGTGTCGCCGCCTTGACGCGGCTTGGGGCCGAGGTGGTGGCGGTGGATGCTGGCCGCGATCTGGCGGAGCGACTCGGTGCGATAAAGCCCGACCTCGTCTATAATTCCTTGCACGGGGCCTGGGGCGAGGATGGCTGCGTCCAGGGCGTGTTGGAAACCCTGCAACTTCCTTATACCCACTCAGGCGTCTTGGCCTCAGCGCTGGCCATGGACAAGGCCAAGGCCAAGGCCGTTTTGGCGGCGGCGGGGGTGAAGGTGCCCGGCGGCGACTTGTTTGATCGCCACATTGCAGCCCGGGAGCATGTCATGGCGCCGCCCTATGTGGTGAAGCCGAACGCGCAAGGCTCGTCCGTCGGCGTGTTTTTGGTCTTCGAAGGTGCCAACCGACCGCCGCAGGAGCTGGCAAGCAAAGATTGGACGTTCGGCGAAGAGGTCATGATCGAGCCCTATATCGCTGGCAAGGAGCTCGCGGTTGCGGTTCTGGGCGACCGGGCCTTGGCCGTCACCGATATCCAGCCCCGGACGGGCTTCTATGATTATGAGGCAAAGTACGGCGAGGGCGGCTCCTTGCATGTCATCCCGGCCCCCATTCCCGATCAGGTTCGCGACGCCGCCATGCGGATGGCCGAGCGCGCCCACGCGGCATTAGGTTGCCGAGGTCTTACGAGATCGGACTTCCGTTATGACGGCGTTAAGGACGATCTGGTTCTTCTAGAGGTCAACACGCAACCTGGGTTCACGCCGACTTCGCTCGCACCGGAGCAGGCCGCCCATGTTGGAATGGAGTTTGACGAGCTGGTGATGTGGATCGTGGAGGACGCCGGATGCCCGCGATAGTTCGTGGACAGGCCGTGCAGGGGGCGAAAGCCGCCAAAGCAAAGCCGAAATCCCAAGCGTCTGCGGCCTCGCGGCGGCGGGCTGCGGCGACCTATGCCCAATCTGGGCTCTTTACGGGTATTCCCCCCCAACTGGCGGCCTATGGCGCGCTTGGCGTCCTCAGCCTGACACTGGTCGCAGCACTCGCGACCGGGGGCCGGGGCCGGGCTCTGGCCAATATGGCGACAGGCGCTGTGGTGGATGCTTTTGAGCGCACAACCGTTGGGGCCGGATTTTTTGTCCGAGAGGTAGATATTGAGGGGGCGACCCCAACCAGCCAAGCCGACTTGCGTCGGGCCATCGGGGTTGAGATCGGCAAACCCATCTTGACCCTCGATCTGGCAAAGATTCGCAAGTCGGTTGAAAGCGTTGGGTGGGCAAAGGCCGTCAAGGTGGCGCGCTATCTTCCCGGCGAAATCAAGGTTGTGGTCACGGAGCGCGTGCGATCTGCGGTGTGGCAGCATTCTGGCCGCTTCGCGGTCATTGATAATGAAGGCCAGATCATTCCCGAGGCCGATCCGGCACAGTTCCCGAACCTGCCTTTGGTGGTCGGCGAAGGGGCGAACGGTCCGGCCTACAGTCTCATCTCATCTCTGCAAACCCGGCCAAAACTATTGGGCCTGATCGACGCCATCATCCGGGTCGACGGGCGGCGGTGGGATTTACGACTTCACGACGGTGGCCTGATCCAATTGCCAGCCGAGAATGAAGACGCAGCCCTCATTCAATTGGATCGCTTGGATCGCGACCATGAGGTTTTGAATCTCGGATTTTCCCGCATTGATCTGAGGACGGGGGATCCAATCGTGCGGCCAAAAGGCGCGTCTGACGCAACAGTGCAATCGACAGCGAGTGTGGGATGACGAAGGACGTGGATCGGCGCGACGCGGGGCGGAAAGGCCTTGGAGGGCGCGCGCCTCATCTGGTGGCGGCAGTTGATCTTGGCGCGTCGAAGGTCGGGTGTTTCATCATGCGCCCGGACGGCGTTGATCGGCAGGAGCGCACGGTGCGCGTGGCCGGTGTCGCCCATGTTCGCTCGCGGGGTGTCCGGGGCGGTGCGATTGTCAATGTCGGCGAAGCGGCGGAAGCCATGGCCCACGCTGTCGAGCAGGCTGAGCGCATGGCGGGCGCCAGTGTCTCCGGTGTGGTGCTGACCACATCCTGCGGCGGGCTGGCCAGCGGGCGGCTGCAAGCGGCAATCTCGCTTGGCGCGCGGCCGATCAGTGATCATGACCTGTCGCGCTGTATCCAAATGGCGCTTGCCCAGGCCCGGACACCGGGGCGTCGCATCATCCATCTCTTGCCAATCGCCTGGTCGGTTGACCGGCAGCGCCCGGTAAAGGACCCCCGGCGGCTGCACGGTCGTGAATTGGCGCTCGAACTGCTTGTGGTTACCATCGCCGAAACCACCTTCGCTACCTTGGGGCACTGCGCAGACCTTGCGCACCTCTCCTTAGACGGCGTTGTGGCCGCGCCATTCGCTTCGGGCCTCGCAGCGCTAGAAGACGACGAAATGGACCTCGGCGCGGTCTGTATCGACATGGGGGGAGGCGCCACCTCGGTGTCGGTGTTCAGCGAAGGATCGCTGGTTCATGTGGACAGCCTGCCGGTCGGCGGCGGCCACGTGACGGCTGATATTGCTCGCGGGCTGTCAACCACCCTTGCGGGGGCTGAACGTATCAAAACCTTGCATGGCTCGGCCATCGCCTCGGCGAATGAAGACCGGGATATGGTCGAAGCCCCGCCACGGGGTGACGATCCCGCCGCAGGGCCGGTTGTCGTGGCCCGCTCGCTGTTGAAGGGCGTTATCGCGCCACGGGTTGAGGAAACTCTAGAACTCGTCCGCGAACGCCTGCGCCTCAGCGGCGCGCCGATCCCTCCCGGTGCGTCGGTGGTCTTGACCGGTGGCGCGAGCCAGCTGTCCGGGGTTCGCGAATTGGCAGTCCGCGTCTTTGACCGTCAGGTGCGGTTGGGCAGGCCCAGGCGCGCGCCGCATTTGGCGGACTCGGCCTCCGGACCCGCATTCTGCGCCGCGATTGGCGTATTGCAACGGTCGGCCTTTGGCCCGCGTGAGGCGGTTTCTGACCGTTCGCTTGCCGCCCGTCCGCGAGACGAGGGGCAGGGAGCGGACGGCGGCGTCCTCAGCCGCGCTGTTGGATGGCTGCGCGTCAATCTTTAGAGCGCGGGCTTTAAGGCGCAGGCCAGCAAAGCGCGACCGCTTGGGTCTGCTGCGACAAATTCACCTCGATTTAAGCCGAAATGGGGGCCTCCGGAGGAAATGGGCACCTTAACGGATGCCCGAATCTTGCTAGCTTGGGCAAACTGATCG
The DNA here is from genome assembly GCA_903840435.1 of uncultured Caulobacterales bacterium. Taxonomy (GTDB): domain Bacteria; phylum Pseudomonadota; class Alphaproteobacteria; order Caulobacterales; family Caulobacteraceae; genus CAIMFV01. The sequence continues at coordinate 30,163 of CAIMFV010000020.1, forward strand.
GTGGCTGCGTAAAAAGTAAACGCACGTTAAGCCGAAAAGCTCATCAAAAACATGCAGATCGGACAATTCCGCCTCGCGCGGTGCCCGACTCGGCGTATCAACGTTAACTGTGACTTAACGATAATTGCTTCCAATGAGCTTTCGGTGCCGTGCCACGTGACTCGCGCGGACGAACTTCAAGGAGGCAGTTGGTCAGGACGATGAAGCCCATGGCGATTTCCCTGTCGGCGCCCCGCGCCACCGAACTGAAACCACGCATTGTGGTGTTTGGCGTTGGCGGTGCTGGGGGCAATGCGGTCAACAACATGATCGACGCTGGATTGCAGGGCGTTGAATTCGTCGTGGCCAATACGGACGCCCAACAGCTCCAGTTTTCAAAAACCGAGAAGCGCATCCAACTCGGCGCTGAGGTCACGCAAGGGCTCGGCGCGGGCGCGCATCCGGAAATCGGAGCCAGCGCTGCTGAGGAATCCATCCCCGAGATTCAAGAGCATCTCGATGGCGCCCACATGGTGTTCATCACCGCTGGCATGGGCGGTGGAACGGGAACGGGCGCCGCGCCTGCGATTGCCCGCGCCGCCCGCGCGCAAGGCATTTTGACAGTCGGCGTCATCACCAAGCCCTTCCACTTCGAAGGCCGCCACCGTATGCGTCTGGCTGACCAAGGCGTCGCTGAGCTGCAGCAAGTCGTCGACACCTTGATCGTCATTCCAAACCAAAACCTGTTCCGGATCGCCAATGAGCGGACCACCTTTGCCGAGGCTTTCGGCATGGCCGATCAGGTGCTTCATTCGGGTGTCCGTTCGATTACGGACTTGATGGTCCTGCCGGGATTGATCAATCTCGATTTTGCCGATGTCCGCACCGTAATGACGGAAATGGGCAAGGCTATGATGGGCACGGGAGAGGCGACCGGCGAAGACCGCGCGCTGATGGCGGCGCGCAATGCAATCCAAAATCCCTTGCTCGACGAAGTGTCGTTGAAAGGCGCGAAGGCCGTCCTGATCAATGTCACGGGCGGTCTCGACATGACCTTGCTCGAAGTTGACGAAGCGGCGAACGCCATTTCGTCCGAGGTTGACGCTGACGCGAATATCATTTTCGGCGCGGCCTTCGATCCCGACCTTGAGGGCAAGATCCGCGTGTCTGTTGTTGCGACGGGTATGGACGCCGAAGCGATGCGGGGGCAGGAGCCGACCATCCATCGTGCGCAGCCCGCGCCCGCAACGGCGGCCCGCCCGGCTGCGCCTGCCCCTCGGGCGCCGGAGCCTGTGCGCCAGACCTATGCGCGCACGCCCTTGCCGCCGATCCGCACGGCTACCGCACCTGCGCCCTTGGCGGCGCCTCCGCCGACCTTCTCGCCTGCGGCAAGCTTTGAAAACGCTGCGACCAGCCAAACCGCCACGGCGGAGACGGCTGCCGAAGCCGAGGCACTAACTGCGCCTGCGGCGATCATCTCGCAAGCGCCCCGGGCGCCAGAGGCCGATGCGCCCGTCGCGCGGAAAATTGTCGACCCCTTAGCCGCCGAAGATGGCGATGAGCTCTATATCGAGCGGGCCTCCTTGCCCCCGGTGACGCGCTCTGTCACCAACCGCACCTATACCAAGCCCGGCGCCCCCCCCTTGCCAGACCCCAATCATGTCGATCAGGCAAAAAAGGCGGGCTGGCTCAGCCTATTTGGCTCGCGCCCCCGCTACGCGCCACCTTCGGCCAGTAGCTCGGCGGCAACGGCTGAAAAACTAGAGGCCGCGCCGCAAGCCGATGAGGCCCACGACGACTTGGAAATCCCCTCCTTCCTGCGTCGTCTGGCGAACTAGGGCCGACGTTACATTTCGAAACAGGAGTTGCGTTGCACTGCAGCATGACCTGTTTCTAAGGTAACCTTGAGCTTAAACCCCGTCGTGCGGGGGCGAAGACAAGGTCGCTTTTGAAATGTACTCACAGCTTGTGCAACACACCCTCCTGGGTTCGGCAGTCTGCTCCGGCGTTGGGGTCCATTCTGGCCGCTCAGTGAGTTTGAAGGTGCGCCCGGCCCCGAGCGATACGGGGATCGTGTTCGTTCGCACCGACGTGTCTGATCGCAATAATCGCGTGGCTGTGCACCCGGAAGCGGTTGGGCGCACCCAACTGAATACGGAAATCGTCAATAGCGACGGCGTCGGCGTCTCAACCATCGAACATTTGATGGCTGCCTTTTGTGCGCTGGGCGTCGATAATGCCATTGTTGAAATTGACGGTGCCGAGGTGCCGATCATGGACGGTTCGGGCTTGCCTTTTGTCCAGCTTCTAGATCGGGCCGGTCGTCGTCCTCAGGAAGAGGCGCGGCGGTTCATTGAGATTGTTGAAACCGTCCAAGTCGTCGACGGCGATAAGATGGCTCAACTCTCGCCGTGCGAACGGTTTGAGGTCCGGTTCGAAATTGATTTCAAGAGCGCGGCGATCGGGCGGCAATCTGTTGATCTGGCCCTGACCGAGACCAGCTTCCGCAAGGAGCTTTCGGCGGCGCGCACCTTTGGTTTCTTGCATGAGGTCGAAGCGCTGCGGGCCATGGGCTTGGCGCGGGGCGGCGGTCTTGAGAACGCCATTGTCATCGATGGCGACCATATCCTCAATCCGGAAGGCCTGCGAATGGAGAACGAATTTGTTCGCCATAAGGCCCTCGACGCCGTCGGCGACCTCTATGTCCTCGGCGCTCCGCTGCTGGGTCGATTCGAAGGGCGCTATGCCGGGCACGCCTTGAATAACCGCTTGGTCCGGGCGCTGCTGGCCCGTCCATCGGCTTATCGGATGGTGTCTCTGAGCCAAGGCCTCGCCGAAGCGGTCTGACACAGTTTCGCCTTCGCGGTTTTGTTTAAGTCGGGCATAAGCGCGGCTGTGGCGGCGCAGCGCGGGCTGGTGTAGAGAAGACGCCGGTCAGACGCGGTGCCGATTGCCGCGCGTCTCAGGCTGGACACGAAGGAACCGAACTTTTGCGCCGAAATCCGTTGTCTTTCCCCGTGGCCGCCCGTCGCGCTGCAGTCAATGCTCTGGTCGTTGTTGGATTGGTCGCTGCAAGCGGGCTCGCAGGCTGTGCTGGCCATAAAAAGCCCGCAACGACTCTCTCCTATCAAGAGCGACCCGCGGAGGTGCTTTATGCGGTCGGCGCGAAGCGTTTGGATGCTGGCGCTTGGGGCGAGGCGACGCAATATTTTGACGAGGTGGAACGTCAACACCCCTATTCGGAGTGGTCGCGCCGCTCGATCCTGATGGAAGCCTATGCCCATTATCGCGCCGATCAGTATGAGGACGCGATTGCCACGGCGGATCGGTTTATTCAGCTCTATCCCGGCAATCCCTCGACGCCTTACGCCTATTATCTCAAGGCCCAGTGCCTGTTCGAGCAGATTGTCGATGTCGGTCGCGACCAGGGAACGACGGAGGCTGCGCTGGCGGCACTGCGCGACGTGCAAAGGCGCTTCCCCAACACCCAATATGCCGTCGACGCGAAGCTGAAGATTGAACTGGTGTATGACCAGTTAGCGGGTAAGGAGATGGCGGTTGGTCGCTACTATCTGCGTAATGGCGAGCCTCTGTCGGCCATCGGTCGCTTCAGGACCGTCATCGACCGCTACCAAACCACCTCCCACACGCCCGAGGCGCTTTATCGTTTGGTCGAAGCCGACATGACGTTGGGATTACATGAGGAGGCGGTGAAAAACGCTTCGGTGTTGGGCTTCAACTTCCCTGGCGAGCGCTGGTACGCCGAAGCCTATAAGTTGCTGCACGCCAAGGGTCTCAAGCCGTTCCAGCCGCCGGTCTCGCGTCCCGTCAACGGAGTGGGTAGCGAATTTACCCGACTCGGGCGAGGGTCCTAGAGCTTAATCGCCACGAGCGGTCTCCGAAGATCGGGACCTGTTTTTCGGAAAATGACGCTGGTCTATTTAACGTTTTGAGCATGCGCTGCTTTCTGCCTGCCAGACCATGCGCGAAGGGCGCGCCCGCACGAAGATCATGCTGACCAGCCTAAGCATCCGCAATGTCGTGCTGATCGAGGCTCTGGATCTGTCCTTGGGCGCTGGCTTGACCGTGCTGACCGGTGAAACGGGAGCGGGTAAGTCCATTCTGTTAGATGCTTTGGGCTTGACCTTGGGCGCGCGGGCAGAGGCGGGGCTGGTTCGTCCCGGCGCTCCTAACGCCACCGCCACCGCGGTTTTTTCGCTGCCTAGCGGCCACCCAGCGTTCGCACTCTTGGCCGAGCGCGGTCTCGATGCCTCGCCTGACGATGATGTGGTGCTGCGCCGCCAGATTGGCCTAGACGGGCGGTCGCGGGCCTTCGTCAATGATCAACCGACCAGCGTGTCGGTATTGAAAGACCTTGGCGCCCTCTTGGTCGAGACCCACGGCCAACATGAGACGGTTGGCCTGATTGATCCGAAGAGCCATCGCGGCTTGCTCGATGCGTTTGCCTCGGTCCGAGGTGACCTTGCCCTCTGTGCTGAGCGTCACGCCCGTCTTCGCGATTTGCGCGCTGAGCTGGCCGACTTGACACAACGCACCGCGACCGCCCTTGCCGAGCAAGAGGCCTTGGCTGAACAACTGGCCGAGCTGGATCGTCTGGCGCCAAAGCCAGGCGAGGAACAGAGCCTGTCAGAGCTGCGCGCGGTCTTGGGCGCCTCGGAAAAGGCGCTGGCGGATTTGGAGGAGGCGCGCACGCTGGTGGGGGGCGATGATCTAACGCGCCGCCTGTCCTCTGGCCTGCGTCTGGCGCAGCGGGCAAAGGAGCGGGCGCTGGCGGCGGGCGCGGGCGCTGACACGGCGCTGGTGCTAAGGCTAGGCCTTGCCGCCGAGGCGCTGGACCGGGCCCTTGTTGAGGCGACAGAGGCGGTTGCGGCCTTGGAAGGGGCGGCGGAGAGCTTCGAATTTGACCCGCAAAGCTTGGAGCAATCGGAAGAGCGCCTCTTTGCCCTACGCGCCATGGCCCGGAAGCTGCGCACCTCGGTTGAGGACCTTCCTGACCTGCGGGTGCGTTTAGCGGGAGACCTGCGCGCCCTCGATTCCGCTGAGGCCGACCTGAAAGCCGTGCGCCATGCCGTGGACACTGCGGAACGCGACTTCGCTGCCGCCGCCGAAGCGCTGAGCGTCAAAAGGAGCCAAGCGGCGCTTGCGCTTTCCGAGGCCATTGCCCAGGAATTTGCACCCTTAAAATTAGACAAGGCCCGTTTCCGCGCTGTGGTTGACCCGCAAGGCTTGGAGCGCGCTGGCCCGACGGGCTGGGATCGGGTGACGTTTGAAATTGCCGCCAACCCCAATGCCCCTTTTACGGCCCTTGGCGACAGCGCCTCTGGCGGCGAGCTTGCCCGTGTGGCTTTGGCGCTGAAGGCGGCCCTAGCGCAACGCGACGGCGCAGAGACGGCGGCAGTGGCGATGATCTTTGACGAGGTGGATCAGGGCGTCGGCGGTGCAGTCGCCGAGGCGGTGGGTGTGCGGCTGCGCAAGCTGGCGGGCGCCGGAGCCCAGGTCTTGGTCGTCACCCACTCCCCCCAAGTGGCGGCGCGCGGGGACAGCCATTGGCGCATCTCAAAACGCGAGGTGGCCGGTGGCCTCCGAACTGAGGTCGAGACCTTGTCGCGCGCCGAGCGGGAAGAAGAAATCGCCCGCATGTTGTCTGGGGCCGAGATCAGCGAAGCGGCGAGGGCTGCCGCCCGCGCCTTGATCGGCTAAGATCACGGCTTACAATGCAAAGTCCGGAGTTTGACGCCGTGTCCCTAGCTGAGACCCCTGTCGAAAGCCTATCAGCCGAGGCTGCGGCGGCGGAGCTTGAGCGGCTGGCGCGCGAGCTGGCCGAGCATGATCAGCGCTATTTCCAAGATGACGCGCCCTTGATCAGCGATGGCGACTATGACGCCCTTAAGCACCGAAACTTGGCGATTGAAGCCAGGTTTCCCGAGCTTGTCCGACCGGACTCGCCGTCGCGGCGGGTGGGGGCCGCCGTGTCTGAGGCCTTTGCCGCCGTGCCCCACGGCGTGCCGATGCTGAGCCTCGACAATGCGTTTTCGGCGGGCGATGTCGAAGACTTTGTCCGGCGGGTGAAGCGCTTTTTGGCGCTCGACGCCACGCCCATTCGCCTGACCGCCGAGCCGAAGATCGACGGCCTCTCGGCCAGCCTGACCTATGTGTCTGGCCGACTGGTGCGGGCCGCCACGCGCGGCGATGGCCGAGTGGGGGAAGACGTCACCGCCAATATCTTGACCATCGCTGATATTCCGAAAACGCTTCTGGGGGACGATATTCCCGACAGGATCGAAATTCGCGGCGAGGTCTATATTGCCCATGCCGATTTCGCCGCCATGAACAGTGCCGCCGAGGCGGCGGGTGAACGCACCTACGCCAATCCCCGCAACGCAGCTGCGGGGTCGCTGCGCCAGATTGACGCCAGGGTCACGGCAAGCCGACCATTGCGCTTCTTCGCCTATGCCTGGGGGGAAACTTCCGCCCCGCTCGGCGCCACCCAAACCGAAGCGCTGGAGCGGCTGGCGTCCTTTGGCTTTTCTACCAATCCCCTCTCCAAGACCGTCACCGACGTCGAAGGCCTCTTAGGCGCCTATCAGGACCTCGAAGCCCGTCGCTCCGACCTCGACTACGACATTGACGGCGTCGTCTATAAGATTGACCGATTAGACTGGCAGGAGCGGCTCGGCGCCGTGGGCCGCACGCCCCGTTGGGCCATTGCCCACAAGTTTCCAGCTGAACAGGCGCGCACTCGGCTCTTAGGCATCGATATTCAGGTGGGGCGCACCGGCGCGCTCACGCCGGTCGCTAAGCTTCAGCCCGTGACGGTGGGCGGGGTGGTGGTGCGCAACGCCACCTTGCACAATGCCGACGAAATCGCCCGGAAAGACATTTGCGTTGGCGATATGGTCATTGTGCAACGGGCTGGCGACGTGATCCCGCAGATTGTCGGGGCGGTGGCGTCGGAGCGACCGGCATCTGCCGAGCCTTACGCGTTTCCAACAATTTGCCCCTGCGAGCTTCAAACGGCTGTCACGCAGGAGATGACCGGCGCTGGCGTCTTGACCGTTGTGCGGCGGTGTACCGGCGAATTGGCCTGTCCGTACCAAAAGATCGAGCACCTGAAGCATTTCGTCTCTCGCCGCGCCTTTGACATCGAAGGCCTGGGCGAGAAGCAATTGGCGGGCTTTTTCCAAGACGACTGGATAAGCGAGCCTGCCGACATTTTCCGCCTGGCGATCAAGGACGCCCAAAGCCTGAAAAAGCTCAAGGACCGCGAAGGGGCTGGAGAAACGAGCGTCAAAAACCTGTTTGCCGCTATTGAGTCGCGTCGCACCATTTCGCTGGCCCGGTTCATTTTCGGACTGGGCATCCGCCATGTTGGGGAAACCACAGCCCAAACCCTAGCGCGCGGCTATGGGTCAGCCCACGCCTTCCTCACCGCCATGGATCAGGTAGCGGCAGGAGACCCGACCGCCATCGAAGACCTGGATGCGCTCGACCAAATCGGCACGGCAGTGGTCGAGGCCTGCAAGGCCTTTTTTGGCGAATCCCACACGCGAGACCTGGTGCAGAGGCTTTTCGACGAACTCACTGTGCTCGAAGCCGAAGCACCGCGCGCCGATACGGCCGTTGCGGGAAAGACGGTTGTGTTCACCGGCGCGCTCGAGCGTTTGACCCGGGACGAAGCCAAGGCCCAGGCCGAGCGGTTGGGGGCAAAGGTCGCATCGTCGGTGTCGAAGAAAACAGATATTGTCGTGGCGGGCCCCGGTGCTGGGTCGAAATTGAAAACTGCCGCCGAGCTTGGTGTCCGCATTCTGTCGGAAGATGAGTGGATAGCCCTGATCGGATGACGCAAGCCGGTTGAAAACTTGCTAGGGACGGCGGCAAGCCGTCTTGAGCGATTCGGAGCCTTTTCTATGCAACTCTTCCTCGACACCACCGACACCGCCACCCTGCGCGCGCTGGCGGAAACCGGATTGGTCGACGGCGTCACCACCAACCCCACCTTGATCGCCAAGTCCGGCCGCAACATGACGGAGGTGATCGCGGAGATCTGCGAGATTATCCAAGGCCCGGTCTCAGCCGAGGTCACGGCCGTCGAGGCAGCGGCGATGATTAAGGAAGGCGAGAAGCTGGCCGCCATTGCACCCAATGTCGTGGTCAAGGTGCCCTTGACCGTCGAGGGTCTGAAAGCCGTGCAGACCTTCTCGCAATCGGGGATTATGACCAATGTCACCCTCTGTTTCTCCGCCCTGCAAGCTCTGATGGCCGCCAAGGCGGGCGCGACCTTTGTGTCGCCCTTTGTCGGTCGCCTGGACGACCATGGGGCCGAGGGCATGGGCCTTATTCAAGAAATCCGTACAGTCTTCGACAATTATGACTTCGATACCGAAATCCTGGTGGCATCGGTTCGCAGCCTCTCCCACCTGAAAGAGGCGGTGCTGATCGGGGCCGATTGTGCGACCTTGCCGCCTTCGGTGTTTCAGGACATGTTTAAGCATCCTTTGACGGATCGTGGGCTCGACGCCTTTCTCGCTGACTGGGCGAAGACGGGCCAATCGATCCTTTAGCGCTCCCCCAACCCTCGGAACCGCATGGACAAGGGACCGGAAAGCCAAAACCTGAGCACTGACCTGGATTGGTTGGAATTTCGCGGGAAAATGCTGGCCTCGCGAGAGCGCATTGTTGCGGATGACGACCTGTTGGATCGGCTCGGCGTTAAAGCCATCGTTCCCAATGTGGTGGAATTTTTTCCGGCAGCCCTTGCCCGGCTGGAAGCGGCCCATGCCCGCGAGCAGACAGCGCGTCAAGAAATTGAGTCGCTGGTCAAGGCAAATTTCGAAGCTCAAGCCCAAACCAATGCGCTCGTGCTCAATCTGCTGGAATCGCGCAACAACTCCGATCTGGCGCGACGCCTGGATGAGGCGGCGAAGGGGGCATTTGGCTTGCAGGCGGGCGTGCTCGCCTGTGAAACCGAGGTTGGAGAGCGTCGGACCCCATCCGGTTGGGAAGCCCTGCCCGTAGGCGGAGTTGACGCCTTGCTGGGCGAAGGTCGCGAAACCCGCCTTGGCGCCTGCTACCCAGCCCGCGATGTCTTTCCCAATACCGACCTTCCGGTGCGCAGTTGCGCGCTTATTCGCATCTCCTTGTGGACCGAGGAGCGACCGGGGCTTTTAGCCTTCGCCTCAGCGGATCCGGAAGGATTCACGCCGAGCATGGGCGTTGAGCTTATTGGTTTCTTGGCCAGGGTCAGCGAGCGGATCGCCGCCCGCTGGCCGTGTCTTTGAAACCAAGCCGTGTCCGCCTCTGAAGGTTCAGACGATCCGATCCGCACCGCCCGCCAAGCCCAAATTGCGTGGGTTGCTTTTCTTGCTCATGAACGACGCGCTTCACCCCGCACGCTGGAAAGCTATGGCGCGGTCGTCACCCAATTGATTAGCTTCCTTGAAGGCCACCTCGGCGAAACGGTGACGCTTGAGGCCTGTGCAGGGCTAAAGGCGGCGGATTTTCGCGCTTGGCTCGCCTCGCGGCGATCCGGCCCGTCTCCCTTATCGGCCCGTTCGCTCAGCCATTCCCTCTCCGCCGCGCGGGCCTTTTTTCGTTACCTGGATCGACGGCTGGGCGTGGCCAATGCTGAGATCACCTTAGTGCGCGGCCCTCGCGTACGCCCCAGTCTGCCACGGCCGGTGAGTGAAGGCGCTGCCTTTGATCTTCTGGCAGAGGCAGCGGGCGACGAGGATCGCCTGCCTTGGGAGCGGGCCCGCGACGCCGCTGTCTTGACCCTGCTCTATGGCTGCGGCCTGCGGATCTCCGAGGCGCTTTCCTTGACCGCTGCCGTGGCGCCGCTCGGCGATACCTTGTTTGTCACAGGCAAGGGCGGCAAGACCCGCCTCTGTCCGATTTTGCCTGTCGTCGCTGAGGCCGTGGAGACCTATCGCCGCCTGTGTCCCTATAGTTTGCCCCCGCAAGACCCGCTTTTTCGCGCCAAGCGGGGCGGGCCCTTGTCGCCGCGCGCCGTGCAGGGGGAAATGGCTAAGTTGCGCGGCAGGCTGGGTCTGCCGGACAGCGCGACGCCGCACGCTCTGCGCCACGCTTTCGCCACCCACCTGTTAGGGGCGGGTGCGGATCTTCGCGTCATTCAGGAATTGCTCGGTCACGCCAGCCTGTCGACCACGCAAAAATACACCGCCGTCGACGCGGACCGCTTGTTAGCCATCTATAACCAAGCCCACCCCCACGCTTAGCCGCTGCCGCTCGCTCAAGGCTTCGCGTTCAAGCGCGCCGCCAAGGTTTCAGCCATGGCGATGAAGCGTTGTGAAATTGGATGCTGCGGGTCTGTGGCCACCAAAGGGCGGCCATCGTCGCAGGCTTGGCGCAGCGCTATGTCAATGGGCACCTCGCCCAAAAATGGCGTGCCGAGATCGTCGGCCGTGCGGCGGGCGCCGCCTTCGCCAAAGATCGGCACCTTCTCGCCTGTGCTCGGATCAACAAAATAGGCCATGTTTTCAATGACGCCCAAAATGGCGACGCCGGTTTTTTGAAACATGACCGCCCCACGCCGCACGTCGATCAAGGCAATCTCTTGCGGTGTTGAGATCAGGACCGCACCGTCGAGGGAGAGCTTTTGGGCCAGGGTCAGTTGAATATCGCCCGTGCCCGGTGGCAGGTCGATGATGAGGATGTCGAGCGGGGCCTCGGCTGAGCCCCAGGCCACATCATGAATGAGCTGGTTCAGCGCCGAGCTCGCCATGGGGCCACGCCAGATCATCGGCGCGCCTTCGTCGACAATGAAGCCAATCGACATGGTTTTTAGCCCAAAGGCTGCAATAGGTTCGAGCTTCTTGTCGGCATTGACCTTGGGATCGGCGTCGGAGCCCAACATTCGCGGGGCGGACGGGCCATAAATATCGGCGTCCAACAGGCCGACCGTCCAGCCGAGATGACGAAAGGCGCAGGCGAGCGACACTGCGGCGGTCGATTTTCCCACGCCGCCCTTGGCCGAGGCAATGGCCACAATATGTTTCACATGGGCGGGGTTTTCGCCCTTGGAGGGAGGACGGGCGGGTGTCATTCCGGCCTTGGCTTCGTCGCTCAGCCGCGCGCCTCGCCGGACGCGCACGGCGCCTTCTGGCGGGGTGTAGGGCGCGGGGTCCGCTTGCGAGGTCAAAACCACCTGGGCCCGTTCAATTCCCGGCAGGGCGGCTAAAAGCGTCTCAGCCGCCAAGCGTACAGGCTCATAGAGTGCAATATCGCCTGCTCCGACTTCAATCATAAAGCCCGCCCGCGACGCCGAAAGCGCCAGCCCCTGGACGAGCCCCGCTGCAGCGAGACCCTGGCCGGACTTGGGATCAACAATCTCATTCAGACGGTCGAGGACGTGCGCGCGATCAATCATAGCCATGCCCGATCATATGGTGGCGAACTCCTCGCGCCGGTAGCCTTGAAAATAGAGGGCGGTCGTCAGGTCGCCGTAATAGATGGCAGCCTTCGCGCGCTCGGCGACAATCGGTTTGGCGCGATAGGCAAGTCCAAGACCAGCGGCTTCAATCATCGCCAGATCATTGGCGCCGTCGCCAAGGGCAAGGGTCTGAGAAAGGTCCACTCCAAGCCCGTCCGCTTCCTCTTGCAAGGCGTGCAACTTGGCTTCCCGGCCAAGAATAGGCGCGACCACCTCGCCGGTCAGCGCTTCGCCATCGTCTTGCAGGCGATTACCGCGATGGGCGTGAAAGCCCGCCCGTTGCGCCACCCTTGAGGTGAAATACTCAAAGCCGCCGGAGACCAAGACAGCCCGCGCCTGGTGCTTGGCCATGGTCTTGACCAAGATTTCAGCGCCGGGATTAAGCTGAACGCGGGTGTCGTAGCAGGCCCTTAAACTGGTGAGCGCCAGGCCACGCAGGCGGGCGACACGGGCTGTCAGAGCCGCTTCAAAATCAATTTCGCCACGCATGGCCCGTTCAGTGATGGCGGCGATCTCGGTTTTCAGCCCGGCAAAGTCAGCCAATTCATCGAGGCATTCGCACCCGATAATGGTTGAATCCATATCGGCGACCAACAGCGCCTTGCGCCGCCCGACGTCCCGCTGAACGCAACTGTCAACCGGTCTGCCGGATGTGGCGATGGTCACCGACGATCCGAGCTGTTCAATTCGGTGGGCAGTGGTATGAAATTCACACGCGTCAGGGCCAAGCGCCGACCACGACGTGACGTCTGGCGCATGACGACGAAGGTCCGCGCTGGCGGCCTCCAATGCTGCAGGGTCTGGGCTCACCAGGGTGATGACAAAGCGGGGCGAAGACAGGGCGAAAGGCTCCAAAGATGAGGATGCGCCGGGGGTCTGGCTGATCGCCGGTCCGACCGCAAGTGGCAAATCGCATTTAGGCTTGGATCTGGCCAGAAGGTTCAACGGCGAAATCATCAATGCCGATTCCATTCAACTCTATCGCGATTTTGAAATCCTGACCGCCCGGCCCGGTCCGCAAGACCTGGCATCTGTACCGCACCATCTCTATGGGACCGTCGACGGCCAAGAGGCTTGGTCGGTTGGACGCTGGTTGCGCGAGACAGCCTCGCGGTTGGATGAGATCGCGACGCGCGGCAGGCGGGCCATTATTGTCGGCGGTACCGGTCTCTATTTTCTCGCATTGACGCGGGGGCTGTCGGACGCCCCATCCGCACCGCTGGAGGTGCGCGAGCGGGCCAAGGCCCAATTAGCAGAAGTGGGCGAGGCACGGTTTCGGCAGAGTCTGGCCGAGGTCGATCCTGAGGCGGCGGCGCGCATCTTGCCGGGCGACCGTCAGAGATTGACCCGGGCATGGGAGGTTTATCTGCATACGGGTAAGCCGCTCACCGCATGGTGGGGGGAGGCGAGGCCCCTGCTGACTGCACCACCCGCCCTTGTGCTTGATCCCCCCCGAGACGCGCTCTATGCCCGCTGTGACGCACGCCTGCATGCCATGGTCGCGCAAGGGGTGTTGGCAGAAATTGAGGCTTGGCAGGCGCGTGGCCTTTCGCCGGACGCCCCGGTCTCGAAAGCTGTCGGGTTGCGTGAATTGGCTGAAGCGGTCGAAGGCCGCGTGACACTCTCGGACGCATTGGAGCTGGCGGCCCAGGCCACACGCCGCTACGCCAAGCGACAGGCGACCTGGTTTCGTCACCAAGCGCCAAGCTGGCCGAGACTGACCTGTCTTGATCCCGACGAACAGCTGGCAGAGGCGACGGCAATTTTGATGAGGACCGGATGAAAAAGATCGAAACCGTGTTTCTGGCCGGACCCGATGCTTGGTCGCCTGACGCGGCGGAGGGACTCGCTGTCCGCGAAGATGTCTGTCAGGCCATGGGCTTTCGTGGCGTCTCGCCAAAACTGGGCGCTGGACTGGAGGAAGAGCAGCGGAGCGAGGTCACCGGTCGCCGTCTCTATGCCGACGCCTTGGCGCTTCTGCGCAGCGCCGATGCTCTGGTGGCCAATCTCACGCCGTGGCGGGGCCCCAACTGTGATCCGGCCACCGCCTATTTGATGGGTTTCGCCTCGGCCTTGAATAAGCCCGTCGCCGCCTATCTCAATGTTGCAGATGAAGAAGAGGCCGATCTGCGCTCGCGTGTCGAAGCCTGGTATGGCGCGGGGCCCGACGCGACAGGCCGCTGGCGGGACGGGCAGGACTGTGAGGTCGAAGACTTCTACCTACCAGAAAATCTGCTGCTCTGGGCCGAGGCGCGCCGGTTCTACGTCATCGTCACACCCAACCCCATGAGTGACGTCCAGGGTCTACACCTGTGTCTTGAGGCGCTGAAACTCTATTCGGAGTAATTAGCCCTCGTCCCAGCCCAACGCCGTTTCGCCCCGTGCGAGCGCCTTGGCGTGCGCAGTGTCGCCGTCTGGGTCGCGGGTACGTAAGACGAGGGCAGGCAGCAGCACCAAGGGCGCTTTGCCGGTCTTCACGGCCCGCACCAGCACCCGCTTGGCCGGGGCGTCCGCGAAAGGCTGGATCGGGCGGATGCGAAACGAGCCTGCTTTGGTGGAAAGGAGGCTCAAAATGTCGGCGAGCCGGTCGGCGCGGTGAATTAGGGTGATCCGCCCCCCCTCCTTGACCGCCTTTAACAAGAAGTGCGTCCACACCTCAAGGCCGCCTTCGGCAATCCAGGCGTCTCGCCTTGCCGGATGCGGGGCGCGAAGGGTGCTCTCATCATCGAAATAGGGTGGATTGGCAAAGGCCGCGTCAAACGGCGCGAGCCCTAAACTCGAAAACGGGTTTCGGATATCGAGCGACCTGACCTGCACGCGCGCGCTGAGCTGATTGGCGAGGATGTTCTGTTGTGCCAGCGCCAGTGCGTCAGGCGCACGTTCAACGCCGATCAGTTGGGTTTCTGGATAACGCACAGCCGCTTGCAACAGGGCAGCCCCAACGCCGCACCCGGCTTCAAGCGCCCGCTCTCCAGCTTGGAGCCCGAGCGATGAGGCCAGGAGTGTCGCGTCGAGGCCAGCGCGATAGCCGACCTTGGGCTGTAGCAAATGCACGCGCCCGCCCATGGCGGCGGTTTCCTGCACGTCCGAGAAAGTGTGGGCGTCGGGGGCGTCTGAGGCGGTGGTTTCAGGCTCCGACGAAGAATTTTGCATTTTCATCGCCATTTCGACCGCTTGACCCTAACTCGTCTCGACACCATTGTGCCGCGCAACTATTGCACTGCGCCAGAGCCAATGTCATGGCGCTCGGCGAGCACAGCGTCGCGCCGCAGTAGGCTGGCGAAAGAGAGATGGGTTTGAGCACAGTGGACGCGCCTGTCGCCCCGAAGGCTGGGGGCATTGATCTCCTCCTGCACCTCGGCGCGGCCGACATGGTGGCGGTTGACGCGCTTGTGCGTGAACGGATGCAAAGCGATGTGCCGCTGATCCCGGCACTAGCCGAACATCTGATCGCGGCGGGCGGCAAGCGTTTGCGGCCGCTTTTGACCGTTGCGGCGGCAAGGCTGTGTGGCCAAGGCCTACCCAATGCCCGCAAGCTCGCCGCCGCCGTGGAGTTCATTCACACGGCGACCTTGCTGCATGATGATGTGGTCGATGGGTCGTCCTTGCGGCGCGGCAAGGTGGCCGCCCACCTGATTTGGGGCGGCGCCTCAAGCGTGCTGGTCGGAGATTTTCTGTTCAGCCGCGCCTTTGAATTGATGGTTGAGACCGGCTCCTTGCGCGCGCTCAATATCCTCGCCACCGCAAGCCGGGTGATTTCGGAGGGTGAGGTTTTACAACTGACTCGCTCTCATGACTTAAATCTCGATCAGAAGGTCTATCTTGAGATCATCTCGGCCAAGACCGCAGAATTGTTCGCCGCGGCGGCCGAAGCTGGCGCGGTGGCGGCAAATGCGAGCGAGGTCGAAGTCGCAGCGCTACGGAGTTTTGGCCAGAAGCTAGGCTTAGCTTTCCAACTTGCCGATGACGCGCTCGATTACGGGGGCGTGACGGCGGCGCTGGGCAAAAATGCTGGTGACGATTTCGCCGAAGGGAAGGCGACCTTGCCGCTGCTCCTCGCCGTGCATCGTGCGTCGGGTGAAGATGCGGCGTTTTGGGCCCGCACCGTGGGCGAGCGACGCCAGGAGGAGGGGGACTTCGCCCGGGCGCGCGGCCTTGTCTTGGCCACCGGGGCGCTGCAAGCCACAGTTGATCTTGCCCAAACCTATGCGAACGAGGCGAAAGCGGCTCTCACGGTATTTTCACAAGGGCCTTGGCGTGCCGCACTCGAAGCAGCGGCGGATTTTTCGGTTAGCCGGACCGCTTGACCTGACGGTCGGTCCACAGCCAACTGGCGATGCTGCAGGCGAGCGCTATCGCAAACAAAAGCGCGTGGAACCGAACCGGTGTGGCCAACATGACCAAGCCAGTGGTCCCGGCTAACATCATCATCCGCCAGGTGCGTAGAGCAACCCGCGCATGGCTGCGGGGCTTGGCCAATAGCCAGCGCTGAAAAAGGTGTTCGCGATGGGCGTCAAGCAGGCTCAAGCCCCGTCGCGCGCGGGACAACAGGGTGAGGAAAACGTCAGTCAGCAGCGGCAATAGGGCCAGGGGTCCAAACCAAACGCTGAGCCCAGCCTCGCCACTCGGACCTGCCCCCACCAAGACGAGGCCTGCGAAAAGCCCGCCCGAGAACAGTGCTCCGCAATCCCCTTGAAATATCCGCCCACCCGGGAGGTTCCAGGGTAAAAAGCCTGCTCCGGCTGCGGCGGCGATGAAGCTGAGCGCGGCTATGGGTCGCTCGCCGCTGTGGACTGCCGCGAGGCCAAGGGCAATCTCGGCGATCATCAGCGCGCCGGCGGCCAGGCCATTGACGCCGTCCATAAAGTTGACGGCGTTGATCGCCACCACAATCCAAAGTGCTGAGCCCAGGACGCCGCCGACGGGCCCAAGGTCTAGGCCGCCAAATGGCGTGGACAAGGACTCCACTCGGACGACGAAAGCGCAAAAGATCAGCGCCGCCAAGGCTTGGAGCGCCAGCTTCGCCTTGGCCGGAACGCCGAACATGTCGTCGACCAGACCCAGGACCCCGAAAAGGCTCGCCAGAATCAACGGGGCCGCGAGGCGCTTTTCGACGAGGGACGGAAAAAAGACCGCTGTGAGGATGACGCCAAGCCCAACGGCCAGCAGGATCGCCACGCCGCCGCTGGTCGGTGTCGGGCGGCTATGCAGCCCCCGGTCTTTCGGCGGGTCACACGGCGCCGACAGGGTCCCAAGTCCCGTCGCAGTTGCGGCGACCGCGCCGATTGAGGCGGCAAGTAACAGCGGACCAAGCGCCATGTCGACCTGTCAGGGTTTAGCGCAGGCTATTGCAAAACCGCTGAATTCGCCCACAGGCGTCTTCGAGGATTTCGGTCGAGGTGGCGTAGGAAATGCGGAAATGCGGTGAAAGGCCAAAGGCTGCGCCATGCACCACGGCGACGCCCTCTGCCTCTAGCAATTCCTGGGCGAAATCTTCGTCGGTTTGAATGACCTTGCCGTTTGGCGTCGTCCGCCCCAGCAACCCGGCGCATGACGGGTAGACATAAAAGGCCCCGTCCGGCTTCGGGCAGGACAGGCCTTGGGCTTGGTTGAGCATCGACACCACCAAATCCCGTCGGGCTTGGAAGGCCTGCGCCCGCTCTGGGATGAAGTCTTGCGGGCCGTTCAAGGCCTCGACCGCCGCATATTGCGAAATCGAGGCGGGGTTTGAGGTGGATTGGCTTTCCACCTTGGCCATGGCCTTGATCAAGGCTTCGGGTCCAGCAGCATAGCCGATCCGCCAGCCGGTCATGGCATAGGCCTTCGAGACCCCGTTCATCGTCAAGGTGCGGTCGTAGAGCCTCGGTTCTTGGGCGGCGATGGTGGCGAACTTCAGCCCGTCGAACAACAGGTGCTCATACATGTCGTCGGTGAGGACCCAGACATGCGGATGGCGCAACAGCACATCGGCCAGGGCTTGTAATTCTTCGGCGCGGTAGGCCGCACCTGACGGGTTAGACGGGCTATTCAAGATCAGCCAACGGGTGCGCGGCGTGATGGCGGCCTCGAGATCGGCGGGACGCAACTTGAAGTCGGTTTCGGCTGAGGTGGCGGCGAAGACCGGTTCCCCTCCCGCTAGCAAGACCATGTCCGGATAGCTCACCCAATAGGGCGTCGGAACCACAACCTCGTCGCCGGGGTTCAGGGTGGCGACCAGTGCATTATAGATGACCGGTTTTCCACCCGGGGCCACGTGCACCTGCTGGGGCTGATAGGAAAGGCCGTTCTCGCGGGCGAACTTGGCGCAAATCGCCGCTTTCAGCTCTGGAATGCCGTCGACATCGGTATATTTGGTCTTGCCTTCGCGAATGGCGCGAATGGCCGCCTCTTTGATATTGTCTGGCGTGTCAAAGTCGGGTTCGCCCGCCCCCAATGAAATGATATTGCGCCCTGCACGGGCCAGCTCGCGCGCCTTTTGGGTGACAGCGATGGTTGGTGAAGGTTTGACTCTTTTGAGGGCAGCCGATTCAATTCCCATAACCTTGATCCCATAAGCCTTGCGAGTGGTGCGCGCGCCGGATCGGTGTCCGGTAAATTCAAGACGCCTGACGTACGACTGTTCCTAGACTTTTGGGACAGTTCGGGAAAGTCGCTTTTCCCGACGATCGGTCAGCGTGGCGTACCGGTCACGGTCTCAGGTGCTTCCGTCCCCGGGCGAGACCGCATCATCTCGCTCAGAATATCCGAATTGGCCAATAGCCGTTTCGCGGCGGTTTCACACCGGGCGGGCAACTCCCATCCCAACCAACTCCACATGCGGTCGGTCGGGGGGGCGCTGCGAACGGGGATCCACATTCTCAAGCCCTGATCCTTGGCCGCCTCACCCCGGGCGAATTGGGCGCCCGCATTGGTCTGGTCGAACGCTTGGCGCGCCTTGGTGTAGAGGGACAAATAGTCGCGGCCTGCCGCCAACTGCTCGGCGTCAAGCTTGGCGTTCGATTTCGCCTCATCACCCTGTTCGAGGGCGTCGAGTTGCGGTTTGACCAGTTCATAGAGCGCCATGTGGCCGCTGAGCGCGCCTTGGCACCAACTGACAAGGCCATAATCGTCCTGAGGCGCCCCGCTTGGAATGTTGGAGGGGTCGTCTTCGGCGCGGGCGGCTGGCGCTGGAGTTGGAGGCGTTTGCGGTTGAGCGTCTGCGACAGCACCGGTCGATTCGGCAACCGCAGGCACAGCATCGCCAAGGCCCTTCGACGTCCTCTCCATCGTGTCAGCAACCGGCGGAGACGAGGAAGCAGCGGGCTCGGCGGAGGGTGGTGCGGCCGTGGCGACTTGGGGCTTGGAATGTGCCCGCAAGGCCTTGGCTTGCAGCTTTGAGGTGGGGTGTTTGGCGCGCGGTTTGGGGAGGACCCCCTTGGTCCGCACCGTCGCCGCAGGGCTGGGGAGGTCGATGCTCTCTTCGTCGCGCAAACGCGGAGGCGCATCGGACATGGCAAGGACTGCCGCGACAATCACAAACATCAATGGGGTCTGTCCCGAAGCAAAGGTGACGGCGAATTCATTTGCCCGCCTGTCTCCCCAGTCCTAATAATAAAATCCAATGGCATTGCTAGACCCCATCGCCAAGCTTTTCCAGCCCAAGGCTGAAAAGGACATCACGTCGCAGGCTGTTGCAGGCGCGGACGGTGCGCTTGTTTCTGCGACTGAAAATGATTGCGAGCGCCAGGGGCAAATTTGGCAAGACGGCGCCTATTCCACAGCCGTGACCGCCCTGAGCGCCAAATTAGCCCGCGCGGAAGGGCCGCAACGCCCCAACGAGTTCGAGGCCTTCGCGGCCATTTTTGCACCGCGCCCCGCTGCGGAGGCCGATATTCGGCGCCTCTACCGCTTGGCCCGGCAAACGACGCTTGGCTATGAAGGTTACGCGCACAAGCTGGCGGTCCGATATGGACGCTGTCCGGTGGTGCTCGAACGGGTGTTGGATGGCCTTTATCGGCTAGCCTTGGCCGACGGGGTTGTCAGTGAACGGGAAACGGCCTTTCTCGACTCAGTCGCCGCGGCCCTTGGCTTGCCAATGGAAACCGCCCGCTCGGTTCGCGCGAGGCGATTAGGCATTCTCGACGACGACCCTTATCGCGTGCTGGCTGTTGATCCTACGGCGTCGGATGAATTGGTGCGCGCGGCGTGGCGCAAAGCCTTGGTCGAATCCCATCCTGACCGCGCCATTGCGCGGGGTCTGCCTGCCCACCTCGTGGCCCGGGCCCAGGCTCAGGCTCAGGCCATAAATGCGGCCTTTGATCGGGTGATGAGCGAGCGACGGGGTGGCCTTGCAACTGGACCCGCCTAATCCTGCATCAGAACGATAAAAATTAACGAGTTTGCGCTCTCATCAGTTGACCTGCTCGTCACTGGCCCCAATGTGAGATTCAAGAGCCCAAACCTAATCAAGGTGTTCGCCATGACCCATCTGGCTGATACGCAGGCTGTTGCAAGCGCGACGCGGGGCAGGGGCGTGCTCGGCGCGCTGCGGAGCACCGCCAATATGGGCCTTGCCCTGGCAGCGGGCGCGATCGGCGTGGCGCTGACCTTGGTGGTTGCCACCTTTCTTGCGCTGCTGACAATTCTGGCCAGCGCCTTTCTGGCCCTCTTTAGTCTGGCTTATCGCCTCAGAGCGCCGATGCGTCGGGCTGACCCGAGCCTGATCGAAGCCCGCAAGATCGGTCATGCATGGGTCGCTTATGGATTTGATCGTCCGCATCCCTAAGCTAAGCTGAACGGGCGCGCCCGTCCCGGCGCACGCGGTTTCAAGCGCTCAAGGCCCAATGTCTAGTCTGCTCATTCAAGACCACCCGTCGCCCAATTTCGATCAACGGCGGACACCGCCGGACATGCTCGTCATCCACTATACGGGCATGCCTTCTGCGAGCGAGGCCCTGACGCGCCTGACGGACCCGGCGGCCAAGGTGTCGTCGCACTATTTGATCGATGAGGATGGGGCGATCCTGCGCTTGGTGCCGGAGGAGCGCCGCGCTTGGCATGCCGGACGTTCCTACTGGAAGGGAGAGCGGGACTGTAATTCGGTCTCGGTTGGGATCGAGCTGGTCAATCCCGGTCACGAGTGGGGATATCGCGCTTTCCCCGCGCCGCAGATCGACGCGCTCAAGGCCTTGATCGACGAGATTCGCAGCCGTTGGACCATCCCCAATGGCCGCATTGTCGGTCACTCCGATATTGCGCCGGACCGCAAAATTGATCCGGGCGAATTGTTTCCTTGGCAGGAGCTGGCCAAGGCAGGCCATGGTCTTTGGGTAGATGTCGCTGCCGCACCGGGTGCGCCCTTGAGCCTCGGGGATGAAGGGGTAGGGGTTTTTGCGCTGCAAGCTGGCCTTTATCGCCTGGGCTACGATACGCCGCCGTCTGGACAACTGGACGAGGAGACCTTGGTCAATCTGCTAGCCTTTCAGCGCCATTGGCGGCCAGATCAAGTCGATGGCGTCGCCGATGGCGAGACCCGCGCCCGCTTGGTGGCGCTCTTGCGGCAAGGCGCGATTGCCGAGGCTGTATAGGCCGCTATTGGCTTGGCCAGGTTGAGATATTTTTGTCAGCCAGCGGCGTGCGGTAAATAGTAAATTTCTGGTCATCTTAAGACGAACAGATGTTTGACCTGATTTTCTGAGGCTTTCGCTTGGCCTGAGCGCAATTCTCAGCCCCTGGGTGCGAGGTCGCCTTGGCTTGCCAAGCTGATTTTTGCCGCGGGAGATGAATTCTTGGCAATCTTGCGCATCTTACAAAGAATTCACGGGTCTTTTGGGCCGGAGTCTGGTCTTTAGTCTGTCAACGGAAGACACGACTTCGCCCGCCATTGCAGCGGCCCCGGGGTCGAACTGGAGGATTTTGAGATGAGTGACGACGCCCTTGTTCCCATTGTCATGTTTGGCTCCATTGCCGCCACGGTGATTGCCTATCGCTATTTTCGCCATAAGGAGCGGATGGAGGCACAGCAACTGCTGCGTACCGCCTATGAAAAGGGCCAGCCCGTCTCGCCGGATATGTTGCGGGCGCTCGAGACCCCGCCGCCGCGTCGGAATTGGGGCTTTTACGGTCCGGAACGGGATTTGCGGCGCGGCATTTTGGGGCTCGGCTTTGCCTGCGCTTTTCTGGCTGGCGGCTGGTTGCTTTACCGCTACGACCCCAGCAATGACGCAACCGGCGTCCTCGAGTGCATTGCAGCCTTTCCAGGCTTCGTCGGCGTCGCCCACCTCGTCAACTACGCGCTTCTCCGAAATCGCCCCCCCGAGCGCTGAGCCACAGCCTGACACGGGAGACAGCCCATGGGGGGCGATACGGAGGACGAGGCATCAGCGCGTTCCGGCGCGCCGAGAGCCTTGGTCACATTACACGATGTCGACCTGGCGCGACGGGTTCTGAGCGGCGACAGGCTGGCCTTTGTTGAGCTTGCGCGGCGTCATGGCTCGGCGCTTCGGGTATTCTTTGCTCGGCTGGGTGTACGACCGGCACAGATCGACACCTTTGCGCTGGAAACCTTCTCGACTGCGCTGGCCGACATTTCGGAGTTTCGCGCCGAGCAACCCTTTTTGATGTGGTTGAAGACCAAGGGGGCCCGTCACCTTATGCGGCGCGGCGGCCTTGGCGGTGACGGGCCTCTAGGCCCCTGGCCCGCTTTGCCGGAAGAGAATCTAACCGCGCTTGATATTGCACTCGAACCGCTCAGCTCAGAGGCCCGCGCCGTTGTTGGCTTGGTTCATGGCGCGGGCATGGCCGTGCAAGACTGCGCTGAGGTCTTGAGCAAGGACCTGTCGACGGTAAGGGCCTTGCGCCGCCAAGCCATCGCCGACTTGGGCGCCCGCCTGAACGACGCCGCGGCGATGTCGGAAAATGACAGGGTTGCCGAAATCGAGCGCCTTTATGAGGCAACGCCCGCTCTTATCGATGCCGACCTCTTTGCCCGGGCCGTCGCGCTTCAGGTGGACCGAGGCTGGGAAGCGCGCCGGTTGGTGATTAGCGTTCTGGGACTGGCGGGGGGCTTGGTCGCTGTTATCGACCTAGCAGGACCAAACCTTCTGTCGCGGTTGAACCTGATCAGCCAAACCTCTGCTGCGGCGGCCTCGCGCGGCGTCCATTCCGCCCCGGTCCTAGCTAATCTCACTGGGCGCGTCATTGCCATGCTGGGGGCGCCCTATGGCGTCGAGGTGGCGTGGCTGGTGGTCGGCTTGTTAGTGCTCGCCGGCGGCCTGATCGTCGCCCGCCTCATCGAAGAGATTTGACGGAAGGCCGCCTTGGTCAAAATTCGGTCACGGGCGCAGCCCTAATGGGGTAAGCGGAGAAAAGCGTCGACCGCATTGCTCCCGCATTGCTCCTTGACGCCGAAGCCGATAGTTTGCCGCGTCCTTGCCGGCCGACCGGACTTGGACCTAAGGAAAGCGGAGCCGAAAACAGCGTGGCCGATATTTTTGAAGAAGTCGAAGAGCAACTCCGCTCCGACCGTTATCTGACCCTGGTCAAGAAATCCTGGCCCTTCGCGGCAGGCGCCTTTGGCGCAGCCTTGGCGATCGCGCTCGGGCTCTGGGCCTGGGATAATTATCAGGCCGGGCTGCAAGCCAAGGCGTCTGAAACCTATAATCAAGGCCTTGAGGCGCTGGAGCGCGGTGACAAGCCGTCAGCCGAGAAGGCGTTTAGCGGTGTGGCCCAGTCGGGTCCGCGTGGATATCGGACCCTTGCCCTGATGCAGGAAGCCGCGCTGCGGCTGGACGATCATAAATCCGCCGAGGCCATCTCGCTGTTTGAACAGGCGGCGAATGCCGCGCCCGACAAGGTGCTCGGAGATAATGCACGCTTCAAGGCCGCGCTGGTCGCCATGGACAATGGCGAAGCCCTGCCTCAGATCGAGGCGCGGTTACAACCTCTGACCGCAGCCGACCGACCCTTCCGGCTGGCGGCCCGCGAGGCGCTGGCGCTCGCCCGCTTGGCGGCGGGAAAGACCGACCTTGCCAAGGCTGACTTCACCGCCTTGTCCCTGTCGCCGGACGCCAGTGAAACCGCGCGGGCCCGGGCTCAAGCAGCCCTGACCCTGATCGCTTCTGGTTCTGCCTCGAGCATACCCCAAGCCCTGAAGATCGCGCGGACCCTGCCGCCCCCGCCGCCGCAAGCGGCAAACCCCCTCGCGGCCATGATGGCGGCTCAAGCTGGAGCCGGCCAATGATGCGAACATCTACTCTGCGTCGCGTCGGCGCGGCACTTGGGCTTAGCCTGGCCTTGGCGGCGGGCCTGAGCGGATGCGGTCTGAAAACGCCGCATGTTCCCTTTACTGGCGCGAAAAAAGTCGAGCCCAAGATCAAGGGCGAACGGATTCCGGTCTTAAGCTTGAACCAAAAGCTTGAGGCCTCGCCCGCCTTGAAGGATATCGGCTTCGCGCTTGGGGCACCCACGGCGCAAGCCAATTGGCCCGTCTCCGGCGGTAATGCTGAGCATGCAATCGAACATGTCCAGGCTGGCGATCAGTTCAAGATTGCTTGGCGGCGAAAGATTGGCGCAGGCGACAGCCGCACCACGCGCATCATTGATCAGCCGGTTGTCTCCGACGGCGTCCTCTACGTGCTCGATGGCAAGGCCAAGGTCAGCGCGCTTGATGCGGCGAGCGGCAAGCCGATCTGGTCAACGGACCTCGCCCCGCACAAGGGACGCGATCAAGAAGCCTTAGGCGGCGGCTTGGCGGTCGATGGCGGACATGTGCTGATGGCGTCAGGCTACCGCTTCGCCGCCAGTCTCGACGCCAAGACCGGAAAATTGGAGTGGAAAACCGAGACCGCTGCGCCTCTGCACGGAGCGCCTGCGATTGGCGGCGGACGGATCTATGTGGTCGATACCTTGGATCAGTTGCACGCCTTTGATGAAGCCACAGGCGTTGAGAGCTGGAGCTACCAAGCCCTGGAAGAACCGGCCCGCATTGAAATCGCCTCCAGCCCAGCCATATTCGGTGACCTCGTCATTGCGCCGTTTGCGTCCGGGGAACTGACGGCGTTGCGGGCCAGCAATGGCAATGATGTGTGGTCCTATGTGCTTTCGCTGACCAATCGCAACAATGCCTTGTCGGAAATTCGCGACATTGCCGGACTTCCGGTGGTCTTTCGTGGCCAAGTCATTGCCGCAAGCCATTCCGGTGTCATGGCGTCGGTGGATATCAAGTCTGGCCAGCCGCGTTGGAGCCAGCCGATTACCGCCATTTCGACTCCTTGGGTGTCTGGGGACGTTGTCTTCATCATGGACCTGTCGGGCCAGCTGATGTGCCTTAGCCGTGAATCTGGCCAAGCCTATTGGATCAAGTCCTTGAACGGTCCCTTGCGGAAGAAGTTCCGCGCCAGCTGGTCTGGCGTCATCTTGGCGTCGAACCGCTTGGTGGCGGTGTCGTCCAAGGGTGAGCTCCGCGGATTTGATCCGAAGACCGGTGATAAGGTGGCGTCTTTGCGCATCGGTGAAGGGGCAACGCTTGCGCCCATCGCCGCCGATGGCTTGCTCTATGTCGTCACTGACCAAGGCGACGTGGTGGCGGTGCGCTAAGTCATTGACCTTCGGGGATGTCTTCGAAGGTCGGACACCGACACTCATTTTAGGAAGGCCTGCGCTGTGGCGCTAAAGCTCGCCATTATCGGCCGACCCAATGTCGGCAAATCGACGCTGTTCAATCGGCTGGCCGGGAGACGCTTGGCCATTGTCGACGACAGGCCCGGCGTGACCCGCGACCGGCGCGGCGCCGAAGGGCGGTTGGGCGATGTGGATCTGCACCTGATCGATACGGCAGGCTTTGAAGACGTTGACGACGAAAGCCTGGAATCGCGCATGCGCGCCCAGACGGAAGTGGCGATCGACGAGGCCGATGTCTGCCTGTTCGTTATTGATGCCAGGGAAGGCGTCACCGCCCTCGACATGATCTTTGCCGACATCCTGCGGCGTAAAAATCGGCCTGTCATCTTGGCGGCCAACAAGTCGGAGGGCAAGGCGGGCGTGATCGGCGCCGCTGAGGCGTTCAAGCTTGGCTTTGGCGAGCCCGTCGAAATTTCGGCCGAGCATGGTGAAGGGATGGGCGACCTCTATCAGGCCCTGTTGCATATCGCTCCCGACCTGACCGCCGTCGAAGCCGATGATGCGGACGACTTCGCTGAAGTGGTGGAAATGGCGGACGAAGACGCCGGGCCAGATTTGAAAAAGCCGGTTCTGATCGCGATTGTTGGGCGTCCAAATGCGGGCAAATCAACCCTGGTCAACCGATTGATTGGCGAGGAGCGGCTGCTGGTTGGCCCCGAGGCGGGCATAACTCGCGACGCCATCCCCGTCGATTGGACCTATCAGGGGCGACCCGTGCGCCTCGTTGATACGGCGGGCTTGCGCCGCAAGGCGCGAGTAAACGAAAAGCTCGAAAAGCTCTCCACCGGCGATACCTTGCGCACCATCACCTTCGCCGAGGTGGTTATTCTGGTCATGGACGCCGACAATGCGTTCGAGACCCAAGACCTGCAAATCGCTGATCTGGTCGAGCGTGAGGGCCGGGGGCTGGTCTTTTGCATTTCCAAATGGGACCTGATCGAAAATCCCGGCGTCAAGCTCGCCGAATTGCGCGAAACCGCTGAGCGCATGTTGCCTCAGGTGCGCGGCGCGCCCCTCATCGCGCTATCAGCCGAAACCGGTCAAAACTGCGATCGGCTCATGCCTGCAGTGTTTAAGCTGCACGGCGATTGGTCGACCAAGGTCAAAACCCGCGACCTAAACGATTGGCTGGCCATGGCTGTGCAGCGTCACCCGCCACCGGCAGTCGACGGCAAGCGCATCCGGCCAAAATATATGGCGCAGACCAAGGCACGCCCGCCCACCTTTGTGCTGTTCGCCAGTCGGGCTGCCTATTTGCCGGAAAGTTATCGGCGCTATCTGATCAATTCCCTGCGAGAGAGTTTTGATCTGCCGGGCGTACCCTTGCGCATTACCATTAAGTCTGGCGTCAACCCCTTCGCCCAAGCCGTCGACCCGAGCGATGGCCGCGCCCGACCCTTGACCAAGAAGTTCCGTGGCGCGCACCCGTCCTCCTCGCGTCATGCGGCGCCTTCAAAGCCCAAACCTGCCGCCGCCGCCGCGCCCAATCCGGTCAAACCCACAAGCCCAGCTAAACCCAAACCCGTTTCAAAGCTGAAAAGTGGATTTGGACCTAAGCCCTCCGGTCCGGCCAAAAGACAGCCAAATCGAGCCCCCACCAAAGCCAGCGCCTCCGCCAAACGCGCGCCGGGGGGCGGGCGACCGAAGGGTGGCCCAAAACGGTAGGGGGCGTGTTGGCTTGATTGCGCCAAGCCTTGCCGAGGTCTAGACTCCCAGGTGTCGACGTCTTGTCGATGAGGAGTTTTTTAACATGAGCGGTTCGTCGAGAGTGGCCTTGGCCCGGAACACCCTGCGCGGCGCGGCGGTGGTCGGCGGGGTGTTTGTCATCGGCGCCTTTTTGCTTGCGTCCTGTGGGCAGGTGAAGCCGGGGCATGTGGGTATTCGGGTCAATCAGTTTGGCAGTGATGCAGGCGTCGACGCCCATGCCTTGGGGGTGGGAACCTATTTCAAGCCCTTTGGCACCATGATCTATGAGTATCCGGTTTTCACCAACACCTACACCTATACCCACTCGGTGACCGAGGGTGCGCCGAGCGACGAGGAATTCAATTTCCAAGATCGCAATGGCTTGGGCTTGAGCGCTGATATTGCCGTCAGCTATTCCGTCAGCGCCCAGCTGGCCCCACGCCTATTCCAAAAATACCGGACGGACACATCGGGCATTATTGCCGGTCCATTACGCAACGCCATCCGCAATGCCTTGGTCAACCGAGCGGCGGCCATGGGCGTTGAAGAAATCTATGGCCCGCGCAAGCAAGAATTGCTCAGCTCGGTTCAGAACGATGTCGCCGCCTATTTCGCGCCCTTTGGCCTCGTGGTTGAAAAGCTGTTTTGGGCCGGAAATATCCGCGTGCCGGAAGTTGTTCTGACCCAGATCAACAATAAGATTGCCAATGAGCAGCACGCGCTTGCGGCCCAAGCCCAGGTCGCGACGGTTCAGGCCGAGGCCCAGCAACGCATCGCTTCAGCCGAGGGGGAGGCAAAGGCCATTGCTCTGCAAGGCGCAACACTGCGGGCCAATCCAGAGGTTTTGCGTCTGCGCGCCATCGAGAAGTGGGACGGGCATTTGCCACAAGTCACCTCGGGCGGCACACCCTTTATCGAGTTGAATAAATAGGCGGCCAAAGAGGCGTTCCTCAGATGGGCGACATCCAACAGGGTTCAAATTCTGCGGCGGGGGCGCGGCGAATGCGTGTGTGGAAAGTGCTCGGCCTTGGCATTGCGGCCTTTGGTCTGGCAGCGATTGTCGGGCCGAGATTGGTCAATCTGCACCAAAACCTCGCCCTGATCGGCGGGGTGGTTTGTTATCTGCTCGCGATCTTAGCGGCTGGCGCGGCGATTAACCTCTGTCTGCGCCGACGCTAGCCCTCGCTCCGTAATGTGTCGAGGAAGCGGACGCGCGGCGGCGGTTTGCGGTCCGGTCGGGAAAGCTCGACAATCAGGGGGCCAAGCACTGACGGGTCATCAAGGCTATCTGGGTCTTCGCCCGGAAAAGCCGCCGCGCGCATCTTGGTGCGCAAGGGGCCGGGGTCGAGAAGACAGGTGCGGATCGCAGTTGTTTCGGTTTCGTCAGCATAGACCGCCAGCATGGCTTCCAGGCCCGCCTTCGACGCGGCATAAGCGCCCCAAAAGGCCCGCGGCTTTGCGGCCAAGGAGGAGGTGAGCACGATGAGCCGGGCGGCTTCTGCCCGACGGAACAGAGGATCAAAGGCGCGAACGAGGCGCCAATTGGCGGTGAGGTTGACGCCAACCACCATGTCCCAGGTCTTGATGTCCATATGGCCAAGCGGCGTGATGACGCCGAGCGCCCCCGCAGCAGCGATCAGAATATCGAGCTTGCCAAACCGCTCAAATAGCGCCGCGCCCAGAACGTCCGGAGCCTTATCATCGCACAGATCCATCGGCACAAGTGTCGCCCGCTCGTGGCCCGCTGCCCGCAGCTGATCATCAAGCTCTTCAAGCCCTGCTTTGGTCCGAGCCACCGCCACCACATGGGCACCCGCCGCTCCCAAGGCCAGAGCCGCCGCTCTGCCAATACCGCGCGAGGCGCCCGTGACAACCGCGACGCGGCCCGCCAAGGGAAGGGTCTTTGAAGGCACGAGGATCTCGATTTGTCAGAAAGGGAAAGGGAAGAGCGGGGCGCGCTTAGCGGGAGACCAGGAGTGACAATTGCCGCTCGCTTTGGTCGTCGTCGCCTTGGTCGGTTTCGCGGTCGAGCAGACGCGTGGGATAGTCGCCGGTAAAATAGTGATCGGTGAATTGCGGGCAGGCCGGATCGCGGGGGCCAACTTCCATGGCGTGATAAAGCCCCTCGACCGACAAAAAGCCAAGGCTGTCGCACTCAAGCATTCGGCGCATTTCTTCAAGCGACTTATTGGCGGCAATCAGCTTGTCACGGTCGGGCATGTCGATGCCGTAAAAGTCTGGCCATTTAATCGGCGGCGAGGCGGAGCGCAGATGCACCTCTGTGGCGCCCGCTTCGCGCACCATGCGCACGATCTTTACCGACGTGGTGCCGCGCACAATCGAATCGTCAATCAGGATCACCCGCTTGCCCGCCAGCACGCTACGGTTGGGGCTATGTTTCATCCGCACACCCATTTCGCGCACGCCTTGGGTGGGTTGAATAAAGGTGCGGCCCATATAGTGGCTGCGAATAATCCCAAGCTCATAGGGAATATTGCTGGCTTCGGCATATCCCAGTGCAGCGGGAACGCCGGAATCGGGCACAGGAACCACCACATCGGCGACCACGCCTGTTTCTTGCGCCAGCCTCGCCCCCATGCGCTTACGCACCTGATAGACGGATTTGCCATTGACCACCGAATCCGGTCTGGCGAAGTAAACATATTCGAACAAACACGGTCTGGCCTTGGCGGCGGGAAAGGGCCTGAGGCTCTCTATGCCCGTATCGGAAATCACCACCACCTCGCCATGGGCGATGTCACGCACAAAGCGCGCACCAATGCCGTCGAGCGCACAGGTTTCTGAGGCGAGCACCGGGCGGCCATCGAGATCGCCCAAAACCAGCGGGCGGATGCCCAAGGGGTCGCGCGCGCCAATTAGCTTCTTATTGGTCAGGGCGACAAGGGCGTAACCGCCCTCAATCTGCGCCAGGGCGTCAATAAAGCGGTCGACCACGCGGGGTTTCCGCGAGCGGGCGATCAGGTGCAAAATAACTTCGGAATCCGAGGTCGATTGGAAAATCGCCCCTTCTGACACAAGGCGGCGGCGAAGGTGCAAGAAATTTGTCAGGTTGCCATTGTGGCCCAGCGCAATGCCCCCTGCCTCCAGGTCAGCGAACATCGGCTGAACATTGCGCAACAGACTGCCGCCAGCGGTTGAATATCGGGTATGGCCGATGGCTGCATTGCCGGGAAGGCGGCGGGAAAGGTCGGCGCCGGTAAAGGCTTCACCGACCTGGCCCATATGCCGCTCGGTGTGGAATTTTTGGCCGTCGAAGGAAGCCATGCCACAGGCTTCTTGTCCGCGATGCTGCAATCCGTGCAGGCCAATGGCGACAATGCTGGCGGCTTGCGGATGGCCAAACACGCCAAACACGCCGCACTCGAGGCGTAATTGATCAGACCGAAGCTCGGCGTCTGGGCGCTCTGCCACAGAGCACCACAGGCTGGCATGATCCACCTCTGTCATGGCGAAATCTCCTGGTCGCGAATCGACGCCTTGGGTTTGGTGCGACGATGGGGCGGCGCGCCGTTATCTAGGCCCTCTTCGGGGTTCGCGATAGAGGGGGAGGGGAAGGGATCGGTCAAACCTGAGCCTTGGGGCTCCGAATCCGCTCCGAATACGCCCTTTTTCACCCGGCGGGTAATGTCGTCCGTGACGCCGTGGGTAAGGGTCATGGCTTTGGGTGCCGCCAGCTTGAGCACCGAGGCCGCACCCCGCGCCAAGGGATAGGTCTTGGCCGTGACAATCCAAGCCGGTCGCAGATCCCGCGGCGTGACAGTGTCGAACAGCAGGGCAAAGACGCCCATAAAGACCAACGCCCGCACCACCCCGAAGGCGAGGCCGATCATGCGGTCGAGCACGCCGAGCGCGGTGGACTTGGCGAGGCTTTTGGCGATCGCATCGCCTGTCACACGGATCACCATATAGGCGAGCACGAAGGCCACCACGACGGCAGCGGCCGATCCGGCCCAGGCCGGATGCACAACCCGACGAAGCACAGGCCCGGTGAAAGGCAGTGCATAGGCCGCGATAAGGAGGGCGAGCGTGAAAGACACAAGGCTGACCATCTCCCGCACGCCACCGCGCGCCCATCCGGCAAAGCCAGACAGGATCAGCAGCCCGACCGCGATCATGTCAAACAAGGTCACCTGTTTACCCGCACCTCAGACCGACGATTCCACGTGATTCGAAACCTCAACTGCAATGGCGGCCCCTGGGTTTAATCGCTTAGGGTTTGCCATTTCTAAATCCGCCACACTTAAGACCAATCGGCGCGCTCGATGCGGGACATGGCTTCCGACAGACGCGAGGCGCCAAACACCCGCATGACGCCTGCCTCCTCGGCGGAGCGGGGTGCCAGCGCCGAGGAAAACCCGAGCTTAGCCGCTTCTTTCAGTCGGCTTTCTGCGCGGCCGACAGTGCGCACGTCGCCGGAAAGGCTGATCTCACCAAAGACGACGCAATCCTGGGGCAGCGGTTGGTCAAGCGCAGAAGAGGCGAGGGCGGCGGCGGCGGCGAGATCCGCAGCGGGCTCGGTAATCCGCATTCCCCCGGCCACATTCAAATAGACGTCGCGGTCGCCAAGGCAAAGCCCGCAGCGCGCCTCAAGCACGGCAAGCACCATGGCAAGCCGCCCATTATCCCAGCCGACAACCGCCCGGCGCGGCGTGCCATAGGCGGACGGCGCAACAAGGGCCTGGAATTCAACCAAAACCGGCCGCGAGCCTTCAATGCCTGCAAAGACGGCTGCGCCCGCCGCTCGCGATCCGCTCTCGTTCAAAAACAGCGCACTGGGGTTGGCCACTTCGCGCAAGCCCTGGTCGCCCATTTCAAACACGCCAATCTCGTCTGTGGCGCCGAAGCGGTTCTTGGTGCCGCGCAAAATGCGAAACGGATAGCCGCGCTCGCCCTCGAAGGACAGGACCGCGTCGACCATGTGCTCGACCACGCGCGGCCCGGCAATCTGGCCATCCTTGGTGACGTGACCGACGAGGATGACCGCCGCCTTGGTCTTCTTGGCCAACCGTACCAATTCCCCCGCCGCCGCCCGCACCTGGGTGACCGAGCCGGGTGCGGCCTCCATCTGATCGCTCCACATGGTTTGTAGGGAATCGATCACCACCAACTCGAACCGCTCGCGCTTCAAACCGTCAATCACCTCCCGAAGGCTGGTCTCGGCGGCGAGCAGCAAAGGCGCTTCTGCCAGCCCCATGCGCTGGGCGCGGGCGCGCACCTGTTCAATCGCCTCCTCGCCGGACACATAGGCGGTTTTTACCCCGCGCAAGGACGCGTGCGAGGTGACCTGCAACAACAGGGTTGATTTGCCGACGCCAGGATCGCCAGCTACCAACAGGACCGAACCCGGCACCACGCCGCCGCCGCATACCCGGTCAAATTCGGCCACGCCCGTCACCAGCCGAGGCGGTGTCGGCGTCTCGACATCGAGGGTTTCAAACGCCAGCCCTTGACGTCCGCGCGTGGCTTTGGAAGGGGCCAGCGCACCTGGCGGACGCGGCGCCGACACCTCCTCAACCAAGGTATTCCAGGCGCCGCAAGCCGGGCATTGCCCCGCCCACTTGGCCTGCACCGCACCACAGGTCTGACAAACATAAAGGGCGGCGTCGCGAGCCATAAGCGCATCCAAGCAAAGGAGGCAAACAGTGGAGCGATTCGTGTCGAAGCGGGTGAAGCGCTATCCGCCGGGAATAGGGGCATTGACTGACGGTAAGAAGCGATGGCTTAGTATGTGTAAGTATGAATATCGCATACGAACTGGCGGAGACGACGATGGCGAGCATTGAACGGATGACGGTGGTCGTCCCCGAACCCATGGCGGCAAAGATTCGCGCGGCGGTTGCGAGTGGAGACTACGCTTCAACCAGCGAGGTTGTTCGCGATGCCATGCGGCTCTGGAGCGATCGCAGGGAGTTCCGACGCGAGGAGTTGGAGGCGCTTCGGAACGCTTGGGACGCAGGAAAAGCCAGCGGCGTCGCTGGGCCGCTCGACATGATTTCGATCATTGGTGAAGCGCGGGCAGAGGCATCAGCTAAGGGTGGGCATGACTGAGCTCGTCGTTTCGCGGCGCGCACGAGACGATTTAAAGCGGATATGGCGCTATATTGCGCTCGACAATGCGAATGCTGCTGACAAATTGCTTCTCGCATTAGAGGTGAAGGTTGCACGCTTGAAAACCCACCCTGAAATCGGAGCTCCCCGTGACGAAATTCGCCCAGGTGCTCGGGTGCTGGTCCACGGCTCCTACCTCATTTTGTACGAATTTTGCGGCAAGGAGGATGTTGTTGAGGTTGTCGCCATCGTTGAAGGAAGGCGCGATCTCGGACACATGTTCTGACCCGACGTCCGGGGTCAGTGGGGCGGTGGCGTCCGGCTTGCCATTTCTGGCGCGGCCAACGGCAACGGGGCTTCACACCTCGGGTCGAATAGGTCCGTCGGCGCGGCCGTGGACGAATTGGTCGACATAGGGGTTGCCGGTGCGGTCGATCTCGGCGGCGGGTCCGCGCCAGAGGATCTTACCCTTATAGAGGAAGGCGATCTCGTCGCCGATTTTGCGGGCCGAGGCCATGTCGTGAGTGATCGAGACGGCGGTGCAGCCGAGCCGTTTCACCTGCTCGACAATCAGGTCATTGATGACATCGGCATTGATCGGGTCGAGGCCCGTGGTGGGCTCGTCGAAAAACAAGATGTCGGGTGTCGCCGCCACCGCGCGGGCGAGGCCAGCACGCTTTTGCATGCCGCCGGACAATTCAATCGGATAGAGCTCGGCGACCGAGGCGGGAAGGCCAACGCGGGCCAGGCTCTCAATGGCCCGGGCCTTAGCTTCTTTGCGGGCCACCTTATCGGCGTTCAACAGGCGAAAGGCGACATTTTCCCAGATGGTCAAACTGTCGAACAGGGCCGCGCCCTGAAACAACATGCCAAACTTGCGATTGTTTTCAGCTCGGGCCCGTTGCGATAATTCGGTCGTGTCGGCGCCATCGACGGCCACATATCCGCTGTCGGGCCGCATCAGGCCGATGGCGATTTTCAGCGTCACCGACTTGCCTTGGCCAGAGCCGCCGATAATGACGAGGGACTTGCCGGGTGCGACCTCAATATCGACGCCGTCGAGCACCACCTTGTCGCCAAAGCGTTTGTGGACGCCCTTGAGCGCCAGTTTTGCCACGGGGGCGGCCATCAGGATTTCCCGCTGAACAGGCTGGTCAGCACATAGTCGCTGGCAAAGATCAAAATGGCGGCGGAGACCACAGCATGGGTGGTGGCGCGTCCAACGCCGCGCGCCCCGCCGCTGGCCGTATAGCCATGATAGGCCCCCATCAGGGCGACGATAAAGCCAAATACGGCTGCCTTGATCAGGCCCGAAACAATGTCCCAGCTGGTCAGGAAGTTCCAGGTGTTCTGCACATAGATCGGGCCGGAAAACTGCAGGGATTGGGTCGCCACCAGAAACCCACCTGCCACGCCGATAATGTCCGCGACCAAGGTGAGCAGGGGCGTGGTCAAGGTGGCGGCTAAGAGGCGTGGCGCGACCAAATAGCGGAAAGGATCGGTGGACAGGGTCTCCATCGCGTCAATCTGCTCGGTGGCGCGCATGGCCCCGATTTCAGCCGCAATGGCTGCCGAGACCCGACCCGCCAGCATTAAGGCGGCGAGGACGGGCCCCAATTCGCGAGTAATGCCCAGCGCGACAATCTGGGGCATGATCTGCTCGGCATTGAAGCGACCGCCGCCGGTATAGATGTTGAGCGCCAGGGCTGCGCCGGTAAAGACCGCCGTCAAGCCGACCACGGGCAAGGAGAGATAGCCAATCGCCATCAATTGGCGAAGGAATTGACTGAAGAAAAACGGTGGGCCCAAAAGCCCGGCTACGCCGCGCGCGGCAAAGATCACCACAGCGCCAGCTTGACGCAAAAAGCCGAGGGTCGAGCGACCAACTGCCTGAACCGGGTTCATGGGCGCCCATCCCCATCGTCGCCGAGATAGGTGCGTGTGACGCGTGGCGCGATGCGGCTCAAAATTTCGTAGCTGATGGTATTGGCGGCGCGCGCCACGTCTTCAAGCCTCAGATGGTCGCCAAACAGTTCCACGCAGTCTCCCGGATGGACGTCAGATAGCCCGGTGACGTCGAGCGCCAAGATATCCATCGACACGCGGCCCACAAAAGGCCGCCGCTCGCCGCCGACAAAGCCATAGCCGTTCGCGCCGCTGCTGCGCAAGACGCCGTCGGCATAGCCTGCGCCGACCAGGGCGATCTTTAAGGCATGCGGCGCAATAAAGCCCGCGCCATAGCCAATGGTGTCTCCTTCAGCCACATGGCGGATTTGCAGCACCGGCGCTGTCAATCTCGCGACGGGGCGAATTTCAGGGTGCGGCGTCTCAAACGGCCCGACTCCAAACAGGGCGACGCCGGGGCGAACCATGTCGAAGCGAAAATCATCCCCTAAGAATATGCCGCTCGATGCGGCGAGGCTGAAGCGCGCCTTGGGAAAAGCTGGGCGTAGCGCCGCCAGGGCCCTGGCTTGCCTTGCGTTCAACGGGTGGTCGGGCGTGTCGGCGCAAGCGAGGTGGCTAAGCACCAGCTGACAGTCGCGGGCCTCTGGTGTTTCGGCCAAGGACAGGGCCTCGGCGACCGTCAGGCCGAGCCGATTTAGGCCTGTGTCAACCTGGAGCGCAAAGGGGCTGGGGTGGTCTTGGGCTGGTGCGCTCGCCCTCCAGGCAGCGATTTGCTCTTGGGTGTTAATGACAGGGGTGAGGGCGGCGGCGCGCAAGGCTGGCCCATCGCCCAGATACCCGTCGAGGATGAAAATTTCGGCGGTGCGCGGTCCGAGGTCTGATCGCAACGCCTCGCCTTCGGAGCGGCGGGCGACAAAAAACCGGCGGGCGCCTTCGTGCCACAGCCGTCGCGCCACGGGCCCTTGGCCGAGTCCATAGGCGTCAGCCTTGAGCACGGGGGCCACCTCCGCCGCGCCCGCGCGGCGCTGGAGCGCGGCGAAGTTGGCGGCGAGGGCATCGAGGTCGACCCGGAGTTCGGGCGCAGAGGGAAGCGTCATCGCCGCGCGCTTAGCACTTCGCATGGCGCGTGGCGAGGTCGGGCGGCCTCACCCGAGTTGAATGCTGCGACCGGCGGCGTCTGGCCGTGGCAAGTGGGCTTGGGCGCGGGCAAGCCTTGCCACCGCGTTCGCTACCTCGCCTACAGCCGGACAGGCCTTGTGCGCCTTGCGGTCAACATGGATCAGCATGTGCTCGCCCGTGGCCAGGACGCTCTGATCGCGAACCCGATAAAGGGTGTGAAAGAGCCGCAGGCGCTTTGCGTCGGCGCCCAAGACCTGGGTTTCGACACGTAAGGCCTCGCCTTGGCCCACCTCGTCCAGATGGCGGATATGGGTCTCGACGGTGTAATAGCTAAACCCGTTCTCAACATAGGCACCCGAGGCGCCAATAAGGGCGAGGAGCGCGTCGGTGGCGTCGCCGAAAACCTGCAAGTAACGGCTTTCGGTCATGTGGCCATTATAATCGATCCACTCGGCCAAGACAGTTGTCTGATGCAGGCGAAGGGGCTGGTTGAGATCGACCGCTTCTGATAGCTGAGCCCGGTCCGCCGACAGCTGCGCGCCATAGGCCTTGAGCACCGCGCCTGCGCCAAAATCCTGCTCGCGCAGGGCTTTCAGCACCGCGATCAAACAGTCGTCGCGCTTGACTTCCAAATCGCGAATGGAGACGTCGCCAGCTTGCGAGTCAGACTGAGCGGCCAGGGTTTCAACCAGCTCATCGGTCAATTCGGGGGCCTCAAGCTTGGTCCAAGGCAGTTTCAGGGCGGGGCCGAACTGGGCCAGGAAATGGCGCATACCGGCTTCGCCGCCAGCCAGCCGATAGATGAGGAAGGTGCCCATGAAGGACCAGCGCAGGCCCGCGCCATAGCGGATGGCGTCGTCAATTTCTTCCGTCGTCGCGATCCCGTCCGTGACCAGCCACAAGGCCTCACGCCAGACAGCTTCCAACAGGCGGTCGGCGATAAAGCCGTCAATCTCTTTGCGCACGCGTAGCGGCCGCATGCCCAGCGCCCGATAGACGGCGTCGGCTTGGTCCATGGCCTCCGTCGAAGAGGCCGAACCGCCGCAAATCTCCACCAAGGGCAAGAGATAGACCGGATTGAACGGATGGCCGACCACCAGGCGCTGTGGACGGGTCATGCCGCTTTGCAGCCGGGTCGGTAAAAGGCCTGATGTGGACGAGGCAATAATAGCCGTCGCGGGCGCCGCCGCATCAATCCGCGCCAACATCTCGATCTTAAAGTCTTCTCGCTCGGGCAGGCTTTCTTGGATGAAGTCTGCGGCGCCTACCGCCGCTTCAAGGCTTTCGGCAAAGGACAGGCGCCCTTCCGGCGGCAAGAGGCCAGGGGTCAGGGCTTGGGCCGCGCGGCGGGCATTGGCGAGCACCAGTCCCACCTTGCGGGCGATCTCCGGGTCTGGGTCAAACACCACCACATCGACGCCGTTGAGCAGAAACCGCGCCGCCCAACCAGAGCCAATGACGCCGCCGCCGATGATGGCCGCTTGGCGGGGAAGGGGAGAGGAGGACAAGGTCACATCAGCCCCGCTTGGTCAGTTTCAGTTTTTGCCGCACCTCGGCGGGGGTGAGGATGCGCACATTCATCGCGGTGAGGATGGTGACGGCGCGCTCGACCAATTCGCCATTGCTGGCAAACCTGCCCTTGTCGAGATAGAGATTATCCTCCAACCCCACCCTGACATTGCCGCCGGCAAAGGTCGCCAAAGCGGCATAGGGCAGTTGGTGGCGGCCGAGGGAAAAGGCCGAAAACACCGCGCCCGGCGGCAATTGGTGGACCATGGACATCAGCGTCAAGGGATCATCCGGCGCCCCATAGGCGACACCCATGCACAGCTGGATCATCAGGGGATCGTCGAGCAAGCCCTCTTTCTGCAACTGTTTGACAAATACGAGGTGGCCGGTGTCGAACACCTCAAGCTCTGGCCGCACCCCCAGCGCCTGTACCCGCGCCGCCATGGCGCGCAAGGTCGAGGGCGTATTGGTCATCACATAGTCGCCAGCCGAAAAATTCATGGTGCCGCAATCGAGCGTGCAAATTTCTGGCAAGAGCGCCTCCACATGGGCAAGCCGCTCTAAGGGGCCCACCATGTCGGTGCCGGACGGATCAAGCGGCAAGGGGGTTTCGCCCGGCCCGAAGACCAGATCGCCTCCCATGCCCGCAGTCAAATTAATCACCACGTCTTGGTCGCTTTCGCGCACCCGGCGTACCACTTCGCGATAAAGTTCCACATCGCGCGCGCCCTTGCCGGTCTTGGGGTCCCGCACATGGATATGGGCAATGGCTGCGCCGGCCTTGGCCGCCTCAATCGCCGCACCGGCAATCTCCTCCGGCGTCACCGGAATGGCAGGGTGCTTATCGACGGTTTCGCCAGAGCCTGTGACGGCACAGGTGATGAAGGCTTCAAAATTCATAGACCTGTGTCCCTCCACAGCGCGGCCAAGGTGCACCGCGCGCGCCTCTCCTTTGCGATAGTTTGCCCGCCAGGGGAATATTGCGCCTGTCGATTGGCGACGAAACGGCGGCGATTGCGACATGGCGTCGGTGCGGCAGGACCTCGGGGCCAGTTTCCGCTTGATCTCGCCCGCGAGCTTTGTCCCTCTGCGCCTTGGGCAAAATTGGGAAGGGTTGAGATTGGCGGGGCCTTTGCAGATCGAGACACGGTCAATCGACTATGTGCCCTTGGCGGAGCGGCATGGGCATGTGTGGCGGCTGTGGCCGATCTGGTTCACGGGCGATGCGCACCTCGCCACCCTGGCCACGGGCGCCATTTCGGTGTCGATGGGGTTGAGCCTGGGGTGGTCGGCGCTGGCCATTTTGGCGGGTGGGGCCTTGGGCTCGTTCTTTATGGCCTTCCATTCGACCCAGGGGCCGCAGATGGGCCTGCCGCAGATGATTCAGTCGCGGCCGCAATTTGGTTATCTGGGCGCTCTGCTGGTTTGGGGGGTGGCGCTCTTTACCTATGTCGGGTTTTCGGCCTTCAACCAGCTTTTGGCAGGCGACACGCTGCACCTTCTGACCCATGCGCCGCCAAGCCTCGCCTTTGCGCCTGTGGTGGGGGTCAGCGTCCTGATCGCCGTCATCGGTTATCGGTTCATCCACACGGTCCAGTTGGCGGTCGCAGGGCTGATGATCATTATTCTGGCCCTTTTTACGCTCGGGGCATTTTTCGTGCCCGACCTGCTGAAAGGTCTCGCTACGCTCGGGCCATTCCGCATGGTTCCCTTCCTGGTACAGTTCTTCGCCGCTGCCGCCTACCAACTCAGTTGGTCGATCTATGTGTCTGACTATTCGCGCTATTTACCAAAAGATGTGGGCGTGGCGGCGTCGTTTTGGTGGACCTTTACCGGCGCGCTGATCGGTGGCGCGTGGATGATGTTGGTCGGCGCCCTGGCGGCGGCGTTCGCGCCAAAGCTCGATATTGTCCAGGCCTTTATGGCGGCGGGCGATGCCATGCGACCGGGCTTTGGGCTTGTCGCCCTGCTCGCCTCGTTTGTCGGCCTAATCACCATCACAAGCCTCAACCTCTATGGTGCGGCCCTGACCCTGTTGTCGATGGCCGATTCGCTTGGCGTTAAAAAGCTTTCGCGCGCGCGGCTGAGCGCCTTGGTCGTGGTTTCTGGCGTGTCGGTGGCGATCGCCTATCTGTCGCCGAAGAATATTATGGAGGCCTATGAGAACCTTCTCTCCATCCTCCTCTATCTCTTCACGCCCTGGACGGCGATTAATCTGGTTGACTTCTATTGGGTGCGAAAGGCGCACTATTCGATCCGCGAAATCTTCAATCCCAAGGGCCTATATGGGCGATGGAGTTGGCGGGGGCTTGCCGCATACGCGCTTGGCATGGCGGCGATGGTGCCGTTCTTTTCCACCGATGTGTTCAAGGGGCCTGTGGCCGCAGCACTCGGCGGCGCAGACGTTTCTATGCTGATCGGGCTGCCGGTTTCAGGCTTGGCCTATGTGCTCTTTTGTCGGTCGCTCGATTTGGCGGCGGAGCGGGAGCGTGCCTTTCAAGCCGACCTTGGCCTGGAGCCCTAACCGTTAGCGCGCCAGACTTCCGGGAACAGCGGATGGTCAAGCGCTGCGCTCGGCGCCAATTCCGCCGCTAAGCCCGGAAAGTCTGGCGACGTGGTCCAGGGACGTGGCGCATGGGTCACATCATCACCAATATAGCGGGCGGAAAAGACCCGGCGCCTTTGGCTTGCGCCCCCGGCTGCGTGCAGGGTCAGCATGTTAAACGCCACCAAATCGCCGGGCGCGAGCGCCCATCCGAGAATAGGGAATTGGTCGCGAGCCGCTTCAATATCGGGAAGCTCGCCAAGGCTGCCTTCCGGAAACCAACGGGCCTGTTGATCACGAAAGCTGCGCGGCATCAGCCAGGGGCCAAGGTGGGAGCCTGCGACAAATTCCAAAGTCGAGGCCCGGTCAATCGGATCAACGGGTATCCAGAACGAACAGGTCTGACGCCCTTCAATATTGTAATAGGGCTGGTCTTGGTGCCAGGGCGTCGGCTGGCGTGCGCCAGCGGTCTTGGTCAGCATGTGATCATGATAGAG
This sequence comes from uncultured Caulobacterales bacterium, assembly GCA_903840435.1. Classification (GTDB taxonomy): domain Bacteria; phylum Pseudomonadota; class Alphaproteobacteria; order Caulobacterales; family Caulobacteraceae; genus CAIMFV01. Next base: position 70,601 of record CAIMFV010000020.1, read on the forward strand.
CCGGATCGCCCTTGACCCGGTAAGCTTGCCCGCGACTTCGGCGAGCCGGGAGGTGAAAAGGATGTCGCGATAGTCGGCGTTTTCAGTCCAGTTGCAAAAGTCTTCGATAAAAAGGCCTGGATCATTGGCGGCGCTGGCGATCTTCGCCCTTGGGCTGGGGGCTGCGAGGTTTGCCTCAATCCCGCGTGTCAGACTTGCGATTTCGCTCGGACCCAACAGCCCGCGCACCACCACAGCGCCGTTACGGGCGAAGTCGGAAATCAGGTTTGTGTCGATCTCAGTCACGGCGCGGCCAATGGGTTATGGTCGAGATGGGTATAGAGCCTTAGCAAGACCTCGTCCCAGTCGCCGGGGCGAACTTGGCGAAAAAGGCGGAGGCTCGGATACCACGGGCTGTCCTCGCGGCCGATCATCCAACGCCAGTCGGCGGCCTTGGGGATCAGGAGGGCGCCTGGACGCTCAAGCGTGCCCGCCAGATGCGCAAGGCTCGTATCGACGCTGACCACATAGTCCATCACGTGGGTCAGGGCAGCTGTCTCGACAAAGCTTGTCAGGTCTTGGCCGTGAAAGCGGATATCGTCACGCGCGGCGAGGGCTTTTTCATCCTCCGGTCGAATATGGTTCTGCAACACATGATAATCGTGCCCGCGCGGCAGGCCTTGGACGAACTGGGCAAAGGGCAGGCTGCGCGCCCGGTCGTTGCGGTGCAAGGGATTGCCGCTCCAGGCGAGGCCGATGCGCAAACGCGTGCCGTCCGGCTTCGCACCTAGACGCTGTAACCACGCAGCTACGCGATCTGCATCCGCGCGAATGAGGCCAGATGCGGAGGGAATGGTCTGAAGCCCCGTGCGAAAGGCAAGGCCCAAGCTCATGAACGGGCAGTGATAGTCAAATTCTGGCAAGGCGCTTAGGTGTACTGCAACCGCAGAGACCCCCGGCAGGTTTTCAAAAAGTGGCACAAGCGCCTGGGGCGCGCCAACCAAGACTTTTGCACCCAGAGCCGCCACCCGCGGGATGTAGCGGCTGAACTGTAAAATGTCGCCAAGTCCCTGCTCGCCATGCAGCAGGATGGTCCTACCCGCTAGATCAGCATCACCCAGCCAGAGCGGGGCGGAGATCGGCCGGGGCGGGTCGATTTTCCAACGCCACTCAAATTCACCCCATGCCGCTTCCAGGCGACCCACCTTAAAGAGGCACAGGGCGAGGTCAGCATGGGCGGGGGCATAGTCGGGCGCCAGCGCAATCGCCTTGGCATAGCTTGCCGCCGCATCGTCGAAGCGGTTCAAGGCTTGCAAAACTCCGCCGCGCGACACCCAGGATTCCACCACATCCGGTGCGAGCGTCAGCGTATGGTCAAAGGCGGTAAGACTCTCGTCAAAGCGTCCTTGAGACATCAAGGCGACGGCGAGGTTGTGCGAAATTTGCGGCGCGTCCGGCGCCAGCCCTTGGGCACGTTGATAAGCGGTGATGGCAAACGCCGCCTCGCCGATGCGCGTCCAGGCCATACCCTCGCTATTGGCAAGCCCCGGATCAGACGGATCCGCTTCCCCCGCCTTGCCATAGGCTTCAGCCGCTTTTCGCCATTCCCCCTGCCGCTCAAACGCGTTCGCCAACAGGGCGTAAGTGCGGGCATCCGGGGAGAGGGCAAGGACGGCTTCAAGTTTGGTGATGGCAAGGTCTGTGTCATCGCGCAGCAGGGCGAGCCGCGCCTCGACCGCCAAAACATCCGGTCGCATCGGCCCGAGCGCTGTTAGGGTCGCAACCAGATCTTGCGCCGATTTCGCATCACCTTGATCGATCAAGGCCGACGCAAGATTGATCATGCCGTCTAAGCGCACAGCGTGTCTGCGACTCCAAATGCCAAGGACAGAAACTCGCGTCTATGGGTAGCACCTTCGCCAAACCCCGCAAGTCATGGGTCAGGCGAAACGGGACTATAGTTTTACAATCGTACAGATAATTTGCTGAATATTCGAGCGCCCTTCTTAAAACTGACACATGAAAGACACGCATCGGTAAAAATGAAACAACGCCCATTCTTAAAAACTAGCCTCCCCCCCCATTTCTAGCTCAGATACAGGGTCGGCACAGTTTCAGCTCGTTTCACGCGAGTTGACGTGCGCGATCAGCGAGACACAACTCGTTTCAAACTTGCCATCCCAAGGGGATTTTTGCACATGAAGATGAAGCTAATGGGCGTTTCGAGCTTAGCCTTGAGCGCAGCGCTGTTTGCAGGCGTGGCGCAGGCGGCGGATACGTCGGACGGGACGGTCGCTGAAGTGATCGTCACCGGGACGCGGGTGTCGGGCATCAAAGCCGCCGACTCGGCGGCGCCGATTGAAATGGTGGGCGCTGAAGCCCTGAAGCGCAGCGGTTCGCCCGATCTGGTGCAAGCCCTGAATCAAACAGTTCCGTCGCTGAACATTCAAGCCTTTGGCTTCGACACGGCGGCCTTGACCGTTTCGGCGGCGCTACGCGGCCTGAACCCGAACGACACCTTGGTTCTGGTCAATGGCAAGCGCCGTCACACCACCGCCAACCTGTCCGTCGATTCCGGCAGCCCCTATTCCGGTTCGGCGACAACCGACCTGTCCTGGATCCCGATGGGCTCTGTCGACCACATCGAAGTGCTGACCGATGGCGCCGCAGCCCAATACGGTTCGGACGCCATCGCGGGCGTCGTCAACATCATCTTGAAGAATTCCGACCACGGCGGCACCTTCTCGGCAACGGCTGGCCAATATTACGAAGGTGATGGCGAAACGGGCGCGTTGTCCCTTAACAAGGGCTATGCCATTGGCGACAAGGGCTTCTTGAACGTCACCTTGGAAGAAAAGTACCACAATTTCAGCCAACAAGGCGGCGTCGATGTTCGGTACTACAATCCGAACGGGACCCAAGTTTCGGGTCTGAATCCCGTCACAGCCGCGGGCGCAAATGCCGCGCCAAACTCGCCGAATGTGAACCACATCATCGGCGATCCGCGTTCGAACC
>CAIMFV010000021.1 GCA_903840435.1 uncultured Caulobacterales bacterium
ACAGACCGTCGCCTGTCCGCAGCGCCTGACGAGGACTGAACCGCATCCAACTCCGCAGCTCGCGTACGAAAGCCTTGTCCAACATCTGCGTTGTATTGCCTGCGATGACGATATCGCGGACACGGTCGATCTGTGGCCGGTCTGAGATCAGGATTAGGTCCACGCCTGGAATGGCCGCCGTACTCGTCAGCGTCTTTATATCCGCGCTGTTGACCACCGTGCCGTCATAGTCGCAGCGAGAGGATTGACGCTTGGGGATCGCGTCAAAGAGGGGCGATGGGGCTGCAACTGCGCTATTGAACTCGAACACTGCGGCTCCGTCGTTCGACGGATCGAAACGGAATTCGCCCTGTCGACCGCGAGCACCGCAAGCGAGGGAAAGATTTTCAGCTGCGCAGCCGAGACTCACGAACAGGTGGTGATCGTCCGGGTCAACGATTGGCGTCCGCCGCACGAGGTCGGGCAGCATCGTGATCTGGTTGCCATTAAGCCGAAATTTCCATGGCTGGGTATTATGACCGCTCGGGGCAAGCGTCGCGTATCGCAGGAAGTCGCCGATCTCGGGCGTCTGAGCGAGAGTCGCGCGTGTGACAGCGACTGCAGCCTCGTATTGATCTAACGAACCCATATCTCGAATAACGGCATAGGCAGCGCCCGCGCCGACTAAGGCTAAAGTTCCGCCGCCTAGAAATACGTTTCGTCTTGTCAGCACGGTGGACAGCCTTGCGTTCGCCACGGCGGTGGCCTCGTTAATGGCCGCCGGTGCGGCCAGCCATCAATCGAGGTCGCCGCCGCGGCGCGCCCGCCCACCCGTGTCTGCGGATCGGCGGGCGTGGGATTTTTGGCGGTGTTTTTGTCGCGTTCTAAGACGTCAGCTGACGCGAATGTCGTTCTCAACAGATGTCGTCCCGGGGGCCGCCCAGGCCGTCGACGCCGCGGTCTGTCGGTCAACCCATGAATCGACGGTGCCGGTCAGGTGAACCTTGCCGCCCTCCGCGCTGACGTGGATGTTGTCGTCGTCGAAGAACCATGCCCGGTGCAACGCGTGCATAATATCATCACTGATGGCTGCTGTGTTCGGCCGCAACTTGATCGAGATTTGGTTCGAGACACCGGTCACACCGGTGAGCGAGCGGATCATCGTCGCAGCTGAATCATGCTGATAGTGCCAATCGACCTGGCCAGTTAGCGTGACATAGCCCTTTTCGACTTTGACTTTCACGGCGTCCTTGGGGATCGAACTGTCCCAGGACATACGGCTGAGGGCGGCGGCGGCGATCTCATCGTCGGCGCGCTTGGCGTGTAAAGGCAGTCGAATTTCGATCTCCTCGGCGACCGCTTTCACGCCCTGGATGCGGCCAGCGGCATTTTCGGCGGCGTGCTTCTGCCAGTAGGTATCCACATGCCCGGTCAGGGTCACCACGCCGTCCTTCGCCGTGACGCCAATGTGGTCGGCGCTGACGCTTGGCTCCCAAGCCAGTTCTGCAAGGACGTCGGTCTTCAGCTTGTGATCGGTGTTCATGTTATTCTCCTGAGGGGTGCGGATGGACTTCGCCCAGCCAATTTCGGGAACCGGCCGTATTGAACCGTGCAGTCGGTTTGCAGCATCCGACCGACCACAGGGAGGAATTTTCGTTTGGTTGGTTGAAGTTACGTTCGGGCGCGCAGGGTTGTAAGGTTCGGATTATACTCAGGTGGGCTGGCGCGGACTGCGAACTGGTTCCTGCACGGTCAGAAACCTTTGAGGCTTTAGGTGGTTCCCTCATATGGGGCGCTTTGGCGGGGCGACAGGACCTAGCTTGAACTAGGTAGATACCGACTCTTCCGACATGGTCGGAACGCCACTAATGATCGGTCTGGCGTTCGAAGATGGCGCTCCATCCGCTCGTTCAGACAGGAACTGCGCTGTGCTGAGATTTCTCGTCGCCTATTATTCTTGGACAGGCAATACGGAGAAAGTCGCCAACCTGATTGCGGAAACGCTCTCTGCGGACGTCGAGCGAATCCGCGACGTCGAACCGCGTGGTGGTCCTTTTGCCTTTCCGTCGGCCGTCGTCGCTTCGTTACTCAAGAGCTCTCCACCGATCTCGCAGCCAACGAAGAATGTGGCTGACTACGATGTCGTCATTCTCGGCTGTCCCGTCTGGGCGTCGAACATGGCGACGCCTATGCGCAGCTACATCATGAGGGAAAATCCCAGAATCAAGCAGGTGGGGTTGTTCTGCACACTCGGCGGCAGTGGCGGCAAGGCCGCCCTGGCCCGGATGGCGGCGCTTTGCGGCCGCGCTCCGCTTGCCGATCTGATCGTGAACGGGATAGCGACTTATTCAGGTAATTGGCGTGGTTTGACCGAGAGTTTCGCCCGACAGGTCCAGACGCAGCAGGTGCAGAAGAGTGACGCAGCCTCGCACGCCCCAGCCGCTTAAACGGCGTGAACCCTCATGACAGCCCACCCGACAAAGGGCTCGCCCCCGAGGTCTGGCCGTTGACTATTCCAACGGGAGCCAAACCATGATGTTAGGGTCAAGCAAGATTGTTGTCATCGGCGGCGGCATTGCCGGGTTGTGTGCGGGCGTCTACGCGCAGACCTGTGGCTACCAAGCTGAAGTTCTCGAACAGCACACGACCGCGGGCGGCCTGGCGACCAGCTGGAAGCGCGGAGACTACCGGTTCGAGACGTGTATTCATTGGTTGGTTGGTTCGTCCCGCGAGGGGCTGCTCAACGCGCAATGGCGCGAAGTTTTCGACATCGACCGGCTAACATTCCATTATGCAGAGGAATACCAACGCGTGGAGAGCGATGGAGGCCGATCGCTCCGCGTCTATTCCAATGTTGACCGCATGGAAGCCGAGTTCATGCGCGAGGCCCCAGGTGACGCGGACGAAATCAAGGCGTTCACAGCGGCGATCCGCGTGCTCGCGGATTTGCCCATGCAGGATTTGATCAATGGGTCTTGGCGGCGCCGGGCCTGGGCGATGCTTCGCCTGGCGCCAAGGTTGCCGTTGTTGCAGCATTGGGCGGCGATGAGCGCCGCGAACTACGGCAAGTGCTTCAAGAGCGACCTGCTTCGCCGCTTCTTTGGCGATAGTGGGACAGCGGAAATGTCGGTGATCGCGCTGGTGTTCATGTTCGCGTGGATGAACCGCAGCAACGCCGGCTATCCGATTGGCGGGTCAAAGGCGATCATCGACCTCGTCGTCGAACGCTTTCGCGCATCGGGCGGAACGCTGCGCACGGACGTCAAGGTCGAAAAGATCATCGTCGAAAACGACGTTGCAACCGGCGTGCATCTGGCCAACGGCGAAACCATCGTTGCAGATTGGGTGATCTCCGCCGCTGACGGTCACGCCGCAATCTATGATCTCCTGGGCGGCGAATATAAAAGCGACTCGGTCGACCGGCTTTACGCCGAGCAGCCCGTGTTTCCGTCCTATGTCCAAGTGTCGCTGGGTGTTGCGCAGGATCTGAGTAAAGAGCCTGGACATCTGGCCCATATTCTTGGGGAGCCCCTGCAAGTCGATCCACAGACGGCCCTGACCACCGTGACTTTTCGAATCTTTCACTACGATCCGACGTTTGCGCCGCCGGGCAAGACCGCGATCACGTGCTTTCTTCCGACCTTTAATTTCGCCTACTGGGTTGCACTCCAGCGCAATGATCCGGCGCGCTACGAAGCAGAGAAGTCGCGCATCGCCGATGCGGTCGTCGCCGTTCTTGTTCGGCGCTTGCCTGGCTTGCGCGAGCGGATAGAAACGGTTGACGTTTCAACACCAGCGACCGTCATTCGCTTCACGGGCAACTGGAAGGGCAGCATGGAAGGCTTCTTGCCTACGCCAGGTTCTTTGTTCGCGTCGAGGCGTCAGACGCTGCCCGGCCTTGGCCGCTTACTGAGGGTTGGCCAATGGGTTTCGCCGGGCGGCGGGCTGCCGACAGGCCTGATGACCGCTCGCGCAGCGATACAGAGTATTTGTCGTCAGGACGGCGTTCCCTTCTTGCCGCAAGCGACCGCCCGCACCAATGGTCACGCCGCCTGATATCGGCGCTTCGTTCGAGACGATCCGGCCGATTGGCATTGACTATCCTCCTGGCGGTAGCCGGATTGCGTTGCGGGCTGAGCCGTCGGCCAAATCCAACATTGTCCAGTTTTTATGGTGCAGCTATTTTTCTTGCGGGAGGAACTTGACGGTTACGACACTTCGGCGATCACTTGGCTCCTTATCAGCGTTTTGCGGAAGTATCTGAAAGAAAAAATGTTTGCGGACTTTTGACGGTATCTGCTCCGACCCCGATGACCGCCGCTACGTCGGCGGATTGGGCGAAAATCGCCGGATGACTGGCAATCGTTAGCGATTGAAAGCGATAGGACAAATTTCCAATCCACCGAAATTTCTTTATGAAATCAACAGCCCCAATTTTTGACGGTATGGCTGACGGGAAATGCACGGCGGCCGAGCAGGTTTTTCAAATGAAAACAGACCCTTATGGGTCTTCGGAACGATCGAGTGGGAGTAGGGGGATAGCGTAGTCCGGCGTGGGTTGGCGTGAAATATCTCTGAAAAAGCAGTGGTTTAGCGTCCCTTTCGTCGATGATCCGAGATCGATGGTCAATCTGTTACACGATTTTCTAAATGCCTGAATTATTTAGCGAATCAATTTTCGCCTGACGTTGGGTTTAGCAACAGCCAAACTAATTGACGGTAATTCTGACGGTCTTTGAATGCGCCCGAGTGACGCCTATCGAATATACCGTCAAAAAGCACGGCTGGGCCTGACGGTATTTTGAGTTCGCGAGGACGCGCTTTCCCGAACGGGAAATTTTGTCTCGGACGTCATCCAAAATCGCTGATCTTTCCCGAACGGTAAAGTTCGCGAGGCCGGTTCGTAGGCCAAGGACAGCATTCGAGCTGAGGTCAGAGGGAAAAATCGAAACAATCACGTCGGGGCCGGAGGGTGACTCTGCGCCAACTGCCGACATTGACACCCCGCCGGAAACTTGCCGTTCGTCTGCCAGCGGCGACCACGCCGCCAAGGGCAGCTTTTGGGCGCCGATCCAAGGCGAAGAAGCGACCCATAGCGGACGTTCAGTCTAAACGATGGAACTATTGGTGAAGCAGCGCGCCGCAACCTCCCCTATTGCCGATTCCTGATCAGTTCGCTTTCAATTTATTCCTGGGACAGTGTTACCCCACGCCAGTACCAGCGTACTGGAGGACAAGGCGAGCAATCTCGGCGCCGTGGGACTCCTGCGGAAAGTGCCCGGCGTCAGGAAGCAGATCGAACGTCGCCTGTGGATAGAGCGCCGACCACGCCCGGCCCCAGTCCGCAGTGAAGACCGCGTCCATGCCGCCCCAGATGAAATGGATCGGCTTGGTCCAACTCTTCAGAGCCTCGAAGTGTTGCGCGCCGTCCACCGCCGTTGGGTCGTCGGGACAGTCGATCGGGATGCTGAGTGGGAACCGGCGCGGGCCCGAGTAGGCGGACGCGTCCAGCCCCTGATGCGGCGCATCATACCCTCGCTTGACGGCCAGCGCCTGAGGGGACAGGTCGGGCGTCCGACCCCCCGCCAGGATATCTGGGATCGCGCTCATCGGCATGTGACCAAGCGCCAGCATCATGATCGACCCCAGGGACATCCGGTCCGGCACGCTTCCATCGTAAAGTCCGCCCGGCTTCCACCCGTCGGCCCAGTTGCGGATCGCCTGGCTGTAGTCATAGCCCGCGTGCGGCAGCCAGGTGTTCATGATCACCAGCCTATCGAAGCGCTCGCCCATCTCCGCCGCCTGGGCAAGGCCGGTGGGCCCGCCCCAGTCCTGGGCGAACAGGGTAATTCCCTTCAGATCAAGGGCCTCGATCAAGGTCCGACACGCGCGGGTGTGTCGCCGGATGGAATACCAGTCCGGGTCCGTCACCTTGTCTGACCGACCAAAGCCGATGTGATCATGGGCGATGCACCGCCACCCCTTTGCGACCAGCACATGGATGATGTGTCGGTTCAAGAAGCTCCAGGTCGGCATGCCGTGCATGAGCATGGCCACCGGACCGTCCCGGGGGCCAACATCGACATAGTGCAGACGCAGTCCCTCGAAATCGAGGTAGTTCGGGCTGAACGGATAGCCGTCCAGCCCCTCGAAGTTCCCGTCCGGGGCCCGCAAGAATGGAACGCCGTCGGCAGTACGCTGTAGGTTTACGGATGCCATTGTCAGCCTCGGTCGTTGCAGGTCTCATCAGGACGGATTGACTCCGTATCAAAAAGCCCGGGTCAGCGCGACGCTTGGCAGGAGTGCCGCAAAAACAAGGGCCACCGCGATGCCGCCGAAGATAATCGGCGCTGCAACCGACCTTCGCCACGCACCGGTGACAAAAAGCCCAATCGTCGCTCCGAGATTGGAGAAAATCCCCATGGCCACAACACCCCAGGGAAACACGCCCGCCTGGGCCGGCGCGATCCCCCCACCATAACCGACAAGCAGGGCCGTCACGGCGATGCCGTACAGCCGCGCCAGTGGCAGCGCCTCGGCGCCGAGATTGAACCGCGCCTGGAGGTGCTTGGCCGGGAGAAAGACGAACGGCAGCGAAACCATCAATGCCGTCACCACGATCTTGAAGGCGAGAAGTAGGGTCAGGTAGGTCATTTCGCCCCCTTCGGCGTTGCGGCGTGTCGTTGAGCTTGCCGACCGAGACGGCTTCCGAATAGTGTCTGGATGGACGTTAGTCGGGCAGGTTTGGACATTGATCAGGGTCGGCATTTTGGAGGGACCACGCGTCATGGCGGCCAGTCTGGCCGTCACGACCGACGTGCTGGACATCGCCAATCGGGTTTCCGTGCAATTTGGAAGACCTACCTTATTCAGCGTCGAGCGCCTCGACGCTTCGGTCGCCCGCACAGCCGGATCGCTCGCCTGCCTGATTGTTCCTGGACTGGGTGTCGTGTCTCGCAGCGAGATGGAGGCTGAGTTGGCCAGCGATGGCAGCAAGCGCGCGATAGACCTCATCAGGACAGCGGACGGCGTTGTCGCGAGTTCGTGCGCCAGCACCTTTCTGGTGGCCGAGTCCGGCAGGCTGGATGGCCGTCGTGCCACGACCTCCTGGTTTCTAGCGCCGACATTCGCCCAGCGGTATCCGGCGGTCCGCCTGGCGGTAGACGAGGTCGTCGTGGAAGACGGCTCGGTCATCACCGGCGGTGCGGCGATGGCGCAGATGGACGTCATGCTTCGCCTTGTCACGCGCCTTGCCGGTGCTGATATCGCGCGAACCTGCGCAAGGTATCTGCTCGCCGACGAACGGTCCTCACAGGCGACTTACGTCATGTTGGGGTCTCTGACCGCCTCCGACGCCACCCTCGTCAAGGCGGAGCAGTGGGTGAGACAGAACCTGGTCCGTGGCGACATCGCAGTGGACGAGATCGCGGAGATCTGCGGACTGCATACAAAGACACTTTACCGCAGGATGGTAGCAGCAACCGGTCTGGCGCCGTCACGATTTGTTCAGCGGCTGCGCCTGGAAGTCGCGACGGACCTCTTGCGGGATACCCAACTTAACGTCGATCAAATTGCGATCCGTGTTGGCTATGCGGAAGCCTCGACCCTGCGACGGATCCTGCGCCGTGAACTCGGGCTGTCGGCCAGCGAGATCAGGATGCGATCTCGGTTTGCTGCTTGATCGTCTTCGGTCGACCATGCCGTCGATTGCCCGTCGTGCGCTTTCTGCCGATTGTGGCAGAAGCGGGTTTCTGCTTTCGGGCACAGATCATAGTGGCCGGGGCGAACGCCCATAAGTGGACGTCGCGGTAGTCGGAGATTGCGGGGCGGCCGCCGTCCAATGGGGACGGTGCGAGCCCTCGTGTCCTGGTTCTCCGAGCAGCTCGGCTCGGTCCTGGTCCGCCGTCGCAACTAGGCGTCAGCCTTTGGCGGCAGGGCCTTGGCTGGGTTGCCGGCGACCGTCGTCGAGGGCGGAACGTCGCGGATGACCACCGAGCCTGCGCCCACGACAGCCCTCTCACCGATCTGGATGCGGCCGATCACGGCGGCTCCGATGCCGATGTAGACGCTCTCCCCGCACCGGACCCAACCGGCAAGGTGGGCTCCCGGCGCAATCGTCACCCAGTCACTGAGGACGTCGTCATGATCGACGGTGCAGGCGGAATGAAGCGTGCAGTACCGGCCGACCGTGGCGTCGATGCCGATTACGCAGCCGGCGGAAATCAGGGAGCCCTCTCCGATGACTGCCGACCGCGCGATGATGTTGGACGGGTGGACAAGTGTTGCGACCCGACCCGCTCGCGCAGCAACGAGATGCGCCAGATCCCGCCGCAGGGGATCGGCGGCGGTGATGAAGACGTCATGCGTTCGAACGAAGTCCGGATCGTCCAGTCGGCCTTGGTCCCCGAGGCGCGATAAGGTCGGATCGGGCGGCGCGGCGTCCGGGCCGGCGTCCAGATAGCCGGCCAGCTCCCTGCCGCTCGCCCGCGCCACGTCGAGGGCGATCCGCGGCATGATGTGCGACCCCATTCCCACGAGGACCAGGCTGCTCATGTCGGACCGCCCTGTGATGCCGCAATTCGCAACTGCTCGAGATCGCTGGGCTGAAGGCGATCCACGCCCCGGGCGTAGTTCAGGGCGTTCAGGTGATAGAACAGGGCGTTACGCCGATTGGCCGCCCCGTTGTCACGCGACTTGATCAGCTTGGCGGGCGCGCCGCCGATGATCGAATTCTCGGGAAACTCGCTGCCCTCGGTGACGATCGAATGGCCCGCGACGATAGAGTTCGCGCCGATCCGCGCCCCATCCATGACCGTCGCGCCGATCCCGATGAGGCAGGCATCACCGATCTCGCAGCCGTGCAGGGTCACGTGATGGGTGATCGAACAATCCCGGCCGATGATCGTCGGCGTGCGGTTGCCCACGTGGATCATCACGAAGTCCTGGATGTTGGTGCGCTCCCCCACCACGATCTCGAACATCTCTGCGCGGAACACGGCATAGGGCCAGACCGAGGCGCCCCGGCCGATGGTCACCTGCCCGTAGATCAGGGCCGTCGGGTGAATGAAGGCCGGATCGTCGAGGGTCACGCCCGCGCCGATGTGCGGGCCGGGGCTCATGACGCTCCGCCGGGGCAGGGCTGGGCGCGGACATGCCGCTCGGTCGACGCTGGGAAGCGCTCCAGCGCGGGCCCGACCCTGGTCGGCCGCACCTCAAGCTTGCCGCTGCAGTTGGGGCAGACGCCGCCGAGGCGGCTGTCCGCGCAGTCGGGGCAGAAGGTGCACTCGAAGCTGCAGATCCGGGCGGCGGCGTCCCCCGGCAGGTCCTTGTCACAGCATTCGCAGTTGGGCTTCAGGGTCAGCATGGATCGTTCCTCCGGTTGGTCAATTCTGCGCCATGCGTCATTGCGCGCAAGGCTGCGATGCGCGGGCACCCCGCTGTCAGTGTTCCCCGCCCGCTGGGCCCCAGAAGACCACCCACGCCGAGAAGTCGTCGCTGACCTGCTCGAAGCGATGCGGGACGCCGGCTTCGACGAAGATCACGTCCTGCGCGACGAAGTCACGGCGCTCGCCGTTCTTGACGAAGGTGCCGGCGCCCGACGCGATCACGTAGAGCTCATCCTGCTCGTGGGGCGTCTGAACGTCTTCGCCACGCGGCGCGTAGAGGCCAAGCGTCATGGAACCGTGGTGCCCCGCGATGGCGAACCTCAAGGGCTCGGATTCCGGCGGCAGGGCCGACGCGATTTCGTTGAACGGATACAGCCAACCGGAGTCCGACATTCATGCCCCCATCGGTATCATCGGGTAAAGCCTACGGCAGGGCTGGCCTGGCGGGAATGACAAACCAGCCGCAGATTTCGCCAACCCCCGCGATCGGCCCTTCGCCCACTTGCCACCGTGGCCGTGGCCGGTACACCTTTCAGCATGTCCGGCAATATCACACAGACCACCGCAGATCCCGCCAGACCGGCCGTGCGGCGAGCCGTCGTCCTCCTCGTCTATGACGGGGTCGAAGCGCTGGACGTGGCGGGCCCCGCCGGGGTGTTCGAGCGGGCCGAGGCGCTGCGCCCGGGCAGTTACGAGGTGATCATCGCGTCGGTCGGCGGCGGCACGGTCGCCACGTCCGGAGCAATCGCCCTCGGCGGCACACGCGCGCTCGGCGAACTTCCCGCCGTTTGCGACACGGTGCTGGTCGCCGGAGGGCCGGAGGCGGCCCTGCTGGCCGCCGCCGCCACGGACCTGCCGAACTGGCTCTGCCGCACAGCCTGCACCGCGCGGCGCGTGGGAAGCGTCTGCACCGGGGCCTTCCTCCTGGGGTGGGCCGGGCTGCTGGACGGACGCCGCGCCACGACCCACTGGCGCGGCTGCGAGCGGCTCCAGGCGCTGTTTCCCGCCGCCCGGGTGGACGCCGATGCGATCCATGCCTTCGACGGCGTCTATACCTCCGCAGGCGTGACGGCCGGGATCGACCTGGCCGTAGCGCTGGTGGCCGAAGACCTGGATGACACCGTCGCGGCGGAGATCGCGCGGGACCTGGTCGTCTACCTGCGCCGCTCGGGCGGGCAGTCCCAGTACAGCCGGATGCTGGCCGCGCAGGCCGCAGCGTCGCCGCGATTGAGCCGGGTGCTACAATGGACGGCCGAACATCTCGATCAGCCGATCCGGATTTCCGACATGGCCGCTCAGGCGAGCATGAGCGAACGGACATTCATTCGCCAGTTCGCGAAGGAGGTCGGGACAACGCCCGGTCAGTTCCTGATCCGGGTCCGCGTTGAGTGCGCCCGCGATTTGCTGGAGCGGTCGGATTGGGCACTGGATCGGATCGCCGAGCGAAGCGGCTTCGGCTCCATAGACTCCTTCCAGCGCGCCTTCAAGGCGGTGCAGGGGACCCCGCCTTCGATTTACCGCGCGCGATTCACATAGGCGCATGACAACGAGAGGGGTCGGGACCCCGCCAACATTCCGACTTTGGCCTGGCTGCCATAGCCCGGTCGATGGTGAAGCTGAACGACCGCATACCCCCCGACCCGGAAATTGGCGGACTCTGCTTTTGGGCACCAGATCAGGCGCGACTGTCCGAACCGTCGGCCGCGTCAACATTGGACTGGAGCACGGGCTCGGGAAGCCACCTCGCTCGGATGTCAACCGTCTTCGGATTGTTGTGTAGATGGCGCGATCGGCCCGGCCGCCCGTTGTTGAGTTTTCGATCTGCTGCTCTTTTTATTGAGAAACACGGTGACGGTGTCGAAAGTTCAGCGATCGCACGGCGGCAGCGCAGAGAGTTGTAGAACTGCCTGAAGAAAAAGGCGTTTTCGCCGTTCTGACGGTATTTTTTGGTAAGCTGTTCTTACCGTAGGTTATTTCGGTCGGGGGGAAACGAAGAGGCGAGGTTGAGACTGCTGCCGATAGACGGCGATAGGAGAAATTTTCCAACGCTCGAAATATTCCAATGAAATCAACAGCCCGAATTTTTGGCGGTATGGCTGACGGGAAAAGCGAGGCTGCGGGACAGGTTTTTCAAATAAAAACAGACCCTTACAGGTCTGTTGAATAATTGAGTGGGAGTGAGGGGAAGTCGACGCTGAGCGGACGTGCCATTGGCCGGTTGCAAAACTCCCGCCCACAGTTAAATTTCGTCCGTTATGAAGAACCAGCTCACTCGCGGGCTAAACCGCCGCCTGATGTATATCGAGAACAAGGATGGCGACATCGACGGCATTGCCGCTCGGATTGGATGGGTCGAGTTTTCGAAGTCCGGAAAAAACCGTCTATTATCGGGGTCGGGAACTGCTGAAAATACGCGGTCGCGGTGTTCGCGGGAACTTCGTGGATGAAACGACGGGCGAGGAGTACTGGATTTCTGGAGTGAAACGGCGCGGCTCAAACACACACGGGGCGGAATCGATTGAAGTCAAAATCGACCCTGAAGCGCTCGACGCCTACCGTCAGCTTAGGGCGGGCGCCTAGAGCTGCTCCGCTACCGCAAGCGCGCCTTCAACCGTTATGCTATCGGGGCCGGAGCTGATCCTGTCGGCCCAATGCCCGAAAGCGGACGTTGCGCAGGTCTGGGATGGGGGGCAGAAGAACTTCGATGGCGACGGAACGAGCGGAGCAATGGGCGCTCACTGTTCTACGAATGGCGGGTAGAAGGTCGCCTGTTCATGGGAACACCATCGGCCAATGCCGCCTCTGCGCCATTGGCCGGATCGGTCCGCCCAGGCGGGCAATTATCGCGTGGGCGACGAAAAAGCAGTCCATGGATCGATCACGGTCAGGCCGGCAGCGATGAATGCGCTGGTGTCGCAAGACGCTACGGCAAACCCGTTCGCTGAGGCGATCGCCGCTATGTAGCCGTCTGGCGTCGGAAAGCCCCTTCCGGCCGTCTGTGCTTTAACGGCGAGATCGGCATAACGACGCGCGGCGAGTGTTTCAAAAGGTAGGATACGCGTCTCGAACATGTTCAGCACGCCGTTGAGAGTCGCTTCCAGATTGTCCTTCCGCTTGCCGGTGGGCAGTGCCCCGATGCCGAACAGCAGTTCGGCGATGGTGATGCTGGAGAGAAACAATGTCTCGGCGGCCTGAGCGTCGAGCCACTCCCGGACGCCACAGTGGGGCTCGGGCTTCATCGCTTCGGACACGACATTTGTGTCTAGAAGGATCATTCGAAGCGCATCGTTTCAGCGGGTCGGGTGTCGTGGGCGCTTTCAAGCGCCTCGACATCGGCGTTCGTGAGCCCGATCTTCCTGCTCATCTCTGAAAGGGCTGTGCCGAGCCGCAGCCGTCCTTCCGGGCGAACTGCAGCCTCCAGAATGGCGCGCATTTCCGCTTCCGCGCTGCGATGATGCTGGGCTGCGCGAACTTTTAGGGCGCGATGCGCCTCTTCAGAGAGGTTGCGAATGGTAACAGCGGCCATGAGCGCGTACTCCCCAAAGCAATTTCAGTGCTATCATAATGAGCCAGATGATAGCAAAAATCAAGATTTGTGGCGGCGCTCACGGACCGCGTGTGCCGAATTTCCACACTCGAATGTCGAGCATCTGGTCGTTGCGCTTGAAAGGCGCGGCCTTGGCATGTTGCGTCCAGTCGGGCTTGGCGTGGACCTTGAGGCGTTTCGATCCAGCTAGCGGATTTCTGAGTCCTAGGGTTTCTTTTCGCTTCGCCGCTCCGCCTGCTAATTGAGCCTCTCGATCGCCGTCACGGGGAAGCGCGCGGACGAAACCTTTGGCGCTTTGATCCCCCCCCCTCACGGTCCAGTATCGCCACGCTCTGGCCAGTCTAGGACCGGCCAAGCTGCTCGGTGAACCAGGTGACAAAGGCGCGGGCCTTGGTGGAGGGCAAGCGCCCGGCGGGATAGATGGCCCACAAATCGACGGGGCTGAGGGACCAGTCCGGCAGAAGCTGGACGACCTCCCCACTTTCAAGTTCTGGCGCGAACATCCAACGCGACGCCATGGTGACGCCAAGACCCGCCAAAACACCTTCGCGGACGCCTTCTGCCGCAGTGAAGGACAGCCGCGTCCGAAGCGTTACCGAACTTTCTGACGTCCCGCGACGAAAGGTCCAAACCGCGCCGCCTGCGGGCTGGCTATAGACAATCGCCTCATGGGCCAAGAGGTCGCTTGGCGTCTGCGGATGGCCGTGGCCTGCGAGATAGCCAGGTGATGCGACGACCAACCGGTCTGATGAGGCCAGTTTGCGCGCGGTCAGGCTGGAATCTGCCAGATCCCCCAGTCGGAACGCCACATCGATATTTTGCTCAACAAGATCAATATTCCGGTCGTCCATCATCACTTCGAGCTTCAAGCCGGGATGCTGGTCGAGGAAGCTCGCCAAGATCGACGCGAGGTGCAGCCTTGCAAAGGTGACCGATGCGCAGACCCGGAGCCGCCCCTCCAGGCCGCTGGCCGATCCCCGCGCCATCACCTCGGCCTCGCGCGCTTCGTCGAGCGCCCGGCGGGCGTGCTCATAGTAGATCTGTCCGGCTTCCGTTGGTGCCAGACGTCGGGTGGAGCGAACCAAGAGGCGCACCTGCAGCCAGTCTTCGAGCCCGGCGATCAGCTTCGAGACAGCGGGTTGGCCGAGGCCGAGATCGCGGGCGGCGCCGGAGAAGGACCCGGTATCGACCACCCGGACAAAGGTCTCCATGGCATGAAAGCGGTCCATATTCATTCCTCCAGAGAATGAGACATATCGCGAAGGGCGGTCTGCCACAAGTTTGAGGAATGGGCGAAAACAGCGTCACGCCAATTCCGGCGAACACACCTATCCACCTTTTCCGAAAGGATGCGCGTCATGACCACCAACGGCTTTATCCTCCACGACACCACAACCGCCGCGCCTCAGTCCGCTGCCCTGCTTGACCAGATTGAGAAGGGATGGGGCTTCGTGCCGAACCTGCACCGCGTTCTGGCGGAAAGCCCGGCGGCGCTTGAGGCCTATGGCGCACTTTGGGGCCTTGCCGAAAAGACCGGTTTCACCGCCATCGAGCGTAATGTCGCCTATCTCGCCATCATCTACGAGAATGGCTGCACCTATTGCATGGCTGGCCACACCAACCTGTCAAAGATGGCCAAGGTTGAGGATGCGGTAATCGCAGCCGTGCGCGAGGGCCGCCCGATTGCCGACGCCCGCCTGGAGGCCTTGCGGTCCTTCGCCGCCTCCGTCACCCGTAATCGCGGTGTTGTCGCCCCCGCCGAAGTCGAAGCGTTCAAGGCGGCTGGCTTTGACAACCGGGCGATCCTCGACGTTCTGGTACTGGCGGCGACCAAGTTGATCTCTAACTATACCAACCACCTTGCCGACACGCCGAACGACGCCTTCATGAAGGGCGCCGAATGGACCCCGCCAAACGTCCAGCAAGCTGCCTGAGCCACTCATACAGCCTAAACCAAGCCCTCCCGCTTTGGTGGGAGGGCGACTTCGGCCCACCTTGCACTTAAAACCCGTCCGCGTCCCCCAGGAGACCCGTCATGATCGATGTCTACGCCTTCGCCACCCCAAACAGCCTCAAGGTTCCGCTCGCCCTGGAAGAGCTTGGGCTGGACTATAAGCTGCATAGCATCAACATCCGCAAAGGCGACCAAAAGACGCCCGACTTCATCGCGCTCAATCCCAATGCCAAGGTGCCCGTCCTGGTGGATCACGGCGCCGAAGGTGGACCGCTTACCCTGACCGAAAGTGCGGCAATCCTTGTCTATCTGGCGGAAAAGACCGGTCTGCTGCTGCCGTCATAGGGCCATGGCCGGGCGCGGGTGTTCGAACAACTGTTCTTCCACGCCTCCGGTCTTGGGGTGGCATTTGGTAATGCGGGCTATTTCAGGCGGTTGGCGCCGGAGCAGGTCCCGCGGCCATTGAGCGTTATGGTAACGAGGCCCAAAGGTTGATCGGGCTGCTCGACGCACGTCTGGCCAACCAGCCCTACGCCGCGGGTGACACGCTTTCCATTGCCGACATCGCCCATTTTGGCTGGCTCTGGCGACGGGAATTTGCCGGCGTATCGGTTGATGGGGCGCCCCATGTCCAGCGCTATATTGCCAAGCTGGAAGCCCGGCCCGCCTTCCAGCGCGCCATCCAGCGCACTCTGGCCTTGGCGGAGGCTTGAGGCCATGGCTCGCCCCAAGCCCGCCGCACTCGTTGGCTCAAAAGCTCCGGGTCAGCATGGTTTTGAAGAGGGTCGGCGAGGTCAACTGGTCGCCATTGACGCGCTGATAGACCGGCACGCCAATGTCGGTGAACAACCGCCAGGGTCCTGACTGCAGCTCAATCCCAGGGGCAAGGACGGCGCGCTCATAGCCGCTATCGGTGGGGTGCCCGTCCGAACCGTGGTCGCGTGCGCGGACGGAGCCGATCATCTGCACGACAGGCGCAACCCTGAGCTTGCCACCCGCCAAGCTCCAGCCCGACCAGCTGACGCCGATGGCTGTGTCGAGTTCCTCGCCGGGGCGATAGGTGGCGCGCCAATCGACCGGCTTATCCCAAACGCCTTGGACGAAGTATTGGATATCGCCATTGCGGTTAAGCGCCCCTTGTTTATAGGCGCCTAGCAAAAGGTCGGTCGAGCCAGTGGAAATTTCGGTGTCGGGATCGAAATTGGCATAGCTGTGGTCCCCCGTCGGCAGCTTTACGCCAGCAATGAGGCCAAGGCTCATATCCTTGGCAAGGCCGGTATAGGTTGCCATCAGACGCACATCGCCCAGCGCTGCGTGCTTGAAGGTTTCCACGCCATCGCCTGTGTCGGTGGTAAAGGCACGGTTCCAGGCGGGAACTTCTGCGGTGACGGTCCAGTTCTGTGCGACGCGGATTTGGCCGCCCAGGGTCAAAAAGTCGGTCTTGATTTTCTTGTCGCCATTGTCGTCGGCAGAGGCGCGAGAGCTGCCCGACCAATTGGTCGATTGGTCCATGAAATCATATTCAACGAACACCGAACCTTTGTTTCCGTCGGGCATTAAATTTCCAGCGCCGACAGAAAAAACGCCGCATCCACAGGCGCATGCCTGCGTCATTGTGGGGGCTAAGAATGCCGAGGCGGCGACAAGGCTGGCCAGCGCCGCAAAGGCGGGGCGCGAAATGGGTGGGGTCATGGGAGAGGTCTTCCTGTGAGCAGGTTACAAATTTCGCCAGGCGCACCAAATTTGGCAGCCAAAGGGCGAGAGGACGTTTCAGTTCACAGGCGAATAGGGGGGCCGGTTGACGGCGGCGGAGGCGCAGCTAAGCCGCGACCTGGCGCAAGGTCTGGCGCCCGCAGGGTCAAGGTCTCGGTGGCAAATTCAGTCCTGGGCGCGGAGGGGCTTAAGTCTGGCCCTGCAATTGCCACATGGGCGGCGGCGAAGGCGCAAGGCGCATCCGGCTTTTGCTGGTCGTGATGCGGTGAAGGACCCGGATTGCTCGCGCTGACGGTGTGGCCCGTACAGACGACCAGATGCGGGCCCTTGTCGACGGCGACCATAAAGCCGGTCGGCACGGCGGCGCGGACGAGCAAGGCCAACAGCGCCAGGACGATGCCTGCACTCCAACCTCTGCTCATGGCAAATTTCTGCCGCATAAAGAGAATCGTAGCGTCCACCCTCTGATTTGGCAATCAGGGGTGCAAAACTTGGCGAATTTTGGGGAGGCACCTTAAGCAAATCGGCGAAGACTGAGGAGCCTTCACTCAGACGCGCGAGCCAAGTGTCGCTCCAAATACCTGACTTGCTTGCCCCGGTCGGGCAGGTGCGCAGCGCCGACCTCTGCAAAGCCGAGTTTCGCATGGAAGGCATCGGATTGGGGGTTGGGCGGATCAGAATTGACTTCGCAGACGATGCGGCGATGACCCGCCTGTTCGGCGGCGGCAAACAAGCCCTCATAGAGCCGCCTCGCATGGCCACGGCCCCGCGCCGAGCTCGCGACTACGACGCGGTCGACATAGACGAAGGTTTCGTAGCGGTCGCGAAACCAGAGGAAGTTTGGACTGTCATAATCAGCCGCCTGATCAAAGGCGATCACCATCGCCTCACCCTTGCCAATCCGCCACGCGGCGAAAGCAGTCTCAACAAGGCGCGCAAGCCCCGTCGGGGTGAGGGGCGACAGTTCGACCTCATGGGCCGTATTGAGGGCAAGCAAGGCCTCAGCCAGCCCCGGGTCAGCAGCTAATCCAGGCGCGTCGAGCGGCACAATGTCGTCGGTCATCTTTAGTTTCAAACGGCGGAGCGGTCGCCCAAGTTCGCGCGTCAAGCGGCGTCGAAATTACGACCTGCAAACTCCCAATTGACGATCTTATCGAGCAGAGCGGTCACATAGTCGGCCCGGCGATTTTGATAGTCGAGATAATAGGCGTGCTCCCAGACATCGACGGTCAACAGCGGCGTTTGGCCGTGCAGGAACGGAATATCGGCATTGGAGGTGCTAACCACCTTCAGCTTGCCCGCCTCGACCACCAACCAACCCCAACCGCTGCCAAACCGGCTGATCGCGGCGCTGGCCAATTGCTTCTTCAACGCGTCGAGCGAGCCGAAGTCGCGGGTAATGGCGGCGGCCAGGGCACCGCTGGGCGATGTGGCCGTCGGGCTCAGGCTTTGCCAATAGAAATTATGGTTCCACGCTTGCGCGGCGGCATTGAACAGGGGCGCGCGCTCGGCAAGGCCTGCCGTTTGCACAATGATCTGTTCAAGCGTTGCGGTGGCAAGCGGCGTTCCGGCGACGGCCTTGTTGACAGCGTCGAAATAGCCCTTGTGGTGCTTGCCATAGTGGAAGCTCAAGGTTTCAGCCGAAATAACCGGCTCTAAAGCCTTGGGATCGAAGGGCAGGGGCGGCTGGGTCAGGGGAGAGGCACCCAGTTTCGGCTGCACCTCGGCCACTGCCTGACCAACCTGGGCCGCCAAGGCGGTCGCCGCCAGAGACAGTTGCAAAAACCCACGTCGCGCGGTGGCGTCACTTGTCATGGCATCTCTCCGTCAATTTGCTGACTTCATGTTGAGATAGTCGCGCTTGGGCGTAATTCCATGGTCTTGGCCGCGAGAGTCATGGGTTAGGCGATGGCGAACGCCCAAACCCAACTGACTATGGCGCGATCTGGATCATGACTTCATTGCGTCGCAAAAACCAAAGGGTCCAAGGGGGATCATATTGGGCAAGGGTCGCCGGTCCGATGGCGTGGAAATTGTGCGCCTTGATAAAGCCTAACACCTCTTCAGCCTTGGCCTCAAAGCTCTTTGGGTTGGCGATGCCGGAAAAGCGCACCACAGCAAAGCGGGCGGCGGTGACGGCCTTCAACTTCACCCGAGGATCGGTCGGCTGGGGAAGCGTTTCAAAGCTATAGCGGCTCGGCATGGTGAACCGCACCACCCAGGCGCCTTGAGACCCACTCTGAGTCACCGGTGCAGTCATCGGGATGGTTTCATGGGTTGAGCGTTGGGCGACAGGTGCGGTCATTGGTATGCTTTGGCGCGTTTGATTGCCGCCAAAAATATAGCCCGCCAAAAGTCGAAAGCCCCGATTAGCCGATCCGCCTTGATCGCCATTGACTGTCACCTCGGCAACTAAGCTCGGTGGATAGTCGCGCACCTCAAACGTCCCCTCCTGCAAGACGAGGGTGTATTTCGGTTCTTCAACCGCCATGGCCGGACTTCCCATCAAGGTCAGGCCGACGAAAAGGCCAAGGAGAATGCGTCGCATGCCGACCTTCCAATTGAAAGCAATCAATGTCCGCCGAGCAGGACCGATGCGATCACACCCGTTGCGATGGCGACCATAACATAGCGCCCGTTCGATCGGCGCCACTCATAACCGCGGTGAGGCCGACGAAGGTGATGTTCGCGGTAATCGACCACGGGCGCATTATTCCAGTCGTTGCGCCCCATATGTTCGCCCCGGCGATAATTGTAGCCGCCGCCATGATCCTGGCCCCATCCGCGACCATAGGGCTGGGCGAGAGCGGCCGATGCGGCCAAGCCGAAGACGGCAAGTGCGAGCAGGCTGCAGCCGAAGCGTTTGACTAAACGCGTCCTGGGCCGGATTTGAAAGGGCATCTTAAGGTTCCTCGTCACGCAGCGGCGCCGCCAAGGCGTTCCTGGCGAAGCTTTCGTATCCTAGGCTGTGTCGCTCCCTGGCCGACCCTCGGATTCTACCTGTGCCCAAACCGGCGGTCCAAGACGCGGTGAAACAGGAATCTCAGTCAGGGAGTAGTTTCCGACCCCTGCGCCCTCCCAGCTGCCTGGGCTAGCGTGGACAATGTGCGGTGCGCTTGGCTCTTCTGAGCGCCGCCAAAGGGACTGACATTATGCCCGACGACATTCACCCGCCCCTCGTAGCGCCCAAGCAAAGCGATGCCGTGGAGCATGCCCTGCATGAACTGATGGCGGCGTCAGAACGGCTGCATCAAAAGACGGACGATGCGCTGACGCGCTCGGCCAAAACCTTTCATGAAGCCGCCGTTTCTCTGGCAGAGGAGGCGCGCAAGCGCGCCGGGCCGCCTGTGCATCAACTGGAGGTTAGCGTGTCGGCTCATCCCCTCATGACGGCGTTCGGGGTCGCTGCCGCGACAACGGCGCTGTTCGGGCTTTTAGTGGCGGGGCTTACCGCAGGTCCCGATCATGGAGCGGACCATAAGCCGCCTCCCAAGGTTCGCTAACGAGCACCCCCCGTCAGGCTAATGCCATCAGGTGGGCATTGCCGCCCGCAGCGGTGGTATTGATCGAAATCGAGACCTCGTCCACCAATCGGTCAAGATCATAGACTGCGCTATCGGGCGCGAGGGGCGTTGAGGCGACGTGGAGCGGTACAATTGGGCCGGGCCGCGCCGCCAAAGCCTGTTGCACACGTAATATTTCCGCAGCGTCCCCTTCGACCAGAGCAGCGGCGAGATCGGGCGTGTCCGTCCAGCCTTGCAGGCTCATGGTGATCTCTCGGGCGAGGCGAGGCGGGACGTCGGGTGCTCCCAGCGGGCATTCAATCACCACCGCCTGATTGCCGGTGGCCAGCACGGCACCCAGTTGGAGGTAAAACCCGGAAGTGGACTTGGCCGCCAGCGCGACGCGTCCCTTTGGTCGGTGGCGATAGAGGTTGCGCTCGCCAACCGCTCCAGGCAGCTCAAGCTCAAGACCCACCGTGGCGCGCGCTACCAGGGTCTGGACTGCGGCGAGAGTTTTGGGATCGGCGTACTGGGAAAGCCAATCGAAAAAGGGCTCCAAGGCAGGTCGAGGGGCCTTCCGCTCCGGTGCGATGCGCGAGCAATGGCCTCCAGCAACCAAACGCGAGAGGTAGAGCGGGCCACCTGCTTTTGGCCCTGTCCCCGAAAGGCCGCGCCCGCCGAAAGGTTGGACGCCGACGACCGCGCCAATGGTGTTGCGATTGATATAGATGTTTCCGGCGGCGCTGTGGGCCATGACCTGCTGGGCCGCGCTGTCCAGGCGGCTATGCAGACCGAAGGTCAGGCCGAACCCGGTTTGGTTGATTGCCTCAATCAAGCTGTCGCGCTCGGTTCGGGCATAGCGCAACACGTGCAGAACCGGTCCGAATATCTCGGCTCCCAAGGCGTCCAGATTGGCAATCTCAATCAAGGTCGGCGGAACGAAATCGCCAAAGGCAGTTTCAACGCCAAGCGCGGTTTGGTGGACCTTATGGCCCGCATCGCGCATGCGAGAAATATAGGCTTTGATGGCGTCCCGCGCTTCGCGGGTGATGACCGGTCCGATATCGCTGGCAAGCGAAGTCGGGGGCGCGATCTTCAGCTCGGCCATGGCGCCTTTGATCATGGCCAAGGTGCGCTCGGCGATGTCCTCTTGCAGGCAAAGGATGCGTAAGGCCGAGCACCTTTGACCCGCACTGTCGAAGGCTGACGCGACCACATCGGCGGCGACCTGTTCGGCTAGAGCGGAGGAATCGACAATCATCGCATTTTGTCCGCCGGTCTCAGCGATCAGCGGAATGGGTTTGCCTGCGTGAGACAGGCGATCGGCCAACTGGCCCTGAATGCGCCGGGCCACGTCGGTTGAGCCGGTAAAGACCACGCCCTGAACACCTGGCGACGCCACCAAGGCCGCGCCAATCTCTCCGGGTCCAGGCAGAAGGTGCAAAGCCGCCGCTGGAATGCCGGCAGCCTTGAGAAGGCGCACCGCCTCGGCAGCGATCAACGGCGTCTCTTCAGCAGGCTTGGCGAGCACTGGATTTCCCGCCGCCAGGGCCGCAGCGATCTGACCGACAAAAATTGCCAGCGGAAAGTTCCAGGGGCTGATGCAGGCGACCGGACCGAGTGGCGTTGCGACTGCCAGGGTCGCCTCGGCCTCGATTGCATAATAGCGCAAGAAGTCGACCGCCTCGCGCACCTCGGCAACGGCATTGGTGGCTGATTTTCCGGCTTCTCGGATCAACAGCCCAATTAGGTTGGCAGACGGCTCGCTCAGGAGGTCGGCTGCGCGTCTGAGGCATGCGCTCCGTTCCGCCACTGGCCAGGTCGTCCAGTCGGATTGCGTGGCATTTGCGACTGCGGCTTCCACCTGGGCAAGGTCGGCCTCCCACACCTCGCCCACCTTGTCTCGTCGGTCCGCCGGGTTGGTAATGGCAAGACCCGGTTCGCCAGAACGCAGCAGCCCTGCCTGCCATCTTTGACGGGCGCTGGAGGCAAGCCCAAGTTTGAGCGCCTGCAAGGTCAGGTCGTCGCTAAGGTCGAGACCGCGCGAATTCTGTCGGCTGTCGAAAAGGTTTGGCGGGCAGGCGATCTTGTCGTGCGGTTGGCCGGGCGTCAGCGCCTGTTGCACCCGTTCGACCGGGTCCGTCACCAACTCCGCGATTGAAATGGCGGGATCGTGGATCCGATGGACGAAGGACGAGTTGGCACCGTTTTCGAGCAGGCGGCGTACCAGATATGCGAGCAAGGTCTCGTGTGTGCCGACCGGCGCATAGATGCGGCAAGGGCGCTGGTCGCGTGCGGTTCCGACGATTTGGCCATAGAGCGGTTCGCCCATGCCGTGCAGGCATTGGAACTCATAGTCGCCGAGGTGAAATTCGGGGCCTGCCAGATGGTAAAGCGTGGCGAGGCTTTGGGCATTGTGGGTGGCAAACTGCGGAAAGACGTGATCGCGGGCCGCGAGCAGCTTTTTGGCGCAAACCAAATAGGCGAGGTCGGTATGGTCCTTGCGGGTATAGACCGGAAAATCGTCCAAGCCTTCGACCTGGGCCCGTTTGATCTCGGCGTCCCAATAGGCCCCCTTGACCAGTCTCACCATGATGCGATGCTGGGTGCGCCGGGCGAGATCAATAATAAAATCTACAACCCGAGGGCAGCGTTTGCCATAGGCCTGCACCACAAAACCAAGCCCATGCCAGCCTGATAAGTCCGCGTCCTCGGCCAGGGCGGTCAATATGTCGAGGGACAGATCAAGCCTGTCCGCCTCCTCGGCGTCGATATTGAAGCCGATATCATAATGGCGGCTCAGCCGCGCCAATTCGCGCACGCGGGGCAATAGCTCGGCCAAAACCCGGTCCGCCTGAGCCCTGGCGTAGCGGGGATGGAGCGCGGAAAGTTTGATGGAAATTCCAGGGCCATTATAGACGCCGCGCTTGGCTGAGGCCCGTCCAATCTCATGGATGGCGTTGACATAGTCGGCCAGATAGCGCGCCGCATCGGCTGCCGTCATGGCCGCCTCGCCAAGCATGTCGTAGGAAAACTGAAATCCCAGCGCCTCGCGGGGGCGGGCGCTGGCCAGGGCTTCGGAAATCGATTGGCCGGTGACAAATTGCTCGCCCATCAGGCGCATGGCGATATCGACGCCGCGACGAATGACAGGCTCCCCCATGCGGGCAACAAGGCGACTGAGTGCGTGCAACAGATCGCGATCATCGGTGGTTTGGGTGAGCTTGCCGGTGACCACCAAGCCCCAGGTGGCGGCATTGACAAACAGTGAGCGGCCTTCGCCCAAATGGGACAGCCAATCGCCGCCGGAAATCTTGTCACGGATCAGGGCATCACGGGTGGCGATGTCGGGAATGCGCAACAGGGCCTCCGCGAGGCACATCAGCGCCACGCCCTCTTGTGAGCTCAGGGCATATTCTTGCACCAAGGCCTGGACGCCGGTTGGCGCGGCCTGGCTGCGCAGATGGGCAATCAAGCGTTCCGCCATGGCCTTGGCCGATGCGCGTACGGGCTGCGGCAGATCGGCTTCGGCCAACAGGGCCTTTACGCACACGGCTTCTGGCGTGCGGAGGCTGTGCCGAATCTGGCGGCGCAGCGGGGTGTCGCCGCCAAAGGGAACTGCGAAGTCGGAGAAGGGGTCGCGCGGCATGTCCAACGGCATTTTGAGCCTCGCCAGAGTCACCCAACCACGATAGCTACACGGAAAAGAAAAATCTGATCTTTTTCGTAAGCTGGAAGGTCAAATCTACGGAAAATCAGTCAAATCACGACGCGTTTTTGCTAAAGAAGCGTCCATTAGGACCGATACCCGCACGCTCAAAGGTTTCTCCTAGCCGGGAATGATCATGCGTAAAGCTGCAGCCGCCATGATTGCGGCGGTGATCCAACCCAGGACGACGAGGGTTCGACTGGCCGTGTGTTGGCCCATCACCGACGGTTTGCCAGCCAAGAGAATCACCACGACAACCAAGGGCACGGCGACGACGCCATTGATGACCGCGCTCCAAAACAGCGCCTTCATCGGGCTGATGGGCGAATATTGAATGACGAGACCAACAAGGACACTGACCGTCAAGACCGCGTAGAAGCCGGGCGCCGCCTTCAAGGGCCGCTCTAGACCTTCCTGCCAGCCAAAGGCCTCCGCAGCCGCATAGGCGCCCGAGCCCGCCAAGACCGGGACACCAATCAGTCCGACGCCCAAAATGCCGAGAGCGAAGAGAAAAAAGGCAAAGTCACCGGCAAGTGGTCGCAAGGCGTTTGCCGCTTGGGCGGCGGTGGTAATGTCGGTAATGCCTGCCACGTGCAGGGTCACGGCGGTGGCCAAGATGATGAAATAGGCGGAGATGTCCGAATAGAGCATGCCGCTCCAGGTATCCCACTTGATCCGCCGAAGCTCAGGAGCGGCAGTGGCGGGATCGGCAAGCTTGAGCGCGACGCCGCCGTCACGGCCCATATCTTCCACCTCTTCCGAAGCCTGCCAGAAAAACAGATAGGGGCTGATCGTCGTGCCGAACACGCCGACGATGACGGCGGCTGAGGTCCCGTCCAATTTGAACTTGGGGATCAGGGTTCGCAAGGCTGTCTCCCCCCAAGGCACATGCACGGTGAACAGCACTGCCGCATAGGCGAGAAGCGATAGGGTCAGCCATTTCAACAAGGCGACATAACGGCGATAGGGAACAAAAACCTGGAGCCCTACGGTTGTGAGGACAAAAAACAGCGTCATCAGGTGGCGATCGACGTGTGTGACCAATTCTGCCACCTCGCCCATGGCGGCCACATCGGCGGCGATATTCAGCGTGTTGGCGATCAGCAACAGCAGGATCACGGCTTGCAGGACGATGGGCGGAAAGCTGGCCTTGATATTGGCGGCCAGCCCCTGGCCTGTTACCCGACCGATCCGCGCGCACATGGACTGCACCGCCGCCATCAAGGGAAAGCACAGCGGCATGGTCCAGAGCATGTTGAGGCCAAACTGCGCCCCCGCCTGGGAATAGGTGGCGATGCCACTGGGGTCGTCATCGGCGACGCCTGTGATCAGTCCAGGGCCAATCCGAGCCAAGGGGTGGCTTTGCAGGCGGGACCAAAGGCGCTGCAGGCGGTTGGCTTCCGGCATGAAGGGCTCGTTTCCTGGGTGCTCAAAAGACTGTGGATCGTTCGACGAGGCTTGGCTTGGCTGCAGCACGATCGGCAGCGTCAACCTAGATCGCGAGACCCGACCTGCATAAAGGGATTGATGGCGACTGCAACAAGGGCCATGGCTGCCACAGGCAGCACGACACGAATGCTCAAACGAAGTGCAACACCTTTTTGATGGGGTGTTGTTATGGGACAGCGGTACGACCAACTCAGCCTTGAAGAGCGGTGCATCCTTGCCGAGCTACGTTGCTCGGGCCGTTCGATCCGGGAAATTGCTTCAACTTTGGATCGCCAGCCGTCGACGATCTGTCGTGAACTGAAGCGCAACATGGGCCAAGGGCCGCGTGCGGGACCTTATCGCGCCGC